>NZ_MAXF01000161.1 GCF_001704635.1 Streptomyces sparsogenes | reverse complement strand
TGGTGCGGGGCACCGCACGCCCCGGCGCCAAGGTCGCGTTCGTCTTCCCGGGGCAGGGTGCCCAGCGGCTCGGCATGGCCACCGGGCTCCTGGAGTCCTCGCCCCTCTTCGCCGCGGCCATGCGCGAGTGCGCCGACGCGCTGGCGCCGCACGTGGACTGGGAGTTGCTCGACGCGCTCGGTGACGAGCAGGCCCTCGGGCGCGTCGATGTGGTGCAGCCGGCGCTGTGGGCCGTCATGGTCTCCCTGGCCCGGGTGTGGCAGGCCGCGGGGCTGACCCCCGACGTGGTGGCGGGCCATTCACAGGGCGAGATCGCCGCCGCGTGTGTCGCCGGTGTCCTCTCCCTGGAGGACGGGGCGCGTCTGGTCGCGCTGCGCAGCCGGGCCATCGCCGAGGACCTCGCGGGGCAGGGCGGCATGGTCTCCCTCGCCGCCTCCGCCGAGCGCACCGCCGAACTCCTGGGCGAGCGCGACGGGGTCTGGGTGGCCGCCGTCAACGGCCCCGGGGCCACCGTGATCGCCGGCGCCCCCGAGGCACTCGCCGAGGTGTCCGCGGCCGCCGAGGCCGCGGGCGTCCGCGCCCGCACCATCCCGGTCGACTACGCCTCGCACACCCCGCACGTCGAAGCCATCCGCGGCCGGCTGCTGGAGCTGGCCGAGACCGTCGCACCGCGCGCGGGCTCCGTACCCATGCACTCGTCGGTGACCGTGGCCCCGCTCGGCGAGACGGAGGCCGACGCCCAGTACTGGTACCGCAACCTGCGCTGGCCCGTGCGGTTCGCCGAGACGGTCACCGCGCTGCTCGACCGGGGCATCGACACCTTCGTCGAGATCAGCCCGCACCCGGTGCTCGTCCCGGCCATCGAGGACCTGGCGGCCGCCGCGGGCCGCGAGGAGGTGGTGGTCTCCGGTACCCTCCGCCGCGACCAGGACGACAGCGCCGCGCTGATCCGCGCGGCGGCCACCCTGTGGACCCACGGCGCCGGCATCTCCTGGGACGCCTTCCTGGGCACCGCGGCCGCCACCGCCTCCCTCGCCGAGCCGGCCAGGGCGGCCGAGCTGCCGACGTACCCGTTCCAGCGGCGGCGCTACTGGCTGGAAGGGCCGGCCCTCACCGGCGACCCCTCCGGCATCGGGCTCGACCCCGTCGCCCACCCGCTGCTCGCCGCCGCCACGCGCCCCGCCGAGTCCGGCGACGTGGTCCTCACCGGTCGGCTGTCCCTGTCGACCCACCCCTGGCTGGCCGACCACGCCGTGCTGGACACCGCGCTGCTGCCGGGGACCGCCTTCGTGGAACTCGCGCTCGCCGCCGGCCGGGAGACCGGCTGCGGCCAACTGCGGGAGCTCACCCTCGAGCGCCCCCTCACCTTCACCGCGGACACCGGCGTCACCGTCCAGGTCCAGGTCGCCGAGGCCGACGGGACCGGCAGCCGGACCGTCACCATCCACTCCCGGGCCGGCACGGCCGACCAGGAGGAGCCCGCCGAGTGGATCCGACACGCCACCGCCACCCTGACCGCCGAGGAAGCGCCCGAGGACCCGGCGGAGTTCGCCGCGCTCCAGGGCGTCTGGCCGCCGTCCGGCGCCACCCCCGTCGAGGTGGGCGACTACTACGCGGCCCTGTTCGAGCGCGGCTACGAGTACGGCCCCGCCTTCCAGGGGCTGCGGTCCGTCTGGCGGCGCGGTGACGAGGTGTTCGCCGAGGTGGCCCTGGCCCAGGAGACGCCCGCCGACGACTTCCTCGTCCACCCGGCACTCCTCGACTCCGCGCTCCACGCCATGGGCCTCGGCGGACTGTTCGGCGACGAGGGGGCGGTACGCCTTCCGTTCGCCTGGTCCGGCGTGCGGACCTGGACCGACGGCGCCACCTCACTGCGCGTCCGGCTGACCGCGGCCGGCGAGGACGGCGTACGGCTGCGCGCCGCGGACGCCACTGGCAGGCCCGTCGCCGCCGTGGACGAGCTGGTGCTGCGGCCGCTGTCCGCCGCCGACCTGCGCGCGGCCCCCACCCGGTCGCTGTACGTGCCGCGCTGGGACACCTGGCGGCCCCCGACCGGCGCGGCCCCCGCCGCACCGCGTACGGCGGTGTGGCGCCCGGGCACCCCGCTCGCCGATGTGCTCGCCGGGGAACCCGAGGTGGTGCTGTTCGACTGCACGGCCCAGGACCTGCCGGACGGCCTCGACGTGCCGGCCGCGGCCCACGCCCTGACCCGGGCCGCGCTGGCCCGGGTGCGGGAATGGCTCGCCCAGGAGACGCCCGCACAGGCGCGGCTCGCCGTGCTGACCCGCGGCGCCGTCGGCGCCATGCCCGGTGAGCGGCCCGACCCGGCCCAGGCGGCTGTGCGGGGTCTGTTGCGTTCGGCCCAGTCGGAGCATCCGGATCGTTTTGTGTTGGTGGACACCGACGGTGACCCCGCCGAGGTGTCCGCCGCCGTGCTGGCCGCGGCCGTGGCCGCGGGCGAGCCGGAGATCGCCCTGCGCGGCGACACCGTGCTCGTCCCACTGCTGGTTCGTCCTGATGCTGGTGTGGTGTCGGGTGGTGGGGTGTCGTGGTCGGGTGTGGGTGCGGTGTTGGTGACGGGTGGTACGGGTGTGGTGGGTGCTGCGGTGGCGCGGCATGTGGTGGTGGCGTATGGGGTGCGGGATGTGGTGTTGGTGAGTCGGCGGGGTGAGGGTGCGCCTGGGGCTGCTGGTGTGGTGGCGGGGTTGGAGGGGTTGGGTGCTCGGGTGCGGGTGGTGGCGTGTGATGTGGGGGATCGGGGTGCGGTGGAGGGGTTGTTGGCGGGGTTGCCTGAGGTGCGTGGGGTGGTGCATGCGGCGGGTGCGGTGGATGACGGTGTGGTGACGGGGCTGGATGAGGAGCGGTTGGGGTCGGTGTTGCGTCCGAAGGTGGATGGTGCGTGGCATTTGCATGAGGTGACGCGGGGTCGTGGGGTGGAGTTGTTTGTGTTGTTCTCGTCGGCTGCGGGGGTGTTCGGGTCTCCTGGGCAGGCGAATTACGCGGCGGCGAATGTGTTTCTGGACGCGTTGGCGGTGCGGCGGCGGGCCGAGGGTCTGCCGGCGCAGTCGTTGTCGTGGGGGTTGTGGGAGGAGACCAGCGAACTGACCGCCACCCTCGACGAGGCCGACAAGGCCCGGCTCGGCCGCGGCGGCCTGCTGACCCTCGGCACCGAGGAAGGGCTCGCCCTCTTCGACCACGCGCTGGCCCTCGACGTCCCGCACGCCGTCCCCGTACGGCTCGACCTGACCCGCGCCCGCGCCGAAGGGCAGCGGCCGCACCCGTTGCTGCGCGCCCTGGTGCGTACGCCCGCGCGCCGCGCCACCGGCGCCCCGGCCGGCCGCGGCTGGCGGGCCGAGTACGAGGCGACGCCCGAGGCGGACCGCGAGAAGCTGCTCGTCGAACTCGTCCGGGCCCAAGCCGCCGCCGTACTCGGGCACTCCGGCGCCGACGCGGTCCCCGTCGAGCGCGGTTTCAAGGACCTCGGCTTCGACTCCCTGACCGCGGTGGAACTGCGCAACCGGCTCAACGAGCTCACCGGCACCCGGCTGCCGGCCACCCTGGTGTTCGACTACCCGACGCCGGGCGCGCTCGGCGCCCATCTGCACCGGCTGCTGTCCGGCGAAACCGCGCGCCACACTGCCGTGGCCCGGGTCGTGCGCGACGACGAGCCCATCGCCATCGTCGGCATGAGCTGCCGCTTCCCCGGCCGCATCGACTCCCCCGAGAAGCTGTGGCAGCTGCTCGCCGACGGCGGCGAGGGCATCGGCGACTTCCCCACGGACCGCGACTGGGCGCTCGACTCCTTCTTCGACCCCACGGGCGAGCGCCCCGGCAGCTCGCTGGTGGACCAGGGCGGCTTCCTGCACGACGCCGCCGACTTCGACGCCGCCTTCTTCGGGATCTCCCCGCGCGAGGCCGTGACCATGGACCCGCAGCACCGGATGCTGCTGGAGCTGTCCTGGGAGGCCGTCGAGCGGGCCGGGATCGACCCGGCGCGGCTGCGCGGCAGCAGGACCGGCGTGTTCTCCGGCCTGATGTACCACGAGTATGCCGCCCGGCTGCGCTCCGTCCCCGAGGACGTCGCCGGTTTCCTCAGCAACGGCAACGCCGGCAGCGTGGCCACCGGACGGGTCGCCTACACCCTCGGCCTGGAGGGCCCGGCCGTGACCGTGGACACGGCCTGCTCCTCCTCGCTCGTCGCGCTGGACATGGCCGTCAGCGCGCTGCAGCGCGCCGAGTGCGATCTGGCGCTCGCCGGCGGCGTCACCGTGATGGCCACCCCGACGATCTTCGCGGAGTTCACCCGGCAGCGCGGCCTGGCGCACGACGGCCGCTGCAAGGCCTTCTCCGCGGAGGCGGACGGCATGGGTGTCGCCGAGGGCGCCGGCATGGTCCTGGTCGAGCGGCTGTCGGACGCGCGCCGCAACGGCCACCGGGTCCTCGCCGTCATCAAGGGTTCGGCGGTCAACCAGGACGGCGCTTCCAATGGCCTGACGGCGCCCAATGGGCCGTCTCAGCAGCGGGTCATCCGTCAGGCGCTGGCCAATGCGGGGCTCGCTCCGTCGGATGTCGATGTGGTGGAGGCGCACGGCACGGGCACCACTCTGGGAGATCCGATCGAGGCGCAGGCCCTGCTGGCCACCTATGGTCAGGACCGGGCCGGGGGGCGGCCGGTGCTGTTGGGGTCGGTGAAGTCCAACATCGGTCACACCCAGGCGGCGGCCGGCATCGCGGGCGTGATCAAGACGGTGCTCGCCCTGCGCCACAGCGTGGTGCCCCGGACCCTGCACGCCGAGCGGCCCAGCGAACACATCGACTGGTCGGCGGGCGCGGTGGAACTGGCCACCGAGCCCGTCCCCTGGCCGCGGACCGACCGGCCGCGGCGGGCCGCCGTCTCCTCGTTCGGCATCAGCGGCACCAACGCACACGTCATCCTCGAACAGGCCCCCGAGCCCGAGGCGGCCGAGCAGGCCGGGGAGCGGGGCCGCCCGGAGCCCGTGGTCACCGCGGCCGAGGGCGCCGTACTGCCCTGGCTCCTCTCGGCCAAGTCCGCCGCCGCGCTGCGCGGCCAGGCCGAGCGGCTGCGCGCACTCGCCACCACCGGCACCGACCCCCTGGCGACGGCCACCGCGCTCATCGAGACGCGCACCGCCTTCGACGAGCGCGCCGTCGTCCTCGCCACCGACCCCCCTGGTTTCGCCGAAGGACTCACCGCCCTGACCCGCCGCGAGCCCGAGGCACCGGGGCTGGTCCGCGGAGCCGTGCGCCCCGGCGCCACCGTGGCCTTCGTCTTCCCCGGCCAGGGCGCGCAGTGGACCGGCATGGCACGCGGGCTCATGGAGTCCTCACCGGTGTTCGCCACCTGGATGCGGCGCTGTGCCGAAGAGCTTTCGGCACACGCCGACTGGAAGCTGCTCGACGTGCTGGGCGACGCGCAGGCCCTGGAGCGCGTCGATGTGGTGCAGCCCGCGCTGTGGGCCGTGATGGTGTCCCTGGCCAAGGTCTGGCAGCACATCGGCATCACCCCGTCCGTGGTCGTCGGCCACTCGCAGGGCGAGATCGCGGCCGCCTGCGTGGCCGGCGCCCTGTCGCTGGCCGACGGCGCCCGGCTGGTGGCGCTGCGCAGCCGGGTCATCGCCGAAGAGCTCGCCGGACGGGGCGGCATGGCCTCGCTGACCGTGCCCGCCGACGAGGCCCAGGCGCTCATCGACCGCTACACCCACCCCACGGGCGACGCGGACCCCGCCGCCCGGGTGGTCGTCGCCGCGGTCAACGGGCCCGGCGCCGTCGTCGTCGCCGGTGACGAGGAGCCGCTGCGGCAGCTCCTCGACGGCTGCGCGGCCGACGGGATCCGCGCCCGCCGCATCCCCGTCACCTACCCCTCCCACGCGCCCCAGGTCGAACTCATCAGGGACCGGCTGTTCAAGGAGCTGGGCGACATCGACTCCGCGCCGCCGCAGCTGACCTGGCACTCCACGGTGACCGGGGAGCCGGTGGAGGTGGCCCGGGCCGAAGTACTGGTACCGCAACCTGCGCCGGCCGGTGCGGTTCGCCGAGGTCGTCGCCGACCTCATGGCGCGCGGCGTCGACACCTTCATCGAGGTCAGCCCGCACCCGGTGACCACCGCGGCCCTCGAGGACGCCGCCCTGGAGGCGGGCGGGCGGGAGGTCGTCGTCAGCGGCACGCTGCGCCGCGACGAGGACGAGCGCACGGCCCTGCTGCGTTCCGCCGCCACCCTGTGGACCCGCGGCCTCGGCGTGGACTGGGCCGCGCTGGTGCCCGCCGCGGACCCGGCGGCCGACGCCGTCGAACTGCCGACCTACGCCTTCCAGCGGGAGCGCTACTGGCTGGACGCGCCGCACGGCTCGGCGGACCCGGCCAGTGTCGGCCTCGAGGCGACCGGTCACCCGGTGCTCGCCGCGGCGGTCGTCCCGGCGGGAACCGACACCGTGCTGTTCAGCGGCAGGCTCAACGCCCCGGCCCCGTCCTCGCCCGCCGAACACACCGTGCTGGACACCCCCGTCCTGCCCGGCGCCGCCGTGCTCGACTGGGCGCTGTACGCCGCGGACCGGCTCGGCCTGCCCCGGGTCGCGGAGCTGGAGCAGCACGAGCCGCTGCTCCTCGCCCCCGACGGCGCCCTGGCGATCCAGGTGATGGCCGACGCCCCCGACGCCGCCGGGCGCCGCCGGCTCACCGTCCACGCCCGGCCCGACGGCGACCCCACCGCGGAGTGGACCCCGCACGCCACCGCCGTACTCGCCCCCGCGCCCGACGCCCCCGACGCGCCTGACGCGCCTGACGCGCCCGGCGCGCCTGACGCCCCCGACGCGGCGTACGCACGGCTCGCGGGAGCCTGGCCGCCGGCCGATGCCACGCCGGTGGACACGGCCGGGCTCTACGGGCGGCTCTTCGCCGCCGGACAGCAGGTGGGCCCCGCCCTGCAAGGCCTGCGCGCGGCCTGGCGCGGTGGCGACGAGATCTACGCCGAGGTGGAACTGCCCGACCACGCCGTCGAGGGCCTCACGGCGCGCGCCGCGCTGCTGGAGTCGGTGTGCCACGCCTGGCGCCTCACCGACCCCGCCGGCCTCGGCGGGCCGGGCACCGCCGAACCCCTGCAGCCCACCGCCTGGCAGGGCGTGCACCTCTGGGCCGCCGGAACGGACCCGGCAGCCGGCGCGGACCCGGCCGACGGCCCCCGGACCGTACGGGCCCTGCTGTCCCCGGCCGGCGACGGAGCCGTACGGGTACGTGCCACCGACGCGGACGGCACCCCGCTGCTCGGCGCAGAACGCGTCGAACTGCGCCCGGTCACCGCGGCCCGGCTCC
Organism: Streptomyces sparsogenes; assembly: GCF_001704635.1. Taxonomy (GTDB): domain Bacteria; phylum Actinomycetota; class Actinomycetes; order Streptomycetales; family Streptomycetaceae; genus Streptomyces; species Streptomyces sparsogenes. Next base: position 2,647 of record NZ_MAXF01000161.1, on the reverse strand, counting down.
GCTCCGCCGGCGCCACCGCGGCCCGCTCGCTGTACGAGGTGCGCTGGGAGCGCCGAGAGCTCCCCGAACCCGCGGCGGCGGTGCCCTCGTTCCTGTGGGACGGCACGAGGCCGGCGGCGGAGGTCGAGGCCGCCGTCGCCGACGGCGCACGGTGGGTGCTGCTGGACGCCGCCGCCCTGCTCGCCCCCGGGCAGCGGGAGCCCGGCGGCGCGCAACTGCCGGAACGGGTCCGCGAAGCGGTGACCACCGCGCTCGCCCGCGCCCAGGAATGGCTGGCGAGCGAGCCCCTGGCCGAAGCGCGGCTGGCCGTGGTCACCCGCGGCGGTGTCGCCGTGGCGGACACCGACACCGTGGACCTGACCCAGGCGGCGGTGCGGGGTCTGTTGCGTTCGGCCCAGTCGGAGCATCCGGATCGTTTTCTGCTGGTGGACACCGACGGTGACCCCGCCGAGGTGTCCGCCGCCGTGCTGGCCGCGGCCGTGGCCGCGGGCGAGCCGGAGGTCGCCCTGCGCGGCGGGGAGGCGTACGTACCCCGGCTGGCGCTGGTTCGTCCTGATGCTGGTGTGGTGTCGGGTGGTGGGGTGTCGTGGTCGGGTGTGGGTGCGGTGTTGGTGACGGGTGGTACGGGTGTGGTGGGTGCTGCGGTGGCGCGGCATGTGGTGGTGGCGTATGGGGTGCGGGATGTGGTGTTGGTGAGTCGGCGGGGTGGGGGTGCGCCGGGGGTTGCTGGTGTGGTGGCGGGGTTGGAGGGGTTGGGTGCTCGGGTGCGGGTGGTGGCGTGTGATGTGGGTGATCGGGGTGCGGTGGAGGGGTTGTTGGCGGGGTTGCCTGAGGTGCGTGGGGTGGTGCATGCGGCGGGTGCGGTGGATGACGGTGTGGTGACGGGGCTGGATGAGGAGCGGTTGGGGTCGGTGTTGCGTCCGAAGGTGGATGGTGCGTGGCATTTGCATGAGGTGACGCGGGGTCGTGGGGTGGAGTTGTTTGTGTTGTTCTCGTCGGCTGCGGGGGTGTTCGGGTCTCCTGGGCAGGCGAATTACGCGGCGGCGAATGTGTTCCTGGATGCGTTGGCGGTGCGGCGGCGGGCCGAGGGGCTGCCGGCGCAGTCGTTGTCGTGGGGGTTGTGGGAGGAGACCAGCGAACTGACCGCCACCCTCGACAAGGCCGAGCTGCGCCGCATGAGCGCGGGCGGCATCCTCCCGTTCACCACCGAGGAAGGACTCGCCCTCTTCGACCGCGCCCTCGCCTCCGGCCTGCCGCACACCGCGCCGGTCCGGCTCGACCGTGCCCGGCTGGCCGGCGACGAACAGCCCCCCGCGCTGCTGCGCGGCCTGGTGCGCGCCGCACCGCGCCCCGCCACGACGGCGGACAGCCGGACGCTGCGCGACCGGCTGTCCGCACTGCCCCCGGCCGAGCGCACGGAAGCCCTGCTGGAGACGGTACGCGCCCAGATCGCCGCGGTGCTCAAGTACGAGGCGGCGGACCGGATCTCCGCGACCCGGCCCTTCACCGAGCTCGGCTTCGACTCGCTGACGGCCGTGGAACTCCGCAACCGGCTGGCCCGCCTGGCCGGCACCCGGCTGCCCACCACGCTCGTCTTCGACCACCCCACGCCCGAGGCGCTCACCGGCCATCTGCTCGGGATACTGCTGCCCGAGACGGCGGCCGAGGAGTGGGGCAAGGAGGCCGTCGACCGCCTGGAGGCGATGCTCGAGGACGAGCGGGACGCCGCCGAGGTCACGAAGGTGACGGCCCGGCTGGAGACGCTGCTGCTGCGCTGGCGGGAGCGGTCCAGGGGGCTGGCCGGGGCCGCCCCCGGCGGCCAGGCCCAGGACACCGGGGTCGACGAGCTGAGCTCGGCGAGCGAGGAAGAGCTTCTCCGCTACATCGACGACGAGATCGGGCTGAGCTGATGCGCACACGGCCCACACGCACATCCCGTACGACGAGGGGTTTCGGACATGGCTGACAAAGAGCAGGTCGTCGAGTACCTGAAGCGGGTGACCGCGGACCTCAAGCGCACCAGGGACCGGGTCCGGGACCTGGAGGACGCCGAGCGCGAGCCCATCGCGATCGTGGGCATGGGATGTCGGTTCCCCGGCGGGGCCGACACGCCCGAGGCCTTCTGGGACCTGCTGTACGGCGGAGTCGACGCCATGGGCGACTTTCCCGCCGACCGCGGCTGGCAGCGGCCCGAGGGCGGGCCCCGCCCGCAGGGCGGCTTCCTCGACACGGCCACCGAGTTCGACGCCGGGTTCTTCGGCATCTCCCCGCGCGAGGCCCTGGAAATGGACCCCCAGCAGCGGCTGTTGCTGGAGACCTCCTGGGAGACCTTCGAACGGGCCGGGATCGACGCCACCACCCTGCACGGCAGCCGCACCGGCGTGTTCGTCGGCGTCAACGGCGCCGACTATCCCGGGATGCTCAACCAGGCCGGCCACGAGTCCCTCGGCCACCTGCTGACGGGCACCGCCGTCAGCGTCGTCTCCGGCCGCATCGCCTACACCTTCGGTTTCGAGGGCCCCGCCGTGACCGTGGACACGGCCTGCTCCGCCTCCCTCGTGGCGTTGCACCTGGCGGCCCGTGCGCTGCGCTCCGGAGACTGCGCGCTGGCGCTCGTCGGCGGAGTGACGGTGATGTCCGGGTGTTT
>NZ_MAXF01000160.1 GCF_001704635.1 Streptomyces sparsogenes | reverse complement strand
ATTCGTGAGGCGTTGGCGGGTGCTGGTGTGGGCGGGGGTGAGGTGGATGTGGTGGAGGCGCATGGGACGGGTACGGCGTTGGGTGATCCGATCGAGGCGCAGGCGTTGTTGGCGACGTATGGCCGGGATCGGGTGGGTGGTCGTGCGTTGTTGTTGGGGTCGGTGAAGTCGAATATTGGTCATACGCAGGCTGCGGCGGGTGTGGCTGGTGTGATCAAGATGGTGTTGGCGATGCGGCACGGGGTGGTGCCGGCGACGTTGCATGTGGATGAGCCGACGTCGCATGTGGATTGGTCGTCGGGTGGGGTGGAGTTGGTGCGGGAGCGGGTGGTGTGGCCGGGGGAGGGTCGTCCGCGGCGGGCGGGGGTGTCGTCGTTCGGGATCAGTGGGACGAACGCGCATGTGATCCTGGAGGAGGCCCCGCGAGAGGAGGCCCCGCGTGAGGAGGCGCCACGGGAGGAGGTGCCGGGTGGTGGTGTCGTGCCGTGGGTGTTGTCGGCGAAGTCGGAGTCGGCGTTGCGGGCTCAGGCGGCGCGGTTGCGGGATCATGCGGTGGCGCCGGGTGTGGATGTGGCGGGGACGGCGGTGGCGCTGGCGACGACGCGTACTGCTTTCGAGCACCGGGCGGTCGTGCTGGCCGAGGACGCGGAAGGATACGCGACCGCCCTCGACACCCTGACGGCCAAGGGCACCACGGGCCGCCACCTCGTCCAGGGCGTGGCACGGCCCGGGGCCAAGACCGCCTTCGTCTTCGCGGGGCAAGGCGCGCAGTGGGCGGGCATGGGACGCGAGTGGTACGAGCGACTGCCGGCGTTCGCGGAGGCGTTCGACGCCGTCTGCGCGGCCGCCGACCCGCGGCTCGACATCCCGCTGGCGGACGTGGTGTTCGCCGGCTCCGCCGGGCACCCCTCGGGCCACGCCGGCCTCGTGCACGAGACCCACTACACCCAGATAGCCCTGTTCGCCGTCGAGGTCGCGCTGTTCCGCACCCTGGAAGCGTGGGGCGTGCGCCCGGATGCCGTCCTCGGCCACTCCATCGGCGAGATCGCCGCCGCCCATGTGGCCGGGGTGCTCTCCCTCGACGACGCGGTCACCCTGGCCGTCGCCCGTGGCGCGCTCATGCGGCGGCTGCCGGACGGCGGTGCCATGCTGGCCCTCGACGCCACTCGTGCCCAGGCCGAGGTATGGCTGCGGGCCCTGCCCGAGCAGCACCGGCGCCAAGTGGCGATAGCCGCGGTCAACGGCCCCTCCGCCGTCGTCGTGTCCGGAGCGGCGGACGCCGTGGACCGGATCGCCGAAACCGCCGGGCAGGCCGGCCGGCGCACCCGCAGGCTCCGGGTCAGCCACGCCTTCCACTCGCCGCTGATGGAGCCCATGCTCGACGAGTTCCGCTCCGTGCTCTCCCGGCTCACCTTCTCCCGCCCGGCCATACCGCTGGTGTCCACGGTCACCGGGGAGCCGGCCGCGGAGGACATCACCTCCCCCGACTACTGGGTGCGGCACGCCCGCGAGGCCGTCCGCTTCCAGGACGCGGTGCGCGCGGTGGAGACGCGAGTGGACGCCTTCCTCGAGATCGGGCCGCACGCCGTCCTCACCCGGCCCCTCGAGGACAGCCTCACCGAGGGGCGCTCCACCACCGTGACTGCCGTGGCCCACCGTGAGCGTCCCCAGGTCGCCGGGCTGCTGCGGGCGGTCGGCGCGCTGTGGGCCGGCGGCGCCGCCGTGGACTGGCGCGCGGTCCTGCCCGCCGTACCCGCCGGCCCCGACCTGCCCACCTACCCCTTCGAACGACAGCGCTTCTGGCCCCGCGTCTCCCCGCGCGGCGCCGGCGATGTGGCCGCCTCCGGACTCGCCGGGCTCGACCACCCGCTGCTGGGCGCCGCCATCAGCGTGGCCAACGGCGACTCCGCCGGTGGCACGGTGCTCACCGGACGGCTGTCGCTCACCACCCACCCCTGGCTCGCCGACCACGCCGTCGTGGGCGCCGTGCTCCTGCCGGGCACCGCCTTCGTCGAACTCGCCCTGCGCGCGGGGCAGAACGTCGGCTGCGGCCGGATCCACGACCTCACCCTGGAGACCCCGCTCGTCCTCAGCCCCGAGGACGCCGTACAGATCCAGGTCGGCGTGGGCCCCGCCGACGACGAGGGACACCGCCACGTCGCCGTGCACTCCCGCCCCGAACCCTCCGACGACGGGACCCGCGGCGCCGAGCCGGCATGGACCCGGCACGCCCAGGGCGTGGTCGCCCCGCCCTCCCCGGGCCCGGACGCCGACGACTTCGCCGAGATCATCGGGGAAGAGTGGCCGCCCCGCGGCGCGGCCCCGATCGACACCGGGGACTTCTACCCCGCACTGGCCGAACAGGGCTACGCCTACGGCCCCACCTTCCAGGGGCTGCGCAAGGCCTGGCGGCGCGGCGGCGACTTCTTCGCCGAGGTGGAACTGCCCGAGGGCGCGGCGGACGACGCCGCGGACTTCGGCGTCCACCCCGCCTTGCTGGACGCCGCCCTGCACGGCATCGGGCTCGGCGGGGTGGTCGAGGACACCGAGAACACCGCGCGGCTGCCGTTCGCCTGGTCCGGCGTGCGGCTGTGGGCGAGCGGCGCCCGCTCCGTCCGCGTCCGGCTGTCGAACGCGGGCACCGCCGCCGTACGCGTCCGGATCGCGGACGCCACCGGCGCCCCCGTCGTCGGCATCGACGAACTCGTGCTGCGGCCCGTATCGGACACCCCCGTGGGCCCGGCGCGAGCCGTGGTGGCGGAGTCGCTGTTCACCGAGGCCTGGGAGCCCCGGCGCCCCACGGCGCGGGACACCGCCGCGAGCGAGGCCCCGCCGGTCTGGCGCGCGGACACCTCCCTCGAAGCGCCGGCCGCCGCCGTGGCCGCCGGAGCCGACACCGTGCTCCTGGACTGCACCGAGCCCGCCGGTGCCGAGGCCGGCACCGGCCCCGTCGACCGGGCACGGGACGGCCTCGGCCACGCCCTGGAACGGATACGCGCGTGGCTGGCGCACGACACCCGGAACCCCGCCCGGCTGACCGTGGTGACCAGGGGCGCCGTCGAGGTGCGCCCCTCGGACGGCGCCGACCCGGCCCAGGCCGCGTTGCACGGCCTGGTGCGCTCGGCCCGCTCAGAACACCCCGAGCGGTTCGCGCTGCTCGACCTCGGGCCCGGCCTCGACATCGCCGACGTCCCCTGGCCCGAGGTGTGCGCCGCGCTCGCCGACCAGGAGACCGAGATCGCCGTGCGGGGCGGTGATGTCTTCGTGCCGCGTCTGGTGCGCGCCGCGCCCGAGGCCGCGGCCCCCGCCCCGTACTCCGGGCAGGGCACCGTCCTGGTCACCGGCGGCACCGGCGTCATCGGCGCCGCGGTGGCCCGGCACCTGGTCACCGCCCACGGTGTACGGAGCCTGGTGCTCGCCGGGCGGCGCGGCGCCGATACCCCGGGCGCCGGGGAACTCGCCGCCGAGCTGCGCGAGTCGGGCGCCGACGTACGACTGGTCGCCTGCGACGTGGCACAGCGCGCCGCGCTGGCCGAACTCCTCCACTCCCTCCCCGACCTGCGCGGCGTGATCCACGCGGCGGGCGTCCTGGACGACGGCATGGTCACCGCCCAGACCGCCGAGCGCCTGGAGACCGTGCTCCGCCCCAAGGTGGACGCCGCCTGGCACCTCCACGAGCTCACCCGCGAGCGGGAGCTCGACCTGTTCGTGCTGTTCTCCTCCGCCGCCGGCGTCTTCGGCTCCCCTGGACAGGCCAACTACGCGGCCGCCAACACCTTCCTGGACGCACTGGCCAGGCACCGCCGCGCCCTCGGGCTGCCCGGCCACTCCCTGGCGTGGGGCCTGTGGGCCGACCTCAGCGCCATGACCGGCACCCTGAGCGAGACCGACCTGGACCGGCTCGGCCGAGGCGGGCTGCGGGCCCTGACCACCGACGAGGGCCTGGCGCTGTTCGACGCCTCGCTCCGGCTGCCCGCGCCCGTCGCCGTCCCCGTACGCCTCGACCTGCGCGGCCAGACCAACCCGCCCGCCCTGCTGCGCTCCCTGGTCGCCCCTGCCCCGCGCCGCGCCGCCACCCCCTCGTCGGCCGCCTCGTCGGCCTGGCGCGACCGGCTGCTCGACATGCCGGCGGGGGACCGCTCGGCCGCCCTCGTCGAGCTGGTGCGCGAGCACGTCGCCACCGTGCTGGGCCACGCCACGGCCGAGGCCGTGGCGCCCGACCAGTCCTTCGACGCCCTGGGCTTCGACTCGCTGACCGCTGTCGAACTGCGCAACCGCCTCGTCGAGTCCACCAAGGTGCGGCTGCCCACCACGCTCGTCTTCGACTACCCCACCCCCCGGTCGCTCGCCGCCTTCCTGGACGAGTCCCTGGCGGGCGCCACGGACCGGGGCGCCCCCGCCGAACGGGCCCGGCCCATCGACGGCGAGCCCATCGCCATCGTCGGCATGGCCTGCCGCTACCCCGGAGGTGTCGGCTCCCCCGAAGACCTGTGGGAGCTGGTGGCCGGCGGCCGCGAGGGCATCGGCGGCTTCCCCACCGATCGCGGCTGGGACCTCTCCGCGCTGTACGACCCCGAGCCCGGCCGCACCGGCACCACCTATGTCCGCGAGAGCGGCTTCCTCTACGACGCCGCCGAGTTCGACGCCGGTTTCTTCGGCATCTCGCCGCGCGAGGCCACCACCATGGACCCGCAGCACCGGCTGCTGCTGGAGACCTCCTGGGAGGCCATCGAGCGGGCCGGCATCGACCCGACCCGGCTGCGCGGCAGCAGGACCGGTGTCTACACCGGCCTGATGCACCACGACTACGTGGCACGGCTCCGCGAGGTCCCCGAGGAGATCGCCGGCTATCTCAGCAACGGCACCGCCGGCAGCGTCGCCTCCGGCCGCATCGCCTACACCTTCGGTTTCGAGGGCCCGGCCGTGACGATCGACACCGCCTGCTCCTCCTCCCTGGTCGCCCTGGACATGGCCGTATCCGCACTCCGGCGCGGCGTCTGCGATCTCGCTCTGGCCGGTGGGGTGACGGTGATGTCGACTCCGGGTGTTTTCACGGAGTTCGGTAAGCAGGGTGGGTTGGCTGTGGATGGGCGTTGTAAGGCGTTTGCGGAGGGGGCTGATGGGACTGCGTGGGGTGAGGGGGTGGGGGTGTTGTTGGTGGAGCGGTTGTCGGATGCTCGGCGGTTGGGGCATCGGGTGTTGGCTGTGGTGCGGGGGAGTGCGGTGAATCAGGATGGTGCGTCGAATGGGATGACGGCGCCTCATGGTCCGTCTCAGGTGCGGGTGATTCGTGAGGCGTTGGCGGGTGCGGGTCTGTCGGCGGCTGATGTGGACGTGGTGGAGGCGCATGGCACGGGCACCACCCTGGGCGATCCGATCGAGGCCCAGGCTCTGCTCGCCACCTACGGGCAGGAGAGGCATGAGGGGCGGCCGTTGCTTCTCGGTGCCCTCAAGTCGAACATCGGTCATACGCAGGCGGCGGCGGGTGTGGCTGGTGTGATCAAGGTGGTGGAGGCGATGCGGCGGGGTGTGGTGCCCAGGACGTTGCATGTGGATGAGCCGACGCCGCATGTGGATTGGTCGTCGGGTGCGGTGGAGTTGGTGACGGAGGCTCGTCCGTGGCCGGGGACGGGTCGTCCGCGGCGGGCGGGTGTGTCGTCGTTCGGCATCAGTGGGACGAACGCCCATGTGGTGCTGGAGGAGGCCCCGCGTGAGGAGGCCCCACGGGAGGAGGTGCCGTCAGGTGTTGGTGGCTTGAGTGGTGTTGTGCCGTGGGTGTTGTCGGCGAAGTCGGAGTCGGCGTTGCGGGCTCAGGCGGCGCGGTTGCGGGATCATGCGGTGGCGCCGGGTGTGGATGTGGCGGGGACGGCGGTGGCGCTGGCGACGACGCGTACTGCTTTCGAGCACCGGGCGGTCGTGCTGGCCGAGGACGCGGAAGGATACGCGACCGCCCTCGACACCCTGGCGGGCGGGGACATCCCCGGTGACACCGCGACATGTGGCGTGGCCCGCGGCGGGCTCAAGGCGGCGTTCGTCTTCCCGGAGCAGGCCGACGGCTGGGTCGAGGCGGCCGTCGCGCTCCTCGACTCCTCGCCGGTGTTCGCCTCCTCCATGGCCGAGTGCGCCGCGGCCCTGGCCCCGCACACCGACTTCCGCCTGCTCGACGTCCTGCGCGACGAGCCCGAAAGGCTCCGGCGCCCGGACGTCGGCCATCCCGCGCTGTGGGCGGTCATGGTGTCGCTCACCGCGGTGTGGTCGGCCGCCGGCATCACCCCGGCCGCCGTGGTCGGCCTCGGCGGCGGTGAGATCGCCGCCGCGTGTGTCGCGGGCATCCTGCCCCTGGCCGACGGCGCGCTGCTCGCCGCGGCGCACGGACGGCTCCTGACCGGGACCGCAACCGAGGCCCAGGCCCAGGCCGACGGGTTACCGGCGCGTGCGGCCCGGATCGCCGCGGGCGACGGGCGCGTACCGATGTACTCGGCCGTGACCGGAGCGCGGCTCGCGCCCGGAGATCTGGACGCCGAGCACTGGTACCGCGGGCTGCGCGAGCCGGCGCGGCCGGGTGCCGCGGTGAAGGCGCTGCTGGACGTCGGCGTACGGGCCTTTGTCGAGCTGGGCACGGGCGGCTCCGCCTGGACGGGCGCCGCCGTCGAGGAGGTGGCGGGCGCCGAGCGCGACGTGCTCGTCGCCACCAGCCTGCGCCACGGCCACGCGGCGCGGCCCGCCCTGCTGCGTACGGCCGCGGCCCTGTGGGTGCGCGGCGGCACTGTCGACTGGGCGGCCCTGCTGGACCTGCCGGCGCGTCCCGTCGACCTCCCCACGTACGCCTTCCAGCGGCAGCGCTACTGGCTCGAGGTCCCCGCGCCCTCCGGCGACGCGGGCACCGTGGGGCTCACGGCGGCGGACCACCCGCTGCTGGCCGGCGCGGTCGAGCTCGCCGAGAGCGGCAGGGCCCTGTTCACCGGCAGGCTCTCGCGGACCACCCACCCCTGGCTCGCGGACCACGCGGTCGTGGACACCGTGGTGCTCCCCGCCAGTGTGCTGCTCGACTGGGCGCTGTACGCGGGACGCCGGCTGGGCTGCCCCCAGGTGCCGGAGCTCGCCCTGGAGGCGCCGCTGGCGCTGGACCCGCACACGGCCGTGCACGTCCAGGTCCAGGCCGGCCCGGTGGACGAGGCGGGCCGGCGCACCCTGACCGTGCACTCCAGGCCCGAGTCCCCATCCGGCGAGGAGGCGGGGGAGTGGACGTGTCACGCCCGCGCCGTCGTGGCGCCGGTCCCGGCGAGCCCCGTCGAGACGGCCGGCTTCAGCGCCCTCGCCGGCGCCTGGCCACCGCCCGGCGCCGAGGTGCTGCGACCGGCCGCGCTCTATGCCGCGTTGGAGGAGCGGGGCCATGTCTACGGGCCCGCGTTCCGTGGCCTGCGCGCCGCCTGGCGCCACGGCACGGACATCCTCGCCGAGGTGGCGCTGCCCGAGGAGGCATCCGCCGCGGGGCACGGCTTCGGCGGAGTGCACCCGGCGCTGCTCGACGCCGCGCTGCACGCCCGGGCCGGTGCGCAGCCGGAGGGCGAGGCGGAACAGGCGGGCGCGGCGGGCGCTGACGGCGCGGAGGGCGCGGACGGCGCGCGGGTGTGGCTGCCGGCCGCCTGGAGCGGTGTTCGGGTGTTCGACGCCTCCGCCACCACGAACCTGCGGGTACGACTATCCGACGCCGGCCAGGACGGCCCCCGCCAGGACGACACCAGCCGGGACGACACCAGCCGGGACGACATCAGCCGGGACGCCGCCGACCAGAACGACATCGCGGCCGGACAGGACGGCGCGGGGGAGCGGGTCGTACGCCTCCACCTGGCCGACGCCACCGGACGGCCGGTGGCCGAGGTGCGCGGGCTGACCCTGCGCCCGGCGCCCGCCGCCGCCTTCCGGCGCGCCCACACCGCCTCGGCGCCGCCCGCATACCGGCCCACCCCCACCGGTCGGCCCGTGCCCACCGGCCGGCCCGCGCCCTCGGCGCAGGACGCCGTCGCGCGGGTACTGAGCACCGAGCCGGAGAAGCGGACCGGGGTGCTGCGGGACATCATCCGCACCGAGCTCGCCGCGGTCCTGCGGCACGAGGACACCGAAGCCCTCGACGTGGACACCGAGTTCCTCGACCTGGGCGTGGACTCGATGGCCGGCATCGAGATGCGCTCCCGGCTCGGCTCCCTGCTGCGCCTGGAGTTCCCGGCGGCCGCGCTCTTCGAGCACCCGACCACATCGCTGCTGGCCGAGCACCTGGCCGGTCTCGTGGGCACGGCACCGGGCCCGGACCCGGCGGCCCCTGCCGACCAGGCGGGCGCGGACGCCCCCACCCCGGCCACGCCCTTCGACGGTCTGGAGGTCCTCTACCGCCAGTCGCACGCCCTCGGCAAGGCGGGCTCGGCCGGGATGGATCTCATCCAGGCCGCCGGCCGGCTGCGGGCCTCCTTCCCGGCCGGGAGCGCGGCGGACCATGCGCAGGAGCCGGTCCGTCTCGCCCGCGGCGAAGGCGACCGGGCCGTCCTCGTGTGCGTCCCGGCCATCACCGCGACCGCCGGACCGCTGCAGTACGTCGGGCTGGCCCAGCGGATGCAGCGCGAACGGGAGGTGATCGTGCTGGTCAACCCGGGCTTCAACGAGGGCGAGCCGGTGCCCGAGACGTTCGGTGCGTTTCTCGACGTCCAGATGGCGGCGCTGCGCTCGGCCGTGGGCTCCCGGCCCTATGTGCTCCTCGGCCACTCCGCGGGCGGGCTGATCGGCCACGCGCTGGCCATGCGGGCGGAGCAGACGGGCCCCGCCCCGGCCGCCACCGTCGTCCTCGACACCTTCCAGACCGGTGCCCAGATCTCCGCCGACCTCAACCGGGCCATGGTGGACGGCCTGTTCGCCCGCGAACACCTCTTCGGCAGCGGCGCGCTGAGCGGCGTACGGCTCAGCGCGATGGGGCACTACCACACACTGATCGGCGAGTGCGCACTCGCGCCGACCGAGACGCCGACGCTCTTCCTGCGGGCCGAGGACCCCCTGCCGTACCAGGCCGACGGCTTCGACGACGACGGCTGGCGGGCGTCCTGGTCCTTCCCGCACACGCTGATCACCACCCCGGGCGACCACTTCACGATCATGGAGGACAACATCGCCGCGACCGCCGGCGCGATCCGCGAATGGCTCGCGGACCGGGGCATCTGAGCCATTTCACCGTATGACAACCACCACGCTGTTCCCTCATGTCCGTGCTTCAGAGGAGACAACTCAGTGATCATTCTTGGTTACAACGGCTTTTCCCGTGTCGCCGAACTCTTCGGCAAGCTCTACGGCTACACGCAGGACAGTGTCGACCGGCACAGCTTCCTCGGCCATGACGCGGCCGCCGCGCTGTTCATCGACGGCGAGCTGGTCGCCGCCGTCGAGGAGGAGCGCATGAACCGGCAGAAGAAGACCACCGCCTTCCCGGCCAACGCCATGCGCTGGTGTCTGGACCAGGCGGGCCTCGACTACGGGGACGTCGACTACTACGCCTTCGGCTGGCAGTTCAGCGCGGAGTTCGCCGACTCCGCCATTGTCAGGCTCGCCAACGCTCCCATACCTCCCGAGTACAAGTTCCAGGCCATCGCCGGCTTCGGCGAGCTCTACACCGGCGCCTTCAGCAAGACCGCGATTCTGGAGGACTTCGCCCGCCACACCGGGCACACGCTGCCCGAGGAGAAGCTCATCACCGTCCCGCACCATCGGGCGCACCTCGCCTGTGGCCGCACCTTCGCCGGCTTCGGCGACGCCGCCTTCATCATCAGCGACGGCCAGGCCGAGCAGGACAGCGCCATCATGGGCGAGATCCGGGACGGCCGGGTGAAGGTGTTCGAGCAGTTCACCATCGACTCCGCGAACTCCATCGCCCAGCTCTTCGCGGAGATCACCCGCTACCTCGGCTTCACCCCGAACAACGACGAGTACAAGGTCATGGGCCTGGGCGGGTTCGGCGAGCCGCCCGAGAAGAACCCCTTCCTGAGCGAGGTCGTCAGCTTCGACGGCCCCGGGCGGTACTCGCTGGCCCTGGCCAACGACCCGCGCGGCCCCCGCGCCTACCTCGGCCTCTTCGACGAGATCTTCGGCGGCAACGACGGCAACCGCGACGACTTCGACTTCAAGGTCCGCGTGGCCGCCGCTGCCCAGCAGATGCTCGAAGAGGTCACCGCCCACCAGCTGCGTGCCCTGGCCGAGGCCACCGACCTGCGCGACCTCATCTACGAGGGCGGTGTGGCGCTCAACTGCGTCAACAACACCAAGCTGCTGGAGGACCTGTCCTTCGAGCGTGTGGAGGTCAGCTTCGGCGCCAGCGACCCCGGAGTGTCCATCGGCGCCGCGGCCCATGTCGCCCGGGAGAAGAACATCCCGATCGCACCCGCGACATCGCCCTACCTCGGCCCGGAGTACGGCGCCGAGGAGATCCGCGGCACCCTGGACGGCTACGCCGACTCCCTCACCTGGGAAGAGCTGCCGGACGGCGCGATCGTGACGAAGACCGCCGAACTGCTCAGCGGCAAGACCGTCATCGGCTGGTTCCAGGGCCGCACCGAGTACGGCCCGCGCGCCCTCGGCAACCGCAGCATCCTGGCCAACCCGTCGCACGCGGACATGAAGGACGTCATCAACACCCGCGTCAAGCACCGCGAGCCGTTCCGCCCGTTCGCCCCCATCGTCCTCGAGGAGGACGCGCACCGTGTCTTCGTCATGGGCAAGAAGGAGCGCTCGCCGTACATGACCTTCGTGTTCCCCGTACGGCCCGAGTACACCGAGACCATCGCGGCCGCCACCCATGTCGACGCCACCTCGCGCATCCAGACCGTGACCGACGAGAGCAACCCCCCGCTGGCCCGGCTGCTGCGCGAGTTCACCGCCCTCACCGATGTGCCGTGTCTGGTCAACACCTCCTTCAACGTGGCGGGCGAGCCGATCGTCTGCTCTCCGAAGGACGCGGTCGAGTGCTTCCTCGGCACCGACATCGACTACCTGGTCCTGGGCGACTTCCTGGTCACCAAGCGATGAGCGGGCCCACCGGAATCGCCTGGCGCGCCCGTACGGCGCTCGTCCTGGAAGTGGCCGGCGCGGTGGCCACCGTCGGTCCCCTCGTCGCCGTCGTCGAGGTGTGCAGGGAACTGCTCGCCGACGACCCCGACGGCGCACGCCTCGGGCGGCTGGTGCTCGTCGTCGCCGCCGCGGCGGTCGCCGGGTTCGTCTGCCAGCTGGTGGGGCGCGTCCTGAGCAAGCAAGCGGGCGTACGCACGCAGCAGGCCCTGCTCCTCGCGGTCACCGGCAGGCTGCGCGGCGCCCGCGCGGCCCGGCCGCTGCACGCCGCCTGGAAGGAGCACGGCACCACCCTGGGCCGTGACATCGCCTCGGTCGGGGTGATGGTGGGCAGGGCCGGGTCGGAGCTCATCGCCGCCGCCCTGGTGTTCGCCCTGTCGATCGGCTATCTGTTCTGGGTCGACTGGCTGATGGCGCTCATCACCCTGGCGCCCATCCTGCTGGGCTTCGCCGCCTTCGGCGTCATATCCGTCCGCTTCTTCCGCGAGATGGCGACCGACTACGCGGCGAGCATCGGCGGCATCGACGCCGTCCGGCCCACCATCGAACTCCAGCGGCGCGTCAACCCGGCCGGCAGCCGGGCCCACACCGCCACCGCCACCCGGCGCTCCGCCCGACGACTGGCCGATGTCACCGACGAGTTCAGCGAGTTCTTCCGCGTCCGCATCGGCTCGCTGCTCGGCGGCCGTGCCCTCGCCGAGATCGCCTTCTCTCCGCTGACCGTGCTCGTGTTCGTGCTGTGCGGGGGAGCGCTGCTGATCCGCTCGGACCGGCTCGCTCCCGCCGACCTCGTCCCGTTCCTGCTGCTGGGCGCGGGACTGGCCGCCCCGCTGCTGGCCATCACCTACTTCCTCGAAGAAGTGGGGGAGGGCAAGAAGGCAGCCGCGCGCCTGGTCCAGTTCACCACCGGAAGCGCCCCGTCCCGGCCCGCGGCCGCCACCGGTGCCACCGATGTCCCAGCGGACGCAGGCACGGACACAGGCACAGGCACGGATACGGATACGAGTACGGATGCGGATGCGGGCCCCGTGCTGGTGCTGCCCGAGCGCGGTGTGCTGACCGTCGTCGCCACCACCGAACAGGGCGCCGACGCGGTCATCGACCGGATCACGGCCGACACGCCCGCCGAGCGGTTCGCCGCCGTCGAGGCCGACCCGGCCGTCGTCATCGGCCCCATCGGCGCGTACATCACCGCGGACCGCGCGGACGGCGGCGCCGAGGAGGCCGAGCGCGCCGCGCGCCTCGCCGGCTGCCACGCGTCGATCGCCGTGCTGCCGCGCGGCTACGACGCCGTCGTGGGCACCGAGGCCCCGCGCTCGTACCCGGAGACCCAACGGCTCGCGCTCGCCCGGCTGCTCGCCGCCGACCGCGAGGTCGTCCTGCTCGACCAGCGGGCCTTCCCCGGCGACCCGGACACCCTCCGGGCAGCGGTCGCCGAGCTGCGGGAGCGGGCCGCGGTGGTCGTCGTCGCCACCGGACCGCCCGCGGTCGCCGAGGGGCGGCTCGTGGTCACCGACGCCGGACAGGTGGTCGCCTCCGGCACCCACGAGGAGCTGGCCGGCCCCGACAGCCCGTACGCCGGGCTGCTCGGCCCGGCCGGACACTCACGGCGGGACGCCGGGGCCGCGGCCTGGTCCACGGCGTCCGCGGGCGTCCCAGCGTCCCAGGAGGTGTCTCGATGAGGCCCGTACTCGCACACTTTCTGCAGGTCTCCGGGAGACGGGCACTGACCTCGCTGTGCCTGTTCCTGCTCCTCGGCGCCATCACCCAGGGCATCGCCTTCGCGCTCGTGGTGCCCATCACCGAGGACCTGCTCACCCCCGACGCGGCGGTGCCCTGGACATGGATCGCCGCCTTCGCCGCCGTCGGCCTGGTGCACGCGGTGCTCCACTACCGCAGCGTGCCCATGGGCAACGACCTGGGCGCCGACCTGGTGACCGTGTTGCACCGGGCGGTCGCCGAGCGCGCGGAGAAGCTGCCCAACCGCGCACTCGGGGCGGGCTACTCCGATCGGCTGGCGGCGCTCGACGGCACCGCCGTGGTCGTCCTGATGGGGCTGCCCGCGCATGTGCTGCGCCCGGCGGTGGCGGCCGTCGCCACCCCGCTGACCGTGATCCTCATCAGCGCCTTCCTCGACTTGCGGGTGGCCCTGACGCTGGCCGCGGGACTGGTCCTGCTGGCGCTGTGCGCCCTCCTCGTGGCCCGGCTGCTCGCCCGGCGCGAGGAGCCCGACGGAGCGGAGTGGCTCCGTCGGACCTACGAGCGGCCGGGCGCACAGCCCTCCGGCGGCCTGCTGCCGGCGGCCACCGGCGAGGTGCTGCTGTGGCGGGTGGTCGAGCTCGCCGCCTGCGCCGCCGTCGGCGTGTGCGCCGCACTGGCCTCCGGCGACGGGCTCTCCGCGACCAAGGGTGTCGCGCTGGTCGTGCTGTCGGTGCTCACGTACCGGCCCATGATGGAGGCCGTCCTGCTGACGAGCACCATCATGAACGCCCGCGGAGTGATGGCCACCATCGGCAAGCTGCTCGGCACCCAGGAGCCCGATGGGCCGCGGGACGACCGGCCCGGCGCCGACTGGCCGGGACGCGGTGACATCGTCTTCGACGGCGTGAGCCTGCACGTCGAGGGGACCGCGGTGCTCGACGAGGTCTCGTTCACGATCGCGGAGGGCACCACCACGGCGCTCGTCGGCAGCCCCGACGGCACCCGGCTGCTGCTCGGCGATCTGCTGACCGGCGATGTCGCGCCCACCTCGGGGGAGGTACGCGTCGGCGGCGTGGACGTCGGCACACTCGCCCCCTCCGTGGTCGAGCGGCACGTCGCCAGGGTCTCCCCGGCGGCTCCGGGGCTCACTCACGAGGAGGCGGCCCGGCTGCTCGACTCCTTCCCCGAGCGGCTGGCGGAGCGGCCCGGCGTACGGGACGGCCTGGACCGGCTGCGCGCCGCGGTGGCGGAGCACGTCGAGCAGAAGCAGGCCGAGGAGAGCGGGCCGGCGGGGGAGGGCACCGCCGCCGTGCCACTGTCCGAGCAGGACCGCTGGCGGCTCGCCCTGTTGCGCGCGCTGAGGAGCGACCCGTCCCTGGTGGTCGTGGACGCGACCGCCGGCGTGGACCCGTGCGGCGCCGACCCGCGGCTCGCCGAGCTGTTCACCACGCTCACCCGGGACCGCACCTGCTGGCTGATGACGGGCATCGGCGCGGAACTCCCCCGGTGCGATCGTGTGCTCGAGGCCACGGGCACCGGTGTCACCGCGAGGACGGCCGTGCCGAACTGACGGAGAAGACCGGGCGCCCGTGGGTCCCCCACGCGAAGACGGTGCCGGACCACGGCCTTCACGGCTGCGGTCCGGCACCGTCTCGGGGCGGATGTCGAGGGGGCTACGCGCCGGCTCCCCAGAGGCCGTGGTGCTGCCGGTACCAGTCGACCGTGGCCGCCAGCCCGTCCTCGAACGGCACCGTGGGCTTGTAGCCCAGGGCGGCGGAAATCTTGGAGATGTCCATCGCGTACCGCCGGTCGTGTCCCTTGCGGTCGGCCACCTGTTCCACCATCGAACGGTCCACGCCGAGCAGTTCCAGCAGCCGTTCGGTCAGCTCACGGTTCGTGAGCTCCGTGCCGCCGCCGACGTTGTAGATCCCACCGGGCTCTCCGCCCTCCGCCACCAGTGCGACACCCCGGCAGTGGTCGTCGACATGCAGCCATTCCCGGACGTTCGCGCCGTCGCCGTAAAGCGGCACCTTCCGCCCGGCGAGAAGGTTGGAGACGAACAGCGGGATGATTTTCTCCGGATACTGATACGGGCCGTACGTATTGGAGCCCCGGGTGAGGCACACCGGCAGCCCGTGGGTGCGGTGAAAGGCCAGCACCATGAGATCGGCCGACGCTTTGGAAGCAGCATAGGGAGAGTTCGGGGCGAGCGGTTCTTCCTCCGTCCAGGGCGTACCGCCGACGTCCAGCGACCCGTACACCTCGTCGGTCGACACATGGACGAATCTGCCCACTCCCGCCTCCAGCGCGGCGGTCAGCAGGGTCTGCGTACCGAGCACATTCGTCCGCACGAATTCCTCGGCGCCGGAAATGGAACGATCGACATGCGACTCTGCGGCGAAGTGCACGACGAGATCGACGCCGCGCATCACCTCCCGCATCAGCGGTCCGTCGCAGATGTCGCCCTCCACGAAACGCAGCGCGGGGCTTCCGGAAACCGGCTCGAGATTTTCTCTCCGGCCCGCGTAGGTGAGCTTGTCGACGACTGTCACCTCGGCTCCCGCGAGAGCCGGGTACTCGTTCCGTACCGTCTGTCGGACAAAATTCGAGCCGATGAAGCCGGCACCCCCGGTGACAAGTATGCGCACTGGCCGCCTTTCAGTTTTGGTGGGCAATCTCCATCAGATACCGACCGTAATCCATCTGGCTCATCTGACTGCCGAGCTCATAACACGCCCCGGCGTCGATGAAGCCCATACGGAAGGAAATCTCCTCCAGACACGCGATCCGCACCCCCTGGCGCTGCTCCAGCGTCTGGACGAACTGCGAGGCCTGGAGGAGCGCGTCGGGGGTCCCGGTGTCCAGCCAGGCGAACCCGCGCCCCAGGTTGACCATCCTGGCCCTGCCCTGCTCCAGGTAGACGCGGTTCACATCGGTGATCTCCAGCTCGCCGCGCCGGGAGGGCCGGATGTTCTTGGCCACGTCCACCACGTTGTTGTCGTAGACGTACAGGCCCGTGATCGCCAGATCGGACCTGGGCCGCGCCGGCTTCTCCTCCAGGGAGACCAGCCGCCCGTCGCCGTCCACCTCGCCAATGCCGTAGCGCTCGGGGTCCGCGACCGCGTAGCCGAACAGCACACAGCCGTCGACATCCCGCGACTCCGCCTGCAGCAGTCTGCCGAACCCGGGGCCGTGGAAGACATTGTCGCCCAGTACCAGCGTCACCGGATCATTGCCGATGAATTCCGCGCCGATGACCAGCGCCTCGGCAATCCCGTTCGGCTCCGGCTGCTCCGCGTACTCGATATTCAGCCCCAGCCGGCTGCCGTCCCCCAAGAGGCCACGGAAGGCATTCACATGCTGTGGCGAGGAAATGATCAGGATGTTCCGTATTCTGCCCAGCATCAGCACCGAGAGCGGATAGTAGATCAACGGCTTGTTGTAAACCGGAAGCATCTGCTTCGAGACGGCACGCGTCAACGGATATAACCGGGTGCCACTTCCTCCGGCCAGGACTATGCCCTTCATACGACCAAGACTCCGTAAAGGCTGGGGTGGACTGTGGACACCTCCGAATGATTGCCCGAGGAAATGGGTATGGTCACAGACGGCTGTGCACTGGCGACCGCGGCGAGAAGGTCGACGCGTGCGGGGACAAGTCGGGTCAATCTGTCTCGGAAGCTGCTGAGGATTTCTCAAAACGACACGATCTTATGTTGTCCGAGTGCGAGCGTAAGGTTCCTGATCGCCGCTGTCAATGTGACCACGGACTCGTTTACGTCCAATGTCCGCTAAACCAACTCTTCTTCTTGTCGGCCGGTTATCCGGCCGAGCGCCTTCGGTGGACACCTCGTAGTACACCGCCGGACCGAACCGACCGAACCGGACCGAAACGGCACCGGCCGAACCGGCCACCCTGGTGGCCACAGGGGGGCGCGCGGATGGTTGCGCGGGGCGCGTGTGTGACTCCCGTGTGCTCGCGGTGATAGGACAGGCAAGATGGGGGCAGGAGGTGTTCGGCGTCGTCTCCGTCGAAGGGAGTCGGCGGTGGTCGGACATCCACATCCGAGGAGGCAGTCTTTGATCGGCGGAGAGGGCACCCAGGCGTTGGACGAGGGCTCCCGGAGATCGATTCAGGAGTCGCTCGCCGGGCCGCTCGGCGCTCTCGGAACCGGGGCCTACGTGGTCGACGACCACGGCCGCATCCTGGCCGTCAACGTGTTCGCCGAGCAGATGCTGGTGCGGCCCGCGAGTGAACTCCTGGGCCAGGACGCGCACGATCTCCTGCACCGCAACGTCCACGGGGAGCCGCTGTCCAGGACCCAGTGCCGGATGCGGCAGGCTTTCCTCGCCCGGCGCACGGCCCAGTCGGACCACGACTGGTTCGCCCGGGGGGACGGCTCCCTGCTGCCCATCTCCTGGCTGATCACCCCCTACGGCTTCGGCGACGACGGAGTGGGCACCCTGGTGCTCTTCCACAGCCCTGATCACGATCGGACCGAGGGCACCGGTGTACGGGCGGAGCAGGCAGCCGGACCGCTGTCGGAGCTCGAGCGGCTGGCGCTGCTGGCCGAGACGACCACCCAGCTGACCTCGACCCTCAACGTCGAGGAGGCGCTGCGCCGGCTCGTAGGGCTGGTGGTGCCCCGGCTGGCGGACTGGGTGGTCATCGACCTGATCACCGAGCGTGACGAGGTGCGGCGCACCGCCGTGGTGCACGCCGAGGACGGTGTCCTGGTGTCCTACGAGGACCTCGAGGGCCCGATGCCCCCGGTGCCCGAGGAGTCCCCGATGCCGCTGTCGAGGGCGCTGCGCGGAGCGGCCTCCACTCTGGCGGGTCCTGGCACCTACCAGCGCTCCCCGGACTCCGGAATCGCGGTCGAGCAGCGCCGGCTGTTCGACGCCACCGGGATCCACTCCGCCGCCATCGTCCCCATCCGCAGCACCTGGAAAGTGCTGGGAGCGCTCACCCTGGGCCGCTCCGAGAGGCCGGAGAAGTTCACCACCGCCGACCTGGCGCTGCTGGAGGACATCGCCCGCCGTGCCGCGCTCGCCCTGGGCAACGCCCGTCTCTACCAGCGCCAGCGCAAGGTCGCCGAGACCATGCAAGCCCACCTGCTGCCCCAGCTGCCGCGCGTGCCACGCCTGCAGATGACCGCCAGGTACCTCTCCGCGCCCGACGCCTCCCAGGTGGGCGGCGACTGGTACGACGTCTTCCCGCTGGAGAACGACGTGACGGCCCTGGCGATCGGGGACGTCGTCGGACACGACCTGGACGCCGCCGCCGGTATGGCACAGATCCGCAACATGCTCCGCGCCTACGCCTGGGCCCAGGAGGAACCGCCCAGCAAGGTCGTCGAGCGGCTCGACCATGCGGTGCTGCACATCACCGAAGTCCCCATGGCCACCATGGTCTTCGCCCGCCTCGCCACCGACGAGGACGGGCGGTGGGCACTGTCCTGGACCAACGCAGGCCACCCCCCGCCGCTGCTGGTCACCCGCGACGGCCTGACCCGCTACCTCGACGACGGCCACGGCGTGCTCCTCGGCACCGGGACATCCCAGCGCCGCTCGGACGCGGAGGATGTCCTGCCGCCCGCATCCACCCTTGTGCTGTACACGGACGGCCTGATCGAGGCCCCCGGCCGTTCCCTGGACGAGGGCCTTGCCCGGCTGCGCCGGCACGCCGCGTCCCTGGCCCACCGGCCGCTGGAATCCTTCACCGACGAACTGCTCGCCCGCACCCGCCCGAGCGACAACGACGACGACGTGGCCCTGCTCGCCCTGCGTATCCCCAGGTGAGTTCCGCCCCCGCGGCCCGGGCGTAGGCGACTGTCACCGCCGGCCGCGGGTGCGGGCGCGGAGTGCCCTGTGGTAGTCCTCGACCGCCTCTCCGACCGATTGCATCTGTTCTCGCATGTCATCGGGGGTGCGGTCGCGGACGAGGGTCCGCAGCGCATAGTCGGGGGAGAAGGCCCCCGCGAAGCCCTGGGGGGCGTTGGAGCGGATCAGCGGCTCGTTGGTGAACACCGACGAGGGGTCCTCGGAGTACTGGTACGTCCAGTGGCACGGCCACAGCCGTACCGCGGTCTGTCCGACGTATCTGACGGCGCCCTCGAAGAACTCGTCCCCGGCCGCCGCCTCCAGCGAGGCGGGGCCGTCGAAACGGTCCAGGACGAGCCGTTCCAGTGCCGCGAGGGAGGCCGGTGAGTAGTCGAAGGGGAAGCCGTCGGGCAGCTGCGCCGTGCGCCACCGGTCCAGCGCGGTGTCCATGGTGGCCAGCCACTCGTCGAGACACCGGCGGGACTCCTCGCTCGCATGCAGGCGGTCGTCCTCCAGGTACCACGCGGACGTCTCGGGTTGCGCCGTGGGCATCCCGTCGCGCACCCGGTTGCCGAGTTCCACCGGCAGTGGCAGGCCGAACTCCCGCAGGCCCTTGGCCTGCTCGGGCGTCAGCAGCAGCCACCACGCGTCGTAGGAGTCCTCGTCCAGCTGGTAGAAGGCGCGGGGATCGTCGTTGCCGGGCACCAGGTCGCCGATGGCGTCGAAGGCGGCGTTCCAGTCCATGTGGCGGGTGCTGTCGGAGAGGTGTTCCGTCCGGTGCCAGATCGACCGGCCATTGCGACGGAAGTGCAGGTACTCCTCTCCGTCCTCGTCCCTCACCAGGTCGACGTCATCGACGACGACCGAGCCGCCCGAGCACGCCGCCGCGTCGAGCAGCAGCTCCTCGTACCCCTCCTCGAGCGAGCCCGACACCTTTTCAGGCGTCTGGAAGCCGAGGCCGCATTCGCCGACGAGGAAGGTCAGTTCCTCTGTGTCGGCGAATTCCTCGTCGAGGTCCATGCCGATCCCGGCGGCCTCCGCCAGGCCGGCCGCGGCCTGCTCCCGGGTCGCTATGTCCAGCCGGACCAAGGTCTCCGCGAAGCCATGGAGAGTGTGTACCGCGTCGCTCATGACAGCACCCTCGCACGGGCCGGGTGTGCTCGTACCGTCGCCTCCGGGATTCACGGAAGTTTCCCTTCCGTACGACACCTTGGCACCGCCCGGAACTCTGTCTATGGTCAGTGCAATGCTACACGGCACTGGAGAGGCCCATGGCACATCAGTACATCCAGGACCCGCCCCCGGGCGATGAGACCGGGCGCGGCGGCGCGGTGGCGCCGGTGGCGCGGAGCGTGATGCCCGTGGGTGGTTCGCGGGTACGGCTGACCGGCGGGCTGCTGGCCGGCTGGCAGCGGCGCAACCGTGAGGCCACCGTGCCGCACACCCTCGAACAACTGGAGAAGGC
This sequence comes from Streptomyces sparsogenes, assembly GCF_001704635.1. GTDB lineage: Bacteria > Actinomycetota > Actinomycetes > Streptomycetales > Streptomycetaceae > Streptomyces > Streptomyces sparsogenes. The sequence goes on along the minus strand of NZ_MAXF01000160.1, from coordinate 6,123 downwards.
GGGCAACCTGGACAACCTCCGCCGTCTGCTGCCCGAGCAGCTCGGCGGGAAGGGACCGGCCACGCCCTACCAGGGGCGCTATCCGTTCCTCGACACCGACCTCTACAAGACCTTGGAGGGCCTGGCCTACGAGCTGGCGCGGCCGGACGACGGCGGGGGGCAGGTGATGCGGGAGTTCTATGAGGAGACGGTGGGGCTGCTGGAGCGGGTCCAGGCCCCCGACGGCTACCTCAACTCCTTCTTCCAGGACCCCGCGTGCGCCAAGGCCCCCTGGGAAGACCTCGCCTGGGGCCATGAAATGTACAACCTCGGCCACCTCGTCCAGGCTGCGGTCGCCGCTCACCGGCAGCTCGGGGACCGACGCCTGCTGGATGTGGCCGTCCGCTTCGCCGACCTGGTGGTCCAGCGCTACGGACCTGACGGCGAGGACGCGGTCTGCGGCCACCCCGAAGTCGAAATGGCACTAGTAGAATTGTACCGGGAGACCGGTGACGAGAAGTATCTGACCCAGGCCCGGCTGTTCGTGGACCGCCGCGGCCGGGGCACCGTGGCATCACGCGGCCTCGGCTCCGCGTACTTCCAGGACCATCTGCCGCTGCGCGAGCTCCCGTCGGTGACCGGTCACGCGGTGCGGATGGCGTATCTGGCGGGCGGCGCCACCGATGTGTCCCTGGAGACCGGCGACCGCGCCCTGCTGGACGCGCTGCGCCGGCTGTGGGACGACATGGTGGCCACCAAGCTGTATGTGACGGGCGGGCTCGGCAGCCGGCACTCCGACGAGGCCGTGGGAGACCGGTACGAACTGCCCTCCGAGCGCTCCTACAGCGAGACCTGCGCGGCCATCGGCACCATGCAGTGGGCCTGGCGGATGTTCCTCGCCACCGGTGACGCCCGCTATCCCGACGTCCTGGAACGCGTCCTCTACAACGCCTTCGCGGTGGGCCTGTCGGCGGACGGCCGCGCCTTCTTCTACGACAACCCGCTGCAGCGCCGCCCCGACCACGACCAGCGCAGCGGGGCCGAGGAAGGCGGTGAACCGCTGCGCCGGGCCTGGTTCGGCTGCCCCTGCTGCCCTCCGAACGTGGTGCGCTGGATGGCCCAGCTCGCCGACTACCTGGTCGCCGAACGCGACGGGGAGCTGCTGGTCGCGGGGTACACGCAGGCCGCGGTGGAGGGGACACGGGTCGCGCTGGACATGGCGACCGGCTATCCGTGGGACGGCGAGGTACGGCTCACCGTGCGCCGGGCGCCCGACCGCCCGTACCGCATCAGGCTTCGGGTGCCCGGCTGGGCCGACGCGCGGCAGGTCGGGCTGAGCGTGCGCGGGGAGGCGGTGGCCGCGGCCGCGGCGGACGGCTGGCTCACCGTCGAGCGGCTCTGGCACCGGGGCGACGAACTGCGGCTGAGCCTGCCCATGCCGGTCCGCGGCCATGTCTCCCATCCCCATCTGGACGCGACACGCGGCGCGGTCGCGGTGGCCAGGGGGCCGCTGGTCTACTGCCTGGAGCAGCGGGACTGCCCGGCCGGCGTCGACGATGTGGTGATCGGCGCGGAGCGGGTCGCGGCCGCCCGGACCGTCGACGCCCAGGAGGCCGACGGCCTGCCGGCGGGGGCGGTGCTGATCCGGATGACGGCGGACGTCGCGCCGCCCCGGTCGCCCGAGCTGTATCCCCCGCTCACGGCCGGACCGCGGGAGCCCGCCCCCGCCACCGGCACCGCCGAACTGACCCTCGTGCCGTACTTCGCGTGGGGCAACCGGGAGCCCGGCCCCATGCGGGTGTGGATCCGGGGCCTCTGACCGGTCCCGCGCCCGTACCCCTCGCCCCGCACACCACCTCTCTTCCCCCACACCCCTTCCGAACCCCCCCTGCCGCAACCCCCTCGCCCGTACGCCCCCTTGTCCGTACGCCCCTCGATTCCGGAGAAGGTGCCCATGAGAAGAGCCGTGCTGTCCTGCGCCGCCCTGTCCGCCACCATCCCCCTGACCCTCACCGCATGCAGCGGAGGCGGGACCGCCTCCGCCCAGGCCTCGCCCGGCGCGGAACCCGCCACCGGTGGCATCGTGCAGGTCCTGGAGAAGCCCGATTTCTCGCACCTCGACCCGGCACGCGGTTTCGACGGCGGGGTCAACAATTTCTACCGACTGATCTACCGCACCCTCACCACCCGGGCCGCGGCCGGCCCGCACAGCTCCGGAACCAAGATCGTCGCGGATCTGGCCACCGACACCGGCAGGCCCTCCGACAACAACAAGACCTGGGCCTTCACCCTCAAGAAGGGGCTGTTCTTCGAGAACGGCTCCCCGATCACCAGCCGCGACGTCAAGTTCGGCGTGGAGCGGGCGTGGGACCCCGACGCGGGCATCGGCTCGCCCTACGCCAAGCAGGTCATCGCCGCGCCCGCCGACTACCAGGGCCCCTACCGGTCGGGCGACCTGGACACCATCGAGACCCCCGACGACCGCACCGTCGTCTTCCACCTCAAGAGGTCCTACCCGCAGTTCGCCAGCGTGGCCGCACAGCCGAACTTCACCCCCTTCCCCAAGGGCACCGGCGCCAAGGCCGCCTTCGACCGCGAGCCGATCGCCTCCGGGCCGTACCGGGTGGCGAGCTACCGGCGGGGTTCCGCCCTGAAGCTGGTCCGCAACAAGCACTGGAAGCGCTCCTCCGACCCGGTGCGCACCGCCCGCCCGGACGGTTTCGTCTGGACCTTCGGCCTGGACGCGGCCACCATCGACGAGCGCCTGATATCCGGCCAGGGCAAGGACATCAACGCCATCGGCCCCAAGGTGCAGCCCGCCACCATCTCCCGGCTCCGCACACCGCAGCTCAAGCAGCGCACCCTCACCGGCGTCACCGGCTGCACCACCTACATGAGCCTGAACACCACCAAGGGCCCGCTCCGGGACGTCCGGGTGCGCCAGGCGATCGAGTACGCCGTCAACAAGCAGACCACCGTGGACGCGCTCGGCGGCTCCGCCCTGGCGACCGCGGCCACCTCCATCGAGCCCCCGTCGATTCCCGGCCGGGACGCCACGGACGTGTACCCCAGCAAGGACGGCACCGGCGATCCGGCCGCCGCCCGCCGGCTGCTGGCGCGGGCGGGCTTCGCCAAGGGCTTCACCCTCACCGTGGACACCCGCGCAGCCGCCACCGAGCAGGCGGTGGCGGTGGCCATCCAGCAGGGGCTGAAGCGGGTGGGCATCACCGTGAAGATCAACACCATTGACACCTCGACCTTCTACGAGGTCATCGGCACGCCCTCGCAGCAGCACGACGCGGCGCTCACCGGCTGGTGCCCGGACTGGCCGGGCGGCACCACCTTCCTGCCGCCGCTGTTCGACGGGCGCACCATCTCCGCCAAGGGCAACTCGGTGCTCTCCATGCTCGACGACAAGAAGATCCAGAAGCGCATCGACGAGATCGCGGCGATGCGCGACGAGACGGCGCAGAACGCGGCGTACGGCAAGCTCGACGCCCAGATCATGAAGCTCGCCCCCATCGTGCCGCTCAACTACACCAAGAACGTCGTGGTGGTCGGCTCCAACATCGCGGGCGCCCACCCCTCGATCTCGTACAGCGGCGGGATCGATCTCGTCGGCATCGGCCTCGCGGACCCGAAGAAGTAGCCCGGCATGGCGACCACCACCCTTCACGAGGCGCAGCAGGAGCTGCCCCCCGGACCGCCCGGCGCCGCGCCGCCCGGGGGCACCGGACGACGCGTGCTGCGCGCGCTGCTGCACGACATCGGGGCCGTGCTCAGCACCGCGTTCCTCGCCCTGATCGTCCTGATGGCCCTCTGCGCGCCGCTGATCAGCGCCCTCACCGGACACGGCCCCGACACCTTCGACAGCGCCGCCGTCGACAACGACCTGGGCGGACTGCCCAAGGGATCCCTCGGCGGCATCAGCGGCGACCACTGGCTCGGCGTCGAGCCGCAGAACGGCCGCGACATCCTGGCCCGGATCGCCTACGGAGCCCGGATCTCGCTGCTGATCGCCGTCTCCGCCACCGCCCTGACCACCGTCATCGGCGTGGTGCTCGGCCTCCTGGCCGGGTTCTACGGCCGATGGGTGGACCAGGCCATCTCCCGGCTGATGGACTTCCTGATGGCCTTCCCGGCCCTGATCTTCATGATCGCCGTGCTGTCCGCGCTGCCGGCCGGCAACCGGCCGCTCCTGCTGGTGATCGTGCTCAGCGCCTTCGGCTGGCCGTACCTGGCGCGTGTGGTGCGCGGCCAGACGCTCACCCTGACCGGACGGGAGTTCGTCGAGGCGGCCCGGGCCTCCGGGGCCGGCAGCCGGGCGCTGATCTTCTCCGAGATCCTGCCCAACCTGCGCAGCACCATCATCGTCATGACCACGCTCGCGGTGCCCGGATACATCGGCACCGAGGCCGGACTCTCCTTCCTCGGCGTCGGGGTCACGCCGCCGACCGCGTCCTGGGGACAGATGATCGCCAGTTCGGTCAGCTGGTACCAGGTGGACCCGATGTACTTCGTCATCCCCGGCACCTTCCTCTTCGGCACCGTGCTCGCCCTGACCGTGGTGGGGGACAGGCTCCGGCACGCCCTGGACGCGGGGGAGGCCTCCTGATGCTCCGCTACGTCGCCGGCCGGCTCGCCTGGGTGCTGGTCATCCTGCTGGCCGTCTGCGTGTTCACCTACGTCATCTTCTTCCAGCTCTCGCCCGACCCGGCGGTGATGATCTGCGGCAAGACCTGTACGCAGGAGCGCATCGAGACGATCCGCACCTCCCTCGGGCTCGACCGCCCCTTCTTCCAGCAGCTCGGGGACTTCCTGCGCGGCATCGTGGCCGGCCGCGACTACGGGGCCGGCGCCAACCTCGTCCACTGCCCCGCCCCCTGCCTCGGCTACAGCTTCCAGAGCGGCCAGTCGGTGTGGGAGATGGTCCAGCAGCGGCTCCCGGTGAGCGTCACCGTCGCCGTCGGCGCGGCCGTGCTCTGGCTGCTCTTCGGGATCCTGTTCGGGCTGCTCAGCGGCGTCAAGGAGGGCACCTGGTGGGACCGCGCCACCATGGCCCTGGCGCTCGGCGGCTCCAGCATCCCCCCGTACGTGCTCGCCCTGGCCCTTCAGTACCTGCTGGTGGTCAAGTTGCGGGTACTGCCGTTTCCCGCGGCGGTACCGTTCGCGGAGGACCCGGCGGTGTGGTTCCAGTCGTACCTGATGCCATGGACCGTGCTCGCCGTCGGATACGCCTGCCTCTACGCCCGCTTGACCCGGGCCAATGTCATCGACACGCTCGCCGAGAACTTCATGCGCACGGCCCGCGCCAAGGGGCTCGGACCGGTCCTGATACTCCGCCGGCACGCGCTGAGGCCGGCGCTCACCCCGATCGTCACCATCTTCGGCATGGACTTCGCCGGCCTCCTCGGCGGCGCCCTCATCACCGAAACGGTCTTCGGCCTCAACGGTGTGGGCAAGATGGCCTCGGACGCGATCGCCAAGAACGACCAGCCGGTGATCATGGCGGTCACCCTGCTGGCGGCGTTCTTCGTCGTGGTCGGCAACGTCGTGGTCGACCTGCTCTACACCGCGCTGGACCCCCGCGTAAGGATCACCGCGTCATGACCGATTCCCCACCCCACCGGGCCGGTTCCGATGACTCCGCGCAGCTGCTGGCGGTGGAGGGCCTGACCGTCACCTTCCCGACCACCCGCGGACCGGTGGACGTCGTCCGGGACAACACCTTCGCCCTGCGGCAGGGCGAGACCCTCGGAATCGTCGGCGAGTCCGGCTCCGGCAAGTCCATGACCGCGCTCGCCGTCATGGGACTGCTCCCGCGCACCGCGCGGACCAGCGGCAGCATCCGGTTCCAGGGCACCGAACTGCTCGGCCGCCCCGACGCGGAGCTGCGCCGGCTGCGCGGAAACGTGATGTCCATGGTCTTCCAGGACCCCTTGTCCTCGCTCAACCCCTACTACACCGTGGGCCTGCAGATCGCCGAGGTCTACCGGTGCCACCGCGGCGGCTCACGCCGCGCCGCGCGCCGGATGGCCATCGAGGCCCTCGGCCGGGTCGGCATCCCGGCCCCGGCCGAACGGGTCGACCGCTACCCCCACCAGTTCTCCGGCGGGCAGCGTCAGCGCATCATGGACGGCGCTG
>NZ_MAXF01000016.1 GCF_001704635.1 Streptomyces sparsogenes | reverse complement strand
CGGCCTGGCCTGTCGATCCTGCCGTTCTTCTACAACGTCTGGAAGACCGCCAAGTACGGCAAGAAGATCGAGGTCGACGACCCGTGGGGCTACGGCCGCTCGCTGGAGTGGGCGACGCCCGCCGCCGCGGCACAACTTCCTCACGCTGCCGCGGATCCGCTCCGAGGCGCCGGCGTTCGACCTGCACCACCCGGAGATCGCGGCGCTCGACCAGCTCGAGAACCACGGGGCCGCCTCGTCCGATGACAAGGCCCTCGCGGGTGGCAAGGAGGCCGGCAAGTGAAGGTCCAAGGCCGGATGTTCATCTGGCTCTCCGTCTTCATCCTGATCATGGCGATCGTCTACGGGGTGTGGTCGAAGGAGCCCGCCGGCACCACCGCGCTCTTCCTGGCCTTCGGCCTGAGCGTGATGATCGGCTACTACCTCGCCTTCACCGCCCGCCGGGTGGATGTCGGGGCGCAGGACAACAAGAACGCGGATGTCGCGGACGACGCCGGTGAGCTGGGCTTCTTCTCCCCGCACAGCTGGCAGCCGCTGTTCCTGGCCGTCGGTGGCGCCCTGGCCTTCATGGGCGTGATCTTCGGCTGGTGGCTGCTGTACTTCTCCGCCCCGGTCATCCTGGCCGGCCTCTTCGGCTGGGTGTTCGAGTACTACCGCGGCGAGAACCAGAACCAGTAACCGGTCAGGCACCGGGGTCCCGTCGAGACGGGCCCGAGCGGGGCCCGGACACCTCCTCCAGGTGTCCGGGCCCCGCTTCGTCGTCTCCCGGAGTACGTCGTCCCCCGGAGCGCGTCGTCCCCCGGAGTGCGTCGGCCCCCCGTTCACCCGACTGCCTCACTCCACGAGCCGTCCGCAACCGGTCTTTCTAGCTTGTGACCATGAGCCACACACCTCGATCACCCCGATCCCGGACGGTGCTCGGCTGCGCTGTGCTGCTGGCACCCCTGATAACGATGGGGCTCACCGGATGCGGCGGCCCCTCCTCGGACCCGTTGGCGGCCAAGCCGTACGACGCGGCCGACCAGGTCGCCTTCAGCGGCGTGGGCGAAGGCCACAAGGCCGACCCCGACAAGCCGCTTGAGGTCACGGCCAAGGGCGACGACAGCCGCATCACCGACGTCACGGCGACCGACTCCGCGGGCCGGTACGTCCGCGGCGAGCTGACCCCCGACGGCAAGCGCTGGCGCAGCACCGTGCCACTGGCCGCGGGCACCCACTACACGCTGCGGGTGAGCACCGAGGACGCCCACGGGGCGCCGGGGCGCCGGACCATCGGCTTCGACACCACCGGGGCCGAGAGCCGGCTCCGGGTCACCTTCGGCCCCCAGGCGGGCACCTACGGCGTGGGACAGCCCGTCACCGCCGAGCTGAGCGCGCCGGTCAAGGACCTCTCGGCGCGGTCCGTCGTCGAGCGCGCCCTGAAGGTGGACTCACAGCCCGCCGTGGACGGCGCCTGGCACTGGGTGGACGACCGGCACCTGCACTACCGCCCGCGCGACTACTGGCCCGCGCACGCCACGATCGACGTGCACGCCAACCTGGAGGGCATCAGGGTCGCGGCCGGCCTGTACGGCGGGCCCTCCAAGCCGCTGCGGCTGCGCACCGGCGACCGGGTCGAGGCCCTCACCGACTCCGGCACCCACCAGATGACGGTGTACAGGAACGGCCAGGCCATCCGGACCATCCCGATCACCACCGGCATGCCCGGCTTCGACACCCGCAACGGCACCAAGGTGGTGCTCGCCAAGGAGTCCTCCGTACGGATGACCGGGGCCAGCATCGGCCTCGGCAACTCCTACGACCTGATGGTCTACTGGGCCGTCCGGGTGACCTGGAGCGGCGAGTACGTCCACGCGGCGCCCTGGTCGGTGGGGTCGCAGGGCTCGGCCAACGTCAGCCACGGCTGCACCGGCATGAGCACCGAGAACGCGCGCTGGTTCTTCGACACCGTGCGCCTCGGCGACATCGTCAAGGTCGTCAACAGCCGCGGCGCGATGATGACGTCGTTCGACAACGGCTTCGGCGACTGGAACATGACCTGGGACAAGTGGCGCGAGGGCAGCGCCCTGGCGGCCGGGCGGGCCGACGGCGTCAACGCGGCCGAGTCGGCGAGGCTGCGGCCCCAGGTGTGACCGGGAAGGCGGCCAGGAGGCGGCCCGTGAAGCCGCCCCCTCGGGCCGCCCCTCGAACCACCCGGAGGTGACCCGGGTGCGGCCCGGTGCGCCCCGTCAGGCGCCCACGGCGTGGCGCTTGCGCAACAGCCCCGCCAGGGCGTCGGCGAGGGCCACCGGGTCCACCGGGTGGGTGACCGCGGCCTCCGCGCGGCTCCAGGTGGCCAGCCAGGCGTCCTGCGGGCGGCCGATGAGCAGCAGGACCGGCGGGCAGCGGAAGATCTCGTCCTTGATCTGCCGGCAGACCCCCATGCCGCCCGCGGGCACCGCCTCCCCGTCCAGCACGCACACGTCGATGCCGCCCTCCTCCAGCGCCGAGAGGACGGCGGGGAGGGTCGCGCACTCCACGAACTCCACGGGCGGGACATCGGGGGCGGGCCGGCGCCCGGCCGCGAGCCGCACCTGCTGACGGGTGCCCGAGTCATCGCTGTAGACCAGCACCGTGGCGGTCGGCTGCATCGTTCCTCCGCGTTACGTGGGTGGACTCCTGGCGCGGATGGTACTCCCGTACCGCCGTGTGGAGGAGGGGGCGTGCAGACCCCTCCCTCCTTCGGGGGACCGGCCCGGAGACCGGCCGACCAGGCGCGAAGCCCGCCGGACACCCGCTCGCAACGGGCCGTACGAGCAGCATCGATGCCCTTGACACTCCGAACGGTACCCCCGGGAGTGAGGGCTGGATAAGCGACCGACATAATGTCGGTCGTGGCGACAGCAACAGCAGTAGATACCGGGCACGCGCACCCGTCGGTCAACCGGCCGAACCTCACCAGCGTTGGAACCATCATCTGGCTGAGTTCCGAGCTGATGTTCTTCGCGGCCCTCTTCGCGATGTACTTCACCCTGCGATCGGTGACCGGGGCAGAGCACTGGAAGGAAATGGCGTCCGCGCTGAACTTCCCGTTCTCCGCGACCAACACCACGATCCTGGTGCTCTCCTCCCTCACCTGCCAGCTCGGTGTCTTCGCTGCCGAGCGCGGTGACGTGAAGAAGCTGCGCACCTGGTTCGTGATCACCTTCATCATGGGCGCGATCTTCGTCGGCGGTCAGATCTTCGAATACACCGAGCTGGTCAAGCACGAGGGTCTCTCGCTCTCGTCCGACCCGTACGGCTCGGTGTTCTACCTGACCACCGGTTTCCACGGACTGCACGTGACGGGCGGACTCATCGCCTTCCTGCTGGTCCTGGGCAGGACGTACGCGGCCAAGAGGTTCACCCACCAGCAGGCGACGGCGGCCATCGTGGTGTCTTACTACTGGCACTTCGTCGATGTCGTCTGGATCGGCCTCTTCGCCACGATCTACATGATCAAGTAATCCGGTCGCCGTACTGGCACCACGTCCTCAAAGCATCGACGCAGAAGATCCTGACACCGGGGTAATCCGTGAAAAAGCTCTCCGCACGACGGCGCCATCCGCTGGCTGCGCTCGTCGTCCTACTCTTCGCGCTGGCGGTCACTGGGGGGCTGTACGCCGCGTTCTCGCCGAGCGAGGCGAAGGCCGATGACAGCTCCGCCCAGTCCCTCGCCATCGAGGAGGGCAAGAAGCTCTACGCCGTCGGCTGCGCAAGCTGCCACGGCACCGGCGGTCAGGGTACGACCGACGGTCCGAGCCTGGTCGGCGTCGGCTCCGCCGCCGTGGACTTCCAGGTCAGCACCGGTCGCATGCCCGCGCAGCAGCCCGGCGCGCAGGTGCCCAAGAAGAGGAACATCTACTCGAACGCGCAGATCCAGCAGCTCTCCGCGTACATCGCCTCGCTCGGCCCCGGCCCGGAGACGCCCACCAAGGAGCAGTACGACCCCGCGGGCGGCGACGTCGCCGAGGGTGGCGAGCTCTTCCGCACCAACTGCGCGCAGTGCCACAACTTCGTCGGCAAGGGTGGCGCCCTGACCAACGGCAAGTACGCGCCGTCGCTCGAGGGTGTGTCCCCCAAGCACCTGTACGAGGCCATGCAGACCGGCCCGCAGAACATGCCCTCCTTCCCCGACACCACGATGCCGGAGGAGAAGAAGAAGGCCATCATCGCGTACCTGGACACGGTCAACAGCGACAAGACCGAGACCCCCGGCGGTATGGAGATCGGCGGCCTCGGCCCGGTCAGCGAGGGCCTGTTCGGCTGGATCTTCGGCATGGGTGCCATGATCGCCCTGACCATCTGGGTCGCCGCCCGGACCGCAAAGGCCAAGAAGTCATGAGTAGCCACGACAATTCACACGAAGACCACCTGCCCGAGGGGCGGGGAGGCGAAGAGGGCGGCGCGGTAGAGCCCGCCGACAACCCCTTCGCCGACCCGGGCCTGCCGCCGCACGAGCCCCGGCAGCAGGACATCGACGAACGAGCCGCCAAGCGCTCCGAGCGCACGGTCGCGCTGTTCTTCACCGCCTCCATGGTGGCGACGATCGCCTTCATCGCCTCGTTTGTGGCGCTGCCGGTCGACAAGATCATCTATGTCTTCCCGCTCGGCCACATCAGCGCGCTGAACTTCGCGCTCGGCCTGACCCTGGGCATCGCGCTGTTCACCATCGGCGCGGGCGCGGTCCACTGGGCCCGCACCCTGATGTCCGATGTGGAGATCGCCGACGAGCGCCACCCGATCGAGGCCTCGCCCGAGGTCAAGGCCAAGGTGCTGGACGACTTCCGGCAGGGCGCGGCCGAGTCCGGCTTCGGCCGGCGCAAGCTCGCCCGCAACACCCTCTTCGGCGCGCTGGCCCTGGTGCCGCTCTCCGGCCTGGTGCTGCTGCGCGACCTCGGCCCGCTGCCGCAGGACAAGCTCCGCCACACCAAGTGGGGCAAGGGCAAGCGCCTGATCAACCAGAACACCAACGAGGCGCTGCGCCCCGAGGACATCGTGGTCGGCTCGCTCACCTTCGCCATGCCCGAGGGCATGAGCGAGGAGGACCACGACTTCCAGACGCAGATCGCCAAGGCGGCCCTGATGCTGGTCCGGCTCCAGCCGGAGAACATCAAGGACAAGCGCGAGCTGGACTGGTCGCACGACGGCATCGTCGCGTTCTCCAAGATCTGTACCCACGTCGGCTGCCCGATCAACCTCTACGAGCAGCAGACGCACCACGTCCTGTGCCCGTGCCACCAGTCGACGTTCGACCTCTCCGACGGCGGCCGAGTGATCTTCGGCCCGGCCGGGCACGCCCTGCCGCAGCTGCGGATCGGGGTCAACAAGGACGGTTACCTCGAAGCCAAGGGCGACTTCGCGGAGCCCGTCGGTCCTGCTTTCTGGGAGCGCGGATGAGTACTGCAACTGAATCGCAGCGGGACCGCAAGGCCCCCGCGGGCGAGCGCGTCGCCGACTGGGCCGACGGCCGGCTGGGCGTCTACAGCCTCGCCAAGGCCAACATGCGCAAGATCTTCCCGGACCACTGGTCCTTCATGCTGGGTGAGGTCGCGCTCTACAGCTTCATCATCATCATCCTCACGGGTGTGTATCTGACGCTGTTCTTCCACCCCAGCATGGAAGAGGTCACGTACCACGGCCCGTACGTCCCGATGCAGGGCGTGCGGATGTCCGAGGCGTTCGCCTCGACGCTCGACATCAGCTTCGAGGTGCGCGGCGGTCTGCTCATCCGGCAGATCCACCACTGGGCCGCGCTGATCTTCCTCGCCGCGATGCTCGTGCACATGATGCGCGTCTTCTTCACCGGCGCCTTCCGCAAGCCGCGCGAGATCAACTGGCTGTTCGGCTTCCTGCTGTTCTTCCTCGGCATGCTGACCGGCTTCACCGGCTACTCGCTCCCCGACGACCTGCTTTCCGGCACCGGTCTGCGGTTCATCGAGGGCGTGTTCCTGTCGATCCCGGTCGTCGGCACCTACATCTCGATGTTCGTGTTCGGCGGCGAGTTCCCCGGCATGGACCTGATCCCCAGGCTCTACCCGGTCCACGTCCTGCTGCTGCCGGGCATCATGCTCGGCCTGCTGGTGGCGCACCTGATCCTGGTCTTCTACCACAAGCACACGCAGTACCCCGGGCCCGGCAAGACCGAGAAGAACGTGGTCGGCATGCCCCTGCTGCCGGTCTACATGGCCAAGGCGGGCGGGTTCTTCTTCCTGGTCTTCGGCGTCATCGCGGTGCTCTCCGCGATCGCCACCATCAACCCGATCTGGGCCATCGGCCCGTACCGGCCCGACCAGGTGTCCACCGGCGCCCAGCCCGACTGGTACATGGGCTTCGCCGAGGGTCTGGTCCGTGTGATGCCCGGCTGGGAGATCAACCTGTGGGGCCACACCCTCGTCCTGGGCGTGTTCATCCCGATCGTGCTCTTCCCGCTGGTGCTGTTCGCGATCGGTCTGTACCCGTTCATCGAGTCCTGGATCACCGGCGACAAGCGCGAGCACCACATCCTGGACCGCCCGCGCAACGCCCCGACCCGGACCGCCTTCGGTGTCGCCTGGCTGACCGTCTACCTGGTGATGCTGGTCGGTGGTGGCAACGACCTGTGGGCCACCCACTTCCACCTGTCGATCAACTCGATCACCTGGTTCGTCCGGATCGCCTTCTTCGTCGGCCCGGTGGTGGCCTTCATCGTCACCAAGCGGATCTGCCTGGGTCTGCAGCGGCGCGACAAGGACAAGGTGCTGCACGGCCGCGAGACCGGCATCATCAAGCGGCTGCCGCACGGCGAGTTCATCGAGGTGCACGAGCCGCTCTCGCAGGAGGACCTGTTCAAGCTCACCCAGCATGAGCAGCCCAAGCCGCTCGAGATCGGCCCCGAGGTCGACGAGAACGGTGTCCGCCGCAAGATAAAGCGTTCGCAGAAGCTCCGGGCCAAGCTGTCCAAGGGCTACTACGGCGGGGACAACGTGATCCCCAAGCCGACCACCGAGGAGTACAAGGAGATCACCAGCGGCCACGGCCACCACTGATCTCTCAGCGAACACCTCAGCTGTTACGCCACACACCAGGGCCCCGGCCCGGACCACACGGTCCGGGCCGGGGCCCTGGGCCGTGGTACGGGCCCCTGTCCAGGACCCGGGCAGGGACCTGCCACCCCCCGCCGCGCCGATAGGCTTGCCACGGGGCCGCCCCGTCGAACCGCGCGGACCCCCTCAGCCCAGCCGAGATCCAGGAGCGGACCATGGACGTTGTGACCCCAGCCGGAGGCGACAACCGCGCGACGGCCCGCACCTGGCCGGACGTGCTCGACTCCCTGCTGCTCGGCCACGACCTCGCCGCCGACGACACCGCCTGGGTCATGGACCGCATCATGCGCGGCGAGGCCAGCGACGCCCAGATCGCCGGCTTCGCGGTGGCGCTGCGCGCCAAGGGCGCCACCGTGGCGGAGGTGTCCGGGCTGGTGCGCACCATGTACGAACACGCCAATGTGATCGAGGTCCCCGGGCCGACCGTGGACATCGTGGGCACCGGCGGCGACCGCGCCAAGACCGTCAACATCTCCACCATGTCGGCGCTCGTGGTGGCCGGCACCGGCGCCAAGGTGGTCAAGCACGGCAACCGCGCCGCGTCCTCCGCCAGCGGCTCCTCCGACGTCCTCGCCAGGCTCGGCGTCAACCTGGACCTGACCCCCGGGCGGGTGGCCGAGGTGGCCGAGGAAGCGGGCATCACTTTCTGCTTCGCGATGCGCTTCCACCCCGCGCTGCGCCACGTCGGGACCGCGCGCAGCGAGCTCGGCATCGCCACCATCTTCAACTTCCTCGGGCCGCTCACCAACCCGGCCCGGGTGCGCGCCCAGGCCACCGGGGTCGCGGACGCCCGCATGGCGCCCATCATGGCCGGTGTGCTCGCCGAGCGCGGCTCCTGCGCGCTGGTGATGCGCGGCGACGACGGCCTGGACGAGCTGACCGTCACCTCGACCTCCCAGGTGTGGGTGGTCGAGGACGGCACCGTGCGGCAGGAGACCTTCGACCCGCGGGACGTCGGCATCGACCTGGTCCCGGTGGAGGCCCTGCGCGGCGCCGACCCCTCGTACAACGCGGACGTGGCGCGGCGGCTGCTGGCGGGGGAGCGCGGCCCGGTCCGCGACGCGGTGCTGCTCAACTCGGCGGCGGCCCTGGTCGCCCTGGAGGGCGGGACGGGCGGCAAGCCGCTCGCGGAGCGGATCGCCACGGGGATCGAGAAGGCCGCCGAGTCCATCGACTCCGGCGCGGCCCGCGCCTCCCTGGACCGCTGGGTCCTGGCCACCAACGCGTAGTTTCCGCCGGTAGTTTCTGCCGGCGCCCGGATCCCGTCCCCTGCCCGCCCTGCGTACGCATCGTCCGTATGGCGGACAGGGGTCCCGTGCGCGGGGCGCGGCGTGGCATACTCCTGCGCAGGTCACGAGCGACAGCGACTTCGGCCCCGGCCCGCTGTCCGGCAACCCTCCGTCCGTGGCGGGGTGCCCCGGGTGATGACCAGGCCGCAGGCAGCGAGGTCTGCGGCAAGCGCGGACCCCTCGCGAAACCCAGGGGTCCTGGTTGTCGAGGGAGTTCTTCCGTGATGCAGCGAATGCGCTAGGGCCGACGGCCCCTTCTTCCCCTCAACCGGCGCGGTGCGACCAACCCCCGCGCGTTGAGCTTCCTTCCGCGTGTCGTACCGGCGGCGGTCGCCGCGCGCACGCGTGACGCATTCACCTCTTCGTCCTCCCGGGAGACTTCGCCATGTCCGCGATCACCGCTGCCTCCGCCACCGCTGCCTCCGCCACCGACACCCGCTCCCCGCTGCCCGTCCTCGGCCGCGACGTCCTCGTCCCGCTCGTCACCGGCGGCGAGGTCACCTACGCCGCGCTGGACTACGCCGCCAGCGCCCCCGCCCTGCAGCGCGTCTGGGACGACGTCGCGGCCTACGCCCCGTACTACGGCAGCGTCCACCGGGGCGCCGGCTACCTCTCGCAGCTGTCCACCGACCTGTTCGAGAACAGCCGCAAGGACGTCGCCGCCTTCCTCGGCTGCCGCCCCGACGACCAGGTGGTCTTCACCCGCTCCACCACCGACTCGCTCAACCTGCTCGCCGCCGTCCTCCCGCACGGCACCCGGGTGTTCGTGTTCGAGACCGAGCACCACGCCTCGCTGCTGCCGTGGCAGCAGCGGGAGGGTGTCGAGGTCGGCTTTCTGAGCGCGCCGCGCTCCCCGCGCGAGGCCGTCGAGACGCTGGACCGGGCGCTGTCCGCATGGCGGGCGGAGGGCCCGGCCGAGGGCGGGTCGGCCGGACCGGCGCTGGTGTGTGTGACCGGCGCGTCGAATGTGACCGGCGAGCTGTGGCCGGTGCGGGAGCTGACCGAGGTGGCCCACGCGCACGGGGCCCGCATCGTGCTGGACGCGGCGCAGCTCGCCCCCCACCACCCGGTGGACATCGCCGCCTCGGACGTCGACTGGGTCGCGTTCTCCGGGCACAAGCTGTACGCGCCCTTCGGGGCCGGGGTGCTGGCGGGGCGCGCGGACTGGCTGCGCGAGGCGCGGCCGTATCTGGCGGGCGGCGGCGCCAGCCGCAAGGTCGCCGTGCGCGTCCGGGAGGGGGTCGGCGGGGTGGACGTGGAGTGGCACACCACCGAGGCCCGGCACGAGGCCGGCTCGCCGAACGTGATCGGTGCGTACGCGATCGCCTCGGCCTGCAAGGCGCTGACCGAGGCCGGGTTCGAGGGCCTGGTGGCGCGGGAGCGGGAGCTGATCGCGAGGGTCCGCGAGGGCCTGACGGAGGTGCCCGAGGTGCGGGTGCTGTCCCTGTTCGGCGAGGACGCCCCGAGGGTGGGGGTCATCTCCTTCGTGGTGGAGGGCTGGAACAGCTCCCACTTCGCCGCCGCGCTCTCCGCCGAGTACGGCATCGGGGTGCGGGACGGGCTGTTCTGCGCGCATCCGCTGGTGCGCACCCTGCTGGGCGGGGAGCCCGGGGACCAGGGCGAGTGCGGGGCGCCGGAGGCCGCGCCGGGGGAGCGGTCGCTGAACGCGATCCGGGTCAGCTTCGGCGCGGGCACGCCCGACGAGCACGTCGAGCGGTTCATCGGCGCGGTGAAGGAGCTGGTCCGCGACGGCGCGAAGTGGACCTACCGCACGGAGGACGGGCGCTGCGTCCCGGACCGGGGCTGACCCCGCGGCCCGGGAGGCCGGCCCCGCGGCCCGGGATCGAGGCCGGCCCCGGGGCCCGGCCTAGCCGTCGAGGCCGATCGCGAAGGCGGCCTCCAGGTCGTGCTGGGAGTAGGTGCGGAAGGCGATGTGGGTCTCGGTGGAGGCCACGCCCGGCACCTTGCTGATCCGGCCCGGGATGACGTCCGCGAGGTCGTCGTGCCGGGCCACCCGCACCATCGCGATCAGGTCGTGCGCCCCGGTGACCGAGTAGACCTCGCTCACGCCGTCGAGCGCGGCGATCTTCTCGGCGATCTCCGGGATCTGGTCCACGCTGGTCTTGATGAGGACGATCGAAGTGATCACGGCTGGCTTTCTCCCTCGCTGGGCCTGGCTGCCCTGTTCACTCTAGTCGTCCGTCCGAAGCGGACCCACGCGTAGAGGAACCCGAGGCTGAACCCGACCAGGTGGGCGAGGTAGGCGACCCCGGGGCGGTCGTCGGCGCCGTGGGCGGCCAGCCACTGCAGCGCGAACCAGAAGATCAGCACCACCCAGGCGGGGAAGCGGAGCGGCAGGAAGAAGAGAAACGGGAAGAGGCTGGTCACCCGGGCCCGGGGGAAGAGCCACAGAAAGGCGCCGAGGACCCCGGAGATGGCCCCGGAGGCGCCGACCAGGGTCTGGGTGGAGTCGGCGTGGGCCGCCGCGTAGCCGAGCAGCGCCAGATAGCCGGTGGCGAGGTAGAACAGGGTGAACTGGAGCCGCCCCATCCGTTCCTCCGCCATCGCCCCGAAGACGTACAGGAACAGCATGTTGCCCAGCAGGTGCAGCCAGTTGCCGTGGACGAACAGCGCGGTCAGCGGGGTCAGCGGCTCGGCGGGCGCGCCGCTCCACAGCGCGCTGGGCACCACTCCCCAGCGCTCGAAGTAGCCGGTCTGGGCGCGCAGCAGATCCCCGCCGGTGCCGTAGCCGGGATTGAGGCCGGAGGCCGGCCCCACCGCGAAGACGAGGCAGCAGGCGGCGATGAGGGCGTACGTCATCAGGGGGCGGCGGGGTCCCTCCGACGTCTCGATCATGGGCAGATCATGGCGTACCGGGCACAACCTGCCCAGAGCGCCTCGCCGCCGCCCGGGGGCGTGGCGGGGAGCGCACCTGCCCCCGGCGCCGGGCGGGGCCGAGGCCGTAGGGTGACAGCACGCGAGTGCATACCGAGTGCAAGAGTGGAATGAAGACGAGGACGACGACGCCATGGCCGTGCCCCAGCCGACAGCCGAGACCCGCTGGCGCTGCACCCTGTGCGGCAATCTGACCCGGTTCGATGTGACGCGGTCGATGAAGGTCGTCGACTACGTCCATCTCGAGCTGGGCGGGGAGCCCAGGGTCGAGGAGCGCGAGGTGGTCAGTGAGACCATTGAGTCGGTGCGCTGCCGCTGGTGCAACGCGGTCGACCAGATCGAGCTGGTGGACCGTCCGGGCGCGAGCGCGAGCGGCTGAGAAACGGAGCGGTGACAGGTGGTGGAGCGGACGGGCGACCCCGGGTCGGCCAGTGACGCCGAAGGCGTGGCCGAGGCGCTCGACCGCCCCCTGCCGGAGGGGGTCAGGCGCCGGGTGGTCGCCCTCGTCGCGGACGCCTTCGGCGGGCTGACGGTCACCGAGCTGCCGGCCCAGCTGCGGCAGTACGCGCGCTTCACCCCGACCCGCCGGGCGAAGTTCGCCGGCAACGCGATGGCCGCCGCGGTGGAGTCCGACCCGGTCTTCCGGCAGCGGATCGCGGGGCGGCTGCGGGAGACCCAGACGGAGCTGGCCGAGGCCATCGAGAGCGGCTCGCCGCCGGCCGCCGCCGATCCGGTGGACGTGGCGGCGCTGGCCTATGTGCTGCGCCCGGCCGGCTGGGTCAAGCTGGTCGAGGCCGCGGGCGAGGAGGCGCAGCGGGCCTCCGCGGAGCGGGCCGGCGAGGAGGCGGAGCGGGAGCTGCGGCGGCTGCGGGAAGAGCTCGCCGAGGCCCGGGCCGCGGCGCGCGCGGACGCCGAGCGGTCCCGCGCCGAGCTGGAGGCGGCCCGCAAGGAGGCGGACACCCTGCAGCGGAAGCTGCGCAGCGCGCTCAGCGACGTCAAGCGGGGCGAGGCGGCGCTGCGCAAGGCCACCTCCGAGCTGGACTCCGTGCGGTCCGCGGCCGCGGTGCGGCAGGCCACGGCGGAGGGCGAGGCGCGGCGGCTGCGGGCCCGGCTCGCGGAGACGGAGTCGGCGCTGGAGGCCAGCCGGCGGGCCGCGCGCGAGGGGCGCAGCGTCGAGGACATGCGGGTGCGGCTGTTGCTGGACACGGTGTTGGACGCGGCGCAGGGGCTGCGCCGCGAACTGGCGCTGCCGCCCGCGTCGATGCGCCCGGCGGACGCGGTGGACGCGGTGGAGCCGGGCAAGATGACGCCGAAGGACATAGCGACCAGGGCGCTGTCCGAGATGGACCCCGCGCTGCTGGACCAGCTTCTGGCGCTGCCCCAGGCCCATCTGGTCGTGGACGGCTACAACGTCACCAAGACCGGCTATCCGACCATGCCGCTGGAGAAGCAGCGGCTGCGGCTGCTGGGCGGGCTCGCGGTGCTGGCGGCCCAGACGGGCGCGGAGATGACCTGCGTGTTCGACGGGGCGGAGCTGGCCGCGCCGGTGCTGCTGGCGCCGCCGCGCGGGGTGCGGGTGCTGTTCAGCAAGCCGGGGGTGACCGCGGACGAGCTGATCAGACAGCTGGTGCGGGCCGAACCGCCGGGCCGGCCGGTGGTCGTGGTCTCGACGGACCGCGAGGTGGCCGACGGGGTGGCCAAGGCGGGGGCACGGCCGGTCTCCTCCGCGCTGTTGCTCAAGCGACTCGCGCGCACCTGAGCTGCCGCCGAGAGGTGGGCCGAGGGGCGTTTGACGTCTGCGGAGCGTCAATCGACCGTTACCGTATGTGTGTTGTTTGTAAAAGATGCGCCCGAAGACCGACTTTTTCGTCTGTGGGATTTGAACGGATCACGACGAGGTCACTAAGGTCAGCTCGAACCTCCGCGCGGTTGATCATCCATCCGGGATGGCAGCGGGGGTACCGCCGAGTCCGCGTGCCCTGCGTTCCGCGGAGCCGGGGTTTGCCCCCACCCGGTAGGCGGCTGGAGGAAGAAGGAGCTCGCCTTCGTGGCGTCCCACCGTCGACCCAAGCAGCCGAGCCGCACTCGGGTAACCGTCTTCACCGCGACGGCCGCCGCGGCTGTCGCCCTCTCGTCCCAGGCCGCGCAGGCCGCGCCCAAGGCGGACAAGAAGGACGTCAAGGAGCAGGTCGACAAGCTCTACGAGCAGGCGGAGCAGGCGACCGAGAAGTACAACGGCGCCAAGGAGAAGAAGGAGAAGCTGGAGAAGCAGGTCGGCGAGCTCCAGGACAAGGTGGCGCGCGGTCAGGAGGAGCTGAACAAGCTCCGCAACGGCCTGGGTTCGATGGCCACCGCCCAGTACCGCTCCGGGGGCATCGACCCCTCCGTGCAGCTGCTGCTCTCCTCCGACCCGGACAGCTACCTCGACAAGGCCTCCACGCTCAACCAGCTGAGCAGCAAGCAGGCCGAGTCGCTGCGCAAGATCGCCGACAAGCAGCGCACGCTCAAGCAGCAGCGCGAAGAGGCGGCCACCAAGCTGCAGGACCTCGAGGACACCCGCAAGGCGCTGGGTCAGAAGAAGAAGGAGATCCAGGGCAAGCTCTCCAAGGCCCAGCAGCTCCTGAACACCCTCTCCGCCCAGGAGCGGGCCCGGATCGCGGCCAAGGAGAAGGAGCGGGCCAACCGCTCCACCGAGCGGGTGGACCTGGGCAACGAGGCCCCCAACTCCAACTTCGCCGCCGCCGCGCTGGCCGCCGCCAAGACGAAGATAGGCTCGCCGTACGTGTGGGGCGCGACCGGGCCCTCCTCCTTCGACTGCTCCGGGCTCACCGGCTGGGCCTACGCCCAGGCCGGCGTCTCGCTGCCGCGCATCTCCCAGGACCAGGCCAACGCCGGCACCCGCATCAGCCGCGGCGAACTCAAGCCGGGCGACCTGGTCCTCTTCTACGGCGACCTGCACCACATAGGCCTGTACGCGGGCAACGGCCAGGTCCTCCACGCTCCCAAGCCGGGGGCCAATGTGCGCTACGAGTCGATGGACAACATGCCGTTCATGTTCGGCGTCCGGGTCTGACGACCCGTCCCCGGACCGTCCGTTCGGGGGAATTAGGGGGAAGCCGACCACTCCCGCTGAGCGTCCGCCCCGCCGGTGACCTGCGTCTCCGGCGGGGCGTCACATTGTCTGCCCGGTACGGCCATTGGACCGTGCGTGATCGTCCGGTTACTGTCTGCGCGCAGTTCGTTGCGACGCGACGAACATCCCCAGACACCGGACATCCCCACACACCAGACATTGCGACGCAACAGGCATTCCGACACAACGGACTTCGCGACTCAGCGGACTTCCCGACACAGCGGAAGGGAGTGCGGCTTCCCCATGGCGTCCTCTCGCCGTCCCTCTCAGCCCGGAAACCCCCAGCCCGGCCCGGTGCGTTCCGGCTCCGGCCGGGCCGCCCTCCTGGGCCGGGTGACCGCCCTGACCGCCGCCTCGGCCGCCGTGGCCCAGGCGGCCGTGCTGTCGGCGGTCCCGGCCGGCGCCGAGCCGCGCGACCCCGCCCAGGACCCCACGGCCCAGGGCGCCACCCCCGGCGCCGTCCAGCGGCTCTACGCGCAGGCCGAGCGGGCCACCGAGCGGTACAACGCGGCCGAGGCGCACACCGAGGGGCTGCGCCGCCAGGTCGACCGGCTCCAGGACCGCGTCGCCCGCGGCCAGGAGCGGCTCAACCGGATGCGGTTGGCGCTCGCCGCCCTCGCCGGCGGGCAGTACCGCTCCGGCGGCGTCGCCCCCGGCCTCGCCCTGATCCTCTCCGAGGACCCCGCCCACTACCTGACCAAGGCCGCCACCCTGGAGCGGATCGGCGAGCGGCAGGCCGGGCAGCTGCGGGTCTTCCAGGCCGCCCAGCGCACGCTGCGCCAGCAGCGCGCCGAGGCGGCCGCCCGGCTGGCGCGGCTGGAGCACAGCCGCAAGGCGGTCATCCGCCACAAGCGGGCGGTGCGGCACAAGCTGGCCACCGCGCGCCGACTGCTCAACGCCCTGTCACCCGGCGAGCGCACGGCCTATCTGCACGGCTCCCCGGCGGCCCTCCAGCCGTCCGGCGCGCCCGATCTGCCGCCGTCCTCGCCACGCGCCGCCGCCGCCCTCGAGGCCGCGCGCGGGGCGGTGGGCCGGCCCTACGCCTGGGGGCAGGCCGGGCCCGCGGCGTTCGACTGCTCGGGGCTGACCCAATGGGCGTACGGGCGGGCCGGGGTGGCGATCCCGCGCACCTCGCAGCAGCAGGCCTCCGCCGGGCAGCAGGTGACGCTCGGCCACATCCGCCCGGGCGACCTGGTGGTCTACCGCTCCGACGCGGGCCACGTCGGGATGTACGCGGGCGACGGGCGGGTCATCCACGCGCCCTACCCGGGGGCGCGGGTGCGGTACGACCCGGTCGGCATGATGCCGATTTCCGCCATCACACGTGTCTGATACGCGCGCCTGAATCCGGCCCGTCGGCCTCGTACGATCTACGGCGTGGCGGGTATGCGGCGGGCGGGCCGACGGCGGTGGGCGACCAGACGGGCGGCGGCGCTGTGCCTGGCCGCGCTCTGCGCCCTGCCGGCCACCGCGCTCACCGGCTGCGGCGCCGCCCCGCCCCCCGACGACGCCGCGGGGCGCGACGGGCAGGCCGTGCAGCGGCTGCTCGACCGGCGGGCCGCGGCGGTCCGGGAGCGGGACGCCGACGCCTTCCTGGCCACCGTCGACCGGAGCTCGGCCCGCTATCTGGCCGAGCAGCGGCGGATGTTCGCGAACCTGGCCGCCGTACCGCTGCGCTCCTGGACCTACCGCCTGGTGGACACCGGCGGCTTCACCCCCTCCCTCGGCCAGGGCCGCCGCCTCGCCGCCCGGGTCGAACTGCGCTACCGGATCTCCGGATACGACACCGCGCCCGTGGTCGCCGAGGAGTATCTGACCCTGGCCCAGCGGAACGGGCGCTGGTACGTGGCCTCCGACGACGGCGAGGACGACGGCCGGCGGACCTCCGTGGAGCTGTGGGACCAGGGCGCGGTGAGCGCCGTGCGCGGCGAGCACAGCCTGGTCCTCGGCGTTGGCCAGGACCGGCGGCGGCTGCGCGAGGTGGCGGCCGCCGCGGACCGGGGGGTGGGCGTGCTGCGGAAGGTGTGGCCGCACTCCTGGGCCGGGCGGGTCGTGGTGGAGGTCCCCGCCTCCCTGGACCGGATGGCCGCCCTGCTGGGCTCCTCCGCGAGCGGCTACCGCGGCATCGCGGCCGTCACCACGGGCGAGGTGGGCGGCGGCCGGGACGCGGCCGCCGACCGGGTCATCGTCAACCCCGAGGCGTACCGGATCCTCGGCGACTTCGGCCGGCGCGTGGTCATCACCCATGAGACGGCCCATGTGGCCACCCGCGCCGCCACCACGGCCGCCACCCCGCTGTGGCTCTCCGAGGGCTTCGCCGACTGGGCGGGCTACCTGGGCGCCGGCCGCGGCCCCCACGAGGTGGCCCCCGAACTCGCCCAGGCCGTCGCGGCCGGCCGGCTGCCGGACGCGCTCCCGGCGGACGGCGCCTTCAGCTTCGGCGGCAAGGCCGAGCGCCTGTCCCAGGCGTACGAGGAGGGCTGGCTGGCCTGCCGCATGATCGCGCAGAAGTGGGGGGAGCGGAAACTCGTCGCGTTCTACCGGGCGGTGGGCGAGAGCCCGCGCCGCGAGGGGGCGGTGGAGTCCGCGCTGCGCGAGGTGCTGGGCGTGGGCCTGGGCGAGTTCACCGACCTGTGGCGCGCGTACGTGGCCGCCCAGTTCGGCGTGGCCCGCCCGGCCCGCTGAGCCTCCCTCAGGCCACCTCGGGCCCCTGCCCCTCCGGCCGGGGCGGGACCTCCGGCCGGGGCGGGACCTCCAGTCGGGACAGGGCGTCCGCGAGCCACCGCCTCTCCTCGGCGGTGGTCGCCCGGGCGATCCGGAGCATGCCCTCGCGGAAGACGTCCCCGGCCCCCTCGGCGCGGACCGGCTCCCCGCCCTCGTAGAAGAAGCTCGACGGGGCGTCCAGGAACGCCTGGCGGCGGCGCAGCACGGCCGCCTGCTCGGCCGGGTCGGGCAGATGGCGGAGGAAGGCGAGCAGCGTGAAGAAGCGCTGGCCGTCGGTGATCTCCACGTCCTTGGGCGCGCGCAGCCGGGACAGCAGTTCGGCGCGGCCCGCGTCGGTGAGGGACAGCACCCGGCGCGGGGCGGCGCCCGCGCCCGGCTCGGTGCGCTGCTCCAGCAGGCCGGCCTTCGTCAGCCGGGTGATCGCCGGGTAGAGCGCGCCGTCGCTGACCGGGCGTACATGGCCGCTCAGGGCCTTGATGCGCTCCTTCAACTCGTAGCCGTGGAGCGGCTGGTCGTACAGGAAACCGAGGATCGACAGCTCCAGCACCTTCGGCGACGCCCTTCCCCTTGCGTTTCCCTTGTCCGCTCGCCCGCATCATGATACCTCTCATCGTGGTACCTCTAATCGAGGTATTCGTTTGTCGCGGGGGAGAGAAGCGATGTCGTCCGAGCAGCGACGGGTCGGGGAGCACCAGGGCAAGGCGCACCGGGGCCGGCTGGTGAGGCTGGCGTATCCGGTCTATGGCGAACTGCTGGCCGGTGTGGTCGCCGGAATCGTCAACATGGTGTGGGTGGCCCGCCTCGGCGGCCCGGCCGTCGCCGCCGTGGCCGTGGCCACCAACGTCGAGAACCTCGCCCTGGGCCTGATCCTCATGGCCGGCAGCGGCACCACCGTGCTCGTGGCCCGCGCCCGGGGCGCCCGCGACCCGGTGGCCCTGCGCACCGCCGTGCGCGGCGGGTGGGCGCTGTGCGCGCTGCTCACCCCGGCCGTCGCGGTGGGCGGCTGGGCGCTGCGCGAGCCCCTGGCCTCCCTGGTGCTCGGCGGCGGCGACGGGCCGGCCCAGCGGCTGGCCGCCGGCTACTTCGCGATCTCCCTGCCCGGCCTCGCCGTCTTCTTCGCGCAGAACCTCCTCGACGGCATCCTCAAGGGAGCCGGGGACACCCGCACCCCCATGCGCCTCGCCTTCCTCGGCAACGCGCTGATCCTCGTCCTCGACCCGCTGCTGATCTTCGGCCTGTGCGGGCTGCCCACGCTCGGCGTCCACGGCGCCGCCTGGGCCACCGTCGCCGGCCGCTCGGCCGCCCTCGCGGCCGGCCTGGTGGCGCTGCGTCGCAGCGGCCTGGGGTGCGGTAGGGATCGGCGTCGCGACGCCCGGCACAGCCGCTCGCGGCGTTGCCGAAACGCCCTAGTAGCTCCGCTACGAGGACCTTCCGGCGCCTTGCGATCGACCGCGCCGGACGCCGCTCCTTCTCCCGATCCCTACCGCACCCCAGGCCGCAACCCCCTGCTGCGCCAGGCCGCCACCGCCCGCCCCGCCGGGCGCACCTGGAGCGCCCTGCGCGCCACCGCCGCCACCGGCCTGCCGATGGCCGCCGACTTCACGGCCCGGATGGCCGGCTCCCTGCTGCTGGTCGCCGTCGTGGCGCGGATCGGGGTGCCCTCCGTCGCCGCGTACGCCATCGCCACCAAGGCCATGTACGTGGCCACCATGTCCTTCTATGCCGTGCGGCAGGCCGCCGCCATCCACACCGCCCACACCCTCGGCGCCGGCCGCGACGGGCGCGCCGCCATCGCCCGCCAGGCCGCGCTGCTCGGCGCCGCGCTCGGCGTGCTGGCCGCCCTCGCGCTGCTGGCCGCCGCGCCGTGGGTGATGCGGGCCTTCGGCGCCCGGCCGGACGTCGCCGAGGCCGGCACCGCGTTCCTGCGCTGCCTGGGCCCGTATCTGGCCCTCCTGGGCTGCTTCATCGCCGTCGGCGGGGTCTTCGAGGGGGCCGGGGGCAGCCCGCTGATGCTGCGCGTCACCCTCGCCGGCACGGCCGTCCAGCTGCCCCTGGCCCACGGCCTCGCCGGCTTCGGACTGCCCGGGGTGTGCGCGGCCATGGCGCTGGCCGCCGCCCTCCAGTGCCTGGCCGTGCTGGCCCTGTCCCGCCGCTTCGCCCCGCCCCCGGCGGCCGCCGAGCGGGCGCCGGACCGAGTCGGCGCGTCCTGATCGGACCCGTACCGACCGCCCCCACCCGGTACTGTCGGCGGGGATGGACAAGACCCTGATCGTCACCAACGACTTCCCGCCCCGGCCCGGCGGCATCCAGGCGTTCCTGCACAACATGGCGCTGCGCCTGGACCCGGGGCAGGTCGTCGTCTACGCCTCCACCTGGAAGCACGGCCGCGAGGGCGCCGAGGCCACCGCCCGGTTCGACGCCGAGCAGCCGTTCCGGGTCGTACGGGACCGCACCACCATGCTGCTGCCCACCCCGCGGGTGACCCGGCGGGCCACCGAGCTGCTGCGCGCCCACGGCTGCGCCTCGGTGTGGTTCGGGGCCGCCGCGCCGCTCGGGCTGATGGCCCCCGCGCTGCGCAGGGCCGGCGCCCGGCGGCTGGTGGCGACCACCCACGGGCACGAGGCGGCCTGGGCCCAGCTGCCCGCCTCCCGGGGGCTGCTGCGCCGCATCGGCGAGTCCACCGACACCCTGACCTACCTCGGCGAGTACACCCGCTCGCGGATCGCGGCCGCGGTGGGGCCGGAGGCAGCGGCCCGCATGGTCCAACTGCCGCCCGGCGTGGACGAGAAGACCTTCCACCCCGACTCCGGCGGCCAGGAGATCCGCGTCCGGCTCGGGCTCGCCGACCGTCCCGTCGTCGTCTGTGTGTCCCGGCTGGTGCCGCGCAAGGGACAGGACACCCTCATCGAGGCCATGCCGCGGATCCTCGCCGAGGTCCCGGACGCCGTCCTGCTGATCGTCGGCGGCGGCCCGTACGCCAAGGAGCTGCACCGGCTGGCCGAGACCACCGGGGTCGCCGGCTCCGTGCGCTTCACCGGCGCGGTCCCCTGGGAGGAACTGCCCGCCCACTACGGCGCGGGGGACGTGTTCGCCATGCCGTGCCGCACCCGCCGTGGCGGGCTGGACGTGGAAGGGCTCGGCATCGTCTATCTGGAGGCGTCCGCGACCGGTCTGCCCGTCGTGGCGGGCGACTCCGGTGGCGCGCCGGACGCGGTCCTCGACGGCGAGACGGGCTGGGTGGTGCGCGGCGGCTCCGCCGGCCAGGCGGCCGAGCGGATCGTGGCACTGCTCCAGGACCCGGAGCTGCGGCGGCGGATGGGGGAGCGGGGGCGCGCCTGGGTGGAGGAGCGCTGGCGCTGGGACCTGCTCGCCGAACGCCTGGAGGGCCTGCTCTGACCGGTGAGTGACCCCGGGGCGCGGCCGGCCGGGGGCCCCAGGGACGAGGCCGGCCGGGGACGGGGCCGTCAGCCCTGGTAGAGGGCCTCGATCTCGGCCGCGAAGTCCTTGGCCACCACGTTCCGCTTGAGCTTCAGCGACGGCGTGACATGCCCGCCGTCCTCGGTGAACTGCGTGGTGAGGATGCGGAACTTGCGCACCGACTCCGCCTTGGAGACCGCCGCGTTCCCGTCGTCCACCGCCCGCTGGATCTCGGCCAGCAGATCGGGGTCCTCCCGCAGCTCCGCCACCGTGGCCCCGGCCGGCTTGCCGCGCTCGGCCAGCCAGCGGGGCAGGAACTCCTCGTCGACGGTGACCAGCGCGCCGACGAAGGGGCGGCCGTCGCCGACCACCATGCACTCGGCCACCAGGGCGTGCGCCCGGATCCGGTCCTCGATCACCGCCGGGGCCACGTTCTTCCCGCCCGCGGTGATGATGATCTCCTTCTTGCGGCCGGTGATGGTGAGATAGCCGTCCTCGTCGAGCGTGCCCACGTCACCGGTGTGGAACCAGCCGTCGGACAGCGCCTCCGCCGTCGCCGCCTTGTTGTTCCAGTACTCGGTGAACAGGTGGTCGCCGTGCAGCAGCACCTCGCCGTCGTCCGCGATACGCACCACCGTGCCCGGCATCGGCTGGCCCACCGAGCCGATCTTCTGCCGGTCCCACGGGTTGAAGGTGGTCGCCGCGCAGGACTCCGTCAGCCCGTAGCCCTCCAGCACCGTGAAGCCGATGCCCCGGTAGAAGTGGCCCAGCCGGGCGCCCAGCGGGGCGCCGCCGGAGATCGCGTGGGTGGCCCGGCCGCCCAGCGCGGCCCGCAGCTTGCCGTAGACCAGCCGGTCGAAGATCCGGTGCCTGATCCTGAGGCCGAAGGACGGACCGCCGGGGGTGTCCAGCGCCTTGCTGTAGGCGATGGCGGTCTCGGCCGCCCTGTCGAAGATCTTGCCCTTGCCGTCGGCCTGCGCCCTGGCCCGCGCCGAGTTGTACACCTTCTCGAAGACGCGCGGCACGCCCAGCACCAACGTCGGCCGGAACGAGGCGAGTTCATCGGTGAGCGTCTTGATGTCCGGCACATGACCCAGCTTGATCGGCGCCAGCGCCGCCGCGATCTCCACCAGCCGCCCGAGGACGTGCGCCTCGGGCAGGAACAGCAGCACCGACGACTCGCCGGTCACGAACATCGGCTTCAGGCGCGCCACCACGTTGCCGCACTCCGCGAAGAAGCTGCGGTGGGTGAGCACACAGCCCTTGGGGCGCCCGGTGGTGCCCGAGGTGTAGACGATGGTGGCGGGGGAGTCGGCGTTCGCGATGGCGCTGCGCTCGTCCACCACCTCGTCCGCGATGTCCGCGCCCAGCTTCCGCAGGGTCTCCACCGCCCCGCCGCCCTCGATCCGCCAGAGGTTCGCGAGCGCCGGCAGGGTGTCCCGTACGGACTCGACGGCGGCCTCGTGCGCGGCGGTCTCCACCACGGCGGCCACCGCGCCCGAGTCGCCGAGGATCCACTGCGTCTGCTCGGGGGAGCTGGTCTCGTAGACCGGCACCGTCACCGCGCCCGCGCTCCAGATGGCGAAGTCCAGCAGCGTCCACTCGTAGCGGGTGCGGGACATCAGCCCCACCCGGTCGCCCGGCTCCACCCCGGCCGCGATCAGCCCCTTCGCCGCGGCCCGCACCTCCGCGAGGAACTCGACGGCGGTCACGTCCCGCCACTGACCGTCGACCTTCCGGCCGACCACCGCGACCTCGGGGTGGTGGGTGGCGTTGCGCCGGATGAGGTCGGTCAGATTCCCGTCGGCCGGAACCTCGTACAGGGCCGGAAGGCTGAACTCGCGCAAGACTGCTGCTCCTCGTCGGGCGCCGGCGCCGCTACACGGGCAATGGGGGGTGATGGACTGCCCGGACGTTACCGATGGGTATGCCGTCTGGGATAGGGGGCGCTCCCAGATGTTCGCTGCGTCACACACCGCTCTCGTACTGGCCGCAGACTAGTCGACCCCGCCCGGGACCCGGAAGTAACCGCAGGTGGCGGCGGGGTGGTGCGGGGGCCGTGCCGGACGGGCGGGCGGGCCGGGTCTAGGCTGACCGCCATGCGAGTTCACGTGGTCAGCGACGTGCACGGCAACAGCCGGGACCTCAGGACGGCGGGCGACGGGGCGGACGCCCTGATCTGCCTCGGCGACCTGGTCCTCTTCCTGGACTACGCCGACCACTCCCGCGGCATCTTCCCCGACCTGTTCGGCGTCGAGAACGCCCACCGCATCGTCGAGCTGCGCACCGCCCGCCGGTTCCAGGAGGCCCGCGAGTTCGGCAACCGGCTGTGGGACGGGATGGACCGCGAGGCCGCCATCGAGTCCGCGGTACGCCGCCAGTACGCCGAACTCTTCGCGGCCTTCCCCACCCCCACCTACGCCACCTACGGCAATGTCGACATCCCGAGGCTGTGGCCCGAGTACGCCCGCCCCGGCACCACCGTCCTGGACGGCGGGCGGGCCGAGATCGGCGGCCTGGTCTTCGGCTTCGTCGGCGGCGGGCTGCGCACCCCGATGCGCACGCCGTACGAGATCGACGACGAGGTCTACGCCGCGAAGATCGCGGCGCTCGGCGAGGTCGACGTGTTGTGCACCCACATACCGCCCGACACCCCCGAGCTGTGCTACGACACCGTCGCCCGCCGCTTCGAGCGGGGCAGCGCCGCCCTCCTCGACGCCATCCGCGCCACCCGGCCCAAGTACGCCCTCTTCGGCCATGTCCACCAGCCACTCGCCCGCCGGATGCGCATCGGCGCCACCGAGTGCGTCAACGTCGGACACTTCGCCTCGACCGGGACCCCCTGGACCCTGGAGTGGTGAGTCGAGCGGTGAGTCGCGCGCGGTAGCCTTCAGCGGCAGAGAGCGGCGAAACAACGCGGATCAACACCGACCAATACCGAAGGACCACGGCGATGGCGGAACACACCAGCTCGAGCATCACGATCGAGGCGGCACCGGCCGACGTGATGGAGGTGATCGCCGACTTCGACCGCTACCCGGAATGGTCCGGAGAGGTGAAGGAGGCCGACGTCCTCACCAAGGACGACCAGGGGCGCGCCGAGAAGGTGCGGATGCTGCTCGACGCCGGGGCGATCAAGGACGACTACACCCTGGCGTACACCTGGACAGGGGACAACCAGGTCAGCTGGTCCCTGGTGAAGTCCCAGATGCTCCGCTCCCTCGACGGCTCGTACCGGCTGGCCCCCCTCGACGGCGGCAAGCGCACCGAGGTCACCTACCAGCTCACCGTCGACGTCAAGATCCCGATGCTCGGCATGATCAAGCGCAAGGCCGAGAAGGTCATCATCGACCGCGCCCTGGCCGGCCTGAAGAAGCGCGTGGAGAGCGCCGCCTAGCCGTATCGAACGGGCCCGACCGGGCCCGAGGCCCCCGGCCACCCACCCCTCGGCGCGGGCGCGACCGCGAGCGCCGCCGATCCCGCTACCGTCGGGAAGACACGCCCCACCCTGCCCGGAGGCTCCTTCACATGCGTACGGTCCTCGTCACCGGTACCGGCGGCGCGGGCCGCACCACCGTCGCCGCCGCGACCGCGCTCGCCGCGGCCCGCGAGGGGCGGCGCGCCCTGCTGCTCACCGCCGACCGCGACGGCACCCCCGAGGCGCTGCTGGGCATCCCCGCGCCCCGGCCCGCCGCCGCGCCGGCCGCCCGGCGGCTGCCGTGGTCCCCGCCGGTCGAGGCGGCTCCCGGGCTGTGGGCCGCGCGCGTCGCCGCCGACGACTGGTTCCGTGGCGAGCTGACCGTCCTCCAGGAGCGCGGCCATGGCGCGCTGGACATGCTCGGCGCCGCCCCGCTGGACCCCGAGGAGCTGACCGGCCTGCCCGGCACGGAGGCCTTCGCGCTGCTGCGCGCGCTGCGCGCCGCCCATGACGCGGGCCCCGCCGTGGCCGGCTGGGACGTCCCGGCCGGCTGGGACGTCCTGGTCGTCGACATGCCGCCCGCCCCGGACACCGTCGCCGTCCTCGCCCTGCCCGAACAGCTGCGCCGCTATCTGCGGCGGCTGCTGCCCGCCGAGCGGCAGGCGGCGCGCGCCCTGCGGCCGATGCTCGCGCAGCTCGCCGGGGTGCCGATGCCCGCGCAGAAGCTGTACGAGACGGCCGAGCGCTGGGAGCGGGAGCTGGCCGCCGTCCAGGCCCTGATCGAGTCCGAGGCCACCACCGTACGGCTGGTGGTGGAGCCCGGGCCGCTCGCCGACCGGGCGCTGCGCACCGCCCGCGCCGGACTCGCGCTGTACGGCTGCCGGGTGGAGGCCGTGGTCGCCAACCGGCTGCTGCCCACCGGCGCCGCCGACCCCTGGCTCGCGGCGCTGTCCGGCCGGCAGCAGGCCGCGCTCAAGGAGCTGCACGGCGAGTGGGCCCCCGAGGTCCCGGTGCGCGAGCTGCCGCACCTGGGCCGCGACCCGATCGAGGCGGGCGACCCGGGCGAGGCGGAGGGCCTGGGCGGGGCGGTCGGCCCCGGCGAAACGGGGGGCCCGGCCGAGGCGGGCGGCGCGGCCCACGGCGGCGGCCCCGCCACCGGGCTCGCCGCCCTCGCCGGCCCGGCCGGCGCCCCCGGGCCGCGCCCGGACCGCCCGGCCGCCGAGCCGTGGACGGTCGAGGACCGGCTCGCCGACGAAGGGGTGCTGGTGTGGCGGCTGCCGCTGCCCGGCGCCGACCGGGACACCCTCGGCCTGGTACGCCGCGGCGACGAACTCATCATCACCGTCGGCCCGTTCCACCGCGTCCTGCCGCTGCCGTCCGCCCTGCGCCGCTGCACCGTCTCCGGCGCCGGGCTGCGCGACGGCAGCCTCCACGTCCGCTTCGCCCCGGACCCCGAACTGTGGCCCAGGGGCCTGTGACGCCTCCAGCCCCTTTTCTCGCCTCGGCGTTCCGGTAACGTCGGGAGTAAGCCCGGATGAACGCCCCCGGGCGGCCAGTCACCCCGCCGCAGGAGCCCGCCATGAGCGACGCCACCGAGCGCCCCGCCGAACCCCCGGTCGACGAGGTCCCGGTCACCGACATCGACCCCGACGCCTGGGAGCGGGCCTGCGCCGAGGACCTCGCCGCGGAGCGCGCCCGCCGCCGGTCCCAGGAGGGCGGCCAGGAGCAGCCGGGCAGCGCCGCCGAGGAACTGCGCAAGCTGGCCGAGGCCATCGCCGACCGGTTCGCCGGGCCCCAGGGACCGCTGGCCGGGACGGCCGTGCACGGCGCCGTACAACACTTGATCGCACAGGCGAAGTCGGCCGTCGAGCCGGTCATCGAGCGGAACCCCGAGGTCTTCGACCATCTCGCCACCGCGGGCAGCGAGCTTCTCGCCGCCTACCGGGCGGCAGTTCTGGGCCAGGAGCAGCGCTGGACGCGGGGCGCCGAGGGCGCCGACGGCACGCACGAGGACGGCCCGGACAAGGGCGGCGAGTCTTCGAGTAGTGAACACATCGACCTCGACTGAGCCCCATCTCCGGTACCGTTGTGCTCGGCGGGGTTCGACCACATAACTGAGGGACACATGGGACTCACCATCGGCGTCGACATCGGCGGCACGAAGATCGCAGCTGGCGTGGTCGACGAAGAGGGCTCGATTCTCGAGACGTGCAAGGTGCCGACCCCGCGCACTCCCGAGGGGGTCGTCGACGCCATCGCGGACGCGGTGCGCACGGTCAGCACCGGCCATGACATCGAGGCCGTCGGCATCGGCGCGGCCGGATACGTGGACGACAAGCGCGCCACGGTCCTCTTCGCGCCCAACATCAACTGGCGTCACGAGGCGCTCAAGGACAAGGTCGAGCAGCGCGTGGGCCTGCCCGTCGTCGTCGAGAACGACGCCAACGCGGCCGCGTGGGGCGAGTACCGCTTCGGCGCCGGCCAGGGCCATGACGACGTCGTGTGCATCACACTCGGCACCGGCCTCGGCGGCGGCATCATCATCGGCGGCAAGCTGCACCGCGGCCGGTTCGGCGTCGCGGCCGAGTTCGGCCACATCCGCGTCGTCCCGGACGGGCTGCTGTGCGGCTGCGGCAGCCAGGGCTGCTGGGAGCAGTACGCCTCCGGCCGCGCCCTGGTCCGCTACGCCAAGCAGCGCGCCAACGCCACCCCGGAGAACGCCCAGGTGCTCCTCGGCCTCGGCGACGGCACCCCCGAGGGCATCCAGGGCAAGCACATCAGCGACGCCGCCCGCCAGGGCGACCCGGTCGCCATCGACTCCTTCCGCGAGCTGGCCCGCTGGGCCGGCGCCGGCCTGGCCGACCTCGCCTCGCTCTTCGACCCCTCGGCGTTCATCGTCGGCGGCGGCGTGTCCGACGAGGGCGACCTGGTCCTCGACCCGATCCGCAAGTCCTTCCGCCGCTGGCTGGTCGGCAATCAGTGGCGTCCGCACGCCCAGGTGCTCGCCGCCCAGCTCGGCGGCAAGGCCGGGCTCGTCGGCGCCGCCGACCTGGCCCGCCAGGGCTGACCGGGACGGGGGGACGAGATCGTGGTACTGGCCGACCTGCCGGCGTCCGCCACCGCTCAGGACGCGGCGGTGGTGCGCGTGCTCAGCTACAACATCCGCTCGCTGCGCGACGACCGGCAGGCGCTGGCCCGGGTGATCCGGGCCTGCGCCCCCGACGTGGTGTGCGTCCAGGAGGCGCCGCGCTTCTTCCGCTGGCGCAAGGCCGCCGCCTGGCTGGCCCGCGAGACCGACCTCGTCCACACCACCGGCGGCGCCACCGCCACCGGCCCGATGCTGCTGACCTCGCTGCGCGCCCATGTGGAGCGCACCGAGGACATCCTGCTGCCCCGCGTCCCCGGCCTGCACCGGCGCGGCCTGGCCACCGCCGTGCTGCGCTTCGGCGGCCACCGGGGGGCGGGGGACATCAGGCTCGGCGTGGTCAGCTGTCATCTGAGCCTGGCCGCGGCCGAGCGCTACGACCAGGCCGGGATGGTGCTCGACCACCTCGCCGCGCTGGACGTCCCGTACGCCGTGCTGGCCGGGGACATCAACGACGTGCCCGACGGCCCCGCCTTCCAGCGGCTGGCCGGTCCGCTGCGCGACGGCTGGGCGGTGGGGCCCTGGGGCAGCGAGTTCACCTACTCCCCGGGCCGGCCGCGGCGCCGCATCGACGCGCTGTTCGCGACCGAGGGCGTGGAGATCCTCGGCTGCGGGGTGCCGGCCGGGCTGCCAGGGGTCACGGACGCCGACCTGAAGGCGGCCTCCGACCACCTCCCGGTCCTGGCCGCCCTCCGCCTCCCGCGGCCGGAGCCCGGCCCGCGGTAAGGGCTCCGGCACCGCTCAGACGACCGCGCCGCGCCCCGGGTCGTCGTCCTCCTCGTCGTCGTCCTTCATCCGCAGCACCAGCGTGGTGAAGCCGCCCAGGAAGCCGCCCACCCCCAGCGTGGTGATCCACCAGGTCAGCTCCACCTGGAACAGCACCACCCCGAGCAGCAGCAGGGGGCCGCCCAGGACGCCCAGCCAGGCGAAGCGGGCGGTGGTGTCGCTCTCGGGGAGCGGGGGCGGCTCGGGCGGGACGAAGTGGCCCTCGTCGGTCTCGTCGAAGTCGTCGTCGGACGGCTCGGCGGGCTCCCAGTCGCGGGGGCCGACGCCCGGCGCGTACACGATGAAGCTGCCGACGGGCCGATCGGTCCCGGCCACGGCGGCCGGGCCGGCCCCGTCCCGCTCGGACCGGCGCTCGGCGTCCTCCCCGTCCCCGTCGTCCCCACCGTCCCCGCCGTCTCCGTCGTGCCGGTCGTTCCCGGCGCCGCTGCTCCCGGCGCCCCGGGCGCCCCGGCGCTCCGGGCCGTCGCCGTCGTCGGGGAGGTCCTCGGCCTCGGGCCAGGGCACCGAGCCGTCGGGCTCCCGGGACTCCTTGCCGTACGCCGCGACGATCTCGGCGAACGCGGCGTCGTCGTCCCGCGCGCCTGCCTCGTTCTCGTTCGGGTCACGCTCCGCCACTGGCCGCCGCCCCCTCCTTTCCGAGTCCCGTGTCCGTCCCGCCGTCCTTGTCGGTCATACCCTCCGCGACCCTGCTGATGAACGCGTGGGTCTCGGCGAAGATGAGTTCCGCGTCATGGTCCAGCGTGGCCACGTGATAGCTGCGTTCCAGCACCAGCTCGGTCACGTCCCGGGACGAGACCCGGCTGAGGATGCGCGCCGAGTCGACCGGCGGCACCACGTGGTCCACCGCGCTGTGCATCAGCAGCAGCGGCTGGGTCACCCGCGGCAGCTCCGCGTCCACTTCCCGCAGCAACCGGCGCAGCTGGTACGCGCCGTGCAGCGGCACCCGGTCGTAGCCCGTCTCCCGCACGCCCGGCTTGGCGATGTCGCTGACGATGCCCTTGGCGGACGGGACCAGATGGCGCAGCACCGGCAGTGCCGCGGCGGCCCGCTCGTGCATCCCGTGGGCCGGGTTGACCAGGGCGAGCCCGCTGACCCGCGCCCCGTGCCGGGCGGCGAGGCGCAGGGCGAGCGCGCCGCCCATCGACAGACCGCACACGAACACCCGCCGGCACCGCTCGGCGAGCGCGCGCAGCTCGCGGTCCACCTCGGCGTACCAGTCCTCGCGGCTGGTGACCGCGAGATCCTGCCAGCGGGTGCCGTGGCCGGGCAGCAGCGGGAGCGAGACCGTCAGGCCCTGCCGCGCGAGGTGCTCGGCCCAGGGGCGGACCGACTGGGGCGAGCCGGTGAAGCCGTGACAGACGAGGACGCCGATCTCTCCGCCGTCGTGGCGGAACGGCTGGGCCCCGGGGAGGAGCGGCACCGCGGATCTCCGTTCGGTGTGTGTGGCGGTTGTCGGCCGGTTTCCGGCGGGTCGGTGGAAAGGGCCGGGCGGCCCGCGCCTCAGCGTACGCGGCGCGCCGCACAGGGGGTAGGCACGTTAAGGTCTCCTCGTCGGATACAGGAGGTCCTCGGTTGTTCTACGGCGCCATGAAGCTGTCGGTCGGCGGAGCGTTGAAGTTGGCCTTCAGGCCCTGGGTGGAGGGGCTGGAGAACGTCCCCGCCGAGGGGCCGGCCATCCTCGCGAGCAACCACCTGTCCTTCTCCGACTCCTTCTTCCTCCCCGCGATGCTCGACCGCAAGGTCACCTTCATCGCCAAGCAGGAGTACTTCACCACCCCGGGTGTGAAGGGCAAGCTGACGGCCGCGTTCTTCAAGGGCGTCGGGCAGCTGCCGGTCGACCGCTCGGGCGGGCGCGGCGCGAGCGAGGCCGCGATCAAGAGCGGCATCGAGGTGCTGGAGCGCGGCGAGCTGTTCGGCATCTACCCGGAGGGCACCCGCTCGCCGGACGGGCGGCTGTACCGCGGCAAGCCGGGCGGTCTGGCGCGGGTGGCGCTGGCGACCGGCGCCCCGGTGATCCCGGTCGCGATGATCGACACCGAGAAGATCCAGCCGCCGGGCAAGGTCGTCCCGAAGCTGATGCGGCCGGGCATCCGGATCGGCAAGCCGCTGGACTTCAGCCGCTACCACGGCATGGACAACGACCGCTTCATCCTGCGCTCGGTGACCGACGAGGTCATGTACGAGATCATGAAGCTGTCCGGTCAGGAGTACGTCGACATCTACGCGACCGTCGCCAAGCGGCAGATCGCGGAGGCGGAGGCGGCCCGCAAGCGCGAAGCCAAGAGCGGCGACGACGAGGGCGACGGGAAGAGCGGGGACAAGGCCGGGACGTGACCGCGTCCGGCACGGGGGTGGGGAAGTGGCGCAGCGTCTCAAGGGCGGGCGTCTCAGAGCCGAGCGTCTCAGGGGCGCGCGCGGCAGGGGCGAGCGCGTGGTGCGCATGTCGGTGGAGCAGCCCCTGTGGCGGGCGCTGACCGCCTACCGGGTGCTCACGCTGCTGTACGCGCTCGTC
The DNA here is from genome assembly GCF_001704635.1 of Streptomyces sparsogenes. GTDB lineage: Bacteria > Actinomycetota > Actinomycetes > Streptomycetales > Streptomycetaceae > Streptomyces > Streptomyces sparsogenes. Next base: position 116,145 of record NZ_MAXF01000016.1, on the reverse strand, counting down.
CTCTACGTCCACGGCTTCGACGACTACGAACACCCGCTCGGCGCGGGCGCCTACATGCTCGTGCTGACCGTGTGGACCGGGCTCACCGTCCGCATGGTCTCCTCGGCCGAGCGCTGCACCCTGCGGTTCCTGGTCGGTGACCTGACCGTCGCGGTGGTCGGCATCCTGCTCACCCCGCTCGTCGACGCCCACGACCGCATCGCCGAGGGCACACCGACCCTGCCGTCGATATGGACCGCCGGGGCGGTGCTCGGCTTCGCCGTCAAGGGCGGCTGGCGCTGGGCCGCCCGGGCCTCGACGGTCGTGTGCGCGGCCAACATCATCGAGCGCGGCGGATTCGCCCAGGACACCGTCCACATGCTGATGCTGGTGTGGGTGGCGAGCGTGGCGATCGGCTATGTGGTCGAGGTGGCCCGCGCCAGTGAGCGCACCCTGGCCCGCGCGCTGCGGATCGAGGCGGCGACGCGCGAGCGCGAGCGGCTCGCCCGCGACATCCACGACGGCGTGCTCCAGGTGCTCGCGATGGTGCAGCGGCGGGGCGCCGCGATCGGCGGGGAAGCGGCCGAACTGGGGCGGATGGCGGGGGAGCAGGAGATCGCGCTCCGCACCCTGATCTCCACCGGACCCGCCACCGGCCCCGGCGCCCAGGACGCGGCGGCCCCGCCGGCCGGAGGCCTGCCGGCGCCGGCCGGGGCTCCGCCGGCGGTGAGCCCTGCCCTGGTGGCGGTGGCCGACGCACCCGCCCCGGACGGGGCCGACGGCGGCGAACCGCGCGATCTGCTGGCCCTGTTGGCCCCGCACGCCGGATCCCGTGTCACGCTCTCCGGGCCGGGCACCCCCGTACCGCTTCCGGCCGCCGCGGCGACCGAGCTGGCGGCCGCCGTCGGCGCCGCCCTGGACAATGTGCGGGTGCACGCCGGGGAGGGCGCGCACGCCTGGATCCTGGTCGAGGACGAGCCGGACGCGGTGACGGTGACCGTGCGCGACGACGGGCCAGGCATCCCCGAGGGGCGGCTGGCAGACGCCGAGCGCGAAGGGCGCCTGGGAGTGGCGCTGTCGATCCGGGGGCGCCTGCGCGACCTGGGCGGCAGCGCGGAATGGATCTCGGCCCCCGGCCAGGGCACCGAGGTGGAGTTGAAGGTTCCGCGACGGCCGGGCGTCGCGCGACGGGGGGAGATCGGGCGATGACCGAGCGGCAGGACGGCGAGCGGGGCGACGGGCAGGGCGACGGCCAGGACGGCCGGCCCGTGAGCGTGATGGTGGTCGACGACCACCCGATGTGGCGCGACGCGGTCGCCCGCGATCTGTCCGAGGCCGGGTTCGAGGTGGTGGCCACGGCGGGCGACGGCCCCCAGGCGGTGCGCCGCGCCAGGGCCGCGAGCCCCGATGTCCTGGTGCTCGACCTCAACCTCCCCGGGCTGCCCGGGGTCGAGGTCTGCAAGCAGCTCGTAGGCGGCGAGTCCGACCCGCCCGGCCCGCGCGTGCTGGTGCTCTCCGCGAGCGGGGAGCACGCGGATGTGCTGGAGGCGGTGAAGTCCGGCGCGACCGGCTATCTGGTCAAGTCGGCCAGTACCGAGGAGCTGCTGGACGCGGTGCGCCGGACGGCGGCCGGGGAGCCGGTGTTCACCCCTGGGCTCGCGGGCCTGGTGCTCGGCGAGTACCGCCGGCTCGCGAGCGACCCCGCCCCCGCCGCGCCCGACCGCCCCGTCGCCCCCCGGCTGACCGAGCGGGAGACGGAGGTGCTGCGGCTGGTGGCCAAGGGGCTGTCGTACAAGCAGATCGCCGAACGGCTGGTCATCTCGCACCGCACGGTCCAGAACCACGTCCAGAACACCCTCGGCAAGCTCCAGCTGCACAACCGCGTCGAGCTGGTGCGCTACGCGATCGAACGCGGCCTGGACGCCACCTGAGACGCCCGGCGGTGCGCCGGGGAGCCCCGCAGCCGCTCGATCGGGTGAAGTCTGAACTCAACTGCCCCTGCCCGCAGGGCATTCACTTCCCGCCCTATCCCGTGTGACCTGGATCACGGTTACCGTTACCTAGCGTATCGGGCCAATCACGGGGATTCAGGAATTCATGGGAGAAGGGAAGAAACGATGCGGGTCGGAGTGCTGACCGGTGGCGGCGACTGCCCCGGGCTCAACGCGGTCATCCGCGCCGTCGTCCGCAAGGGCGTGCAGGAGTACGGCTACGACTTCGTCGGCTTCCGGGACGGCTGGCGCGGTCCGCTCGAAGGCGACACCGTCCCCCTGGACATCCCGGCGGTGCGCGGCATCCTGCCGCGCGGCGGCACCATCCTCGGGTCGTCCCGCACCAACCCCCTCAAGAGCCAGGACGGCATCCGCCGGGTCAAGGACAACCTCGCCAAGGAGGAGGTCGACGCCCTGATCGCGATCGGCGGCGAGGACACCCTCGGGGTGGCCGCGCGGCTCTCCGGCGAGTACGGGATCCGCTGCGTCGGCGTCCCCAAGACCATCGACAACGACCTGTCCGCCACCGACTACACCTTCGGCTTCGACACCGCCGTCAACATCGCCACCGAGGCCATCGACCGCCTCCACACCACGGCCGAGTCGCACATGCGCGTTCTCGTCGTCGAGGTGATGGGCCGTCACGCCGGCTGGATCGCCCTGCACTCCGGGCTGGCCGGCGGCGCCAACGTCATCCTCATCCCCGAGCAGCGCTTCGACATCGACCAGATCTGCGCCTGGGTCGAGTCCCGCTTCAAGATCCGCTACGCACCGATCGTGGTCGTCGCGGAGGGCGCCATGCCCAAGGGCGGCGACGCGGTGCTCAAGGACGAGTCGCTCGACTCCTTCGGCCACGTCCGGCTCTCCGGCATCGGCGAGTGGCTGGCCAAGGAGATCGAGAAGCGCACCGGCAAGGAGGCCCGCACCACGGTGCTCGGCCACGTCCAGCGCGGCGGCACCCCCAGCGCCTTCGACCGCTGGCTCGCCACCCGCTTCGGGCTGCACGCCATCGACGCGGTCCGCGACGAGGACTACGGCAAGATGGTCGCGCTGCGCGGCACCGACATCGTCCGTGTCCCGCTCGGCGAGGCCACGGCGCGGCTGAAGACGGTCGACCCCTCCCTGTACGCGGAGGCCGAGGTCTTCTTCGGCTGACCCGGGCCCGCGCCCCGGACCCCGGCCCTCATGGGCCCGAGGGGTCCGGGGCGCGGCCCGTCAGGCGGACGCGGTCACACCAGGACGGCCGCCAGCAGCTCGGCCACGAGGGTCGAGCCGTTCAGCGTCAGCACCGACTCGGGGTGGAACTGCACCCCCGCGAAGTTCGGCCCGCGCAGCGCGTGCACCTCCCCGCTCACCGGGTCGCGGCTCACCTCCACCCCGTGCATCGCCAGCTCGGCCGCCGCCGCGTCGTCGCACCGCGCCGTGAAGGTGTTGTAGAAGCCGACGGTCTCCTCGCGCCCGAAGAAGCCGATCCGCTCCTGCGCACCCTGGAACGGCACGTCCTTCCGTACGATCTCCAGCCCCAGCTCGGCCGCCAGCAGCTCGTGCCCCAGGCACACCCCCAGCAGCCCGTGCCGGTGCCCGCGCACCAGGTCCGCCGTCAGCCCGCGCAGGAAGCGCATCTTCGGGTCGGCGGTGTCGGACGGGTCGCCCGGCCCCGGGCCGAGCACCACCGGCCCCTCGTGCGCCAGCGCCGCCTCCCGCACCCCCGGCTCGTCGTACCGCCGCACGGTCACCGTCAGCCCCGTCGTCCGCAGCAGGTGGGCCAGCATCGCCGTGAAGGTGTCCTCGCCGTCGACCACCAGGGCGTGCCCGGCCGGCCGGGTCCCGGCGTGCGCCGGGGTCCGCGGCGTGTGCATCCGCAGCCAGAACGGGGCCAGGTCGGCTCGCCGGGCGTCCAGCGCCGCCCGCACCCGGGGGTCGTCGGCCAGCCGGGGCAGCTCGGGCCCGCCGCCCCGGGCCGCCGGGGCGGGCCGCACCCCGAGGGCGGTGAGCACCCCGGCCGCCTTGGCGTGGGTCTCGGCGACCTCGCCGCGCGGGTCGGAGTGGCGCACCAGGGTCGCCCCCACCGGGACGCGCAGCGCGCCCGAGCCGTCGATGTCGGCGGTGCGGATCAGGATCGGCGAGTCCAGCGTCTGCGCGCCCCCCGCGTCCCGCCCGATGAGCGCCAGCGCCCCCGCGTAGTAGCCGCGCCCCGCCCCGTCCGGCCCGGCGGGCTCGTACCGCTCGATCACCCGGCAGGCGTTCTGCACCGGCGAGCCGGTCACCGTCGCCGCGAACATCGTCTCCCGCAGCACGTCCCGCACATCCAGCGAGGAGCGGCCGCGCAGCTCGTACTCGGTGTGCGCGAGGTGCGCCATCTCCTTGAGCCGGGGGCCGACCACCACCCCGCCCATGTCGCCGACCGTGCACATCATCTTCAGCTCCTCGTCCACGACCATGGACAGCTCCTCCACCTCCTTGCGGTCGTGCAGGAACTCCAGCAGCCCCGCCAGCCGCGCCCCGTCCCGCGGATAGCGGTACGTCCCGCTGATCGGGTTCATCACGACCGTGCCGCCGGACATCCGCACATGCACCTCGGGGCTGGCCCCGACCAGCGTCCGGCCGTCCGCCAGCCGGACCACATAGGTCCAGTACGCGCCGCGCTCCCCGGCCAGCAGCCGGCGGAACAGCGCGAGCGCGTCGGCGGCGGAGAAGCCCGGGATCTCGCCTTGGAAGGTCCGGCGGATCACGAAGTTCGCGCCCTCGCCGGCCCCGATCTCGTCCTCGACGACCCGCTCGACGATCCGCGCGTACGCGTCGTCGTCCACGTCGAAGGCCCCGCCCTCGACCCGGACGTCGTGCGCGGGCAGCGCGTCCAGCACCTCGTCCAGCGCCAGCTCGTACGCCTCCTCGGGCCGCAGCACCGCCAGCGGCGTCCCGTCGTCGCGCACCTCGAACCCCCGCTCCCGGATCTGCCGGAACGGCACCAGCGCCAGCGCGTCGTGCGCTCCCGCGCCGTTGCCCGGCGCCCCGGCCGGCAGCGGGATGTCGGTCAGCCGCTCCACCTCGGTGACCGGGCCGAGCAGCACCTCGACGGTGTCGGGCGCGTGGCCGGGCGTACGGCGGTGCAGCAGGGCGAACGGCGGGCAGTCGGCGGCGAGCAGCCGCCGCACGGTCGCGTGCGGGTCGTGGAGCGGATCACGGTGCATGGCGGTGGTTCCTTCCGGGAGGGAGGAACGACCCGCGGATACGCCGAAGGCCGCCCCTCGGGCGGCCTTCGCGGTGTCGGTGGGTACGCGCGATCAGTGGGCCGCCGGATGAGCGGTCCACCACCAGGTCATGGTCAGTCGCGCGAACATGCCCCGGACCCTACCGCACGTCCTCCGGGCGGCGTCAGTCCCCGTCGCCGCCCGTGGTGTGGTCGTCGTGGTCCGCCTGGTCGTCGTGGCCGCTCACGTCGTTCCGCCCCGGGCGCGGCGGCGGGTGTCTCATCTGGTGGGCAGGGGGCTGGACGGCGGTGGGGACCCCGTAACCTTGCTGGCGTGACCGTGAACGCTGAAACCCACACCGGTGGCCACACCTGGAAGTCTCTCCCCGCGGCGCAGCAGCCCGACTGGCCGGACCAAGCGGCTCTGCGCGAGGTGATCGCCGAGCTCGAGTCCTATCCGCCGCTCGTCTTCGCGGGCGAGTGCGACCAGCTGCGGGAGCGCCTGGGGGCCGTGGCCCGGGGTGAGGCGTTCCTGCTGCAGGGTGGCGACTGCGCCGAGGCGTTCGACGCCGTGGGCGCGGACCAGATCCGCAACAAGCTGAAGACGCTGCTGCAGATGGGCGCCGTGCTGACCTACGCCGGGGAGGTCCCGGTGGTGAAGGTCGGGCGGATCGCCGGCCAGTACAGCAAGCCGCGTTCCAAGCCGACCGAGACCCGCGACGGGGTGACCCTGCCCAGCTACCGGGGCGACTCGGTCAACGGCTTCGAGTTCACCGAGAAGGCCCGGATCCCGGACCCGCAGCGGCTCAAGCGGATGTACCAGGCCTCCGCCTCGACGCTGAACCTGGTGCGCGCCTTCACCACCGGCGGCTACGCGGACCTGCGCCAGGTGCACGCCTGGAACCAGGACTTCGTGAAGTCGTCCCCTGCCGGGCAGCGCTACGAGGCGCTGGCGCGGGAGATCGACCGGGCGCTGAACTTCATGAACGCCTGCGGGGTGGACCCGGAGGAGTTCAAGACGGTCGAGTTCTACGCCTCGCACGAGGCCCTGATCCTGGACTACGAGTCGGCGCTGACCCGTACGGACTCCCGTACGGGCGAGCTGTACGACGTGTCCGGGCACATGGTGTGGATCGGCGAGCGCACCCGCCAGCTGGACGGGGCGCACGTCGAGTTCGCCGCGCGGATCCGCAACCCCGTCGGCGTGAAGCTCGGCCCGACGACCACGCCGGAAGAGGCGCTGGCGCTGATCGAGCGGATCGACCCGGGCCGGGAGCCCGGCCGGCTCACCTTCATCACCCGGATGGGCGCGGACAAGATCCGCGACAAGCTGCCCGACCTGGTGGAGAAGGTCACGGCCTCCGGCGCCCAGGTGGCCTGGATCTGCGACCCGATGCACGGCAACACCTTCGAGGCGGCGTCCGGGCACAAGACCCGGCGCTTCGACGATGTGCTGGACGAGGTCAAGGGCTTCTTCGAGGTCCACAAGGCGCTCGGCACCCACCCGGGCGGCATCCACATGGAGCTGACCGGTGACGATGTCACCGAGTGCGTGGGCGGCGGCGACGAGATCTTCGTCGACGACCTGCACCAGCGCTACGAGACGGCCTGCGACCCGCGGCTCAACCGCAGCCAGTCGCTGGACCTGGCGTTCCTGGTCGCGGAGATGTACCGGGACCAGTGACCTGAGGGGAACGAACGGTGCCGTGGGGCGCGGATCACATCGATCCGCGCCCCTCGGCGTTGTCGGCCCCTCCGGAGGAAGGTAAGGTAAGGGTTACCTCACTGATCAACCTTGCTGATCAAGCTCACTGATCAACCCTTCGCCGACCGACCTGGAGAGCCGCGTGTACGTCTGCTCGTGCTTCGGCATCACCGAGAAGCAGGTGCGCGAGCACGCCGAGTCCGGCGCCTGCACCCCGCGCCAGATCGCCGGCGCCTGCAAGGCCGGCACGGACTGCGGCTCCTGTGTGCGGCGTATCCAGGCGCTGCTGGGGCGCGGCGCCTGCCCCCGGCGCGAGACCGAGGACACCCTCGGCCCGGCCGGTGTCCCCGTGGTCGCGCCCGTGTCCGGGCCCCGGGTGGCGGAGGCCGCGTAGCGGTCAGCTGCTCGGCTGCTCGATCTGCTGGGCGAGGTACAGCGCCTCGCCGAGTTTCTCGACCAGCGCGAGCTGGGTGTCCAGATAGTCGATGTGGTGCTCCTCGTCGGCGAGGATGTCCTCGAAGATATTCGCCGAGGTGATGTCGCCCTTGGTCCGCATGACCTCGATCCCGCGCTTGAGGCGGTCGATGGCCTCGATTTCCACCTGGCGGTCCGCCTGGAACATCTCGGTCACCGTCTGGCCCACCCGGACGTGGAACAGCCGCTGGTAATTGGGCAGCCCGTCCAGGAGAAGGATCCGATCGGTGATCGTCTCCGCGTGCTTCATCTCGTCGAACGATTCCGCCCGGGTGTATGCCGCGAGCTTCGTCCAGCCGAAGTTGTCCTGCATCTTCGAATGCAGGAAGTACTGGTTGATCGCGGTCAGCTCGCCGGTCAACTGCTCGTTGAGGAACTCGAGGACCTCGGGGTCGCCCTGCATCGAAGGGCTCCTTCCCATCAGAACGGGGACGGCCGTTTGTGCGCATGGTCGCATCGCCCGTCGGGAGCGTCCAGTAAGTGCACGCTTAGTGCGAGTTGCCCGGATAGCTGATGCCCTGGTCACGACCACCCCCCAAGGTCTGACACCATGGAGGCCATGGGTCAGTCGGAAAGCCGCGAGGGGGAACTCGGACAGCTGCCTCCGGGGCAGCGGCTGCAGCGCGGTTGGCCGGTGACGCACTACGGGCCGGTCCCCAAGTTCAAGCCCGACCGCTGGGAGTTCCGGGTCTTCGGCGCCACGGCCGACGGGGAAAAGCACGGCTGGACGCATGAGGAGTTCTCGGCGCTGCCGTACTCCACCGTCGTGGCCGATCTGCACTGCGTGACGAAATTCAGCATGCTGGGCGCGGAATGGGGCGGAGTGGCGGCGCGCCGGATCCTGGAACTCGCGCCGCCCGCTCCCGGGGTCACGCATGTGATGGTGTGGGCCGAGTACGGCTTCAGCTCGAATCTGCGGCTCTCGGATTTCGCCGCCGAGAAGACCATCTTCGCCACCCACAAGGACGGCGAGCTGCTCACCGCCGAGCACGGATTTCCGGTCCGGCTGGTCGTCCCCCACCTCTACGCCTGGAAGGGGCCCAAATGGGTCCGGGGCGTGGAGTACATGACCGCCGACCGCCGTGGCTTCTGGGAGGAGCGCGGCTATCACAACATCGGCGACCCGTGGCGCGAGCAGCGCTACTCCTACCAGGAGGAGCCGGGGGACGGCCCGGAGCTGTAGCCCGGAGGCGCGCGGGCCTCAGTGGTACTGGTGCACCACGGCGTGCCCCTTGCCGCGGCCGATCATCCACCGGTTGACGGGCGTGGTCACGGCGAAGGCGACCACGAAGGACAGCGCGAGGCTGAGCCAGAACAGCGCGTCGGACAGCGTCGCGTCCATCGCCCCCGGGAAGACCAGGATGGTGCCGTTGTCGGCCAGCTCCATCACGGCGATCGAGACGGTGTCGGCCGCGAGGGCGACCCGCAGGGCGGTGCGCGTGTCGAGCCCGGCGCGCAGGACGCCGCGCATGGTGAGCGAGTAGCCGAAGACAAAGGCGAGCACGATCGCGAGGATCATCGTCGGGACGTTGTGCCAGGCCAGCGCGGTGCCGATGGCCATCCCCAGGATCTCGCCGATGGCGCAGCCGGTGAGGCAGTGCAGCGTGGCCTGGGCGGCCATGGCCCAGCTCGCCGAGGCGTGGCCCCCGTGACCGGTGTGACCGGTGTGGCTGGTGTCGCCTGTGTGGCGTGGGTGGCCGGTGTGACCGGCGTGGCCTGCATGCCCCGACTGGCCTGGGTGGGCTGGGTGGGCTGGGTGGCCGGTGTGGTCGCCTTGGTCGGTCTGCTCGGCCGCGCCGGTGTGCTCGGGTCGGCCGGGCTGGTGGTGCTCATGTCCGGGCTGGACGTCGTGCCGCTCCATCGGATGCCTCCGGAGGTGGTGGCGCTTCTGTTGGCGTCGTTGTTGTCCTCTCGCCCAACCATATACCCCCCCGGGGTATTCCCCACCCGTCCCCGTCTCTTTTCATCACCCGCTCAGCCGTCGCGCAGCCCCTTGAGCTGGGCCACGTCCGCCGCGTGCCCCTCCTTGCCGCCCGGCGTCTCGATCACCAGCGGCACCCCCTTCGTCGCCGGATGCCGGAACAGCTCCCGGAACGGCTCGGCGCCGATGTGGCCCGAGCCGATGTTCTCGTGCCGGTCCTTGTGGGCCCCCGCGACGTCCTTGGAGTCATTGGCGTGGATCAGCCTCAGCCGGCCCTTGCCCGTGACCGACACCAGCTCGTCGAGCGTCTTCTTCACCCCGCCCGGCGCCGCCAGGTCGTGACCGGCGGCGAACACATGGCAGGTGTCCAGGCAGACGCCCAGCTTGGGATGCCGGTCCAGGGCCTCGAAGTACGGGCCGAGGTCCTCGACCCGGGAACACAGTGAGGTGCCCTGGCCCGCCGTCGGCTCCAGCAGCAGCCAGGGGTCGTCCTCGTGGGTGAGCTCGTCGAGCAGCGGCAGCATCCGCTCCCGTACCTGGGCGAGCGCCGTGGACCGCGCTCGCCCGCCGGTGGCCGAGCCGGTGTGGACGACGACGCCCAGCGCGCCGATGGCGCGGCCACGCCGCAGCGAGTGGCGCAGCGAGTCGACCGACCGCTCGGCCGTCTCGGGGGTGTGCGAGCCGAAATTGATCAGGTAGGGAGCGTGGACGTACGCCTGGATCGACTGGTCGGCGCACGCCGCGCGGAACTTCTCGTCCTGCGCCTCCACACCGCGCGGGGTCGCCCAGCCGCGCGGGTTGGCGACGAAGACCTGGACGGCCTCGGCGCCGATGTCGCGGGTGTAGGGCAGGCCGATGGTGGCCAGGCCGCCGGCCACGCGGATGTGGCCGCCGACCGGATTGCGGGCGCGGGCGCGGTTCTTGGGCGTACTCACGAGCCCAGGGTGCCAGCCCGGGCCCGGCGCCTGTGCGCCGGGCCCGGCGGTGACAGCCTTGGTGAGACAGGCCCTAGAAGACGCCCTTGACCTTGATCGTGATCGTGCTGCCCTTGGGCGCCTCGTCCCCGGCGTCCACCGACTGATCGGTGACCTTGTCCCCGGGGAACAGCAGCGGCTTGTCCAGCTTCACCTCGAAGCCCGCCGCCTCCAGGGCCTGCGTGGCGTCGTCCACGGACTCGCCCTCGACGTCCGGCACCTCGATCATCTCCGGGCCCTTGGACAGGGTCAGCGTCACGGTGTCGCCCTTGGCGGCCTTCTCGTCCGGGGATTGCGCGGCCACCGAGCCCTTGTCCTCGTCGGAGAAGACCCGCTGCTTCGCGATCTTCACCTTGAATCCCGCCTCGGTCAGCTCGGACCGGGCGTCGTCCTCGGACTCGCCGACCACGTCGGGGATGTCGATCTCAGGACCCCTGCTGACCACGATCCCCACCGGGGCGTCCGGCCGGCGAACGGTGCCGGCCGCCGGGTCGGTCCTGAGCACCGAGCCCTGCGGTGTCTCGTTGCTGAACTCCCTGGTCACCTTGGACACGGACAGGTTCGCGTCCGCGATCTGCTGCTTCGCCTTGTTGAACGGCATGCCCACGACATTGGGCACCTCCGCGCGCTGCGGCCCGCGCGAGACGTGGAGGGTCACCGTGCCGGTGTCGCGGATGCGCTCACCGACGTCCGGGTCGGTGGAGATCACCTTGCCCTTGTCCACCACATCGCTGAACTCCGAGACGACCTTCACATCGAAGCCGGAGTCCTCCAGCTTCTTCCTGGCCTTCGCCTCCGGCAGGTCCAGCACGGCGGGCACCTTGGAGAACTGGCCGGAATTGATGTACCAGACGCCCACCCCGATGCCGAGTGCGAGCAGCACCCCGACGACGATCGTCACGATCCCGCGGCGCGGCAGCCGGCCCTGGCCGGCGGGCCGCCCGGGGCGTGCCGCCTCCGGCGGCTCCGCAGGCAGCTCCAGCCGGCTGGTGAGTTCGAGCCGCTCCTCGTCGGCGGGCACCGGCCCGGCCGCCGCCCCGACCGGGCGCGGGATCACGCTCGTACGGTCCTCGGAGCTGTCGTGCGCCTCCGCCGTGGCCTGCGGGGGCACGGCGTCGAGCTGCTCCTCGGTCAGCGCGGCGCGCGCCGTCCGCGCGAGCCCGAGCAGCTCCACCGCGTCGGCCGGACGCCGCCCGACCTCGCGCGCGGTGGCCGCGGCGACCAGGCCGTCCAGCTCCGGGGCGACCTGCGGCGCGAGCGCGGACGGCGGGGGCACGTCCTCGTTCAGCCGCTGGTAGAGCACCTGTGCCGGGGTGGTGCCGGTGTGTGGCTTGGACCCGGTCAGCATCTCGTAGAGCACCACGCCGCAGGCGTAGACGTCGGCGCGGGTGTCGGCCGTGCCGTGCTCGATCTGCTCGGGCGCCAGGTAGGAGACGGTGCCCAGCACGCTGCCGGTGGAGACGCTGGTGTTGGTGTCCACGGCCCGCACCAGGCCGAAGTCGGCGACCTTCACCCGGCCGTCGTCGCCGATCAGCACGTTCTCCGGCTTCATGTCCCGGTGGACGAACCCCGCGAGGTGCGCCGCCCCGAGCGCGGCCAGCACCGGCTCCAGGATGTCCAGCGCGGCCCGCGGTTGCAGCGCCCCCCGCTCGCGCAGTACGTCGCGCAGCGTGCACCCGGCGACGTACTCCATCGCGAGGTAGACGTGGGAGCCGTCGGTCCCCTGGTCGAAGACGCCCACCACATTGGGGTGGGCGAGTCTGGCCACGGACTTGGCCTCACGGATGAAGCGCTCGACGAAGGCGTCGTCGGTGGCGAGCGACTGATGCATCACCTTGAGGGCCAGCACGCGGTCGAGCCGCGTGTCGACGGCCCGGTAGACCGTCGCCATGCCGCCCACGGCGATGCGCGCCTCGACGCGGTAGCGGCCGTCGAGCAGCTGCCCGACCAGGGGGTCATGCAGGGTCGTATCCACGAGAGTGCAGTCTACGAGCCGCCACGACACGCCAGGTCACCCGCGCCGCCCGCGCGCGGGACTGGTGCCGAACGGTGACACCGGCGCCGGCCCGGCGCGCGGACGGCGCCCGGTTCGCCCCCGTTCCGCCTTGTCACGCGCGGGAGTTGCGCGGTGTCCCGCGCCCTGGTGCTGTCGCGCCGCTCAGTTGTGCGACGCCGCGGCCAGCGCGGCGAGCTCCTCGAGCGCGGTGGCCCAGGTCGCGGCAGCGTACTCCGCGTGCTTGGCCTTCGCCTCGTCGGGGAGCGACAGTTCCCGGATGCCGCTCTCGGTCACGCGCAGCCGCGTGCCGCCGCCCTCGGCCGAGAGCACGAACTCCACCAGCGTCGAGTGGCCCGAGCCCGAGCCCGGACCCGGACCCGGGGCCAGGGGGTGGTCAGGCTCCTGGGCGAGGCGGAAGCGGAACAGGGCGTCCGGCACCGCCTTCTCCACCCGGCCGTGGAACTCGCCCTTCTCGTCCCAGCGGAAGCGGAGCGTCCCGCCGGGCCGCGGGTCGATCTCGCACCCCTCGAACGCGTACCAGACGCGGACGTGCTCCGGGGTCGTCAGCACCCGCCACACGCGGTCCACGGGCGCCGGGACGTACACCTCGCGCTCGATCCGGTCGGCCACCATGCCCCCACGCTACCGCCGCCCGCCCTACCCGAAGGCCGGGCGCTCCGGGTCCAGCGCGGCGAGGCCCTCCGCGGGTGAGGAGGCGTGGGCGAAACGGCGGCGCGGGATGCGGCCGGCGCGGTGGGCCAGCCGGCCGGCCGCGACCGCGTGGCGCATGGCCTCGGCCATCAGGACCGGCTCCTGGGCGCGGGTGACGGCCGACGCGAGCATGACCGCGGCGCAGCCCAGCTCCATGGCGAGGGAGGCGTCCGAGGCGGTGCCCGCCCCCGCGTCCAGGATCACCGGGACGGTGGCCCGCTCGACGATCAGCTCGAAGTTGTGCGGGTTGCGGATCCCCAGGCCGGAGCCGATGGGGGAGCCCAGCGGCATGATCGCGGCACACCCCACCTCCTCCAGCCTGCGGGCCAGCACCGGGTCGTCGTTGGTGTACGGCAGGACGGTGAAGCCGTCGTCGACCAGCGTCTCGGCGGCGTCCAGCAGCTCGACCGGGTCGGGCAGCAGGGTGCGCTCGTCGGCCACCACCTCCAGCTTGACCCAGTCGGTGCCGAGCGCCTCCCGCGCGAGCCGGGCGGTCAGCACCGCCTCGCCGGCCGTGAAGCACCCGGCGGTGTTGGGCAGCACCCGGATGCCGTGCCGGTCGAGCACCGACAGGACCGAGCCCTGCACGGTCGGGTCCAGGCGGCGCATCGCGACGGTGGTGAGCTGGGTGCCGGAGGCCAGCAGCGAGCGCTCCAGCACCTCCAGGCTGGGCGCGCCGCCGGTGCCCATGATCAGGCGGGAGGAGAACGCGGTGCCCGCGATGGTGAGCGGGTCCGGGCCGGGGTCGGCCGCCGGGGACGGCGCCGTGGCGTAGGGCGGGGCGTACGGCGTCTCGTGCGTCGTGTCGCGCATGGTGTCGGCCATCCGGGGGTCAGCCTCCCTGGACCGCGGTGAGGACCTCGACCCGGTCCCCGTCGCCGAGCGCCGTGGCGGGCCACTGGCCGCGCGGGACGACCTGTTCGTTGACGGCCGCCGCGACGCCGGAGGGCGCCCGGGTCAGCTCCGCGACCAGCGCGTCGAGCGTGGTCCCGCCGGGGAGCTCACGGGGCTCGCCGTTCAGGGAGACGGTCAGGGAGCCGGTGCCGGGGTTGGGGGCGGGGCTGGGGTCGGTGCTGGGGGTGCTCATACGGGCTGCTCCTGCGGTACGGGGGTGGCGGGCGGGACGTCGGTCCGGGTGGCCGGGAAGCGCCGCGGCGAGAACGGCCGGGCCTCCTCGGGGAGCTCACCGCTCGTCAGCACCTCGGCCATGACATCGCCCGTGACGGGGGTGAGGAGGACGCCGTTGCGGTAGTGGCCGGTGGCCATGAGCAGGCCGGGCAGCGCGCTCGGCCCCAGCAGCGGCGCGTTGTCGGGGGAGCCGGGGCGCAGCCCGGCGCGGGTCTCGACGAGCGGCAGCTCGGTGATGCCGGGCACCAGCTCATGGGCGTCGCGCAGCAGTTCGTAGACGCCGCCGGCGGTGACCGTGGTGTCCCAGCCGAGCTCCTCCGAGGTCGCGCCGACGACCAGCTCGCCGCTCTCGCGCGGCACCAGATAGACGTGCCCGCCGCGCACCTGGGCCCGTACCGTCCGGGACAGGAACGGCGCGTACGCGGGCGGCACCCGCAGCCGCAGCACCTGGCCCTTGACGGGGCGCACGGGCGGCAGCGCCTCCGGGGGGACGCCGGCGAGCCGTCCGCTGAGGCTGCCCGCGGCCAGGACGGTCCGCCCGGCCGTCAGCCGGGTGCCGTCGGCGAGTTCGACGCCGGTCGCGCGGTCCGCGGTGCGCGTGAGCCGCTCCGCGCGGGCGCGGTGGAAGACGACGCCCGCGCGCTCGCACGCCGTGAGCAGCGCCGCCGTCAGCCGCCGCGGATCGACCTGGTGGTCCCCGTCCACGCGCAGGCCCCCGCGTACGCCCGGCGCGAGCATCGGCTCCAGGCGCCGGCACTCGCGCCCCGTCAGCCAGTGCGACTCCAGCCCGAGCCGCCGCTGGAAGTCGTGGAGCTCGCGCAGCTGGGCGCGGTCGTCGGGGTCGAACGCCACGGCGAGCGTGCCGCAGGCGCGGTAGCCGACGTCCTGGCCGCTTGCCTCCTCCAGCTCGGCCACGAACTCCGGATAGCGGCGCGCGGAGGCGAGGTTGAGGGCGAGCAGCGTCTGCTCCCCGTAGTGGAGCTCGGTGACGGCCGCGAGCATCCCCGCCGCGACCTCGGCCGCGCCGCCGCCGGGCGCCGGATCGGCGACCGCGGTGCGCAGCCCCCGCCGGGCCGCCCGCCAGGCCGTGACCAGGCCGATGACCCCGCCTCCGACGACCAGCGCGTCGTACGGCCCGCCGGGCTCTCCCGAGGTGTGCGATGCGTGCATGGGCGTGACGCCCCTCCCTTCGCCGGCATGACCCGGATCAGGTTCGTACGGTCGGAGGCCGCTCCAGCCTCCCTCTCAGCCCGGTGCGTCCGGGCTCCCGCGAGTGCTTCGTCCCGCCACCCTAGTACGAGCCCGGAACCGCCCGGAAGACCAGCCCCCCGCCCGCTGTGCCGGAGATCTCGTCCGTCGTTCCACCGGTCGGCCCCGCGCGCCGCCCTACAGTGATCGTGTGAGCGATGAGACGACGAAGCCGGCGTCCCCGGGGGGCGGCGGACAGCAGGTGGTGATCGTCGGCGCGGGAATGGCAGGGGTCCAGACCGCCGTCGCGCTGCGCGAGCAGGGCTGGACCGGGGGTGTCCTGCTGCTCGGCGCCGAGGCCCACCAGCCCTACGACCGGCCCCCGCTGTCCAAGGCCGTGCTGCTCGGCAAGGCCGACGGCTCCGCCTTCGACGTGGACTTCGCCGCGCTCGGCGTCGAGCTGCGGCTCGGCGTGTCCGTCACGGGCCTGGACACCGGGGCGCGGCGGCTGGAGACCTCGTCGGGCCCGGTGCCGTACGACGTCCTGGTGATCGCCACCGGCGCCGAGCCGATCACCCTGCCCGGCGCGGAGGGCGTGCCCGGCGTGCACCTGCTGCGCACGCTCGACGACGCCGAGCGGCTGCGCCCGGTGCTCGCCGGGCAGCGCGAGGTCGTGGTGGTCGGGGCGGGCTGGATCGGCGCGGAGTTCGCCACGGCGGCGCGCGAGGCGGGCTGCGCCGTGACCGTCGTGGAGGCCGCCGACCGCCCCCTGGCGGGCGCCCTCCCGGCCGAGGTCGCCGCCCCCATGGCGGGCTGGTACGCCGACTACGGCGTCGAGCTGGTCACCGGGGCCCGGGTGGCCGCCGTGGACGAGGAGGGCCTGCTGCTCGGCGACGGCACCCGGCTGCGGGCCGAGGCGGTGGTCGTCGGCATCGGCGCGCGGCCCGCCACGGGCTGGCTGGCCGGCTCGGGCGTGGAACTGGCCGCGGACGGGTCCATCGCCGCCGACGAACGGCTGCGCGCCTCGGCGCCGGACGTCTACGCCGTCGGGGACTGCGCCTCGTTCCCCTCCGCCCGCTACGGCGAGCGGCTGCTGGTCCACCACTGGGACAACGCGCTCCAGGGGCCGCGCACCGTCGCCGCCAATGTGGTCGGCAGCCGGACCGCGCATTTCACCGGTTCGGTCTATGACCCGGTGCCGTATTTCTGGTCCGAGCAGTTCGGCCGCTTCGTGCAGTACGCGGGCCACCACGCCGCCGCCGACGAACTGGTCTGGCGCGGCGACCCGGAGGGCGCGGCCTGGTCGGTGTGCTGGCTGCGCGAGGGGGCGCTGGTCGCCCTGCTGGCGGTCGGCCGTCCGCGCGATCTGGCCCAGGGCCGCAAACTGATCGAACAGGGCGCCCGGCTGGACCGCGCCCGCGCCGCGGACCCCTCGGTGCCGCTGAAGTCGGCGGTCCTGTGACCCACCGCGCGGACCGGCGGGCGGCGGCCGGGCGCCCCGCCGTCCGCCGCCCGACTACCCACTGTCAGTCCCAGATGGCAGGCTTGTCCCGTGACCGAGATTGACGCAAAGATCGATGCTCTCGTCCCCGCCTGGCTCACCCTCCCCGATGTCGCCGAACGGCTCGGTGTCGAGGTGACGCGCGTGCGGCAGCTGGTCAAGGAGGGTCAGCTGATCGCGGTGCGCCGTGGCGAGAACAGGGTGCTCCAGGTGCCCGCCGAGTTCATCGGTGACGGAAAGGTCGTCAAGGGCCTGGTGGGCACCCTGACGCTGCTGAAGGACGACGGCTTCAGCGACGAGGAGATGCTGGAGTGGCTCTTCACCCCGGACCCGAGCCTGCCCGGCACCCCGGCTCAGGCCCTGCGTGAGAATCGCGGCACCGAGGTGAAGCGCCGCGCGCAGGCGCTGGCGGTCTGAGCCATCCGATCCGTCCGCACCATCCGATCCATCCCATCCGTCTGATCCGTCCGCACCACACCGCGGCGTACGGGCCGGCCGCTCCGGTCCGTACGCCGCCGACCCGGCGTCTGCGTGCCGCCGCCCTCGCCGCCCCGTCCCGCCACCGCCGTCCCGCCACCGCCGACCCAGGGGGAAAGCCGTCCCAATGGCCGCCACCACCGCCCGCGAGCAGCTCGCCGACGCCCGGCTCTACCTGTGCACCGACGCCCGCCGGCGCCAGGGCGATCTGCCGGAGTTCCTGGACGCCGTGCTGGGCTCCGGGGTGGACATCGTCCAGCTGCGCGACAAGGGCATGGAGGCCCGCGAGGAGCTGGACCACCTCGCGGTCCTCGCCGACGCCTGCCGCCGCCACGGCAAGCTGCTGGCGGTCAACGACCGGGCGGACGTCGCCCACGCCATCGGCTCCGACGTGCTGCACCTCGGCCAGGGCGACCTCCCCGTCCCGGCCGCGCGCGCGATCCTCGGCGCCGATGTGCTGATCGGCCGGTCCACCCACGCGCCGGCCGAGGCGGAGGCCGCGGCCGCCGAGCCGGGCGTCGACTACTTCTGCACCGGGCCCTGCTGGCCCACACCCACCAAGCCGGGGCGGCCCGCGCCCGGCCTGTCGCTCGTGCGGCACACCGCCGCGCTGAGGACCGCGCGGCCCTGGTTCGCCATCGGCGGGATCGACGCCGCCAACCTGGACGAGGTGCTGGAGGCCGGCGCGCGGCGGATCGTCGTGGTCCGGGCCGTCACCGAGGCCGACGACCCCGGCGCGGCCGCCGCCGAGCTGGCCAAGCGGGTGCGCGCGCACGCCCTGTGAGCCCCCGCGGCCACGCCCCGGCGGAGCCGTGCCGACCCGCTCTTTTCCCGCGATGTGTCCGCAGTACGGACCAACGCCCGGCGAAAGGGGCATAACGCCTCGGCCCGCTGGGCGTGCGCCCCACCGCTGGCTAACCTTCCCGTATGGCCCTTGGCACAGCCTCCACCAGGACAGATCGCGCCCACACCGTGCGGGATCTCCTCGCGTCCGGCGAGCAGTCGTATTCCTTCGAGTTCTTCGCCCCGAAGACGGAGAAGGGAGAACAGACTCTGTGGAACGCCATCCGCCGGCTCGAAGCAGTCTCCCCGACCTTCGTCTCCGTGACCTACGGCGCGGGCGGCTCCTCCCGTGAGGGGACCGTGCGCGTGACCGAGCGCATCGCGACCGACACCACCCTCACCCCGGTCGCCCACCTCACCGCCGTCAACCACTCCCGCGCCGAGCTGCGCAACATCATCGGGCAGTACGCGGGCGCCGGGATCCGCAACATGCTGGCGCTGCGCGGCGACCCGCCCGGCGACCCCATGGGGGAGTGGGTCCGCCACCCCGACGGCGTCACCTACGCCGCCGAACTGGTCGAGCTGATCAAGGAGTCCGGAGACTTCTGCGTCGGCGTCGCGGCCTTCCCCGAGATGCACCCGCGCTCGACGGACTGGGACGCCGACATCCGTCACTTCGTGGACAAGTGCCGCGCCGGCGCCGACTTCGCGATCACCCAGATGTTCTTCTACGCCGAGGACTATCTGCGGCTCCGCGACCGGGTCGCCGCCGCGGGCTGTACGACGCCGATCATCCCTGAGATCATGCCCGTCACGAACGTGCGGCAGATCGAGCGGTTCGCGCAGTTGAGCAACGCCGCCTTCCCTCCGGACCTCGCGGAGCGGATCCTGGCGGTCAAGGACGACGCGGCGGCTGTACGCTCGATCGGGATCGACTACGCCACCCAGTTGTGCGCGCGGTTGATGGCCGAGGAGATCCCCGGACTGCACTTCATTACGCTGAACCACTCCCCGGCGACGCTGGAGATCTACGAGAATCTGGGACTGCATCAGCGGTCCTGATGACGGCAGCCGACGGGCGGCCGCACGAGAGGGGCGGGCATGGGCTGGACGGTCCTCTACATCGCGTTCGGCATCGTCGCGCTGTGGCTGCTGGGCGAGGTGCTGCTGCAGTACAAGGCACGGTTGCGCTGGCGGCTCCTCGCCTTCACCGGCTTCCTCGGAGTGGTGGTCGGCGTGATCATCCCGTCGGTGTGGGTGATCGGTGCGGGCGCGATCGCCTTCGCGGTCGGCCAGACCTACGTCACGCTGTCCTTCCGGCGCGGCTTCGCCGCCGGGTGGGCGCTGCGCGGCGTACCGGGCCTCAGCCGCGGGGAGCGCGAGAGCGCGCCGCCCCCGCCGGACGCCGAGCCGACGCTCGAGGTCTCCGACCTCGAGGCGGTCCCGGTGTCGCAGCAGGAGCCGACCGCGTACCAGCCGGAGCCGCTGCCCGACGACACGGGTGAGTACGGCGTCTACGGCGACTCCGCCGCGCACGGCGCGCAGGCCGGGCAGGCCGCGCAGACGGCCGGGGCCGGCGGGACGGGGGGTTACGGAGGCTACGAGACCTACGGCGGCTACGGCACCCCCGAAGGCCATCACGACAGCCACGCCGGGAGCCCTGCCTACGGCACGGGCCAGGACCACGGCCAGGACGCCTACGCGGACGCCGGCCAGTACGGATACGGCACCGACGGCTACGGCGGCTACGGCGACCCGTACGGCGGCTCCCCGCAGCCCGGGTACGAGCCGCAACAGGCGGGCTACGACCAGCAGTACGCGCATCAGCAGTACGCCGGGCAGTACGCCTCCTACGGCCACGACCAGTACGGCACGGGCGGCCTCGGCGACCACTACGCGGCGGAGCCCTCCTACGGCGGTCAGCAGCAGTACGCCCCCGAGGCGAGCATGGAGCCCGGCGGACCGTGGGTCCCCCAGCAGCGCGACGGCGACGACCTCCCGCACGACCAGCCGCCGTACCCCTACCAGCAGCAGGACTACAACGGCGGCTACGACGAGCGGTACCGCTACTGACGCCTGACGCCTGCCGGTCCCACCGGGCGGCGCGGGGTCTGTCCCCCCGCCCCGCCCCTTCCCCCGGCCGGGGCAAGCCCCCGGCCCCGGGGCGCGCGGCGGGCGCCCCGCGTGGCCTCGCGGGACGGGTGGGTCCCGTACGCCCCGGCCGCGCCGGGGCCGGGCGGGCCTGCGGCCGGACGGGGCGGAGCCGGCCCGGGCGGCGAGCCGCGCCGCCGGGGACGCCCGGCGGGCGTCCGGGAGCGGGCCTCGCTTCCCGTCACTGGGAGCCGCGCCAGTCCGCCCCGTCGACGATCAGCCCGGCCACCATCGCGCCCGACATCCCCGCATGGGCGAGCCCGCCGCCCGGATGCGCCCAGCCGCCCGCCAGATACAGCCCCGGCAGGCGCGTGAGATTCGCCGGACGCAGAAAGCGCCCGTCCGCGCCGGCCAGGGCGGGGCCGGGCACGGCGCCGCCCGGGGCGGCGGTGTCCGCGGCGGTGTCGGCGGGGGTGCGCACCTCCCGCCACAGCAGCCGGTCGCGCAGCCCCGGTATCGCCGCCTCGGCGGCCGCCACGAGCCGCTCCGCGTCCTGCTCGGCGGCCGGACCGTCGATCCAGTCCACCGGGCCGTGCGGGGCGACGGTGGCGGTGAGCGTGACGGCCTCGTGGTCCTCGTCGGGGCGGGTCGTGGGGTCGTCCGGGCGCAGCACGGTCACCGTCGGGCGGGGGCACGGCTCGCGCGTCCCGCGGCTGTCGCCGGCCTTGCCGAAGACGGCCGCCAGCTCGGCTTCGCGGTCCGGGGTGTGGACCACGGTGCGGTGGGCGGCGTCCCGGGGGCGGGCACCGCGCAGCGCGAGGAAGACCGTGAGCCGCCCCGCCCCGCCGCCGGCGCCGGCTCCGGTCGCGGGGTCGCCGGCGGGCCGCACATCGCCGTCGCGCCAGGGCTCGGCGCCGCCCAGCAGCGCGGGCAGCAGCGCCGGGGCGACGCCGGCCACCACCGCGTCAGCCTCCGCCACGGAGCCGTCCGCCAGCTCCACGCCCGCCGCGCGCCCGTCCTTCTCCAGGATGCCGACGACCTCGGCCCCGAAGGAGAACCGCACCTTCCGCGCCCGGCAGCGCCCGTACAGCGCGTCGGCCAGCGCCCGCATCCCGCCGCGCGCGTACCAGGTGCCGAAGGTCTGCTCCAGATACGGCAGCACCGCGGCGCCGGCCGGGGCGGTGCGCGGATCGAGGCTGTGCGCGAGCGCGTGGCTCTCCAGCAGGGCGGCGGCCCTGGGGTCCTTCAGCTCACGGCGCGCCACATCGGCGAGCGTGGCCGGCCGCCCGCCGTCCCGGCGGAGCCAGCCGGAGATCCCGCGGCGGGCGGGCGCCGGATAGGGGTCGCGGCCCAGGGCCCGCCAGTCCGCGCGCAGCGGCTCCTCGAGCAGCGGTCTGCGGGTGGCGTCCCAGGCCTCGCGGGCCCGGTTGACCAGATCGCTCCAGCGCTCGCCCGCGCCCGCGCCGAAGGCGTCGTCCAGCGCCCGGACCACCCCGGCCCGCGAGGCGTTGGGCAGCGGGACGTCCGTGCCGTCGGCGAAGAGGTGCCGGCTCGCGGGGTCGACCTGGGTCAGCTCGACGCACTGCTCCAGGGTCTCCTTGCCGGTCTTCACGAACAGATCGCGGTAGACGGCGGGCAGGTGGAGCAGCCCGGGGCCGGTGTCGAAGGCGAACCCGTCCCGCTCGAAGCGCCCGACCCCGCCGCCGTGGGTCCGCCCGCGCTCGTACACCGCCACCTGGTGGCCCGCGACGGCCAGCCGGGCGGCGGCCGCCATGGCGCCCATCCCGGCGCCGATCACCGCAATCCGTGCCATGACCGCGACTTTATCCGCCGCCACCGACAGCGGACACCGTGGCCTGGGGAGAAGCGCCCAGGGCTTGAGTACGCGTACCTAGTCGGACAGATGAGTAATCGCGCGGATGGGTCATGACCTGCGCGGAAGGAAGAGTGGTGGGCGCGGAAGGGGCGCGGCGCCGGACCGCCGACACGGGGCGGCGGAACGGCGTGGCGACCCGGACGCATCGGGGGATTCTCCCGGGGGGAGGCGCTGTTCCGGCGCGGATCGATCGGGGTTCGAACCGCACCAGAACAGCGCCTTTTTGCCGCTCTGGCCGGGCTCAGCCCGGGGCGCCGATGCCTCTGGCCGGGCCCTTGGGCGAAGCGCCGCCCACGCGCCCCTGCAGCAGCCGGGACAGCGCGGCGTGCACGTCGTCCAGCGACCGCTCCGGCTGGTACGACTGCCAGTCCAGCGCCGCCACCAGGACCATTCCGAAGAGCGCCGAGGCGGTCAGCGGGATGTCGATGTCCTCGCTCAGCTCCCCGGCGGCCACGCCCTCCCGCAGCACCGACTCGATCACCGCTATGGCCTGCCGGCGCACCACCATCAGCGTGGACTGCCAGGCGCGGTTGGTGCGCCACAGCTCGGCGACGTACAGCTGGGTCAGCGACGGGTAGCGCGCGATGAACCCCAGGCCCGCGCGGACCATGGCGTCCAGCGCGTCGACGGGGCCGCCGCCGCGCTCGGCCGTCTCGTCGGCGGCGCTCTGCAGCGAGGCGGTCAGCAGCTCGATGCCGTGCCGCAGCAGCTCCTCGAAGAGCATGGTCTTGCTCGCGAAGTTGTAGTACACCGTGCCCTTGGCCACCCCGGCCCGCTCGGCGATCTCGTCGACGGTGGTGGAGGAGAACCCCTGCTCCGCGATGAGGGTGACCGCTGCCTCGAAGAGCTTCTGCCGGGTGGCCTGGCGACGCGTGCTGCTGCTGTCCATGGCGCTGATTGTGCCCGCTGCCGAAGTGGTCTCGCTCACAGGTCCGTTCCCTCCGCGATCACAGGCTCAGCTCCGGGTGCAGCCGTTTGACCGACCAGACCTGCCCCCGCCGGGCGGACCAGGCGGTGAGGGCGAGGGTCGCCGCGGTGAACCCGAGCAGCACCCCGCAGGCCAGCCACACCGGGCCGAGCCCGCCGCCCGTGATGAGCCGGCGCAGCGCGTCCACGACGTAACTCATCGGCAGGAAGGGGTGAAGGGCGTTGAAGAACCGGGGGCTGGTCTGCACCGGATAGGTGCCGCCCGCCGAGGTCAGCTGGAGCATCAGCAGGGCCAGCACCAGGATCCGGCCGGCCGGTCCGAAGCGGGCGCTCAGCCACTGCACGATCGCCGCGAAGCAGGCGGCCACCAGGAACAGGAAGCCGATCGTCCCCGCGGCCCGGGCCATCCGCAGCCCCACCGCCCAGTGCAGCACGGCCATCAGCGCCGCCGTCTGCAGCACGCCGATCGCCACGACCGGCAGCCAGCCCGCCAGCGCCACCCGCCAGGAGGAGGCGCCCGCGGCCAGGGCGCGCCGGTTGAGCGGCGGGATCAGCATGTAGGCGACCATCGCGCCGACCCAGAGGGAGAGCGGGATGAAGTACGGGGCGAAGCCGGTGCCGTAGTTGGGCGCCTGGTGCAGGTCCCGGCTGGCGAGCTGGACGGGGTCGGCCATCACCTCCGTACGCGCGTCCCGGTCCTTCTTGTCGTAGTCGGGGATCTTCGCGGCGCCGTCGTGCAGGCCGCCGGAGAGCTTGCCGGAGCCGTCGGAGAGCTTGATCAGCCCGCCGCTGAGCGAGCCGGCGCCGTCGCGGAGCGTGCCGAGGCCGGTGTCCAGGGTGGACGCGCCGCCCTTGGCGGTCGTGAGCCCGGTGTGGAGGCGGTCGGCCCCCTTGGCGACCTTGTGCGCGCCCGAGTTGAGGGCGTTGATCTTGGCGACGGCGTTGTCGAGGTCGTCGCCGAGGTGCGGGGCGTTGTCGGCGAGCCATTGTGACTTGTCGTGCAGGTCGTCCAGGTGGTTCCCGAGCGTGGTGAGTTCGGCGGTGTGGTCCTGGATGAGGTCGTCGACGTCCTCGGCCACGTCGGCGGCGGTGTCGGCCGCGCCGACCGCCTTCTTCAACGCCGGGCAGTCGGGGGCGAGTTCCACCGCGCCCTCGCAGCGCGTCCTGTAGTCGGCGGCCAGCTCGTCGGAGGCCGCGCGGGCCTTGGTGGCGGCGTCGGCGGCCTGGGTGGGGAGGTCGCCGAGGCTGTCCGAGGCCTTCTTGGAGGCGTCGGCGACCCGCTGGGCGACCCTGCCGATCTCCTCGCCGTTCTGCTTGAGGAACGGACCCACCTTGCCCGCCACGCTGTTGACCTTGTCCGAGAGGGCCTGCGTGCCGTCGGCGACCTTGCCCGCGCCCGTCTCCAGGGTGCCCGCACCCCGGTTGAGCGTGGTCAGCCCGCTCTTGAGCGAATGCGCGCCCTTCTTGGCCCGGCCCAGGCCCTTGGCGAGGTCGTTCGCGCCTTTCTCGGCCTTCCCGATGCCCTCGTCGAGCTTGTCGGCGCCCTTGGCGGCCTTCTCCGTCTCGCCGTGGATGTCGGAGAACGACACGTAGATCTTGTCGTAGAAGGTGCGGGACGCCTTGGTGGAGGCGGCGGAGCGGACCTCGGAGAAGACCGTGCGGGAGATCTGGCCGACGATGTAGTTGTTGGCGTCGTTGGTGCGCACCTGGAGGGCGCCGGTCTCGGGCGAGTCGCCGGAGCTGGAGGCCACCCGCTCGCTGAAGTCCGCGGGTATGGTCAGCGACAGGTAGTACCTGCCGTCCTCCACCCCCCGGCGGGCCTCGGCGGCGCTGGTGCGGTGCCAGTCGAAGGTGTCACTGCGCAGCAGGTTGCGGGTGATCTCGTCCCCCGCGTGGATCTTCTCCCCCTTGACGGTGGCGCCGGTGTCGGCGTTGACGAGCGCGACCGGGAGCTTGTCGAGGCGTCCGTACGGATCCCAGAACGACCACAGGTACAGCGCGCCGTAGAGCAGCGGCAGCAGGACCAGGGCGGCGAGCGCCGCCCGGGGGAGCCGGCCCCTGCCGAACCGCCTCAGCTCAAGCGCGGCCAGTTTCGACGAGCGCATCCGCCGCCCCCTCTTTCCCGTCCTTGTCCCCGGCGTTCTCGGTGTCCCCGGCGTTCGCGTCCTCGGGCGCGGTGGAGACCACGACCGCGCCGTCCGGGGCCTGGCCGCACACCGCCAGGACCGTGTGGCCCGCCTCCGCGAGGCCTCGCAGCAGCGCCCAGGCCTGCTCGCGCTCGGCGTCCGAGAGCTTCAGGTCGATGTCGTCGACCGCCAGCAGCCGGGGCCGGGAGACCAGCGCGAGCGCCACCGACAGCCGCAGCGCCTCCAGCCGCTCCAGGTCCCGTACGGCCGTGCGCGGGCCCTTGGGCAGCGTCTCCAGGTCCAGCCCGGCGTCGCCGAGCGCCGCCTCGATCCGGGCCCGGGACTCGGCCGCGCGCTCCCGCCGGGGCCGCAGCAGCCCGCGCGGGGAGTCGGCGAACCGGCGTTGCAGCAGCGCGCGCTCGCGCAGGTGCTCGCCGACCGTGAGCGCGGGCTCCAGGTCGGTGACGCCCGGCACATGGGCGAGGGCGCTGATTCGCCGTATGGCCGCCATTTGTCGGGGCACACGGAGACCTGCGACCTCGGCGCGGCCTTCCGTGGGCCGCATCCGGCCGGTGAGCGTGAGCAGCAGACAGGTACGGCCGGAACCCGACGGTCCGGCCACGGCGATCAGCGAGCCCGGGTCGGCGGCGACGGCGACATCGCGGAACGCCCAGCCGTGCGGGCCCTGGACGCCCAGCCCCTCGGCCGTGACGGCCGCTCCGGTCGGGGTGCTCTCCACGAGAACCCACTCCCTTGATTGAACTGACTGGTCAGTGCAAAAACGAGTATGACGCATTGTCGGGCCCGCTCGCCAACCGGGTGCCGCCGGTCTCGCCGCCCGGATGCCGCCGGTCTTGCCTGCCGGGTACTGACGGTCTCGGCCGTCGGGCGCCGTTGGAGGCGTTCGCGCAGGTCAGGGCCGATTGTCAGTGGTGTGCCCCACGATGGACCCATACGGCGGTCGCTCTACCACACGATCGGCCGCCACGCGACGACAGGAGGTTCGTCATGGCCAGTACCGCCGCAGCGCGCCGGCACCGTGCCGCCGCCCCTGCCCCTTCGTTGACCGGCCCCGCGAGCGATGTCCACCCCGTCCTGCGCCGCGCGGCCGCCCCGCCCGCCGCGCTCGACCTGCTCGCCCAGGCCCACCACGGCCTCGAGGAGGCCGCCGGTCTCGAGACCGCCAACGAGCGCTTCGCTACCGCCCATCTGGCCGCCCTGCGCACGGCGGCCGCCGTGCTCGCCGTGCGCGGCCGCCCCGAGCCCACCGCGCGCCGCCGCGCGCGGATCCGCAGCGCCTGGGAGGTGCTGCCCGAGGTCGCCCCCGAACTGACCGAGTGGAGCGCCCTGTTCGCCGCCGGCGCCGACCGCCGGGCCCGCGCCGAGGCGGGCATACCGGGCGCGGCCACCTGCCGGGACGCGGACGACCTGCAGCGCGCCGCCGCGACGTTCCTGCGCCTGGTCGAGCGGATGCTGGCCCTCCAGCCCGCCCTGCCCGAGCGGCAGCCTCAGCAGAGGCAATAGGCTGGGAGCGCCGACGTCAGTAACTCGTCGTCACCGCCGCAGGCGGTGGCGGCACCCCGCCGAGGAGCCACCCGCCGTGTCAGACCCGCTGCGCCCCCGTGCGTCCCTCCGTACCGCCGTGGTGTGGGAGGTCCTCAAAGACGCCCTGGACCGCCGGGTCAAGGCGGTGGGCCAGGCTCCCGCGCAGGGCGCGGGCGAGGGCGCGCCCGGTGTGCTCGACGTGCTCGACACCGGAGGCGGCAGCGGCAACTTCGCCGTGCCGGTCGCCCGCCTCGGCCACCGGGTCACCGTGGTCGATCCGAGCCCCAACGCGCTGTTCGCGCTGGAGCGGCGGGCCGCCGAGGCCGGGGTCGCCGACCGGGTCCGCGGCATCCAGGGGGACGCCCACGGCCTGTTCGACGTGGCCGAGCGCGGCGGTTACGACGTGGTGCTGTGCCATGGCGTGCTGGAGTACGTCGACGACCCCGCCGAGGGCCTGAGGAACGCGGTGGCGGCCCTGCGCCCGGCCGGCACCCTCAGCGTGCTCGCCGCGGGCCTCGGCGGCGCGGTGCTCGCCAGGGCACTGGCCGGTCACTTTACCGAGGCCCGGCAAGCGCTTGCCGATCCGGCGGGCCGCTGGGGCGCCGGCGACCCGGTGCCCCGCCGCTTCACCTCCGAGCAGCTGACCGCACTGGTCGAGGCGGCGGGCCTGGAGGTCGGCGCGGTGCACGGGGTGCGGGTCTTCGCCGACCTGGTCCCGGGCGTGCTGGTCGACACCGAGCCCGACGCGCTGGAGGCCCTGCTTCAGCTGGAGGCGGCCGCCGCCGAGCTGCCCGCCTTCCACGCCGTCGCCACCCAGCTGCATGTGCTGGCGGAGCGCGACTGACCGCTACCCGCCCCTCACCTGCGTGACCGCGGGACGGGCGGGGTGGATGGAGTAGGCCCCAGGCCCCCCGATCGGCCGCTTGTCCCCGTATGATCGGGGTAACCGTCCGGCATGGCGGATGGGCGGGAGGGGAATGCAGGTCTCAGCGTCAACAAACGCCACGCCGTACCGGTGACGAATTGGCGCAGAGGGGCGGGTTTCACGGGGGCGATTCCCTGCCTATCCTGAAAGGGTCGCACCCCGGTCGCCCCCCGCGACCGACGAGTAGGAGGACTCCGTGCCGCTCTCGGAGCACGAGCAGCGCATGCTCGAGCAAATGGAGCGAGCGCTGTACGCCGAAGACCCCAAGTTCGCGACAGCGCTTGAGGGTACCGGCCTGCGCACGTACACCCGGCGACGGGTCTACCAGGCGATCGCGGGCTTTCTGGTAGGCGTCGCGCTCCTGATGGTCGGCGTGATCATCCCGCAGCAGATCTGGATCAGCGTGGTGGGGTTCCTCGTCATGCTGGGGTGCGCCGGGCTCGCGGTGACCGGCTGGCGCAAGGCGCCCAAGCCCGGTGAGCGACCCCAGGCGGGCGGGCCCGCGGCCCGGCGCCAGAGCCGTCCGCGCCGCTCCATGATGAGCCGGATCGAGGAGCGGTGGCAGCGCCGCCGCGACGAGCAGGGCCACTGAGGTCCTGCGGGGCCGGCTGAGCGCCTTCCGGGAAGCTGAGCGCATACGCCGTCCGGCAGGGCAGGGCCGCGGATGAGCAGCAAGGCCACGCACGAGCGGGCCTGCGCTTCGCATCCGGCACTCCGCGTCTCATGCCCGGGCTTCATACCTGAGCTTCACGCCTGAGCGAGGGGCGGCCGCCATCCGGCGGCCGCCCCTCGCGTGTGCGTACCCGGGCCCCGTCAGCCCTGCCCCGTCAGCTCCGCTGGCGGCTGGGGCGCAGCCCGGACACCCAGCGTGCCCACCGGGGCGCGCCCCACCGCTCGACCAGCGCCGACCGGCGGGCCGAGGCGGCCCACACCACCCGGACCGCCGACCGCGGGGCCAGCAGCGCGCGCAGCCGGGCCCACCGGCCGGACGTGGCCCGGAAGCCCGCCAGGACCAGCCGCACGTCGTCCCCGATGCCCGGCGCCGGACGCGGCCGCGGCGCGTAGAGCACCTGCTCGACCGCCGTCGCGACCCGCCGCGCCGCCTCGGCCGCCTCCTGGCCGAGATCCGCCCCGCGCACGATGCGGGCCACCGCGCTGCGCGAGGTCTGGGAGTCGTCCGGGGTGATCCCGAAGTCCCAGGCGGTGTCGACCAGTTCGCGCCAGGCCGCCAGGATCCGGTCGGCCGCGTCCTCCTCGGTGCGCCCGCCGGAGCCGCCCAGTCTGCGGGACCGCAGCCGCTGCCGCCACAGCATGGGCAGCAGCGGTACGAGGAGCAGCAGCGCCGCGAACGAGCTCCAGCCGACCCGCGTGCTCATCGACCAGCCGCCGCTCGAGGAGGTGTTGTCGGGCTGCTCACCCGGGACCGCGCCGCACTCGCCGAGCTTCTTCCCGTCCTGCGCGCAGCTGTCCGACGCCGAGGGGGCCGCCGACGGCTCCTCGGACGTGGTGGGCGCCTGCGTCGGCTCGTCGGTGGAGTCGCCGGACGGCGTCTGCTCCATCGTGTAGTCGGGCTGGGTGCCGCGGCTGGGGGTGGGCTCGAAGCGGGTCCAGCCGACGCCCTCGAAGTACAGCTCGGGCCAGGCGTGCGCGTCCTTGAGCCCGACCGACACCGAGCCGTCCGCCTGCGCCGTGCCGGGGGTGAACCCGACGGCCACCCGCGCCGGGATGCCCAGGGTCCGGGCCATGGCCGCCATGGCGAAGGAGAAGTGGACGCAGAAGCCCTCCTTCTGGCGCAGGAACTTCACGATGGCGGTCGAGCCGCTGCCCGACCGCACCCGCGTGTCGTAGCGGAACCCGCCGTTCACCGCGAAGTAGTCCTGCAGCTTCACCGCCTGCTCATACGCGTTCGTGGAGCCCGCGGTGACCTGCCGCGCCGTGCGGGCCACCACGGCCGGCAGCGAGTCAGGCACCTTGGTGTACTCGCGCAGCAGCTTCGCCGACGGGCTCGGCGCGGCGGCCAGCTGGGCCGCCGTCGGCTCCACGACCAGGCTGTTGACCTGGTACCGCACGCCACGGGTGGTCTGCCCGCGGTCACCGACCAGCGTCCGGCCCTCCGGCTCGTAGCGCCAGCGGCCGCCGATCTCGACCTTCATGGCGGGATAGGGGAGGGGCAGCCAGTTCTGCGCGTACCAGCCGGAGGCCTTGATCGAGGTGTCGATCGAGGAGACGCGGACCGAGGGGCCGAGCCCTGAGGGGGTGGGGAGATTGTCGGGCACGTCCTGGACGTGCCGCTCCGAGGATTTCCACGTCTCCCCGTCGAACTTGTCCAGCGCGACGATCCGCAGATACATGTCCTGGGTGGTCGCGGAGGAGGTGCGGTACCGCAGCACCTCGCGGTTCTGCGGCTGGTTGAGGCTGTCCTGCAGGGACACCAGCGGATTCACCGCCGAGATGGTGCCGCTCCCGCCGCCCGAGCCGCTCCCGCCGTTCTGCTGGTCCAGCAGCCCGCCGTCCAGGGACGGCAGCACCGCGGGCACCGCCACGGCGATGCCCAGCGCGAGCGCGCCGATCCTGCGGCCGGTGCGGACCGGGGCCGGCGCCGGGCCGCCGCCCGCCGCGGCCAGGCCCGAGGGGGCCATGCCGTACGGGCGCGCGGCGCCGCCGCTGAACACCCGGCCCCACTGGGACAGCCGGTCCCGCCCCTCGGCCAGCAGCAACAGCAGATAGCCGCTCGCCGCCACCAGGAACCACAGCCAGTCCCTGCCGCCGTCCGACAGGCCCGCCGCGACCGAGTACAGCGCGAGCAGCGGCAGCCCGGCGGGGGCGGCGCTGCGGTAGGTCACCGCGAGCACGTCGACCACGAGACCTATCACCAGCACCCCGCCCACCAGCAGCAGCCGGATGCCGTCGGTGACCGGGGCCGGGATCGCGTACTGCCCCACGTCGACGGTGCCCTGCTCCAGCAGCCGCCCGAGCTCCTGGAAGGCCCGCGGGCTCGGCAGCAGCCCGGCGAACGCCTGCTGGCGGGCGAAGGCCAGGGTGAGCAGCAGCAGCCCCGCCACGGCCTGCGCCGCCACGGTCAGCGGGCGCGCCAGCGGCACCCGGCGGGCCAGCGCGCCGACCGTGCTCTGGATCGCCAGCAGCAGCGCGGCCTCCACGAGCCAGCCGGGCTTGTCGACCAGCGGCAGCAGCGCACAGGCGGCCGCCACCGTCGCCAGCGCGCCGCATATCGCCAGTCGCACGCTTCCGCTCATGCCCAGCCCCCCGTCATGCCGCCGCCCGCCAGGCGCGGGCCGGCGTCGGCCCGGGCCCCGCCCTGGGCGTCGGCCTGCTGCCACAGCTGCGCCAGCGAGGTGCCCGGGGAGACCGGCAGCGCCGTCCACCCCGACTCCCGCAGCAGCCGCAGCCGCTCCTGCTGACCCCGCGGGTCCGCGGCCCAGCCGCCCCGGGACCAGGCGGCGCCGTCCAGCACGAACGCCACCGCCGTCCCGGTGCGGTGCCGCATCCGCCCGACCATCGTCGCCTGCTCCTCGTCAAGATCGCCGAGGAACGCCACCAGCAGTCCCTCGTTGCCCCCGCGCAGCGCCTCGTAGGCCCGGGCGAGCCCGCCCTCCTCGGAGTGGTCCACCACCGCGAGGGTGTCCAGCATCAGCCCGGCCGTGTCCGCCGAGTCATGGCCCGAGCCGGTGAAGCCACCCCCGCTGTCCGGGCCCGGCACCGAGGTGCCGGTGTCGGTCAGCAGCCGGACCCCGTAGCCCCGCTCCAGCAGGTGCACCGCGGCCGAGGCCGCGCCGGAGACCGCCCACTCGAACGCCGAGTCGGGGCCCGAGCCCTGGTGGGCGATCCGCCGGGTGTCCAGCAGCACCGTGCAGCTGGCGCGCTGCGGCTGCTCCTCCCGGCGGACCATCAGCTCTCCGTAGCGGGCGGTGGACCGCCAGTGGACCCGGCGCAGGTCGTCGCCGTGGCGGTAGCCGCGCGGGATGATGTCGTCCTCGCCGGCGAGCGCGAGCGAGCGGTGCCGCCCGTCGCCGTAGCCCATGGCCTCACCCGTGAAGCGGACCAGGGGCAGCGGCTCGACCCGGGGCACCACCGTCAGCGTGTCGTAGGCGCTGAAGGAGCGGGTGAGCTCGCACATCCCGAACGGGTCGTTCAGCCGCAGTTGCAGCGGGCCGAGCGGATAGCGGCCCCGCAGGTCGGAGCGCACCCGGTAGGACACCTCGCGCCGCCCGCCCGGCTCCACCCGGTCCAGCACGAAGCGGGGTCGCGGCCCGAGCACATACGGCACCCGGTCCTGCAGCATCAGCAGCCCGGTGGGCAGCCGCGAGACATTGTCGACGCGCAGGTGCACCCGGGCCTCGGAGCCCGCCGGGACCCGCGCGGGGGAGAGCCGTCTGCTGCCCGCCACCTGATAGCGGGTGCGGTAGACCACGGCCACGCACACCAGGGGCAGCGCGGCGAGCAGCAGCCCGACCCGCAGCAGATCCGCCTGCCCCAGGACATAGCTGCACACCGCGGCCGCCACACCGGCGGCCAGGAACGAGCGGCCGCGGGTGGTCAGCCCGGCGAGCGCCGCGCGCACCCCGCCCCTGTCCTGTCGGCCGTCACGGTCGTCGCCGTCGACGTCGCCTTCGCCGGGGGCCATGCCCGTCCCCCCTGCCGTCATCACAGCTTCCGCGCGCCCGGCGGCTGCCGGCCGTACTCAACGGGGGGCGCGGGCGGCGCGGGCGGCATCGGACCGGCGCCGGGCGGGACCTGGCCGGCGACGGGCGGCATCGGACCGGCCCCCGGCGGGACCTGGCCGACTCCCGGCGGCATCGGACCGGCGACGGGTGGCATCGGGGCCCCCGCGGGGGGCATCGGGGCCGCGCCGGGCGGCACGGGGCCCGCCCCGCGAGGCGTCGCACTGGGCACCGGGGTGCGCTGCAGGATGTCCGCGACCACCTGCTCCGCGGTGCGCCGGTTCAGCTGGGCCTGCGCGGTGGGCAGCAGCCGGTGGGCCAGCACGGCGACGGCGAGCGACTGCACGTCGTCGGGCAGGGCGAAATCCCGCCCGGCCAGCGCGGCGGCCGCCTTGGCCGCCCGCAGCAGATGCAGCGTCGCCCGGGGGGACGCGCCCAGCCGCAGGTCGGGGTGGTTGCGGGTGGCGGAGACCAGGTCGACCGCGTACCGCCGGACCGCCTCGGCCACATGGACCTCGCGCACCGCCTCGATCAGCTTGGCGATCTCATGGGCGTGGGCCACCGGCCGCAGGTCGTCCAGCGGGGAGACGCCGCCGTGGATGTCCAGCATCTGCAGCTCGGCCTGCGGGCTGGGATAGCCGATCGAGACCCGCGCCATGAAGCGGTCGCGCTGCGCCTCGGGCAGCGGGTAGGTGCCCTCCATCTCGATCGGGTTCTGCGTGGCCACCACCATGAACGGGGTCGGCAGCTCATACGTCTGCCCGTCGATGGTGACCTGCCGCTCCTCCATCGACTCCAGCAGCGCCGACTGGGTCTTGGGCGAGGCCCGGTTGATCTCGTCGCCGATCACGATCTGGGAGAAGATCGCGCCCGGCTTGAACTCGAAGTCCTTCTGCTGCTGGTCGTAGACGCTCACACCGGTGATGTCCGACGGCAGCAGGTCGGGAGTGAACTGGATACGGCGCACCGAGCAGTCGATGGACTTCGCGAGCGCCTTGGCGAGCATGGTCTTCCCCACGCCCGGGACATCCTCCAGCAGGAGATGCCCCTCCGCGAGCAGCACGGTCAGCGAAAGCCGCACGACCTCGGGCTTGCCCTCGATCACACCCTCCACCGACCTGCGGACCCGCTCCGCTGTGGTGGTCAGATCGCTGAGGCTCGCTCGCTCGTCATAGGTCGTCACCCGGCCCTCCTCGGCCCGATCCCGGGGCCGCTGCCCTCGGAACGGACCGGCCCACCGCAACACGCTGGCATCGGCCCCCCGCAGGCCGCGGGGGGCGATGTCACATACGCATTCTTGCGGTCCCCGCCTCATCTCGTCACTCGGCTGTGGATAACCCGAGGCGATTTGCCGGGACTGGAGGGGTTTGGGGAGTTAAAACGGGCTCACCCGCGCGGCTGGACCTCGCGCAGCAGGCCGGTCGTCACGTCGAAGACGAAGCCGCGCACATCCTCCGTGTGGAGCAGGAACGGAGAGGTGCGCACCCGCTGCATCGACTGGCGTACGTCGGCGTCGATGTCCTTGAACGCCTCGACCGCCCACGACGGACGCTGGCCGACCTCGTCCTCGAGTTCGTGCCGGAAGTCCTCGGTCAAGTTCAGCAGGCCGCAGCCCGTGTGGTGGATCAGCACGACGCTGCGGGTGCCCAGCGCGCGCTGGCTGATGGTCAGGGATCGGATGACGTCGTCGGTGACCACACCGCCCGCGTTGCGGATGGTGTGGCAGTCGCCCAGCTCCAGGCCGAGCGCCTCGTGCAGGTCGAGGCGCGCGTCCATGCAGGCGACCACGGCGACGCGCAGCACGGGGCGGGCGTCCATGCCGGGGTCCTGGAACTCGGCGGCGTAGCGAC
Source organism: Streptomyces sparsogenes (assembly GCF_001704635.1). Taxonomy (GTDB): domain Bacteria; phylum Actinomycetota; class Actinomycetes; order Streptomycetales; family Streptomycetaceae; genus Streptomyces; species Streptomyces sparsogenes. The sequence continues at coordinate 82,108 of NZ_MAXF01000016.1, read as the reverse complement.
GGTTGGCCTCTACGAGGCGATCGGTGACGGTACCTCCCGTGCCGACGGCGCTGTCGGTGGGCTGGGGCAGCGGCTGCGGAGACGATATCGACATGGCGGAGACACTACCTTTCACCAGCGGATTTTGTCTTTTCTTTAGATAGGGCAAACGGGTGCATCGCCCGGCGCGCGGCTCCCGGTGTGAGAGACCCCACACTGAGGGCGCCCGCGCCACCGCGCGCCCGCACGGAGTGTTTTCGACACCCGGGGCGGGCGCGCCAGCCGGTTGGTTGACCGAAGGGACGAGTGGACTAAAGTGGCGCGAAGTGGGAGGCGCGACGCTCCCCTAGGATCCCGGAATTTCGTTGTGAGCGCGGTGCGTACGTACCACTCGGCCTCCTCCCGCTCCGGCCGCCTGACGTCACTTCCCCGGCGCCAGTAGGCCACTTCCCCTTCAGAGCGGGCGGGGACCCGGCGGTGCGTGCCCTCCTCGCCCGACCCGCAGAAGGGCGCACGAGCAGCGCAATGAGCAGCAACGCTCTCCACGTCCCCGTCATGCTCCAGCGCTGCCTGGACATGCTCGCCCCCGCCCTGACCCGGCCCGGGGCGGTGGTGGTGGACTGCACCCTGGGCCTCGGCGGGCACAGCGAGGCGCTGTTGCGCACGTTCCCCGACGCCAGGCTGATCGCGCTGGACCGCGACCCGGCCGCGCTGAAGCTCTCCGGCGAGCGGCTGGCCCCCTACGGCGACCGGGCGACGCTCGTGCACGCCGTCTACGACGAGCTCCCCGAGGTCCTCGCCCGGCTCGGCGTCCCGCGCGTCCAGGGCGTCCTCTTCGACCTCGGCGTGTCGTCCATGCAGTTGGACGAGGCCGAGCGCGGCTTCGCCTACGCACAGGACGCGCCGCTGGACATGCGGATGGACCAGACGACGGGGATCAGCGCGGCCGAGGTGCTCAACACCTACCCGCCCGGCGAGCTGGTGCGGATCCTGCGGACGTACGGCGAGGAGAAGTTCGCCAGGAAGATCGTGGACGCGGTGGTGCGCGAGCGCGCGAAGGAGCCGTTCCGCACCAGCGCCCGGCTGGTGGAACTGATCCGCGAGGCCCTGCCGCAGGCGGCCAAGCGCACCGGTGGCAACCCCGCCAAGCGCACCTTCCAGGCGCTGCGGATCGAGGTCAACGGCGAGCTGACGGTCCTGGAGCGCGCCATTCCGGCGGCGGTCGCGGCCCTCGCGGTCGGCGGCCGGATCGCCGTCCTCTCCTACCACTCGCTCGAGGACCGCCTCGTCAAGCAGGTGCTCGCGGCCGGCGCGGAGATCACCGCGCCGCCCGGCCTGCCGGTCGTACCGGAGCGCTACCAGCCCCGCCTGAAGCTGCTCACCCGCGGCGCCGAACTCCCCACGGGGCAGGAGGTCGCCGAGAACCGCCGCGCCGCCCCCGCCCGGCTGCGGGGCGCGGAGCGCATCCGCGAGGAAGCGAACGAGGGGACGCGCTGATGGCCGCCGGGGGGCCGCGGGCGGCGCGGCGTACGCCGTTCGTGCTGCTGGTCGTCGTGCTGCTGGGCTCCGGCCTGATCGCGCTGCTGCTGCTCAACTCCTCCCTCAACCAGGGGTCCTTCGAGCTGAGCAGGCTGGAGAGGCAGACCACGGAGCTGTCCGACGAGCGCCAGGCGCTGCAACAGGAAGTGGACAGGCTCTCGGCGCCGGACGCGCTCGAGCGGCGCGCGAGGAAGCTCGGGATGGTGCCCGGCGGCAGCCCGGCCTTCCTGAACCCGGACGGCAGCGTCAGCGGCACGCCCACCCCCGCGTCCGGCGGGCCGTCGGTGTACCGCGCCCCCGCCGCGCCCCTCCCGACGCCGCCCGCCGCGTCCCCCTCGGCCCAGCCCTCGGCAGCCGCGCCGACGCCGACCGTGCCGCGCTCGCCGGCCGCGCCCGGCGCGGCCTCCTCCCAGGCCTCCCCGACGCCGTCCGCCACCGCGTCCGGCACCGCCCAGTCCGAGACCCCCGCCCCCCGGTAGGTGACACGGTGACGCGACCCTCCGCCTGCGCCCAGCCCGGTCCGGGGGCGGCCGCGTGACGGCCCCCCGCGACCCCCGCCGCCTGCCAGGACCCGCGCGCCCCCGGGGCGGCGGCCGCCCGCGCCAGGGCGCCGCGCGCCCCGCCTCGCGGCGGCCCGGGACCGCCCGCCCGGGCAACGCCGCGCCGCTGCGGCTGGGCAGCCCGCGCCCCCGGCTGCGGCTGATCAGCCTCGGCCTGACCCTGGTCATGCTGGCCTTCGTGGTGCGGCTGCTCCAGGTGCAGGCCGTCGACGCCAACGCGTACGCGGCGAAGGCCAATGTGAACCGCTACATCCCGGTCACCCTGCCCGCCGAGCGCGGCTCGATCACCGACCGCCACGGCGTCGACCTGGCCACCACCGTGGACGCGTACGACATCACCGCGGCCCCCGACCTCCTCACCCCCGAGACGGCGAAGATCGACGACGCGCCGCGCCAGGCCGCCGCGCTGCTCGCGCCGATCCTCGGCAAGGACCAGGCGGACCTGGAGCGGAAGCTCACCGCCAACCCGAAGTCGAAGTACGTGGTCCTGGCCCGCCAGCAGACCCCCCAGGTGTGGAACCAGATCAAGGACCTCAAGAACGCCCTCGACGGCTCGGCGGCCAAGGGCAAGGGCGTCAACGTCCTGGCCGGGGTCAACCGCGAGGCGCACAGCAAGCGCGTCTACCCCAACGGCGACCTCGCCGCCGGCGTGCTCGGCTTCGTGGACGCGGAGGGGCACGGCGCCGCCGGTGTCGAGCGGGAGCTGAACAAGCGGCTCGCGGGCAAGGACGGCAAGCGCGTCTACGCCCAGTCCGGCGGCCGCCAGGTGCCCACCGGCGACGTCAAGGAGCAGCCCGCGGTGCCCGGCAGCGACGTCGAGCTGACGATCGACCGCGACATCCAGTGGGCCGCGCAGAGCGCCATCAGCGAGCAGGTGACGAAGTCCCGGGCCGACCGCGGCTACGTGATCGTCCAGGACACCCGCACCGGCGAGATCCTGGCCCTGGCCAACGCCCCGGGCTTCGACCCCAACGACATCTCGGACGCGAACGCGGACGCCCTGGGCAACGCCGCGCTCTCGGACGCGTACGAGCCGGGCAGCGTCAGCAAGCTCATGTCGATGGCCGCCGTCCTGGAGGAGGGCGCCGCCACCTGGAACACCCATGTGGTGGTCCCCAACCGGCTCCCGCGCGCCGACCGCGCCTTCGCCGACGACATCGACCACCCCACCTGGTACCTCACCCTCAACGGGGTGCTCGCCAAGTCCAGCAACATCGGCACGATCCTGGCCACCGAGCAGCTGGGGAAGAACCAGAAGCAGGCCGACCGGGTCCTCTACTCCTATCTGCGGAAGTTCGGCATCGGCCGGTACACCGGTCTTGGCTTCCCCGGCGAGACCCGGGGCATCCTGGCCAAGCCGGAGGACTGGAGCGCCTCACAGCAGTACACGATCCCCTTCGGCCAGGGCCTGTCGCTCAACGCCGTGCAGGCGGCCTCCGTCTACTCCACCATCGCCAACGGCGGCGAGCGCGTCCAGCCGTCCCTGGTGCGCGGTTCCCGGGACTCCAGCGGCGGCTTCACGGCCGCCAAGGCCCCCAAACGGACCAGGGTGGTCAGCGAGAAGACCGCGAAGACGCTCGCGGCCATGCTGGAGTCCGTCGTCGACAACGAGCAGGGCACCGGAACGAAGGCGAAGATCCCCGGCTACCGCGTCGCGGGCAAGACCGGCACCTCCAACCGGGTGGACCCGAAGACCGGCCGCTACCACGGCTACACGGCCTCGTTCGCGGGCTTCGCGCCCGCCGACCAGCCACGGGTGACCGTGTACTGCGCCGTCCAGAACCCGACCAAGGGCAGCTACTTCGGGGGCCAGGTCTGCGGGCCGGTCTTCAAGCGGGTGATGGAGTTCTCCCTGAAGACCCTGAAGGTGGCCCCGTCCGGGAAGCGCCCGGCGCGGCTCCCGGTCAGCTACGACCCCAGCCGGTGAGCCGACCCGGGCAGTGACCCCGATCACTCCGCGCGGGGCCCCCTGGCCCACCCGTCTCCCACCACCACCCTCAACCGTCCGCGCTGCGCGCGGGACCCCCCCTGATTTCGCGGGGGAGCGGGTGCGGCGGGTACGCTCACGCCGTGCCCCACGCTGATCAGTCCCAAACCTCTCAGTCCTCTCAGCTCGCTCGGAAGGATGTTCCCGCGAGCTACCCGGGCGCGCCGCGCCCCCTCCAGGTCCGCCCCATTCCGCTGGGGGAGCTGGCCGATCAGCTGGGCATCGATGCCCCCCCGTCCGGGGAGGAGGCCGCCGTCACGGGCATCACCCACGACTCGCGGGCCGTGCGCCCCGGCGATGTGTACGCGGCCCTGCCCGGCGCCCGTTTCCACGGCGCGGACTTCACCGCCCAGGCCGCCGATCTCGGCGCGGCCGCCGTGCTCACCGACCCGGCCGGCGCCGACCGGGCGGCCGCCACCGGGCTGCCGGTCCTGACCGTCGAGGACCCGCGCGCCCGGATGGGCGCGCTGGCGGCCACGATCTACGGCGAGCCGGGCCGGGACCTGCTCCAGATCGGCATCACCGGCACCTCAGGCAAGACCACGACCGCGTACCTCGTCGAGGGCGGGCTGAAGGCGGCGGCCGCCAAGGGCGACGGCGCGCTCACCGGTCTCATCGGCACCGTGGAGTCGCGGATCGGCGACGAGCGGCTCAAATCCGAGCGCACCACCCCCGAGGCCACCGACCTCCAGGCCCTGTTCGCGGTGATGCGCGAGCGCGGGGTCCGCTCGCTGGCCATGGAGGTCTCCAGCCACGCCCTGGTGCTCGGCCGGGTCGACGGCTGCGTCTTCGACATCGCGGTCTTCAACAACCTCAGCCCGGAGCACATGGAGTTCCACTCCGGCATGGAGGACTACTTCCAGGCCAAGGCCCAGCTGTTCACCAAGGCGCGCAGCCGCGCGGCGGTGATCAACTTCGACGACGAGTACGGCCGGCGCCTGGTGGGCCTGTCCGAGGTCCCGGTCACCACCTTCTCCGCCGAGGGCCACCCCGACGCCCACTGGCGCGCCGCCGACGTGACCGTGGGCCCGCTCGGCTCCGAGTTCACCATCCTCGGCCCGAACGGCGAGTCCGTGACCGCCGCCGCGCCGCTCCCCGGCCCCTTCAACGTCGCCAACGCGCTGGCCGCCGTCGTGGCGCTCGCCGTCGCCGGGATCGACCCGCAGACGGCCGCCGACGGCGTCGCGGCCGTCCCCGGGGTGCCCGGCCGGCTCGAGCGCGTGGACGCCGGACAGCCGTACCTCGCGGTCGTGGACTACGCCCACAAGACCGACGCCGTCGAATCGGTCCTGCGCGCCCTGCGCAAGGTCACCAAGGGCAGGCTGCACGCCGTCCTCGGCTGCGGGGGCGACCGCGACCCGCACAAGCGCGGCCCCATGGGCGCGGCCGTCGCCCGCTACGCCGACACCGCCGTCCTGACCTCCGACAACCCCCGCTCCGAGGACCCGCTGGCGATCCTGGCCACCATGCTCGCGGGCGCCGCCGAGGTGCCCGTTCACGAACGCGGCGATGTGCTGGTCGACGCCGATCGGGCGCACGCCATCGCCGCCGCCGTCGCCCGCGCCGAGCCCGGCGACACCGTGCTGGTCGCGGGCAAGGGCCATGAGCTGGGCCAGGACATCGCCGGGGTGGTACGCCCCTTCGACGACCGCCAGGTATTGCGCGAAGCCATCGAGCTCGCCGTCAAACGCCAAGACAACCAGGGATGACAGACCGCCATGCGCGCACCAGCCCCCTCCCGGCAGTTTCCCCGCACGGCCGGAGGTGATCAGTGATCCCCCTGTCCCTCGCCGAGATCGTCGGCATCGTCGGCGGGCAGCCGCACGACATACCGGACATGGACCGGAAGGTCACCGGACCCGTCGTGATCGACTCCCGCGAGGTGCGCCCCGGCGGCCTCTTCGCGGCGCTCCCCGGTGAGCGCGTGGACGGGCACGACTTCGCGCGCGGCGCGGTCGAGGACGGTGCGGTGGCGGTGCTGGCCGCCCGGCCCATCCCGGCCGCCGCCCCCGACGCGCCCGTGCCGGCGATCGTCGTGCCCGATGTCCAGGCCGCCCTGGGGGCGCTGGCCCATGCCGTCGTGGAGCGCCTGGCCGCCACCGTGGTCGCGCTCACCGGCTCGGCGGGCAAGACCAGTACCAAGGACCTGATCGCGCAGCTGCTGCGGCGCCACGGCCCCACCGTGTGGACGCCCGGCTCGCTCAACAACGAGATCGGCCTGCCGCTGACCGCGATGAGCGCCGACGAGACGACCCGGCACCTGGTGCTGGAGATGGGCGCCCGGGGCAAGGGCCACATCCGGTACCTGACGGAGCTCACCCCGCCCCGCGTCGGCCTGGTCCTCAACGTCGGCACCGCCCACATCGGTGAGTTCGGCGGCCGCGAGGCGATCGCCGAGGCCAAGGGCGAGCTGGTGGAGGCCCTGCCCCCGGCCGCGGAGGGCGGCGTCGCGCTGCTCAACGCCGACGACCCCTTCGTACGCGCCATGGCCGCGCGCACCAAGGCCCGTACGGTGTTCTTCGGCGAGGCCGCCGAGGCCGATGTGCGTGCCGAGAATGTCCGGCTCGCCGCGGGCGGTCGGCCGTCCTTCACCCTTCACACCCCTACCGGGTGCAGCGAAGTGACCATGCGCCTGTACGGTGAGCACCACGTGTCGAACGCGCTCGCCGCGGCCGCCGTCGCCCATGAGTTGGGCATGTCCGTCGACGAGATCGCCGTGGCGCTCTCCGAGGCGGATCAGCTCTCCCGCTGGCGGATGGAGGTCACCGAGCGCGCGGACGGCGTGACGGTCGTCAACGACGCCTACAACGCGAACCCCGAGTCCATGCGAGCCGCGCTGCGCGCGCTGGTCGCGATGGGCAAGGCCGGCCAGGCGGAAGGGGGGCGCACGTGGGCGGTGCTGGGCCCGATGGCCGAGCTCGGCGAGGACTCACTGGCCGAGCACGACGGGATCGGGCGGCTGGCCGTCAGGCTCAACGTCAGCAAGCTCGTGGCGGTCGGCGGCCAGGAGGCCGCCTGGCTCGACATGGGCGCCAAGAACGAGGGTTCGTGGGGTGAGGAGTCGGTGCACGTGTCCGACGTGCGGGCGGCGGTCGATCTGTTGCGCAGCGAGCTGCGACCGGGGGACGTCGTGTTGGTGAAGGCATCCAGGTCGGTGGGGCTGGAGCGGGTCGCGCAGGCGTTGCTCGAGGGCGAGGGTGAGGTCGTCTAGCCATGGGCATGAGGCAGATCCTCTTCTCGGGAGCCATCGGGCTCTTCCTGACCCTGATCGGCACCCCGCTGCTGATCAAGCTGCTGGCGCGCAAGGGCTACGGCCAGTTCATCCGGGACGACGGCCCGCGCAGCCACGGCAGCAAGAAGGGCACGCCCACCATGGGCGGCATCTCCTTCATCCTGGCCACGCTGATCGCCTACGCGGCGACGAAGGTGATCACCGGCAGCCAGCCGACCTTCTCCGGCGTGCTGGTGCTCTTCCTCTTCGCGGGCATGGGCCTGGTCGGCTTCCTCGACGACTACATCAAGATCGTCAAGCAGCGGAGCCTGGGCCTGCGGGCCAAGGCGAAGATGCTCGGTCAGCTCATCGTCGGCGTCGCCTTCGCGATCCTGTCGCTGAACTTCGCCGACGCCCGTCAGCAGACCCCCGCCTCCGACCGGCTGTCCTTCGTCCAGGACTTCGGCTGGTCCTTCGGCCCCGTGATCTTCGCGATCTGGGCGCTGTTCATGATCCTCGCGATGTCGAACGGCGTGAACCTCACCGACGGCCTGGACGGCCTGGCCACCGGCGCCTCCGTGATGGTCTTCGGCGCGTACACCTTCATCGGCGTCTGGCAGTACCAGGAGTCCTGCGCCAACGCGAAGACGCTCATGAACCCCTCGGCCTGTTTCGAGGTCCGTGACCCGCTCGACCTCGCGGTCGTCGCCTCCGCGCTGATGGGCGCCTGCTTCGGCTTCCTGTGGTGGAACACCTCGCCCGCGAAGATCTTCATGGGCGACACCGGCTCCCTCGCGCTGGGCGGGGCGCTCGCGGGCCTGGCCATCTGCTCCCGCACCGAGCTGCTGATCGCAGTCCTCGGCGGCCTGTTCGTCCTGATCACCATGTCCGTGGTCATCCAGGTCGGCTCCTTCCGGCTCACCGGGCGGCGCGTCTTCCGGATGGCGCCACTGCAGCACCACTTCGAACTCAAGGGGTGGAGCGAGGTCCTTGTGGTGGTCCGGTTCTGGATCGTCCAGGGCATGTGCGTGATCGTCGGACTCGGCATCTTCTACGCGGGATGGCGAGCCCAGTGACGCCCGGCGTCCCGGACCTCACCGTCTCCGACCTCGCCGGGCGGCATGTCACCGTCGCCGGACTCGGCGTCTCCGGGGTCCCCGCGGCGCGTGCGCTGCGGGGCCTCGGGGCCTCGGTGACCGTCGTCAACGGCAGCGACGGCGAGAAGCAGCGCGCCGAGGCGGCCGAGCTGGAGGCGCTGGGCGGCGTCACGGTCCGGCTCGGCGACGGGGACACTCTCCCCGAGGGCACCGAGCTGGTCGTCACCACGCCCGGCTGGAAGCCGGACAGCCCGCTGTTCCGGGCGGCCGCCGAGGCCGGCGTCCCGGTGTGGGGGGACGTGGAGCTGGCCTGGCGGCTGCGTAGTGCTGACGCGCCGCCCTGGCTCGCGGTCACCGGCACCAACGGCAAGACCACCACCGTGCGCATGCTGGCCGCCATCCTGGAGGCGGCCGGGCTGCGCACCGCCGCCGTCGGCAACATCGGTGTCTCGCTGCTGGACGTGGTGCTCGGCGACGAGCCGTACGACGTGCTGGCCGTGGAACTCTCCAGCTACCAGCTGCACTGGGCGCCGTCGCTGCGCGCCCACTCCGGCGCGGTGCTCAACCTGGCGCCCGACCACCTCGACTGGCACGGCTCCATGGCGGCGTACGCGGCCGACAAGGGCCGTATCTACGAGGGCAACCAGGTCGCCTGCGTGTACAACGTCGCCGACCCGGCCACCGAGGACCTGGTGCGCGCGGCCGATGTCGAGGAGGGCTGCCGCGCGATCGGCTTCACCCTCGGCACCCCCGGCCCGTCCCAGCTCGGCGTCGTCGAGAACATCCTGGTCGACCGCGCCTTCGTGGCCGACCGGCACAAGCAGGCCCAGGAGCTCGCCGAGGTCTCCGACGTGAACCCGCCGGCCCCGCACAACATCGCCAACGCCCTCGCGGCGGCCGCCCTGGCCCGCGCCTTCGGCGTCCCGCCCGCGGCGGTCCGGGACGGGCTGCGCGCCTTCCGACCGGACCCGCACCGCGTCGAGCACGTCGCGGATGTGGCGGGCGTGGCGTACGTGGACGACTCCAAGGCCACCAACACCCACGCCGCCCAGGCGTCGTTGGACAGCTTCGAGCACATCGTGTGGATCGCGGGCGGCCTGGCCAAGGGCGCCACCTTCGACGAGCTGGTCGTCGCCTCGGCGAAGCGGCTGCGCGGGGTGGTGCTGATCGGCGCGGACCGTGGCCTGATCAGGGAAGCGCTCGCGCGACACGCGGCAGATGTCCCGGTCGTGGACCTCGACCGGACCGACACTGGGGCGATGGCGGCGGCTGTCCGGGAAGCGGCCCGGCTCGCCCGGCCGGGCGATACGGTCCTGTTGGCCCCGGCCTGCGCCTCGATGGACATGTTCGTCAACTACAACAAGCGGGGCGACGCCTTCGCCGCGGCGGTTCACGACCTGGCCTCCGGCCGGGTGCCGGACGAGCAGTAACCCGCCGGTCCCCCGCGCGGACCGCTCGCGCGGGGACCTTGGAGGGGATACGACATGACGGCTGACCAGCCCGCCACGCCGCGCGCCTTCCGGCCCGGCCGCCCCGGCACCGGCCGCGGCGGGCCACGGGCCGGCCAGGCGGCCCCCCGGGAGCGCGCGGGCGCGCGGGACCGAGCGGGCGCCCGCCAGGGCGAGCCGGCGCGCAAGAGCGCGGCAGCGCCCAAGGACCCGGCCGCACGCAAGGACCCAGGCGCGCGCAAGGGCACCGCGGCGCCCAAGGGCGCGGCGGCGCGCGCGGCCACCGCCGCGCGCGGGGACTCCCCGGCGCGCAAGGGCACAGCCGCGCGCCGGGGCACGACGGCACGCGAAGGGACGGCCGCGCGCAAGGGGGCGGCTCCCCGGGAGCGGGTGGCCGCCCGCGAGCGGGCCGCGCGCCTGGTGCGCTCTCCCCGGGGCGCGGGCGCCCCCCGCCCGCCGCGCCGCCCCGCCCGGGGCAGCCTGCCGGAGGCGGTGCGCCGAGCGCAGACGAGGGTCAGACGGGCCTGGGACCGGCCGCTGACCGCCTACTACCTGATCATGGGCGGCAGCCTGCTGATCCTGGTGCTCGGCCTGGTGATGGTCTACTCCGCCTCCCAGATCAAGGCGCTCCAGTCGGGCCTGGCCCCCTCCTACTTCTTCCGCAAGCAGCTGCTCGCCGCCGTGCTGGGCGGGACGCTGCTGCTGCTCGCCGTGCGCATGCCCATCAAGCTGCACCGCGCCTTCGCCTATCCGCTCCTGGCGGGGTCGGTCTTCCTGATGTGCCTGGTCCAGGTGCCGGGGATAGGGGTGGCGGTCAACGGCAACCGGAACTGGATCTCCTTCGGCGGACCGTTCCTGCTCCAGCCCAGCGAGTTCGGCAAGCTGGCGCTGGTGCTGTGGGGGGCGGATCTGCTGGCCCGCAAGCAGGACAAGCGGCTGCTGACCCAGTGGAAGCACCTGCTGGTCCCGCTGGTGCCCGCGGCGGCCCTGCTGCTCGGCCTGATCATGCTGGGCGGGGACATGGGCACCGCGATCATCCTCACCGCCATCCTCTTCGGCCTGCTGTGGGTGGCCGGCGCCCCCACCCGGCTGTTCGCCGGCGTGCTGGCCTTCGCCGGGGTGATCGGGGTGCTGCTGATCAAGTCCAGTGCCAACCGGATGTCCCGGCTCGCCTGCATCGGGGCCAACGAGCCGGGCCAGAATGATCAGTGCTGGCAGGCGGTGCACGGGATCTACGCCCTGGCCAATGGCGGCTGGTTCGGCTCCGGACTCGGGGCGAGCATGGAAAAATGGGGCGAACTACCTGAACCGCACACCGACTTCATCTTCGCCATTACCGGGGAGGAACTCGGCCTCGCGGGGACGCTGTCGGTGCTCGTCCTCTTCGCGGCTCTAGGCTATGCGGGTATCCGCGTGGCCGGACGCACGGAGGACCCCTTCGTGAGGTATGCCGCGGGAGGCGTGACCACTTGGATCACGGCCCAGGCCGTGATCAACATCGGTGCTGTGCTCGGCCTGCTGCCGATCGCCGGGGTCCCGCTCCCGCTGTTCTCCTACGGAGGGTCCGCCCTGCTGCCGACCATGTTCGCGGTCGGCCTGCTGATCGCCTTCGCACGGGCGGAACCGAGCGCGCGGGCGGCGCTGGCCACGCGGCAGCCTGCTTTGTGGAAGAAGCTGGCTCGGGTGAGACGGAAGACGATGAGACGGCGCGTCAAGAAGCGGCCGTCCGGAGAGCGGTGAATTTCGGTGCATGTCGTACTCGCCGGTGGGGGGACCGCCGGCCACATCGAGCCCGCGCTCGCCCTCGCGGACGCCCTGCGCAGGCAGGATCCGACCGTGGGGATCACGGCGCTCGGCACGGAGCGGGGACTGGAGACCCGACTCGTGCCCGAGCGTGGTTACGAACTCGGGCTGATCCCCGCCGTACCGCTGCCACGCAAGCCGACCCCCGAGCTGATCACCGTCCCCGGGCGGCTGCGCGGCACGATCAAGGCCGCGGAGCAGATCCTGGAGCGCACCAAGGCCGACTGCGTGGTCGGCTTCGGCGGCTATGTGGCCCTGCCCGGCTATCTGGCCGCCAAGCGGCTCGGCGTGCCCATCATCGTCCACGAGGCCAACGCCCGGCCCGGCCTCGCCAACAAGATCGGCTCCCGCTACGCCAAGTTCGTCGCGGTCTCCACCCCGGACAGCAAGCTGCGCGGCGCCCGCTACGTCGGCATCCCGCTGCGCCGCTCCATCGCCACCCTCGACCGGGCGGCGGTCCGCCCCGAGGCGCGCGCCGCCTTCGGCCTCGACCAGAACCTGCCCACCCTGCTGGTCTCCGGCGGCTCCCAGGGCGCGCGCCGGCTGAACGAGGTGGTCCAGGCGGTCGCCCCGTTCCTCCAGCGGGCCGGAATCCAGATCCTCCACGCGGTCGGACCGAAAAACGAATTGCCGCGCGTGGACAACATGCCCGGTATGCCGCCCTACATCCCGGTACCGTACGTGGACCGGATGGACCTCGCGTACGCCGCGGCGGACATGATGCTCTGCCGCGCGGGCGCGATGACCGTCGCCGAGCTGTCCGCCGTCGGGCTGCCGGCCGCCTACGTCCCGCTGCCCATCGGCAACGGCGAACAGCGGCTCAACGCCCAGCCCGTGGTCAAGGCCGGCGGCGGGCTGCTGGTCGACGACGCGGAGCTGACCCCCGAGTGGGTGCAGGGCAATGTGCTCCCGGTGCTCGGCGACCCGCACCGGCTGTACGAGATGTCCCGGCGCGCCGCCGAGTTCGGCCGCCGCGACGCCGACGATCTGCTGGTCGGCATGGTGTACGAGGCGATCGCCGCCCGCCGCTAGGCGTACGGCGAGCCGGACCGGAAGGCGCCCCCCGGGGGCCACCGGCCGGGAACAGGAGGAGAAGCGTGGCCGGAGCGACGACCGCCAAGAGCGGTGCCCGACGGACGCCGCCGCCCGGCCCGCCCCCGCCCCTTCTCAGGGCACGCCGCCGCCTCCGCCCGCCCAGCCGCCGCACGCTGCTGGTCACGGGGGTGGCGGTGGCGCTCCTCGGCTCCGGCGTCACCTGGCTGCTGTACGGATCGAGCTGGCTGCGGGCCGAGCGGGTGACCGTCAGCGGCACGGCCGTCCTCACCCCGGACGAGGTACGCCGGGCCGCCGACGTCCCGCTCAACGAGCCGCTGGTGGCGGTGGACACCGGCGGCGTGGAGCGCAGGCTGCGGGCGCGGCTGCCACGCATAGCGGACGTGGACGTCTCCCGCTCCTGGCCGCACACCGTCGCCGTGCGGGTGACCGAGCGCAGGCCCGAGGCGCTCGTCGAGAAGAACGGGAAGTTCGTCGAAGTGGACGAGGAGGGCGTGCTGTTCGCGACCGTCTCACAGGCACCGAAGGGCGTTCCGCTGCTGAAAGTGGAGGCGGGCCGGTCGCCCAGTTCGCGCCATTTCGGCGCGGCCAGGCTGCGCCGCGAGGCAGTGGCCGTGATCACCCAACTGCCCGAGACGGTCCGGGCGGACACCCTCACGGTGCGCGTCCGCTCCTTCGACTCGATCACGCTGGGGCTGACCCGGGGCCGCACGGTGGTGTGGGGCAGCTCCGAGCGCGGGGCGGCGAAGGCCAAGACGCTCACCGCGCTCATGAAGGCCGAGCCGGACGCGGAGCGCTACGACGTGCAGGCGCCGACCGCCCCCGCCGTGGCGCACAGTTGACACGCATCGCGGCAGGCCAGGACCCTGGTTGGCTAGCCCGCTGGGTGATCACATAGGGTGAAAAGAAAAACGGGAGGTTCGGCGTGTTCATTGAACGCGCGCCGCTTGTCGACTTAGTGTCCTGTTCCGAAGAGTCCAGGAAACAGAGGCACTGGTAACCCTAAACTTCAGCGTTAGGGTTGGGGTCGGCGATCAGAACCGTCCCATTCGGCATCAGTCGGCGCACCGCGGCAACGGCGGGGTGGCGACACGTAACTCGAGGCGAGAGGCCTTCGACGTGGCAGCACCGCAGAACTACCTCGCAGTCATCAAGGTCGTCGGCATCGGCGGCGGTGGCGTGAATGCCATCAACCGGATGATCGAGGTCGGGCTCAAGGGCGTCGAGTTCATCGCGATCAACACCGATGCGCAGGCCCTGCTGATGAGTGACGCCGACGTCAAGCTCGACGTCGGCCGGGAACTCACCCGCGGCCTCGGCGCCGGGGCCAACCCCGATGTCGGCCGCAAGGCCGCCGAGGACCACCGTGAGGAGATCGAGGAGGTCCTCAAGGGGGCCGACATGGTCTTCGTCACCGCGGGCGAGGGCGGCGGCACCGGCACCGGCGGCGCCCCCGTCGTGGCCAACATCGCCCGCTCCCTGGGCGCCCTGACGATCGGTGTGGTCACCCGTCCGTTCACCTTCGAGGGCCGCCGCCGCGCCAACCAGGCCGAGGACGGCATCGCGGGGCTGCGCGACGAGGTCGACACCCTGATCGTGATTCCGAACGATCGACTGCTGTCCATTTCGGACCGTCAGGTGAGCGTGCTCGACGCGTTCAAGTCCGCGGACCAGGTGCTGCTGTCGGGCGTCCAGGGCATCACCGACCTGATCACCACCCCGGGCCTGATCAACCTGGACTTCGCGGACGTCAAGTCGGTGATGTCCGAGGCCGGCTCGGCGCTCATGGGCATCGGCTCGGCCCGCGGCGACGACCGCGCGGTGGCCGCCGCCGAGATGGCGATCTCCTCGCCCCTGCTGGAGGCCTCCATCGACGGCGCCCGCGGCGTGCTGCTCTCCATCTCCGGCGGCTCCGACCTGGGCCTGTTCGAGATCAACGAGGCCGCGCAGCTGGTGAGTGAGGCCGCCCACCCCGAGGCGAACATCATCTTCGGCGCGGTGATCGACGACGCGCTCGGCGACGAGGTCCGGGTCACCGTCATCGCGGCCGGCTTCGACGGCGGCCAGCCCCCGGCCAAGAACCGCGACAAGGTGCTCGGCTCCTCCTACGGCGGCGGCAGCCGCGACGAGACCCTCGGCTCCACCGGCCCGAGCACGGGCCGCACCTCCTCCGACACCGGCAGCCGGCCGTCCTTCGGCGGGCTCGGCAGCGTCACCCCGCGCGAGGAGGAGCCCCTCGCGCCCGAGCCGACCCCGGTCGCCGAGGTGCCGTCCACCCCGATGCCCGCCCCCCAGGTCCCGCTGGCCCGTCCGTACCCGGAGAGCCAGGCCGAGGAGCTGGACGTGCCGGACTTCCTCAAGTGAGCCGTGGCGACATGGCACCACGGCGATCCTGAAGCGATCCAGAAGTGATAGCGCAACAGTACGAAGCGAGCGGCGCGCACTTCGCCTTCACCGACCGGTGGGGCGGAGTGAGCGCCGCTCCGTATGACGAGCTCAATCTCGGCGGCGCGGTCGGCGACGACCCGGCGGCCGTACGGACCAACCGCGAGCTGGCGGCCAAGGCGCTGGGCCTGGACCCGGCCGACGTCGTCTGGATGAACCAGGTGCACGGCCGTGACGTGGCCGTGGTCGACGGACCGTGGGGGGACCGGGAGGTCCCCGCGGTGGACGCGGTGGTGACGGCGCGTCGGGGACTCGCCCTCGCCGTCCTCACCGCCGACTGCACCCCGGTGCTGCTGGCCGATCCGGTGGCGGGCGTCGCCGGGGCCGCGCACGCCGGACGGCCGGGCCTGGTCGCCGGGGTCGTCCCCGCGGTGGTGCGGGCCATGACCGAACTGGGCGCGGACCCCGCCCGGATCCTCGCCCGCACCGGGCCCTCGGTCTGCGGACGCTGCTACGAGGTCCCCGAGGCGATGCGCGCCGAGGTCGCCGAGGTCGTGCCCGAGGCATGGGCCGAGACGAGTTGGGGCACTCCGGCGGTGGACGTGACCGCCGGCGTGCGCTCCCAGCTCGCACGTGCGGGCGTGCCGACGGAGGGTCAGCCCCACGTCTGCACGCTGGAATCGACGGACCACTTCTCGTACCGGCGCGAGCGCACCACCGGGCGGCTCGCGAGCTATGTCTGGTTGGGCGGCTGAGTCGTGACGGATCGCAGAACGGAACTGGCCGACAACCTGGCCCGCGTGGAGGAACGTATCTCCGCGGCTTGTGCGGCAGCCAACCGCAAACGTGAAGAAGTCACGTTGATTGTGGTGACCAAGACCTACCCGGCGAGCGATGTCCGGATCCTCGCGGAACTCGGCGTTCACCATGTGGCCGAGAACCGCGATCAGGACGCCGCCCCCAAAGCGGCCGAATGCGCCGATCTCCCGCTGATTTGGCACTTTGTCGGGCAATTGCAGACCAATAAGGTGCGATCGGTGGCCAGTTATGCCGATATGGTGCAATCCGTCGACCGCAAGCGGCTGGTGGACGCGCTGTCCCGCGCCGCGGTGGGGGCCGGCCGTGAACTCGGCTGTCTGATCCAGGTCGCGCTCGACGCGGAGTCGGGTCAACAGGGAAGCAGGGGAGGTGTCGCGCCGGACGGAGTCGAGGCGCTCGCCGACGCGGTGGTGGCGGCCCCGGGGCTGCGCCTTGACGGGCTGATGACCGTGGCGCCGCTGGCCGGACCGTACGCGGGGCGGCCCCGGGCGGCCTTCGATCGGCTGATGGAAATCTCATCCGGCCTGCGCGCGGCCCATCCTGCTGCGAACATGGTCTCGGCCGGGATGAGCTCGGATCTCGAGGACGCGGTGGCGGCCGGAGCGACACATGTGCGCGTCGGCACGGCGGTGCTCGGAGTCCGACCCAGGCTCCGGTAACGTCGCGAAGAAGTCGGACCACAGCACAAAATATGGTCATTCCCGCCAAAAGGCGGGCAGGCCGCGTGGATCCAAGGCATCCGGTGGCGGAGCCGATCCACCACAGAGCGGAGGACGCAGAGAATGGCCGGCGCGATGCGCAAGATGGCGGTCTACCTCGGCCTCGTGGAGGACGATGGGTACGACGGCCGGGGATTCGACCCCGACGACGAGTTCGAGCCCGAACCGGAGCCCGAGCGGGATCGTCGCAGGCATCAGGTGGCGGAGACCGAGCCCCGTCCGGAGAGGGGCGAATCTGTACGAGTCGTCCACCCCCCGGCGCAGCGTGAACCCGCCCCGCTCGCAGCGGAAACCGGGCGACCCGCGCGAATCGCCCCCGTGGCATCCATCACACCTGAACGTCATAACTTGGAGAAGAACGCGCCGGTGATCATGCCCAAGGTCGTGTCCGAGCGAGAGCCGTACCGCATCACGACGCTGCACCCCAGGACCTACAACGAGGCCCGTACTATCGGGGAACACTTCCGTGAGGGCACCCCGGTGATCATGAATCTGACGGAGATGGACGACACGGACGCGAAGCGACTTGTCGACTTTGCGGCCGGACTCGTCTTCGGCCTCCATGGGAGCATTGAGCGGGTGACTCAGAAGGTGTTCCTGTTGTCTCCTGCTAACGTCGATGTCACGGCGGAGGACAAGGCCCGTATCGCAGAGGGCGGGTTCTTCAACCAAAGCTGAGACGCAACACGGCAACACCGAGACAACAACAGGCCGTACGGCCGAGCACGCAAGGGGAGAGGGACGCGCGGGATGGACGTCGCACTGCAGGTGATCTACATCGCGCTGTATTGCTTCCTGATCGTGCTGATCTTCCGGCTGGTGATGGACTACGTCTTCCAGTTCGCCCGCTCATGGCAACCCGGTAAGGCGATGGTGGTCATCCTCGAGGCCACCTACACTGTCACCGATCCGCCGCTGAAGCTTCTGCGGCGGTTCATCCCGCCGTTGCGTCTCGGGGGTGTGGCGCTCGACCTGTCCTTCTTCGTTCTGATGATCATCGTCTGGATCGTGATCTCCGTCGTCCGCAATTTTGCGAGCAGCGTGTGAACGATACGGTCTTGCCGATTGCCGACGACTACGTTGAGGTGAGTTAGAGATGCCGTTGACCCCCGAGGACGTGCGGAACAAGCAGTTCACGACCGTCCGCCTCCGAGAAGGCTATGACGAGGACGAGGTCGATGCCTTCCTCGACGAGGTCGAAGCCGAACTGACCCGCCTGCTGCGGGAGAACGAGGACCTGCGCGCCAAGCTGGCCGCCGCGACGCGGGCCGCCGCGCAGAGTCAGCAGCAGAATATGCGCAAACCTCCGGAACAGCAGGAGCGACCCGGCGCCCCCGTGCCCGCCGCCATATCCGGACCGCAGCCCGTGCCGCCCGGCCAGCAGCAGATGGGAGGCCCGCCCCAACTCCCGGGCGGTGCCCCGCAGCTGCCGGCAGGCCCGATGGGTCAGGGCGGTCCGGGTCCGATGGGGCAGGGCGGCCCCGGCCCGATGGGTCAGAACGGCCCGATGGGCCCCGGTGGCCCCATGGGCGGCCCGATGGGCGGCCCCGGCGGTCCGCAGATGCCGCAGCCGGGCCAGGGCCCGGGCGGCGACAGCGCCGCGCGCGTGCTCTCGCTCGCGCAGCAGACCGCCGACCAGGCGATCGCGGAGGCCCGTTCCGAGGCCAACAAGATCGTCGGCGAGGCCCGCAGCCGCGCCGAGGGCCTGGAGCGGGACGCCCGCGCCAAGGCCGACGCGCTGGAGCGGGACGCGCAGGAGAAGCACCGCGTCGCCATGGGCTCGCTGGAGTCGGCCCGCGCCACGCTGGAGCGCAAGGTCGAGGACCTGCGCGGCTTCGAGCGCGAGTACCGCACCCGGCTGAAGTCGTACCTGGAGAGCCAGCTGCGCCAGCTGGAGAACCAGGCCGACGACTCGCTGGCCCCGCCGCGCACCCCGGCGACCGCCTCGCTGCCGCCGTCCCCGTCCATGACCGGCTCCATGGCCTCGGCCGGCGCCGGCACGATGGGCGGCCACACCATGGGCGGCAACCAGTCCATGGGCGGCCACACCCAGGGCGGCGGCGCGCCGTCCTACGGCGGCCAGCAGCAGATGTCCCCCGCGATGACCCAGCCGATGGCCCCGGTGCGGCCGCAGAGCCCGCAGCCGATGCAGCAGGCGCCGAGCCCCATGCGCGGGTTCCTCATCGACGAGGACGACAACTGACGCGGCGGCGCGCGTAACGCGCGCAGCGCGTGACGTCGGCAGTCATACGATCCGGGCCCGGGAGCATCGCTCCCGGGCCCGGGTCGCTTGTGCGCCCTCAACCGGCGCCGGTCTCGCGGACCTCGGTGGAAGCGCGGAGCGCCGGAGGCGGCTGCCGTGCAGCCCCCTCCGGCGCTCACCGGAACGGGATTACGCCTTGCGGAGGCGGAACGAGAGGTTCAGGCCCTCGTCGGAGAACTCCTCGCCGTAGCCGGAGTCGCCCTCGCCCAGGCCACCGTCGGCCAAGTCACCGTCGGCGGACGCGAAGTCCGTCGCCAGGACCTCGTCCGCGATCAGCGCGGCGTGGTCGGTCAGCGCCGTACGGACCTCCTCGTCCGCGGAACGCCAGCGCAGCGCGATCCGGTCGGCGACGTCCAGACCGCTGTTCTTGCGGGCCTCCTGGATCAGCCGGATCGCGTCACGGGCCAGGCCCGCGCGCCGCAGCTCCGGGGTGATCTCCAGGTCGAGGGCCACCGTCGCGCCCGCGTCGGAGGCGACCGACCAGCCCTCGCGCGGGGTCTCGGTGATGATCACCTCGTCCGCGGACAGCGGGACCGTCTCGCCGTCCACGACCACCGACGCCGTCCCCTCGCGCAGCGCCACCGACAGCGCGGCCGCGTCCGCCTCGGCGATCGCCTTGGCGACCGGCTGGGTGCCCTTGCCGAAGCGCTTGCCCAGCGCGCGGAAGTTGGCCTTCGCCGTGGTGTCCACCAGCGAACCGCCGACCTCGCTCAGGGAGGCCAGGGACGAGACGTTCAGCTCCTCCTCGATCTGCGCGCGCAGCTCCGCGGACAGCGACTCGAAGCCGGACGCCGCGACCAGCGCGCGCGACAGCGGCTGGCGGGTCTTGACCCCGGACTCGGCGCGGGTCGCGCGGCCCAGCTCCACCAGGCGGCGCACCAGCGCCATCCGGGTCGACAGGTCCGGGTCGATCAGGTCCTTGTCGACCTCCGGCCAGGTGGCCAGGTGCACGGACTCCGGGCCGTCCGGGGTGACCGGGACGACCAGGTCCTGCCAGACCCGCTCGGTGATGAAGGGGACGAGCGGGGCCATCAGCCGGGTGACCGTCTCGATCACGTCGTGCAGGGTGCGCAGCGCGGCCGCGTCGCCCTGCCAGAAGCGGCGGCGGGAGCGGCGCACGTACCAGTTGGACAGGTCGTCGACGAACGCGGACAGCAGCTTGCCGGCGCGCTGGGTGTCGTACGCCTCCAGGGCCTGCGTCACCTGGTCGGTCAGCGTGCCCAGCTCGCTCAGCAGCCAGCGGTCGAGCAGCGGCCGGTCGGCCGGGGCCGGGTCGGCCGCGCTCGGGGACCAGCCGGAGGTGCGGGCGTACAGGGCCTGGAAGGCGACCGTGTTCCAGTAGGTGAGCAGCGTCTTGCGGACGACCTCCTGGATGGTGCCGTGGCCCACCCGGCGGGCCGCCCAGGGCGAGCCGCCGGCGGCCATGAACCAGCGGACGGCGTCCGCGCCGTGCTGGTCCATGAGCGGGATGGGCTCCAGGATGTTGCCCAGGTGCTTGGACATCTTCCGTCCGTCCTCGGCCAGGATGTGACCGAGGCAGACCACGTTCTCATAGCTCGACTTGTCGAAGACGAGCGTGCCGACCGCCATCAGGGTGTAGAACCAGCCACGGGTCTGGTCGATGGCCTCGCAGACGAACTGCGCCGGGTACCGCTTCTCGAAGGTCTCCTTGTTGTGGTACGGGTAGCCCCACTGGGCGAAGGGCATCGAGCCCGAGTCGTACCAGGCGTCGATGACCTCGGGCACCCGCACGGCCTCCAGCGAGCAGCCGTCGGCGGGGCAGGTGAAGGTGACCTCGTCGATGAACGGCCGGTGCGGGTCCAGGCCCGATTGGTCGGTGCCGGTCAGCTCCGTGAGCTCGGCGCGCGAGCCGACGCAGGTGAGGTGGTTCTCGGCGCAGCGCCAGATGGGCAGCGGCGTGCCCCAGTAGCGGTTCCGGGACAGGGCCCAGTCGATGTTGTTGTTGAGCCAGTCGCCGTAGCGGCCGTGCTTGACCGACTCCGGGAACCAGTTCGTCCCCTCGTTCTCGCGCAGCAGCGCGTCCTTGATCGCGGTGGTGCGGATGTACCAGGACGGCTGCGCGTAGTAGAGGAGGGCGGTGTGGCAGCGCCAGCAGTGCGGGTAGCTGTGCTCGTACGGCACATGGCGGAACAGCAGGCCGCGGGCGCCCAGGTCGGCCGTCAGCGCCTCGTCGGCCTTCTTGAAGAACTGGCCGCCGACCAGCTCCAGGCCCTCCTCGAAGGTGCCGTCCGGGCGGACCGGGTTGACCACCGGCAGGCCGTAGGCGCGGCAGGTCCGCAGGTCGTCCTCGCCGAAGGCGGGGGCCTGGTGGACCAGGCCGGTGCCGTCCTCGGTGGTCACGTAGTCGGCGTTGACGACGAAGTGGGCGTCGCCGTCGAAGTCCACGAGGGTGAAGGGCCGCTGGTAGGTCCAGCGCTCCATCTCGGCGCCGGTGAACACCTGCCCGGTCGCGGTCCAGCCCTCGCCGAGCGCCTTCTCCAGCAGCGGCTCGGCGACGACCAGCTTCTCCGTGCCGTCGGTGGCGACCACGTAGCGCACCTCGGGGTGCGCGGCGACGGCGGTGTTGGACACCAGGGTCCACGGGGTGGTGGTCCACACCAGCAGCGCGGCCTCGCCGGCGAGCGGCCCGGAGGTCAGCGGGAAGCGCACGAAGACCGAGGGGTCGACGACCGTCTCGTAGCCCTGCGCCAGCTCGTGGTCGGACAGCCCGGTGCCGCAGCGCGGGCACCAGGGGGCGACCCGGTGGTCCTGGACCAGCAGCCCCTTGTTGAAGATCTCCTTGAGGGACCACCACACCGATTCGATGTACTCGGGGTTCATGGTCCAGTACGCGCCGTCGAGGTCGGTCCAGAACCCCATGCGCGTGGTGAGCTCGGCGAAGGCGTCGGTGTGGCGGGTGACGGACTCGCGGCACTTGGCGTTGAACTCGGCGATGCCGTACGCCTCGATGTCCTGCTTGCCGCTGAAGCCGAGCTCCTTCTCGACCGCCAGCTCGACCGGCAGGCCGTGGCAGTCCCAGCCCGCCTTGCGGTCGACGTGGTAGCCGCGCATGGTGCGGAAGCGCGGGAAGACGTCCTTGAAGACGCGGGCCTCGATGTGGTGGGCGCCCGGCATGCCGTTGGCGGTCGGCGGGCCCTCGTAGAAGACCCACTCGGGCCGCCCCGCCGACTGCTCGAGGCTGCGGGCGAAGATCTTGTTCTCCCGCCAGAAGTCGAGCACGGCGTGCTCGAGGGCGGGCAGGTCGACCTGGGCGGGCACCTGGCGGTACTGCGTCATCGGATCCTTCCTCCGGCGGATACGTGCGGGGCTTGCGTTCCGTCGGAGGGACGAGAGCTCGCGCTCCCGCGGTACCACCCTCCTTGGCCGGGAGCGCTGTGAGCTCCTGGCCCCCTCATTGGGGTCGCGACGCCGGTTCTACTGGCCCTGGGCGGGGGTTCTTCCGGCGGCTCCGGGGTGATCCTTCACATCGCGCTCGCCCCCGGGCTCGCACCGTCCCCGGGTCGCTCATGGCTGCGTACGACGCTACTCGTCCCCTTCCACGCCTTTCGCTTCGCCCAGTGTACGGGTCCGGGCGGCCCCCGGCCGACCGGTTTCCGGGCTGCGCCGAGTGAGGTACCGGCGGCCGGGGCGGTGACCCGAACGGCGATACGCCGGGTGCCGGAGTCCGCCCGGCCGGGGGAATCGCCACGCGGTACCGGTTCGGTGCCGGATTACCGGGCGGGCGGTGGGGCACAACCGATGAGACCGGGTTGTCCTCCGGGCAAGCCGGGCGAATCGGGCGGCGTGCCCCGTTGCCGCGTGCCGGAAGTCGATTTATCGTTCCGGAACGATTCGCGTGCAAGATCACAAAATGTGAAGGGGCCGCGGCCATGGTGGCGAGGAAGACCGCCGTGCAGAAGAGCACGGCGAAGGCGACGAAGGCCGCGACCGCCAAGACGAGCGCCTCCGGCAAGAAGGCGGCGCCCGCCACGGCGGCCAAGAAGGCCGCGAAGAACGCAGCGGGAAACAAGGCCGCGGCCGAGCGGGCCCCGGCGAAGGGCGCCGCGAAGACGCGCGCGAAGAACGCCGTGGCGAAGCCGGCCGCCGCCGAGCGGGCCACGACCCACCGGGTCACGGCCGAGCACCCCGGAGCCAAGGACGCCGGGGCCAAGGACGCCGGGGCCAAGGACGCCGGTGCCAAGGACGCCGGTGCCAAGGACTCCGGGGCCAAGGACACCGGGGCCAAGGACACCGGGGCCAGGAAGGCCGCGGCCAGGAAGAGCCCGGCGAAGAAGACCCCAGCCAAGAAGGCCACAGCCGCGAAGGCCGCACCGGCCGAGCAGGCGGTGCCCGCGAAGAAGACGGGAGCCAGGAAAGTGGTTGCGAAGAAGACTCCGAGTGGGGCGCCGACCGCGAAGCAGGCCCCCGAGACGCCCGGCGCCGTCCCCAAGGCCCGCGCCGGCGTCGGCCCCGTGGCCCCCGGCGACCTCGCCGTACGCCCGGGAGAAGAGCCGTGGTCGCCGGAGGAGGTGGCCGAGGCGCGCGCCGAGCTGCTGGCCGAGGCCGGGCGGCTGCGCGCCGAGATCCTCGCCTCCGAGGAGGCGATCAGCGGGCTGATGCGCGACTCCGGCGACGGGGCCGGCGACGACCAGGCCGACACCGGCACCAAGAACATCACCCGCGAGCACGAGCTGGCCCTGGCCGGCAACGCCCGCGAGATGCTGCTGCAGACCGAGCGCGCCCTGGACCGGCTGGACGCCGGGACCTACGGGCTGTGCGAGAACTGCGGCAACCCCATCGGCAAGGCCCGCATGCAGGCGTTCCCCCGCGCCACTCTCTGCGTGGAGTGCAAGCAGCGGCAGGAGCGGCGCTGACCGACCGTCGGGATTGCCGTACCCTCGTCCTCAGCCAGGGGGAGACTGGCCCGGACGATGTTGAGGGACTGACGTGACAGAGGCGGAGCAGGCCATCGGTACGCCAGAAGCGGGGAAGGCCGAGGAAGGCGCCGCCGCGAGCGGCGACGGCGCGCGGCCCGGGCGCGGGCGGCGCGTCGCGGTGCTGCTCGCGGTCGCCGCGTTCGCCTACCTCATCGACCTGGGCAGCAAGCTCCTCGTGGTCGCCAAGCTGGAGCACCACGACGCGGTCGACGTGATCGGCACCTGGCTCCAGTTCAAGGTGATCCGCAACAAGGGCGCGGCCTTCGGCTTCGGCGAGGCCATGACCATCGTCTTCACGGTGATAGCGGTCGGCGTCATCGTCGTGATCGCCCGGCTGGCCCGCAAGCTCTACAGCCTGCCGTGGGCCATCGCGCTCGGGCTGCTGCTGGGCGGCGCCTTCGGCAACCTCACCGACCGGGTCTTCCGCGCCCCCGGCGGGCTGCAGGGCGCGGTGGTCGACTTCATCGCGCCCCGTAACTACGCGGTCTTCAACCTCGCCGACTCGGCCATCGTGTGCGGCGGCATCCTGATCGTCATCCTGTCCTTCCGCGGCCTGGACCCGGACGGCACCGTCCACAAGGACTGACGTACGGAGGCGGGCGTGGGACGACGGGCGCACGCAGACTGACGTACGAACCGGGCGGTGCGGTCCGGCATACTCGACGGGTGAGTACGATTCCCGAGATCCGCACGCTCCCCGTACCCGACGGCCTCGAAGGCGAGCGCGTCGACGCCGCGATCGCACGCATGTTCGGCTTCTCTCGGACCAAGGCGGCGGAGCTGGCCGCCGCGGGCAAGGTGCAGGTCGACGGCAGCGTCGCGGGCAAGTCCGACCGGGTCAGCGGAGGCGCCTGGCTCGAGGTGGAGATGCCGCGGGCCGCGCCGCCCGTGCAGGTCGTCGCCGAGCCCGTCGAGGGCATGGAGATCGTCCACGACGACGAGCACGTCGTGGTCGTCGACAAGCCGGTCGGGGTCGCCGCCCACCCCAGCCCCGGCTGGACCGGCCCCACCGTGATCGGCGGGCTGGCCGCCGCGGGCTTCCGCGTCTCGACCTCCGGGGCCGCCGAGCGGCAGGGCATCGTGCACCGGCTGGACGTCGGCACCTCCGGCCTCATGGTCGTCGCCAAGTCCGAGCGCGCCTACACCCTGCTCAAGCAGCAGTTCCGCGAGCGCACGGTCGACAAGCGCTACCAGGCCCTCGTCCAGGGCCACCCCGACCCGCTGAGCGGCACCATCGACGCGCCGATTGGCCGCCATCCGCAGCACGACTACAAGTGGGCCGTGACCGCCGAGGGCAAGCCCAGCGTCACCCACTACGACCTGATCGAGGCGTTCCGCGCCGCCAGCCTGCTCGACATCAAGCTGGAGACCGGGCGCACCCACCAGATCCGCGTCCACATGGCCGCCCACCGCCACCCGTGCGTCGGCGACCTCACCTACGGCGCCGACCCGACCCTCGCCAAGCGGC
The DNA here is from genome assembly GCF_001704635.1 of Streptomyces sparsogenes. Lineage (GTDB taxonomy): Bacteria > Actinomycetota > Actinomycetes > Streptomycetales > Streptomycetaceae > Streptomyces > Streptomyces sparsogenes. Next base: position 56,840 of record NZ_MAXF01000016.1, on the reverse strand, counting down.
TGAAGCTGACCCGGCAGTGGCTGCACGCGGTGCGCCTGGGCTTCGAGCACCCGGGGGGCGCCGGCTGGGTGGAGTTCACCAGCCCCTACCCGGACGACCTGCAGAGGGCGCTGGACACCGTCCGGGCGGAGAGCGCGTGAGCCACCCGATCGCGGTCGTGGGCCCGGACGCCCTCGCGGCCTGCCGCGACGTCCGCCGCGAGGTCTTCGTCGTCGAGCAGCGGATCCCCGAGGCCGAGGAGATGGACGCGTACGACGCCCACGCCGTCCACCTGCTCGCCACCGGCCCCGACGGCCCGGTGGGCACCGTCCGCTTCCTGCACGGCGCGGCCGCCGACAGGAAGTACGGCCACGCGGGCGTGGACGGCGCCACGACCGCGGCCCTGGGCCGGCTCGCGGTCCTGCCGGCCGCCCGCGGCACCGGGCTCGGCGCGGAGCTCGTCCGCGCGGTCGAGGCCGAGGCGCGGCGGCGCGGGCTGACCGAGGTCTACCTGGAGGCCCAGACCCACGCCCTCGGCTTCTACGAGCGCCTCGGCTACGCGGCGTACGGCCCCGAGTTCGACGAGGGCAGCGGCATCCCGCACCGCGCCATGCGCAAGACCCTCCCGTAGGGTTCTCGGCCCCGAGGTGGTCAGCCGCGGCGCGAGCCCGTGCCGTCCTTGCGGAATTCGCCGTCGAAGCGGGCGAGGCGGTCCTCGGAACCGGGCCCGGCCCCGGGCGCGGGGCGCGGCGGGTGGACGGTCGCCGTGGTGATGCGCGGCAGCGCGTACGGATGGTGCTCGCGCAGCCACGCGATCATCTGCTCCCGCACCTCACAGCGCACGGTCCAGGCGTCGTCCGGGTCCCGGGCCGTGATCAGCGCCCGCACCACCATCGTGGACGGCGTGGTGTCCGTGACCGCCAGGTTCCAGTCCCGGCCGTCCCAGGCGGGGGACTTCCGCACGATCTCGCCCAGCTTCATCCGCATCGCCTCGATCGGCGCCGAATGGTCCAGGTGGAACAGGACCGCGCCGGTCTTCTGCGTGCCGCCGCGCGACCAGTTCTCGAACGGCTTGCCGGTGAAGTACGACACCGGCATGGTGATCCGGCGCTCGTCCCAGGTCCGCACCGACAGGAAGGTCAGCGTGATCTCCTCGACCGTGCCCCACTCGCCGTCCACGACCACCGTGTCGCCGATCCGCACCATGTCGCCGAAGGCGATCTGCAGCCCGGCGAAGAGATTGCCCAGCGTCGACTGCGCGGCGACACCGGCGACCACGCCCAGGATCCCCGCCGAGGCCAGCATGGAGGTGCCCACCGTGCGCATCGTGGGGAAGGTCAGCAGCATCGCCGACGCCGCGACCACCCCGACGATCGCGGTCACCACCCGCTGGATCAGCGTCACCTGGGTGCGCACCCGGCGCACCCGCGCCGGGTCGTGCGCGCTGGCGGCATAGCGGTAGTACGAGGACTCCACCACCGCCGCCGAGACCCGCACCGCCAGCCACGCCGTGGCCGCGATCAGCACCAGCGCCAGGACCTGCCCGATGCCCGACGCGTGCTCCCGCACCACCCGGGCGTGCGTCTTGTCGTACGAACCGCGCAGCAGCGCCGCGCACACCGTCACCTGGAGGGGGAGCCGGGCGCGGCGCAGCAGGCCCCACAGCGGCGTCTCGGGGTGCCGGGCGTCGGTGCGCAGCAGCAGCCGGTCGACCGCCCAGCCGATGAGCAGCGTGATGGCGACCGAACCGCCGATGACGATCAGCGGACGCAGTATGTCCTCCATGGACACGTATCCTTTTCCTTCCCTCGGGGGCACCGGGCGTTCCGCTTCCCCGGAACACAACTGGCACGATGGGCGAAGCGCTCCGCGGACAAGGAAGTGACCAAGTGACCCGTTCCCCGATCCTGCTCCTCCATTCGATGTACGGACTGCGACCCGCCGTGCACGCGGCCGCCGACCGGCTGCGCACCGCGGGCCACGAGGTGCGCGTACCCGATCTCTACGAGGGGCGGACGGCCGACAGCGCCGAGGACGGCATGGCCCTCAAGGAGGAGATCGGCCGGGAGGAACTGCTGCGGCGGGCCGTGGCGGCCGCCGCGCCGCTGTCCGACCGCGGCATCGTGTACGCGGGGTTCTCGCTCGGCGGGTCGATCGCCCAGAACCTCGCGCTCGGCGACGAGAAGGCGCGCGGGCTGCTGCTCCTGCACGGCACCTCGGACATCGCCGACGACGCGGCGACGGACGGCCTGCCGGTGCAGCTGCACGTCGCGGACCCGGACCCGTTCGAGCCGCACGACTGGCTGAACGCGTGGTACCTGCGGATGGGGCGCGCGGGGGCGGAGGTGGAGGTCTACCGCTACCCGGGGGCCGGGCACCTGTTCACCGACCCGGACCTGCCGGACTACGACGAGGAGGCGGCCGAGGCCACCTGGAAGGTGGCGCTCGGCTTCCTCGAGGAAGTCACGGAGGGCTGACGGCCGCGTAGGCCCCCAGCGGGTCAGCGCACCGGGCCCTCGGCGCGCTCGACCCGCTGGGTGCCGGAGCGGGTCCGGTAGGAGCGTGCCCAGGAGGCGGTGGCGGCCGGGTCGGTGCGGTCGGAGACCACGTAGTAGTCCATCTGGGCCCGCTCGGGGGTGACGTCGAGCACGCCGTAGCCGTGCGAGTCCATGTCCACCCACTTGACGTGGCGGTTGGCGGCCCGGATCGCGGCGGCCGCGGCGAGCGAGACCGTGTGCGGCGCCACACGCAGGATGTCGTCCAGGTTGTCCGAGGTCACCGAGGTGACCACGAACTCGGTCGCGGCGGAGGCCGACAGCGGGTACGTCGCGGCCTTCACCGGCACGTCGTTGGCCCAGGCCATGTGGATGTCGCCGGTGAGGAAGACGGTGTTGCCGATGGAGCGCCCGGTGAGATGGGCGAGCAGCTCCCGCCGGTCGTCCGTGTAGCCGTCCCACTGGTCGGGGTTGATCGCCAGGCCCTCCTTGGGCAGCCCGAGCAGCTCGGCGAGCGGCCCGAGCAGCTCGGCGGGGACGGCCCCGAAGGCGACCGGTGAGATCATCACCGAGTTGCCCACCAGCCGCCAGGTGGTGCCGGAGGCGGCCAGGCCGGACTTCAGCCAGTCGAGCTGGGCCCGGCCGATGATCGTGCGGTCGGGGGCGTCCACGTCGCCGCTGCCGGTGGTGGCCTGCTGCGAGCGGAAGGACCGCAGGTCGAGCAGGTGCAGATCGGCGAGGTTGCCGAAGCGCAGCCGCCGGTAGGTGGTGCCCTCGGTGGAGGGGCGCACCGGCATCCACTCGAAGTAGGCGCGCTTGGCGGCGGCCACCCGGGCCGCCCAGTCGCCCTCGGTGCCCGGGGTGTGGTTCTCCGCCCCGCCGGACCAGGCGTCATTCGCGAACTCGTGGTCGTCCCAGATCGCGATCAGCGGCCGGGCGGCGTGCAGCGCCTGGAGGTCGGGGTCGGTCCTGTACCGGCCGTGGCGGATCCGGTAGTCGGCGAGGGTGACGATCTCATGGGCGGGGGAGTGGGCGCGGACCGTGTACTTCCGCTCGGGGTACGCGCCGCTCGCGTACTCGTAGATGTAGTCGCCGAGGTGGAGGGTCGCGTCCAGGTCGGCCCGCGCGGCCAGGTGGCGGTACGGGGAGAAGTAGCCGGCCTCCCAGTTGGCGCAGGAGACCACGCCGAAGCGGAGGGCGCCCGGGGCGGCGTTGTGCGCCGGGGCGGTGCGGGTGCGCCCCACGGGGGAGAGCACGCCGGGCTGGGCGCCGAAGCGGTAGAAGTAGTCCGTGGCGGGCCGCAGCCCGCGGACGTCCGCCTTGACGGTGTGGTCGGCCGCGGCGGTGGCCCGTACGGTGCCCCGCGCGACGACCGCGGCGAAGTCCTTGTCCTCGGCGACCTCCCAGGTCACCTCGGTGTCCGGGCCGAGCCCCGAGCCGGGCACCGCCTCGGGGGCGGGCGTGACGCGGGTCCACAGCAGGATCCCGTCGGGCAGCGGGTCCCCGGAGGCGACGCCGTGCAGGAAGGCGGGGCCGTCGGCGGCCCGGGCGGGGGTGGCCGGGGCGGCCAGGGGCAGCAGGGCGGCGGTGGCGGCTGCTGCCGTGACGGCGGTGCGGCGCGTTATGGCGGTGTGGTGGAGGTCGGTCACGGCCGACGAGACTACTGGCTGGTAGTCCCGCCGCGCAGGGCTCTTCGCCAAGTTCGCCCGCCCGTCGCCGGCCGGTCACCGCCGGGTCGCCGCACAGCTCGCAGGTGGTTCGCGGGGCGCGTCGCCGGAACGGGCCGCCGGGGTGTCGGGCGCGCCGCGACGGCACGCCCGACACCCCGGCGGGGGCGCCCCTCGGCGCTACTTCTTCAGGTTCTCCCGGACCACCGAGTTGAACTGTTCGGGGGTGATCGGGGGCGCCTGCTGTCCCTGGACGGTCACCCTGAGGATCTTGCCGTTCAGCTTGATCGTCGGGGTGCTGTCCACGTCCTTGGTGTCGTTGAACGCCTTGGACATGGCCAGCGCCCACCGGTCGTAGGTGCCGTTCGTCACGGCCTTCTCGAAGGACTTGTTGCCCTTGAGCGCCTTGACCTGCTGGGCGATCTCGATCAGCTTCTGGTCGCTGGCGAAGGCGTCGTCGGTCTCCTGCTGGGGGTGGTTCTTGGCCGAGAAGAGCGCCGACTTGTACTCCAGGAAGGCGTCCGGGCTGACATTGAGGGCCGCGCCCAGCGCGCTCAGGGCGTTCTTCGAGCCGGCCCCGATCATGCCCTCCTTGTCGTCCAGGAAGGTGCCCATCGTGTACTGCGCCTTGTAGGTGCCGTCCTTGATGTCCTTCGCCACGGTGCTGCCGGTGTACTGCTCGAACTCCGCGCAGACCGGGCAGCGCATGTCCTCGTAGACGTGCAGGGTGTTCTTGGCCTTCTGGTCGCCGATGACCACGGTCGTGCCCTGCGGGCCGGTCGTGTGAGCGGGCTTGACCAGGGGCTCCTTCTCGGCGGCGGCCTTCCACTTCTTGCTGGCGTCGCCGCCGCCGCCGTTCATCTGGCTGACGCCGTAGCCTATGCCGCCCGCGATCGCGAGGATGGCGACGACCGCGCCGCCGACGATCAGCTGGCGGCGCGTCCGGTCCTTCTTGGCCTGGCGCTCGCGCTCGGCGCGCAGCCGCTCGCGCGCGGCCTGCTTGTTCTGGTGGCTGTTGCGGTTGCTCATGGTGGATCGCTCTCCGTCGTGTGAAGGTCGTACGAAAGGGTGGGAATCGCTGTGCTCAGGCGGCGGCTGAGCACGGCGGTCCACGCCGCACGACGGAGTGCACGAGAAGGGGGAGCGCCGGGGCCGGGCTCGGTGGGCCCGCCGGCCGCGGAGCGCGGCGCCGGGCCGCGAAGGCCGCGGTGACGACCGCGACGGCCAGCAGCAGCGGCCGGAAGGCGAAGGCGGCGAGCGAGGACAGCAGCCGGCCCACGGCGGCCTCGCCGCGCCGCAGCCAGGCCGCGGCGACCAGCCCGAGGGCGACATGCGCGGCGAGCAGCAGCCAGGGAGTGGCGGAGCCCACGGCGGACGCGAGGGAGCCGCCGCCCGGCCCGGCGACCCGGGCCAGCGGGGAGCCGACGCCGCCGCTGCCGCACAGCACGTCCACGCCCAGGGCGCGCAGAGAGCCCGCCACAGGGCCGCCGGAGGGCCCGTAACAGGCGCTCTGGCCGGTGGTGAAGACCGTGTCGGCCGCCAGCTCCAGGGGGACCAGCAGCGCGGCGATGCTCCAGTAGCCGCGCTCCCGTCCCGCCAGGGCGTACGCGATCACGAAGACGAGGACGGACAGCCCCGCCACGGTCGTCAGCGGCAGCGGGGTGCTCGACAGCAGGACGTGGGCGGAGGAGGACAGCGTGACGCACAGCGCTGTGAACAGCGCCGCGCGCAGTCCCCTCAGCAGCGGTCCCGTCCCGTCCATAGGGTCCGATTGTCACACGACGGGCTGTAGGGGCGACATCAAGACCGTGGGACGGGGAGGCACCCAGCGCGCGAGCACCTGCGCGGCCGGGTGCCCCTACCGTCCGGGAGTCCGCCGCTACAGCCCGGGGATGCGGCCGTTCCGGAAGAGGTCCACGAAGATCTGGTGGTCGGCCCGCGCCCGCGCCCCGTAGGAGTGCGCGAAGTCCACCAGCAGCTCCGCGAAGCCGCCCTCGTCCGCCGCGATCACCGCGTCGATGGCCCGCTCGGTGGAGAACGGCACCAGCGAGTGGCCGCTCTGGTCGTCGGCGGCCGCGTGCATCGTGGCCGTCGCCCGCCCCAGGTCGGCGACGACGGCGGCGATCTCGGCCGGGTCGTCGATGTCCGACCAGTCCAGGTCCACCGCGTACGGCGAGATCTCGGCGACCAGCTGCCCGGCGCCGTCCAGCTCGGTCCAGCCCAGCCACGGGTCGGCGTGCGCCTGGAGGGCGCGCTGCGAGATGACCGTGCGGTGGCCCTCGTGGTGGAAGTACGAGCGCACCCGCTCGTCCGTGATGTGCCGGGAGACCGCGGGGGTCTGCGCCTGCTTCATGTAGATCACCACATCGTTCTCGAGGGCGTCGCTGTTGCCCTCCAGCAGGATGTTGTACGAGGGCAGCCCCGCGCTGCCGATGCCGATGCCGCGGCGGCCGACGACGTCCTTGACGCGGTAGGAGTCCGGCCGGGCGAGGCTGGACTCGGGCAGCGTCTCCAGATAGCCGTCGAACGCGGCCAGGACCTTGTAGCGAGTCGCCGCGTCCAGCTCGACCGAGCCGCCGCCGGGGGCGAAGCGCCGCTCGAAGTCACGGATCGTGGTCATCGAGTCGAGCAGCCCGAAGCGGGTCAGCGAGCGGGCGTCGCGCAGCGCGTCCAGCAGCGGGCCCTCGGCGGTCTCCAGGGTGAACGGCGGCACCTCGTCGTCCTTGGCGCCGACGGCCAGGGCGTGGATACGCTCGCGGTAGGCGGCGGCGTAGATGCGCACCAGCTCGCTGATCTTCTCGTCGCTGAGCGCCTTGGTGTAGCCGATCAGCGCCACGGAGGCCGCGAAGCGCTTGAGGTCCCAGGTGAACGGGCCGACGTACGCCTCGTCGAAGTCGTTGACGTTGAAGATCAGCCGGCCGTTGGCGTCCATGTAGGTGCCGAAGTTCTCGGCGTGGAGGTCACCGTGGATCCACACCCGGCCCGTGCGGTCGTCCAGGTAGGGCCCGCCGTCCCGCTCCTGCTCCGCGTCGGCGTAGAAGAGACACGCCGTGCCGCGGTAGAAGGCGAAGGCCGAGGCGGCCATCTTGCGGAACTTGACGCGGAAGGCGGCCGGGTCGGCGGCGAGCAGCTCGCCGAAGGCGGTGTCGAAGACGGCGAGGATGTGCTCGCCTCGCTGGTCCGCCTGGGTCTGCTGGGTCGGCATCGCGGGGCGCCTCCTGGTGCGTGGAAGGAGAAGTGGACGGAGAAGGTGAAAAAGAGCATGACAAATAATGGCGAACGGGACGGGTTGCCCGTCCGTCCCAACGCCTGAGGCTACTCGTGGGTGCCCACGAGCTGTCAGTCCGGAGGGGTAACCTTCGGAGCTGTTCCGTCAGCCCGTAACCGCCCTTCACCGATCGTTCGCCGGAGGTCTGCCACCGTGACCAAGCCGCCCTTCACGCACCTGCATGTCCACACCCAGTACTCGCTGCTGGACGGTGCGGCGCGGCTCAAGGACATGTTCAACGCCTGTCAGGAGATGGGCATGACGCACATCGCCATGACGGACCACGGCAACCTGCACGGGGCGTACGACTTCTACCAGCAGGCGACCGGGGCGGGCATCACGCCGATCATCGGGATCGAGGCGTATGTCGCCCCCGAGTCGCGGCGCTACAAGCGGCGCGTCCAGTGGGGCCAGCCGCACCAGAAGCGGGACGACGTCTCCGGCTCCGGCGGTTACACCCACAAGACGATCTGGGCCTCCAACAAGGCCGGTCTGCACAACCTCTTCCGGTTGTCCTCGGACGCCTATATGGAGGGCTACTTCGTCAAGTGGCCCCGGATGGACAAGGAGACCATCGCCCAGTGGTCGGAGGGCCTGATCGCCTCCACCGGCTGCCCCTCCGGCGAGGTGCAGACCCGGCTGCGGCTCGGCCACTTCGACGAGGCGCTCAAGGCCGCCTCCGAATACCAGGACATCTTCGGCAAGGACAAGTACTTCCTGGAGCTGATGGACCACGGCATCGAGATCGAGCGCCGGGTCCGCGACGGCCTGCTGGAGATCGGCAAGAAGCTCGGCATCCCCCCGCTGGTCACCAACGACTCGCACTACACCTACTCCCGCGAGGCCGAGGCCCACGACGCCCTGCTGTGCGTCCAGACCGGCAAGAACCTCTCCGACCCCGACCGCTTCCGCTTCGACGGCTCCGGCTACTACCTGAAGTCGACCGACGAGATGTACGCCATCGACTCCTCCGACGCCTGGCAGGAGGGGTGCCGCAACACCCTGCTGGTCGCCGAGCAGATCGACACCGCCGGGTGGTTCGAGAAGCGCGACCTGATGCCCCGCTTCGACGTGCCCGAGGGCTACACGGAGGTCTCCTGGTTCCAGGAGGAGGTCCGGCGCGGCATGGAGCGCCGCTACCCGGGCGGGGTGCCGGAGGACCGCCAGAAGCAGGCCGAGTACGAGATGGACGTCATCATCCAGATGGGGTTCCCGGGCTACTTCCTCGTGGTCGCCGACTTCATCATGTGGGCGAAGAACAACGGCATCGCGGTCGGCCCCGGCCGCGGCTCCGCGGCCGGCTCGATCGTCGCGTACGCGATGGGCATCACCGACCTCGACCCGATCGACCACGGTCTGATCTTCGAGCGGTTCCTCAACCCCGAGCGCGTGTCCATGCCCGATGTCGACATCGACTTCGACGAGCGCAGGCGCGGTGAGGTGATCCGGTACGTCACCGAGAAGTACGGCGCCGACAAGGTCGCCCAGATCGGCACGTACGGCACCATCAAGGCGAAGAACGCGATCAAGGACTCGGCCCGGGTGCTCGGCTACCCGTACGCGATGGGCGACCGGATCACCAAGGCCATGCCCGCCGATGTGCTCGGCAAGGGCATCCCGCTGTCCGGCATCACCGACGAGAAGCACCCCCGCTACAGCGAGGCGGCCGAGGTGCGCGGGATGTACGAGAACGAGCCGGACGTGAAGAAGGTCATCGACACCGCCCGCGGTATCGAGGGCCTGGTGCGGCAGATGGGTGTGCACGCCGCCGGCGTGATCATGTCCAGCGAGACGGTGACCGAGCATGTGCCGGTCTTCTCACCGAAGAACGACGGCCAGGTCGTGACCCAGTGGGACTACCCCACCTGTGAGTCGCTCGGCCTGCTGAAGATGGACTTCCTCGGCCTGCGCAACCTGACCATCATGGACGACGCGGTCAAGATGGTGCGCCAGAACAAGGGCGTGGACCTCAAGCTGCTCGAGCTGCCGCTGGACGACCCCAAGACCTATGAGCTGCTGTGCCGCGGTGACACGCTCGGCGTCTTCCAGTTCGACGGCGGCCCCATGCGCTCCCTGCTGCGCATGATGAAGCCCGACAACTTCGAGGACATCTCCGCCGTCTCGGCCCTCTACCGGCCGGGCCCCATGGGCATGAACTCGCACATCAACTACGCCCTGCGGAAGAACGGCCAGCAGGAGATCACCCCGATCCACCCCGAGCTGGAGGAGCCGCTCAAGGAGGTCCTCGGCATCACCTACGGCCTGGTCGTCTACCAGGAGCAGGTGCAGAAGGCCGCCCAGGTGCTCGCGGGCTACTCGCTGGGCCAGGCCGACCTGCTGCGCCGCGCGATGGGCAAGAAGAAGAAGGAGGTCCTCGACAAGGAGTTCGTCCCCTTCCAGAAGGGCATGCGGGACCGGAACTACTCCGACGAGGCCATCCAGGCGGTGTGGGACGTGCTGGTCCCGTTCGCCGGCTACGCGTTCAACAAGGCCCACTCCTCGGCGTACGGCCTGGTCACCTACTGGACCGCCTACCTCAAGGCCAACTACCCCGCCGAGTACATGGCCGCGCTGCTCACCTCGGTGCGCGACGACAAGGACAAGTCGGCGATCTACCTCAACGAGTGCCGCCGCATGGGCATCAAGGTGCTCACTCCGAACGTCAATGAGTCCGAGGCGAACTTCACCGCCCAGGGCGATGACGTGATCCTCTTCGGTCTTACCGCGGTTCGAAACGTCGGACAGAACGTGGTGGAAGCGATCATCCGCGGTCGCAAGTCGAAGGGGAAGTACACCTCCTTCCCCGACTATCTGGACAAGGTCGAGGCGGTCGTCTGCAACAAGCGCACCACCGAATCGCTCATCAAGGCGGGTGCCTTCGACGAGATGGGCCACACCCGCAAGGGGCTCATGGCCCACTACGAGACCATGATCGACAACGTGGTCGCGGTGAAGCGCAAGGAGGCCGAGGGCCAGTTCGACCTCTTCGGCGGCATGGGCGGCGACGACAGCGGCGGCGACGGGCCGGGCTTCGGGCTCGACGTCGAGTTCTCCGACGTCGAGTGGGACAAGGCCTATCTGCTCGCCCAGGAGCGCGAGATGCTCGGCCTGTACGTCTCCGACCACCCGCTCTTCGGCATCGAGCACGTCCTCAACGACAAGGCCGACGCCGCCATCTCCCAGCTCACCGGCGGCGAGCACGCGGACGGCGCCATCGTCACCATCGGCGGCATCATCTCCGGCCTCCAGCGCAAGATGACCAAGCAGGGCAACGCCTGGGCCATCGCCACCGTCGAGGACCTGGCGGGCTCCATCGACTGCATGTTCTTCCCCGCCACCTACCAGCTGGTCTCCACCCAGCTCGTCGAGGACGCCGTCGTCTTCGTCAAGGGACGGCTCGACAAGCGCGAGGACGTGCCGCGGCTGGTCGCCATGGAACTGATGGTCCCCGACCTCTCCGAGGCCTCGGCCAACGCACCGGTGACCATCACCATCCCCACGGTCAAGGTCACCCCGCCGCTGGTCGAGAAGCTCGGCGAAGTGCTCACCCACCACCGGGGCTCCACCGAGGTGCGGATCAAGCTCCAGGGGGCGCGCAAGACCACCGTGCTCCGGCTCGACCGGCACCGGGTCACCGCCGACCCCGCCCTGTTCGGCGACCTCAAGGTGCTGCTGGGCCCGGCCTGCCTGGCGGGCTGACCGTCCGGCGGGCTGACGGAGACGGCCCGTAGGACCGGCTCATGAAAGGGGCGCGCCCGGACCGGGCGCGCCCCTCAATCGCTCTGTGACAGCGATCCGTTCGGCGATCAGTTGTGGCCGAAGCTCTTCTGCCGGTCCTTACGGGCGGCGGCCGAGGGGGCCGCGGGGCCGCCCTCCGACTGCATGGCGTGCGACTGCCCGTCCATCGAGGGGCGTTGCGTCTGCTCGCTCTGGCGGTCGGCCGTACCGCGGCTCTGGCGCTGCTGCTGTTCCTGCTGCTTGCGGTCGCGGTTCTTGTTCTTGGCCATGGTGCTGTGCCTCCAGTTGGGATCGGCCCCCGAGGGGAAGAGCCCTTCGGGAAGAACAGTGACACGTCCGGGCGAAGGCTGCATTTCGGGCAATTACGGTGAGTGAGAAGGAGGGTCTTCGAGGGTAGGCCGTATCCGCCACGCCAGTGATCCAGTTCGGACTGATAACCGCCGTCGCGTCGGGCAGACTCCACATGAGGCCGAAAGCGAGAAATCGAGGCACGGCTGTGCACGGGGGGCGACCGAGGACTGGACTTCAGGAAAGAGGGTGGAACGTGGACCGCTGCGTCGTCCTGGTGGACGCCGGTTATCTGCTGGGCGCCGCCGCGAGCCTGCTCGCCGGGGAGCCCGCCCGGTCCCGCATCTCCGTGGACCACGCGACCCTCATCCAGGGACTGCGTGAGCGCGCCGAAGCCGAGACCGAGCGGCCGCTGCTGCGCATCTACTGGTTCGACGGAGCACCCGACCGCGTCCCCCAGCCCGAGCACCGGCGGCTGCGCGTGATGCCCCGCGTCACCGTCCGGCTGGGCGCCCTGACCCGCAGCGACGGCCGCTGGGCGCAGAAGGGCGTGGACGCCGCCATGCACGCCGAGCTCACCGAGCTCGCCCGCAACCGCGCCTGCTCCGACATCGTCCTCGTCACCGGCGACGGCGACCTGCTGCCCGGCCTGATGTCCGCCAAGGAACATGGCGTGGCCGTCCATCTGTGGGCCGTCCAGGCCGCCGACGGCGACTACAACCAGTCCGAGGACCTGGTCGCCGAGGCCGACGAGCGGCGCGTCCTGGACCGCGCCTGGATCACCCGGGCCGTCCGCGCCAAGGACCTCACCGGGGCGTGCGCGCCCGCCTCCGAGCCCCGCCCGGAGATCGCGGCCATCCTCTCCGCGCCGCTGCCCGAGACCGCCGCCGCGGCCGCCGCCGGGGCGGTGAGCGGCATCTCCGGGGTCTCCGGCGCCGCCGGGGACCTGGCGCCGGGCCGCAACGGCGCCACCCGGCCGGGCACCGCGCCCGCCCGCGGCCCCGGCAGGACGCCCGCCGACCCCGCCCGGGACGACGGCTCCGGCCCCGCCGGCCCGGGCGGCGGGGCGGCCACGACCGGCTCCGAGGCCGGCTCCGCCCCCGGCGGCAGAGGCGTGCCCACCCCCAAGGACCTCGCCGACCTCGGCCGCGGCCCCGCCGGCGGCCACCCGGCCCACCCCGCGCCCAGCGCCACCCTGCGCTGGTCCTCCGACAAGGGCTGGATCGACCGCGGCCCGGGCACGGGGCTCGGCGAGCCGCCGGAGACCGCCGGGCTGCCCATGCTGGCCCAGCTCACCAGCCCCGAGCAGCGCTGGGCCGACCGCGAGGAGGACATCACCACCGTCAGCGGCGACCCCTTCGAGGTGGGCCAGGTCTTCGCGCGGCGCTGGATCGAGCGGCTCTCCGACCCCGGCCACCTCCAGCAGCTCTCCACCGAGTACCCGCGCATCCCCCACCGCATCGACGGGGAACTGCTGCGCTACGCCGCCCGCTTCGGACTGCTCGCCCACAAGGACGACCAGATCGACGAGCACGACCGCTACGCCATCCGCGCGGGCTTCTGGCGCGAGATCGACACCCGCACGGCCGCGGAGCACGCCCCGGCGGCCGAGTAACCCGGACGGGGCCCGCGGCCCACGCCCCCACCGGACCCTGAGAGCAAGGGTGGGTGATTGGGCGCGTACCCTCATAGCTCGTGAGGACGGGCGCGAAACAGGCCGCGGGCGGCGATGTGGTGTGCGCCGTGCGCGGGCTGGTCAAGACCTATCCGGCCGCGCGCGGCCGCCGGGGCGTGCCCGCCGCGCCCGCCGTCCGCGCGAGCGACGGCATCGACCTCGAGGTGCGCCGCGGCGAGGTGTTCGGGCTGCTCGGCCCGAACGGTGCCGGGAAGTCCACCCTGGTGCGCCAGCTCACCGGGCTGCTCCGCCCCGACGACGGCAGCGTCCACGTCCTCGGCCACGACCTCGTACGCCACCCCGAGCGCGCGGCGCGCCTGCTCGGCTATCTGGGGCAGGACTCGACCGCGCTGGACGAGCTGACCGTCGCCCTCGCCGCCGAGACGACGGGCCGGCTGCGCGGGCTCGACCTCCGGGCGGCCCGCGCCGAGCGGGACGCGGTGATCGAGGAGCTGGGGCTCGGCGAGCTGGCCGGGCGCCCGCTCAAGAAGCTCTCCGGCGGTCAGCGGCGGCTGGCCTGCCTGGCCGCCGCCCTGGTGGGGGAGCGGCCGCTGCTGGTGCTGGACGAGCCGACCACCGGAATGGACCCCGTCGCCCGGCGGGCCGTGTGGGCGGCCGTGGACCGGCGGCGGGCGGAGCGGGGGGTGACGGTGCTGCTGGTCACCCACAACGTGATCGAGGCGGAGACCGTGCTGGACCGGGTGGCGGTGCTGGAGCGCGGCCGGGTGATCGCCTGCGACACCCCGGCCGGGCTGAAGGCGCTGGTCGCCGACGAGGTCCGGGTGGAGCTGGTGTGGCGCGACGAGCCACCGCTGGAGGCGCCCGGGGTCGCCGCGCTGCGGGAGGCCGCCCGGGCCTCCGGGCGGCGCTGGACGCTGCGGATGGCCCCGGAGCAGGCCCGGGCCGCGATCGCCACGGTGACCGGCGGGCCCGCCTTCGCCGCGCTCGACGACTTCACGCTCGCGACCCCTAGCCTGGAGGACGTCTATCTCGCGCTGGGCGGCCGCTCGGAGGGGGCGGAGGGGCTGGTGAAGGCGTGACGACCAGGGCGGAAACCGGGGGAAGAGCAATCGCCGGAAACAGGAGCAGCGCAAGGTGAGTGTCGTGCCCGCGGAGGCCGTGTCCGGCGAAGACGCCCGCCCCGGGGCCGGCGCCCCGACCGGCGGGGCGCCCCGGCCCGGCGGCGACGCCGTACCCGCCCCGCTGGCGGCGCGGGCGCGGCTGCTGCCCGCGCTGGCCGCCGTCTACCGGGCGCAGCTGTCCCGGGCCCGGGTGGCGCGGATACCGCTGCTGTTCGTCGCGACCTTCCAGTCCGTGGGGATCATGATCCTGATGCGCGGGGTCGTGGACGGCGGGGTGGAGGCGCGGTCCGTGGTCGCCGGGTCCAGCGTGCTGGTCGTGGCGTTCGTCGCGCTGAACCTGCTGGCGCAGTACTTCGGCCAGCTCCGGGCGAGCGGCGGGCTCGACCACTACGCGACCCTGCCGGTGCCGCCCGCCGCCGTCGTGCTCGGCGCGGCCGCCGCGTACGCGTCCTTCACCGCGCCCGGGACGGCGGTCACCGCCGTGGTGGGGAGCGCGCTGTTCCAGCTCCCGATGGCGCATCTGTGGGTGCTGGTGGCGGTGATCCCGCTGTCCGGGGCGGCCCTGGCGGGCCTGGGTGCGGCGCTCGGGCTGCTCGCGCCGCGTCAGGAACTTGCCACGCTCTGCGGGCAGTTGGGCATGTCGGCCGCGCTGCTGCTGGGCGTGCTGCCCGCTGAGCGGATGCCCGCCGTGGTGTCGTACGCGCGTGACGCGCTGCCCTCGACGTACGGTGTGGAGGCGCTGGCGCGGTCCTTCGACAGCAGCCCCGACTGGCTGGTGGTCTGCGCGGACCTCGGTGTGTGCGCGGCCGTGGCGGTGGTCTCGCTGACCGCGGCGACCTGGGCCTACCGCCGGGCAGCCGTGCGGTGACGCGGCGCGGCGGGCCTCCCGCCGACCGGTGGACGCCCGTCGCCTGGCACCATGACGGGGTGACCGCACCGTTGACTCCGCACGACCGGCCTCAGCCCCATCAGTCCCTGCCGCACGACCAGTCCCCGCCTGGAGGTGCTGTGCCCCACCCGTCCGCTCCGGACCACTCCGCCCCGGACCCCTCCGAGCCGGGCTCCTCGGCTCCGGACCCCTCCGAGCCCGGTCCCGAGCTGCGCGCCGAGCTGGTGCAGGCGGCGCTGGTGGCGATCGGGGTGGCGGTGAGCGGGGTGCTGCTCGGGCTGGTGTGGCTGTGGCTCGCGCCGCGGGTGCCGCTGGTCTGGATCGGTGACGGGATCTACCCGAAGGACGCCGAGGGCGAGCAGGCGATGGGCGCGGACGGGGTGTTCACGCTGCGGGCGCTGGCCTTCGGGGCCGTGTCCGCGGCCGTCGTCTTCTGGTTCTTCCGGCGGGGCGGCATCGCGCTGGTCGTGGGTCTCGCGATCGGCGGGGTGCTCGCGTCCGTGATCGCCTGGCGGCTGGGGGTGTGGCTCGGGCCCGCGGCCGACATCAAGGCGCACGCCAAGGACGTGGGCCGGAACGTGACGTTCGACGCCCCGCTGAAGCTGGGCGCCAAGGGGGCGCTGCTGGCCTGGTCGTTCGCGGCCATGGCGGTCCACCTGGGCCTCACCGCGCTGTTCGGGCCCCGAGACGAAGAGCCGGCGCAGCCGGCGGGCTGAGCGGTGCGGGCGCAGCAGGCGGGCTGAAGAGAACTTCTAGAAGCGCGCGATGGGTGCCAGCACCGCGTCCGTGAGGGTCGCGAGGTCCCCCGGCGACAGCTCGACCTCCAGCCCGCGCCGCCCCGCCGAGACGCAGATCGTCGCGTGCTCGGAGGCCGACGCGTCCAGCGCGGTGGGCAGGCGCTTGCGCTGCCCGAGCGGGGAGATCCCGCCCAGCACATAGCCCGTGGCACGCTCGGCCGCCGCCGGATCCGCCATGGCCGCGCGCTTGCCGCCCACCGCCGCCGCGAGGGCCTTGAGGTCGAGCGTGGCGGAGACGGGCACGACCGCGACGGTGAGGCCGCCGTCGACGCTCGCGACGAGGGTCTTGAAGACCCGGGCCGGGTCCACGCCGAGGGCCTGCGCGGCCTCCTCGCCGTACGAGGGGGCCGCCGGGTCGTGCTCGTACGCGTGGAGCGTGAAGGCGGTGCCGGCGGCGGTCAGGGCGGTGGTGGCCGGGGTGCCGGCGGAGGTCTTCTTCTTGGCCATCTCGGTGGGGGCTCAGTTCGGGCTGGTGGGGTGGCGGGTCAGATCGACCGCCGGAAGCGAGGGGAGCTTACCGATGACCGCGCTCTCCGCACGCAGCAATTTCAGCTCCTCCGCCAGCCGGCTCGCGGTGTCGGGGGCCTGGAGCAGCCGCTGCTTGGCGGGCGTGTCCAGCACGGCGGCGGCCGCGACCAGGTAGGACAGCACGGACGGCTCGTCGGGCAGGTCCTGCTGGGCGGCCAGGGTCCGCTCGCGGGCGCCGGCCAGCCGCTTCTGGTAGGTCCGGAAGGCGCGTACGACCCCGGAGGCCAGCGCCCCGGCGCCGTCCCCCGGCTTCTCGTCGAGCTCGTCGATCTCGGCCGTCAGGTACGGGCCCGAGGCGTCGACCGAGCGCAGCTCGAAGCGGGTGGTGCCGGTGGCGAGCACCTCGAAGGTGCCGTCCTTCTGCTTCCGGATGGTGGCCGCGTCCGCGACGCAGCCCACGGCGTGGAAGGACTTCATCGGGTCCGGGCCGAACCCGGCCGCCGCGCCGCGCTCGGGCTCGGCGGTGGGGTCGGGCAGGCCGACGGCGGTCGTCGCGACCTCGCGGCCGTCCCGGATGGCGATGACGCCGAAGCGGCGCGGCACGTCCTCGGGCAGCGCCAACAGATCGCGCATCATGGCGCGATACCGCTGCTCGAAGACGTTCAGGGGCATGACGAGCCCCGGGAACAGCACCGTGTTCAGCGGGAAGAGCGGAAGGCGCGCGGAGGTCACGGGCGTTAAGCCTAGTGGTCCCGCGCGCTCCGATCACTGGCGGCGCAGCAGCCGGGAGGCTCCGGCCGCCACCGTGGTGGCCAGGACCCAGCCGAGCATGATGGTCACGATGGCCGCCCACTGGACCGCGCCGTCGGGTTTCCAGTAGCCGTCCTGGCCCAGATCGATCACCGGGAGCAGCAGGTCCAGGGTGTACAGGGAGGCGTTCCAGTGGGGTGACTCGGCCGGTTTGATGGCCTCCGGCCGGTTGTGGGCGAAGAACACCGAGCCGATCGCCCACAGGACCGCCATCCACACCGCGGCCCGGCCCGGGCGGTAGCCGTAGGCCACGGTCCAGTCCTGGAGGTAGCCCCACAGCTTTCCGGCCAGCGGCAGCGTCTCCCGGCGCCGGCGCTCCTTGGCGAGCAGCACCTCGCGCGCCTCCGAGTCCTCGCCGCTGCTGCGCATCGCCTGGGCCAGCATCTCGTACGGGCCCCGGGAGAACTCGGGGGTGGCGGCCGCCACCCACTCCAGCCGCCGCGACAGCGGGAAGTGGCCGACCGGTATCAGACACTCGTACGAGAAGCCCGCCATCGCCAGGCCGCCGGGGCCCGGCCAGCTGACCGACTTGTCAACCAGGTTGACCACCCGCGCGCCGGAGAGGATCACCCGCCCCCGCTGCGGCCGCTCGCCGACGAACCGCAGCTCGGGCGTCTGGATGCGGCGCAGCGACAGCTCCTGGTCGTTCTCCATGACGAAGCGGGCCTGGTCGAAGTCGACCGCGTCGCCGAACCGCCCGTCGTCCAGCCGTATCCCGCCCTCGCACTCGAAGCGCTGGATGCGGGTGCCGCGGGTCGGCGTGTTGCTGGTGCCGTACGGCGGGGTGGCGCCGCCCGAGTAGTTCGCCACCCCGGCGGCGGTGAGGTAGAGGCTGCGCTCGACGGTCAGCTGCGGCGCGTTCAGCGCGTGGCGCCCGTAGGGGTTGCGCAGCTGGGCGCCGCGCAGGCTGAGCGACACGCCGATCTGCGCGCCGCGCAGCCTCAGCTCGCCGTGCGACTCGATCATCTCGGCCTGGAGGTCCTGGCCGACGGTCAGCCCGTCGGCGCTGATCGACAGGCCCCGCCGGTCGCGGCGCACCACTAACTGGTTGAGCAGCAGGTCCGTGCCGATGTGGGCGTCGGTGAGCCGGATGCCGTGCTCCACCACACAGCGCGGCAGATGCAGATCGCCCTCGGTGCGCAGCCGGGCCCCCTCCAGCCGCGGCAGCGCGCAGCCGACCAGGCGGAGGGTGGTGAAGCTCGTCTCGGGGAGCAGCACCTCCTGCTCGAAGCGGCAGTTCTTCATCTCCACGTACGGCTCGATGGTGCCCCCGGCCAGGTCGAGCTGGCCCGTGATGTGCACCCCGTTGAGCTTGAGCGCGGCGACCCGGCCCGGCTGCGGGGTGGGGCCGTCGAGCAGCAGGAGGGCGACGACCCGGGCGCGCACGCTGCGCTCGGGCCCCCAGGCGTAGGGGCCGGAGGGGTCGTTCCGCTGGGGGTGGGCGGTGCGCAGATCGTGGGTGCTGCCGTTGCGGAACGCCTGCCACATGCCCCACTCCGCGGTGGTCAGGTCGAGCCCCGGGGGTGGATCGCCGTCGTGTGGCTCGGTCACAGCCGTGTCCCCTCCTGTTCTCCGTACCCCCGTACGGATCCCCATTCCCGCTGAGTAACCGCTTGAACGCTCGCGGTCAGAGTCAACTTAGACCGTCCCGCAGCGGTACGTATCACTGACTGATACGGGGGGCGGGCCGCCGGTGCGGGTCTGAGACAATTGATCGCGTGATCTCCCGAATCGATCTGCGCGGCGCCGCCTTCCCGGAAGGCGGGATCGACCGCGACCTGCTGCCCCGTGCCGAGCTCGACGTCGAGGCCGCCCTGGAGAAGGTGCGGCCCATCTGCGACGACGTGCGCCATCGCGGCACCGCGGCGCTGGTCGACTACGCGCGGCGGTTCGACGGGGTGACCATCGAGCGGGTGCGGGTGCCCCGGGAGGCGCTGACGCGCGCCCTCACGGAGCTGGACCCGGCCGTGCGGGCCGCCCTGGAGGAGTCCATCCGGCGCGCCCGGCTGGTCCACCGCGAGCAGCGGCGCACCGACCACACCACGCGGGTCGTGCCGGGCGGCACGGTCACCGAGCGGTGGGTGCCGGTCGAGCGGGTGGGGCTCTACGTGCCGGGCGGTCGGTCGGTCTACCCGTCCTCCGTGGTGATGAACGTGGTGCCCGCGCAGGAGGCCGGGGTCGGCTCGATGGCCGTCGCCTCGCCGCCGCAGAGTGAGTTCGGCGGGCTGCCGCACCCCACCATCCTGGCCGCCTGCGAGCTGCTCGGCGTGGAGGAGGTGTACGCGGCGGGCGGCGCCCAGGCCGTCGCCATGTTCGCCTACGGCACCGAGGAGTGCCGCCCGGTCTCCCTGGTCACCGGGCCGGGAAACATCTATGTGGCCGCGGCCAAGCGGCTGCTCAAGGGGCGGATCGGCATCGACGCCGAGGCCGGCCCCACCGAGATCGCGATCCTCGCCGACACCACCGCGGACCCGGTGCACGTCGCCGCCGACCTGATCAGCCAGGCCGAGCACGACCCGCTGGCCGCCTCGGTGCTCGTCACCGACTCCGAGGAGCTGGCCGCGGCGGTCGAGAAGGAGCTGGACGCGCAGGTCGCCGCGAGCAAGCACGCCGAGGAGCGGATCCGCCCCGCGCTCGCCGGCCGGCAGTCCGGCATCGTGCTGGTCGACGGCCTGGAGCAGGGCCTGGCGGTCGTGGACGCCTACGCCGCCGAGCACCTGGAGATCCAGACCAGGGACGCGGCCCAGGTCGCGGCCCGGGTGCGCAACGCCGGCGCCATCTTCGTCGGGCCGTACGCGCCCGTCAGCCTCGGCGACTATGCGGCGGGGTCCAACCACGTCCTGCCCACCGGCGGCTGCGCCTGCCACTCCTCGGGACTCTCGGTGCAGTCCTTCCTGCGCGGCATCCACGTCGTGGACTACACCCGCCAGGCGCTGGCGGAGGTCGCCGGGCATGTGGTGACGCTCGCCGAGGCGGAGGACCTGCCCGCCCACGGCGCGGCGGTGAAGGCAAGGTTCGACTGGAAGGTGCCGGGCGACAAGTGACCGGGATCGACGACCTCCCCATCCGGGACGAGCTGCGCGGCACGTCCCCGTACGGCGCCCCGCAGCTCGATGTGCCGGTGCGGCTGAACACCAACGAGAACCCGTACCCGCTGCCCGAGGAGCTGGTGGCGCGGATCACCGAGCGGGTCGCCGAGGCGGCCCGCCACCTCAACCGCTACCCGGACCGGGACGCGATCGAGCTGCGCACGGAGCTGGCCGGATATCTGACCCGCACGGCCGGGCACCAGGTCTCCGTGGCCAACGTGTGGGCCGCCAACGGGTCCAACGAGGTGCTGCAGCAACTCCTGCAGACCTTCGGCGGGCCCGGGCGCACGGCCATCGGCTTCGAGCCCTCGTACTCGATGCACGCCCTGGTCTCGCGCGGCACCGGCACCGGCTGGATCTCCGGCCCCCGGAACGCGGACTACACCATCGATGTCGACTCGGCCCGCGCCGCCATCGCCGAGCACCGCCCCGACGTCGTCTTCATCACCTCGCCGAACAACCCGACCGGCACCGCAGTCGAGGCCGAGACCGTGCTGGCCCTCCACGACGCCGCGCAGGCGGCGCGGGCGGACGCGGCGGGGGCGCTCGTGGTGATCGACGAGGCGTACGGGGAGTTCAGCCACCGTCCCTCGCTGCTGCCGCTGATCGAGGGACGCCCCCGGCTGGTCCTCTCCCGGACGATGTCCAAGGCCTTCGGCGCGGCCGGGCTGCGGCTCGGCTACCTCGCGGCCGACCCGGCGGTGGTCGACGCCGTCCAGCTGGTCCGGCTGCCCTACCACCTGTCCGCCGTCACCCAGGCCACCGCGCTGGCCGCCCTCGAGCACACCGATACGCTGCTCGGGTACGTCGAGACGCTCAAGGCCGAGCGGGACCGGCTGGTGAGCGAGTTGCGCGCGCTCGGCTGCGAGGTGACCGAGTCGGACGCCAACTTCGTACAGTTCGGCCGCTTCGAGGACGCCCACGCGGCGTGGCAGGCCCTGCTGGAGCGGGGGGTCCTGGTCCGTGACAACGGCGTACCGGGCATGCTGCGGGTCACCGCGGGCACCCCGGCCGAGAACGACGCGTTCCTCGACGCGGTACGCGAGCTGATGAAGGAGACAAGCGCATGACCCGCGTGGGCCGTGTGGAGCGCACCACCAAGGAAACCTCGGTCCTCGTCGAGATCGATCTCGACGGCACCGGCCAGGTCGACGTCTCGACGGGCGTCGGCTTCTACGATCACATGCTCGACCAGCTCGGCCGCCACGGTCTCTTCGACCTCACCGTCAAGACCGAGGGCGACCTGCACATCGACACCCACCACACCATCGAGGACACCGCCCTCGCGCTCGGCGCCGCCTTCAAGCAGGCGCTCGGCGACAAGGTGGGGATCTACCGCTTCGGCAACTGCACGGTGCCGCTGGACGAGTCGCTGGCCCAGGTGACCGTCGACCTCTCGGGCCGCCCGTACCTGGTGCACAGCGAGCCGGAGAACATGGCGCCGATGATCGGCACGTACGACACGACGATGACCCGGCACATCCTGGAGTCCTTCGTTGCGCAGGCGCAGATCGCCCTGCACGTCCACGTCCCGTACGGGCGCAACGCCCACCACATCGTCGAATGCCAGTTCAAGGCGCTGGCGCGAGCCCTGCGCTACGCGAGCGAGCGCGACCCGCGGGCCGCGGGCATTCTTCCTTCGACGAAGGGCGCGCTGTGAGCGACGCACACGCGGCCGCCCGGCCGCAGACGACACTCAAGCCGCGCTTTCGCCGCGTGGGCGGAGAAGCGAACGGGATGATGCTGTGAGCGGTCTGTCTACTGTCTTCATCGTTCTCGGTCTGTTCCTGCTCGGCGGGGTGATCTCCTTCGTCAAGCAGGGCCTGCCCAGGAGCGTGATCGTGCTGCTCGGCATCGGGGCGGCGATGTCGCTCACCGCTGGGATCCTTCGGCTGGAGGTGTGGAATTGAGCACGGGCGCCAAGAAGGTCGTCGTCTTCGACTACGGCTTCGGCAACGTACGGTCCGCCGAGCGGGCCCTCGCCCACGTCGGAGCCGACGTGGAGATCACCCGTGACTACGACCGCGCCGCCGCCGCCGACGGCCTGCTGGTCCCCGGGGTCGGCGCCTTCGCCGCCTGCATGAAGGGGCTGCGGGAGGCCCGCGGCGACTGGCTGGTGGAGCGCCGGCTGGCCGGCGGGCGCCCGGTCATGGGCATCTGCGTGGGCATGCAGATCCTCTTCGGGCGCGGCATCGAGCACGGCGTGGAGGCCGAGGGCCTGGACGAGTGGCCCGGCACCGTCGAGCAGCTGAACGCGCCCGTCGTCCCCCACATGGGCTGGAACACGGTGAAGGCCCCCGAGGACTCCCGGCTCTTCGCGGGCCTGGACGAGGACGCCCGCTACTACTTCGTCCACTCCTACGCGGTCCGCACCTGGGAGCTCGAGGTCACCAACCCGAAGATCGCCGCCCCCAAGGTCACCTGGGCCACCCACGGCGAGCCGTTCGTCGCCGCGGTCGAGAACGGGCCGCTGTGGGCGACCCAGTTCCATCCCGAGAAGTCCGGCGACGCCGGGGCGCAGCTGCTGCGCAACTGGCTGGACACGCTCTGACCGGCCCGGCCGCACCCGTCAACTCCGCAAGCCTCACAGCCCTCACAGCCCCGTAGCCCTCACCGTAAGGTCCCCCATGCGCACCCACCGCCTCGAACTCCTCCCCGCCGTCGACGTCCGCGACGGCCAGGCCGTACGCCTCGTCCACGGCGAGTCCGGCTCCGAGACGTCCTACGGCGACCCGCTGGAGGCCGCCCTCGCCTGGCAGCGGGCCGGCGCCGAGTGGCTGCACCTGGTGGACCTCGACGCGGCCTTCGGCACCGGCGACAACCGCGAGCGGATCGCCGAGGTCGTGGCCACCATGGACATCAAGGTCGAGCTGTCCGGCGGCATCCGCGACGACGCCTCGCTCGCCGCCGCCCTCGCCACCGGCTGCACCCGCGTCAACCTGGGCACCGCCGCGCTGGAGTCCCCCGAGTGGGTCGCCAAGATCATCGCCGAGTACGGGGACCGCATCGCCGTGGGCCTCGACGTCCGCGGCACCACCCTGCGCGGCCGCGGCTGGACCCGCGACGGCGGCGACCTGTACGAGACGCTGGCCCGCCTGGACTCCGAGGGCTGCGCGCGCTACGTCGTCACCGACATTGCCAAGGACGGCACCCTCCAGGGCCCCAACCTGGAGCTGCTGAAGAACGTGTGCGCCGCGACCGACAAGCCGGTCGTCGCCTCGGGCGGCGTTTCCTCCCTTGACGATCTGCGCGCCCTTGCGACCCTGGTGCCGGAGGGCGTGGAGGGCGCCATCGTCGGGAAGGCGCTCTACGCCAAGGCGTTCACCTTGGAAGAGGCGTTGGAGGCGGTTTCCGTATGAGCTCACCCGAGAGTGTCCGGCGTGTCCAGGCGGACAGCCCGTGGGAGGAGACCATCGGCTTCGCCCGGGCCGTCGCGGCCGGCGACCGGGTCCTCGTCTCCGGGACGATGCCGCTGGTGGGCGGGGTCCTCCAGGGCGAGGGCGATCCGTACGAGCAGACGCTGGCCGCCTTCCGGAACGCGCTGGACGCGCTGCGGAAGTTCGACCTCGGCGTCGAATCGGTCATCCGTACCCGCATGTACCTCACCCACGCGCGCGATGTGGACGAGGTGGGGCGCGCCCACAAGGAGCTCTTCGACGCCGTGCGCCCCGCCGCGACCCTGGTCGTGGTCTCCGGTTTCGTCGACTCGCGCGTCCTGGTGGAAGTCGAAGTAGAAGCATTCCGAGGAGCCGACGCGACATGACCCTGGCGGTCCGAGTCATCCCCTGCCTGGACGTGGACAACGGCCGGGTCGTCAAGGGAGTCAACTTCCAGAACCTGCGGGACGCCGGCGACCCCGTCGAGATGGCCAAGGTCTACGGCGAGGAGGGCGCCGACGAGCTGACCTTCCTCGACATCACGGCCTCCTCCGGCAACCGCGAGACCACGTACGACGTGGTGCGCCGCACCGCGGAGCAGGTCTTCATCCCGCTCACCGTGGGCGGCGGCGTCCGCACCGTGGAGGACGTGGACAAGCTGCTGCGCGCCGGCGCCGACAAGGTCGGTGTCAACACGGCGGCCATCGCCCGGCCCGAGCTGATCCGGGAGATCGCCGAGCGCTTCGGCAGCCAGGTCCTCGTCCTGTCCGTCGACGCCCGGCGCTGCGGGGAGGGCACGGTCACCTCCTCCGGCTACGAGGTCACCACCCACGGCGGCCGCCGTGGCACCGGCGTCGACGCCGTCGAGTGGGCCCACCGGGCGGCCGAGCTGGGGGCGGGGGAGATCCTGCTGAACTCGATGGACGCCGACGGCACCAAGGACGGCTACGACACGGCCATGATCGAGGCCGTCCGCAAGCACGTCACCGTCCCGGTCATCGCCAGCGGCGGCGCGGGGAAGCTCTCCGACTTCCCCCCGGCGATCGCGGCGGGTGCGGACGCGGTCCTCGCGGCCTCGGTCTTCCACTTCGGCGATCTGCGCATCGGGCAGGTCAAGGAGGCGCTGCGGGAGGCGGGGCACCCGGTGCGGCTGTAGGCCTGGCCCCAGGCCTCCGGGCGGCCGGCCGTGCCGCCGCCCGGAGCGCCGGGCCCCGGCTCAGCGCCCGATGTCGAAGGCGCGCAGCACCAGCTTGCGCTTGGGGTCATCGAGCGGATGGCCGATCACATACAGCTTGTCCCCCCAGGTGCCGACGCTCATCATGTCGACACGGTTCAGCGAGTGCCCCGGCGTGTAGAGCACGCCCCGGGACCGCTCCTTGCCGTCCCGCAGCCCGAGGGAGACGAGCGTCGGGTCCCCGCCCAGCTGACGTGCCGCCTTCAGGGCGAGCACCTTGCCGTCCTCCATGCCGACCTGCCGGGTGTTCTTCTTGGACCACAGCACCTCGCCGGTCTTGAGGTCGGTGGCCCCCAGGCCCGAGGTGGTGCCGTAGTTGGACAGCAGCACCGACGCGTCCTTGTCGACGAGCTTCGTGTTTCCGAACTGGACGTTCCCCAGCTTGCCCGTCAGACGGAAGCTCTTGTCCGGCTTCCCGTCTTCCGTATAGGTCTGCAGATAGCGCTTTTCGTCGTCGTTGCCCTCCTGGTCGACCAGGACCAGGGTCAGCGGGTCGTCCCCCACCACCTGCTCCACGTCCCGCTTCTCGTTCGGGAACTTCCAGTTGTCCCCGTACCGCAGGTCGAGGATGCTGAGCTGGTTCTCCGGCTTGGCGTCGCTGCAACTGCTGGAGTAGGCGAGATAGCCCGCGGACCACTCGATGTCGTTCCCGCAGTCGCGGCCGCGTGAGTACAGCGTCCACTTCTTGGCGCCCCCGGAGATGGAGTACGCCGCGACCCCGCCGATGCCGGCGACCACCGTGTCGTCGCTGACCTGGACGTGCGGCGCGACCGTCTTGTAGCCGCTCGACAGGTTCTTCGACCACAGGGTCCGTCCGGTCTCGGTGTCGAAGACGACCAGGTACGCGCAGTCGTTGCCGCCCGCGTCGTAGACGGCGGCGCCGACACCGTCGGAGTTCGGCTGCGGGGCGATGGCGCACACCTCGCTGGCCCCCTTGGGGGTCTTCACCGTCCACAGCTTCTTGCCGGTCTCGGGGTCGAAGGCGCGTACGCCGTTGTCGTCGGCGTAGACGGGGTTGCGGGTGGTCGTCCACAGGGCGGGCAGTCCGCTGAGGTTGCCCAGGACGTGCGACTCGGGCAGCTCCGTCTGCCATGTCTGGTGCAGCGCGTTGGCCGGTGGTCCCGACTGCTTCGCCGAGGGGCCGCCGGAGCCGTCGGAGTCCGAGGTGTCGTGCCTGGCCACCGCGACCGCGATGCCGCCCGCGATCAGCAGGACGGCGAGGGCGA
Organism: Streptomyces sparsogenes; assembly: GCF_001704635.1. Classification (GTDB taxonomy): domain Bacteria; phylum Actinomycetota; class Actinomycetes; order Streptomycetales; family Streptomycetaceae; genus Streptomyces; species Streptomyces sparsogenes. Next base: position 30,758 of record NZ_MAXF01000016.1, on the reverse strand, counting down.
TGGCGGCCGCGACCTTGCCGCCGCCGCGCCGCGGCGGCACCGGCGGGGGCGGGGGCCACGGGGCCCCGGGGGCCGCGCCGCCGCCGGGCGGCTGCTGCGGATAGGAGGGGAGCCCGCCCGGCCCGGCCTGCGGCCCGGCGGGCGGGGCGGTGGGCGGACCGGGCGGCGCGGCGTCGGCCCCGGGCGGCGGCGCCGACGGCCTCGGCGGCACCGACGGCTGCCCGCCCCCACCCTCCCGTTGTGGTCCGCCCTGCCCGGGCACCTGGCCGTCGCCGTCGTACGTCACCGTTCCGACCCCCGATCCTCGCCGGACCGCACCCTGCGGCCCGCACCAACAACAGACGACGATCGCCGCCGTCGCGTTGCATCACGAGGGGCGGGAGGATAGCAGCGGGATCCGGCCCGACAACCGGTGGGTCCGATCGTGAGTTTCGACCCGGGTGCCGGGTGCCGGGTGCCGGGCGGCGGCGGATCGGCGGGGTGCTCGGTGTCCCGCTGGGGCTCGCCGAGTTCGAGTACGACGCGGGGAGGTCACGCGGTGGGGGGAGTGGCTGATCAACGCATGCTACGTGCCGCTCGTGGCGTGGGGGCCGCTGCTGGCGGTCGTCACGGCGCACTACTACCGGCGCCGCACGCGCGACTCGGCGGGGTAGCGCTTTCCGGCCCGCCTGGACCAACCCCCTGCTCGCCGGCCCTCGGGCCGCGCAGCAGCGCCAGGGTCTGCTCCAGCTCGGCCCGCAGCACATCGCCCGCCGCCTCCGCGTCGCCCCGCTCGACGGCCCGGACCAGGGCGCTGTGGGTCTCCTCGCCGTGGTTCGGTGCGCCGGCGCGCAGGGCGAGCAGGTCCACCAGGTCGATCAGGCCTTGCCGCAGCCGGGGGGTGAACTCGGCGAACAGGTCGGTGAGCACGGGATTGTGCGCGGCGGCGACCACCGCCGCGTGCAGCGCGATGTCGGCGTCGACGAAGGAGGCGTCGTCGCCCGCGGCGGCGGCCTTCCGGGCCTCCAGGGCGGCGCTCAGGGCGGTGAGGTCGGCGTCGGTGCGGCGGCGCGCGGCGAGCTGGGCGGCCTGGACCTCGATCAGCATGCGCACCTCGAAGACGTCCGTGACGGCCGCGCGGCGGAGCCGGGCGGGCCAGTCCTCGGCGGGTTCGGTGGCGATGACGAAGACGCCGGAGCCCTGGCGGGCCCGCACCAGCCCGGCGCCGGCCAGGACGCGCACGGCCTCGCGCACGGTGGAGCGGCCCACGCCGAGGGTCTTGGCCAGGGTGGTCTCGCCGGGGAGCCGGGTGCCGACCGGCCAGTGGCCCCCGGTGATCTCCTCGCGCAGCCGCGCGGCCGCCTGTTCGACCAGGGGAGTGGGGCGGAGGGTGCCCAGCGGCATCCGGTTCACCTTTCGGGGTTCGGTCGTCGTCTCGATGTCTTCTTCTCCTGTGCGGAGGCTCCCAGTTTCCCAGAGAGTCCCCGCTCCCCAGGTTGTCAGCTTGTCTGAGGAGCTGACATGTGGCTAACCTGTCCCGCATGACGCTGCGCGGGCTTCTCCTCGGCTGCCGCGGCGGGGCCTGATCCGACCGGCACCCCGCCGCGGGGCCGTGCGTGCCGGTCGCCCTCCGACCGAGCGAAGGAAAACCCGGCCCCATGGCTGTTCAGCACGACGAGCCGACCCAGCACCAAGAGCCCACCCAGCACCAAGAGCCCCTCCGGCCCCAAGAGTCCGACCGGCACGACGACACCCCCTCCTGGAACCCGCAGCGGCCCGGCCCCATGCCGTACCACCGCTACCGGTCCGTGTACGACCGGGTCGCGGTGCCGCTGACCGACCGCGCCTGGCCGGCCCGGCGGATCGAACGGGCGCCGCTGTGGGTGCCGGTCGACCTGCGCGACGGCAACCAGGCCCTGGCCGAGCCGATGGACACCCCACGCAAGCGCCGGATGTTCGACCTCCTGGTCGCGATGGGCTTCAAGGAGATCGAGGTCGGCTATCCCTCGGCGAGCCAGACCGACTTCGACTTCGTACGGCACCTGGCCGTGAGCGACGCCGTCCCCGCCGATGTGACCGTGGTGGTCTTCACCCCGGCCCGCCGCGACCTGATCGAGCGGACCTTCGCGGCCATCGAGGGCCTGCCCTGCTCGGTGGTGCACCTGTACACCGCCACCGCCCCCGTCTGGCGCGAGGTGGTGCTCGGCCGCGGCCGCGCCGAGGTGCACGAGATGATCCGGGACGCCGCCGGGCACCTGGCCAGGCTCGCCGAGGCCCGCCCCGAGGACATCCGGTTCCAGTTCTCCCCGGAGGTCTTCAACCTCACCGAGCCCGACTTCGTGCTGGAGGTCTGCAACGGCCTCACCGCGCTGTGGGACGCCTGCCCCGAGCGGCCAGTGATCCACAACCTGCCCGCCACCGTCGAGTGCGCCACCCCCAACGTGTACGCCGACCAGATCGAGTACATGCACCGCCACCTGGAGCGGCGCGCCGACGTCATCCTCTCCGTGCACCCGCACAACGACCGCGGCACCGGGGTCGCCTGCGCGGAGCTGGCCGTCCTGGCGGGCGCCCAGCGCGTCGAGGGCTGTCTGTTCGGCAACGGCGAGCGCACGGGCAACGTGGACCTGGTCACCCTCGCGCTCAACCTCTACGCCCAGGGCGTGGACCCGATGCTCGACTTCTCCGACATCGACGCGATCCGCGACACCGTCGAACACTGCAACCGGCTGCCGGTCCACCCCCGCCACCCCTACGGCGGCGAGCTGGTCTACACCGCCTTCTCCGGCACCCACCAGGACGCCATCAGCAAGGGGCTCGCCCACCACGCCCGGCGGGCCGCCGAGTCCGGCGTACCGGAGGGCCGGGCGCCGTGGGCGGTGCCGTACCTGCCCATCGACCCGGCCGACGTGGGGCGCAGCTACGAGGCGGTCATCCGCGTCAACAGCCAGTCCGGCAAGGGCGGCATCGCCCATCTGCTCCAGGCCCACTACGGCCTCGACCTGCCCAAACGGCTCCGCGCCGACTTCTCCCGGACCGTCCAGGCCGCCACCGACGACAGCGGCCGGGAGGCCACGGCCAAGGACCTGTGGGAGCTGTTCCGGGCCTCCTACCTCGCCCCCGGCCACGACGGGCCGATCATCCTCGCCTCCTGGACCACCGAGGAGACCGCCCCCGGCCTGCACCGCTTCGTCTGCGAGCTGCGCACGGGGGAGGGCGGTACGGGGGACGGCGAGCGCCGGTACGAGGGCACGGGCAACGGGCCGCTGTCCGCCTTCGCCGACGCCCTGGCCGGGGCCGGGATCGCCGTGGACATCCTCCACTACGCCGAGCACGCGACCGCCGCCGGACCCGGCAGCCCCGCCGTGGCCTACGCCGAATGCCGCGTCGCCGGCACGACCCGGTGGGGGGCCGGTCAGGACACCTCCGTGCTCACCGCCTCGGTGCACGCCGTCCTGGCCGCGGTGAACCGCGCGCTGTGACCGTCGCGCCGTGAACCGTGCGCTGTGATCGCAGTGCTGTGACCGCAGTGCTGTGACCGTCGCTGCGTGCGAAAGTCGCGGCGTGAGGAAGGGGCGACGAGAGGGGCGGGGCGCTCGCTAGACGCCGAGCTTGGCGGTGTGCAGCGCCGCCACCGCCTCCTTGTCGCCCTCCAGCTCGACCCGGGCGGCGTCCTGGCGGCCGAACAGGAAGACCGCCAGCTCGCCCGGCTCCGCGGTGACCGTGACCACCGGGGTGCCCCGGTGCGCCACCGCCGTACGGCCGTCCGGGCGCCGCAGCACCAGGCCGACCGGGGACTTGCGGCCGAACACCTTGGCGATCCGCTCGATCCGGGACCACAGCGCGTCGGCGAAGACCGGGTCGAGCTCGCGCGGTTCCCAGTCCGGCTGGGCCCGGCGGACGTCCTCGGTGTGGACGTAGAACTCGATGGTGTTGGCCGCCTCGTCCACCTGCTTCAGGGAGAACGGGGACATCCGCGGCGGGCCCTCGCGGAAGAGCCGGACCAGCTCCGCGTACGGCTTCGCGGCGAACTCGGCCTGCACCCGGTCCAGCCGCCCGGACAGCGGCTTGAGCACCAGGCCGGCGGCCGCGTCGGCGCGGCGCTCGCGCACCACCAGATGGGCGGCCAGGTCATGGGTGGTCCAGCCCTCGCACAGCGTCGGGGCCTCGGGTCCGGAGGTCTCCAACAGGTCGGCCAGCAGCAGGCGTTCGCGCCTCGCGTGAGTGGACATACGGCCCACCCTAAGGCCGCCGTCCGGCCCTCGCCACGGCGCCGCGCGGCACCCGTCACTTCGGGAGCGGCTTGGTCAGCTTCTTGCCGTTCAGGCTCCCGCTGAGCGTCAGGGCACAGGAGACCTGGTCCTGGCCCTGGATCCGGTAGGTGCCGAGGGCCGGGTAGAGCGCGTAGTAGTAATACATCCGGCCGTCGTTCGGTATGGACTTCAGGCGCTCCTTGGCGTCCGTCTCGCACAGCGTGAGCGCCTTGTCCTGGATCGCCTTCTCGGTGGCGAAGTCCCCGGTCAGGGTCTCGTTGGCGATGACCTCACCGTCGTGCGGACCGTCGCACCCCCGCTTCTCGACCTTCGTCACGCTGCTGTCCAGCGCGGGGTGGTCGAAGCACTGGCCGGGCTTGAGCACCACGTACGGCACCAGGTCGCCCGGGTCCGCGGACGCGGAGGCCGAGGGGGTGGAACCGCCGTCGGGGACGTCACTGCCGCCGCCCAGCGGCGCGCCCTTCCCGGGGTCCGCCGAGCCGGACGGGTCGGCGGAGTCGGAGGAGGAGGGCGAGGGGGACGCCGACTCGGAGGCCGAGGCCGACGGGGAGCCCGACGACTTCGGGTCGGCCGACGCCTCGGTCTTGCCGCCGTCGTCCCGCGTGCCGAGCACGATCCCGCCGATGACCAGCGCGCCGGCCACCACCGAGGCCACGGCGATCGCCGCGACCCGGGCCCCGCCCCGGCCGGGGCCCGGCGGGGGCGGCGGCAGGGCGCCGGGGGGAAGCGCGCCAGGAGGAAGCGCACCGGGCGGGAGCGCGCCAGTGGGCGGGCCGAAGCCGCCCGACGGCGGCAGCGGGGCTTGCGGCGCGGGCGGGCCGGGCTGTGCGGGCGGGCCGAACCCCTGCTGCGGGGGCGGTCCGAAACCCTGCTCCGGCGGTGGCCCGAACCCCCCGCCGTTTCCGGGCCGGTTGGGATCGTGCGGCGACGGCGGAAACGTCATGCCCGAAGCATGCCCCATCCCACCGACATACCGGCCATCGGGCCGGGCGGTCGCGCGTGCAGAATGGTCGCATGACCGGCTCCGACCGCCCCTCCTCCCTCGACCCGGCCCTCGCCGCCCGCCTCAAGCGGAACGCCGACGGTCTCCTCCCCGCCATCGCCCAGCAGTACGACACCGGCGAGGTGCTGATGCTCGGCTGGATGGACGACGAGGCGCTGCACCGCACCCTCACCACCGGCCGCTGCACCTACTGGAGCCGCAGCCGCCGGGAGTACTGGGTCAAGGGCGACACCTCCGGGCACATCCAGCTGGTGAAGTCCGTCGCCCTCGACTGCGACGCCGACACCATCCTGGTCAAGGTCGACCAGGTCGGCGCGGCCTGCCACACCGGCGACCGCACCTGCTTCGATTCCGACGTCCTGCCGCTCGGCCAGTAGGCTCGCCGGCCATGACCCAGGGTGCGCACACGATGGACCTCGAGACCTTCCGCAAGCTGGCGGCCGACCGCCGCGTCATCCCCGTCAGCCGCCGGCTGCTCGCGGACGGCGACACCCCGGTCGGGCTCTACCGCAAGCTGACCGCCGAACGCCCCGGCACCTTCCTCCTGGAGTCCGCCGAGAACGGACGGTCCTGGTCCCGCTACTCCTTCATCGGCGTACGCAGCGCCGCCACCCTCACCGAGCGCGACGGCCGCGCGCACTGGCTGGGCACCCCGCCCGTCGGCGTGCCCACCGACGGCGACCCGCTCCAGGCGCTGCGCGCCACCATCGAGACCCTGCACACCCCCCGCGACCTCGGGGGACTGGCCCAGCTGCCGCCCTTCACCGGCGGCATGGTCGGCTATCTCGGCTACGACATCGTGCGCCGGCTGGAGAAGATCGGCGAGAGCGGCCGGGACGAGCTGGGGCTGCCCGAGCTGACCATGCTGCTCACCTCGGACCTGGCCGTACTCGACCACTGGGACGGCACCGTCCTGCTGATCGCCAACGCGATCAACCACAACGACCTCGACACGGGCGTCGACGAGGCGTACGCGGACGCCGTGGCGCGGCTCGACGCGATGACCGCCGACCTCGCCCGGCCCGTCCCCACGGACCCCACCGCCCTGCCGGCCTCCGAGCTGCCCGAGTACACCGCCCGGTGGGGCGGGGCCGACTTCATGGCGGCCGTGGAGGACGTCAAGGAGCGCATCCGCGCCGGGGAGGCGTTCCAGGTCGTGCCCTCCCAGCGGTTCGAGACCCCCTGCGCGGCCAGTGCCCTGGACGTCTACCGCGTGCTGCGGGCCACCAATCCGAGCCCGTACATGTACCTCTTCCGCTTCGACGGGTTCGATGTCGTGGGCTCCAGCCCGGAAGCGCTGGTCAAGGTCGAGGACGGCCGGGCGATGGTGCACCCGATCGCCGGTACGCGCCCCCGCGGCGCCACTCCGCGCGAGGACGCCGCCCTCGCCGACGAGCTCCTCGCCGACCCCAAGGAGCGGGCCGAGCACCTCATGCTCGTCGACCTCGGGCGCAACGACCTGGGCCGGGTCTGCGAGCCCGGCAGCGTCGAGGTCGTCGACTTCATGTCGGTCGAGCGCTACAGCCACGTCATGCACATCGTCTCCACCGTCACCGGCCGGCTCGCCGAGGGCCGCACCGCCTTCGACGTGCTCACCGCCTGCTTCCCCGCGGGCACCCTCTCCGGCGCGCCCAAGCCGCGCGCCATGCAGATCATCGAGGAGCTGGAGCCGAGCCGCCGCGGCCTGTACGGCGGGTGCGTCGGATACCTCGACTTCGCCGGCGACTCCGACACCGCCATCGCCATCCGTACCGCGCTGCTGCGGGACGGCACGGCGTATGTGCAGGCCGGAGCGGGGATCGTCGCGGACTCCGACCCGGCGGCGGAGGACGCGGAGTGCCGGAACAAGGCGGCGGCGGTGCTGCGGGCCGTGCACACGGCGGGGCGGCTGGAGCGGGGCTGACATCCGGGGCCGCTGCCGCGGGTCGACGTTCCGGGGAGCCGTTCCCGGACGTACGGGTGACACCCGCACCGAAGCATCGAATCAGGCATTCCGTATCCCCGCGGCGGGCTTGTCCGAGCCGTGGGGGATAGTGGTACGCGTGAGTGCAGCAGCCGTACCCCAGCCCCGGGCCCACCATGAGCCCACCGCCGCAGCCGCGCGCGGCCGCAGACGCAGCCTCGGCGTCGCCCTGCTGTCCGGGGCGCTCGGCGCCGCGCTCGTACTGCTGGCCACCAGCCGCACCTGGGCCAAGGGCACGGCCGCGGTCGCCAAGGGCACCCTGCCGCAGCATGCGAACGGTGACGACATCACCGGGCTGCCCGGGGCGCTGGCGGTCGTCGGCCTCGCCGCGCTCGTCGCGGTGTTCGCCGTCAACCGCGTCGGGCGCTGGGTCGTCTCCGGGCTGCTGACCCTCAGCGGGGCGGGCATCGTGGTCAGCTCGGTGCTGGGCGCCTCCGACAAGGCGGCGCTCGAGGAGAAGGCGTCCCAGGCGACCGGCCTGGCCGACAGCGCCATCCACGACGTCGCGTACACCCCGTGGCCCTGGGTCGCCATGGGAGGCGGGGCGCTGCTGCTGCTCGCCGGCGTGCTCGCCCTGGGCTACGGCCGCCACTGGCCCGCCATGTCCGGCCGGTACGAGCGCGCGGGCGCCGGCGGCGAGGGCGGCAAGGGCGGCGGCAGGAGCCGCGTGGCGGGCCGCGCGCGGCGCGGTGGCGCGGCGCCGGACCCGGAGCGGCCCGAGGAGCTGTGGAAGGCCCTCGACCGCGGCGAGGACCCGACGGAGGCCTGAGCGTTCCGGCCGGGCAACCCTGATGGAGCGGACCCCCGCTCACGGCGGTTCCGACCGTCGGGGACAATGTCCTGGGAGCGTTCGCCCCGCGCGCCCGGGACCCGGGGGCAGTAGAGCAACGAGGAGTATTCATGGCGGGTAACAACCACGGACACACCCCGGCCGCCTGGACCGGCGTCACCATCGCCTTCGTCGGCTTCTGTGTCGCCGCCGCGTTCATCGTGCTGGCCAACCCGATCGGCTTCTGGGCGGGCATGGTCGTGGTGGTCCTCGGCGGCGTCGTCGGTGCGGCGATGCGCGCGGCCGGGCTCGGGCAGGCGCCGAAGCGGCAGCCGCAGGCCCAGCCGCAGGCGCAGACCCAGCAGTGAGCCGGGGGCGGGGCTGAGGCGACCCGCCTGACCCGCCTTCGCCTGATCCGCCTCAGGGCGCGGCGCGGGGCCCGGGCGTACGGCCGTACGGCGGCAGGACGCGGGCCCTGAGCTGCGCCTTCGCATATCCGCCGCGAGACTCGGCGATGTGACCGAGAACCGGCCCGTGCGGCGGCTGGCGGCGCCCCTGGGGGTGCTCGCGGCGGTCGTGGGCGCCTTCGCCTTGGTGGGGCTCGTCGACCCGAACGAGCCGGGCCACTACCCGGCGTGCCCGCTGCTGAGGCTCACCGGCCTGTACTGCCCCGGCTGCGGCGGGCTGCGCGGCGCGTACGCGGTCGCCCACGGGGAGCCGCTCACCGCGCTCGGGGCCAACGCGCTCGCCGTCCTCGGCTACCTCGGCTTCCTCGCCGTCTGGCTGCGCTGGCTCCTGGACCGCGCGCGGGGGAGCACGGCGGGGCCGGTGGTGCCGCTGCGGACCGCGCACGGGTGGCTGATCGGCGGGGCGGTTCTCGGCTTCACCGTTATCCGGAACCTCCCCTTCGGAAGTTTTCTCGCCCCGTGACCGTTGAAGATGAAGGCGACCGTCGGTTCCGTACCGGTCCCGGCGGCGGCCGGGGGCGCGGGTCCGCGTCAACCGGATGCGAGACCTCGGTCCTCCGGCAGATACCATCGCAGTGCCTGGTGAATCGGTCGCGTCCCCGTGGACGCCCGCTGTGCCAGTAGTGATCAGAAGCTCCATCCCGTCCGGAAGGGGGCCGCTCGCGTGAGTGTGCTCGACGAGATCATCGACGGAGTCCGTGCCGACCTCGCGGAGCGGCAGGCGCGCGTCACCCTCGACGAGCTCAAGGAGCGGGCCGCGAGGGCACCCCAGGCCAAGGACGGGGTCGCCGCGCTCAAGGGCGACAGCGTCAAGGTGATCTGCGAGGTCAAGCGGTCCAGCCCGTCCAAGGGCGCGCTCGCCGCGATCGCCGACCCGGCCGGGCTCGCCGCCGACTACGAGGCGGGCGGCGCGGCCGTCATCAGCGTGCTCACCGAGCAGCGGCGGTTCGGCGGCTCGCTGGCCGACCTGGAGGCCGTCCGCGCGAAGGTCGACATCCCGGTGCTGCGGAAGGACTTCATCGTCACCTCCTACCAGCTCTGGGAGGCGCGGGCGTACGGCGCGGACGTCGCCCTGCTGATCGTCGCCGCGCTGGACCAGCCGGCGCTGGTCTCGCTCATCGAGCGCGCCGAGTCGATCGGGCTGACGCCGCTGGTCGAGGTGCACGACGAGGACGAGGTCGAGCGGGCGGTGGACGCCGGGGCGCGGGTGATCGGCGTCAACGCGCGGAACCTGAAGACGCTCCAGGTGGACCGGGGGACCTTCACGCGGGTCGCGCCGGAGATCCCGGACCACATCGTGAAGGTCGCGGAGTCGGGCGTGCGCGGCCCGCACGACCTGATCGCGTACGCGAACGACGGCGCGGATGCCGTGCTGGTGGGCGAGTCGCTGGTCACCGGCCGGGACCCGAAGGGCGCGGTCGCGGACCTGGTCGCGGCGGGAGCGCACCCCGCGCTGCGGCACGGGCGGGACTGAGGCCTTCTCCATGGACACGTACGCGCGCTTGGCCCGGGGGTGCCGCCCCCGTGGCTGCCGTGCGCCCGCGAGGCGGGTGCGGGGCCGGCGCGTGCGGTACCACATCGGCTGCGAGCCGGGGCAGATCAATGGGCGCCGATGGCGTGAGGCGCTGGTGCCGCGCGGGGCGCGCGGGTAGCTCCCGACCGGGTGCGGCTCCCTTGGCGAGCCGACCGGTGGTGAGTCGGCCGGTGGTGAGCCGACCGTTGGTGAGCCGACCGGTGCTGGATCGGCCGGTGGTGAGCCGGTCGGCGCTCATGCGTGGCGATCTTCGTCATTTGTCCGTTATGACGTCTGGGGCGGTCGCCCCGATGTGATGTTTCGGGGCGTGCGCCCCGACTGAGGAGTACGTCAGATGCCGTCTGACTTCTTTGTCCCGGACCCCGAGGGTCATCTCCCCAGCGCCGAGGGGTATTTCGGCGCGTTCGGCGGTCAGTTCATCCCCGAGGCGCTGGTCTCCGCCGTCGACGAGGTCGCCGCCGAGTACGACAAGCTGAAGGCCGACCCGACGTTCGCCGCCGAGCTCGAGGATCTGCTGGTCAACTACGCGGGGCGGCCCAGCGCGCTGACCGAGGCGCCCCGGTTCGCCGAGCACGCCGGCGGCGCGCGGATCTTCCTCAAGCGCGAGGACCTCAACCACACCGGCTCCCACAAGATCAACAACGTGCTGGGCCAGGTGCTGCTCGCCAAGCGCATGGGCAAGACCCGGGTGGTCGCCGAGACCGGCGCCGGGCAGCACGGCGTCGCCACGGCCACCGGGTGTGCCCTGTTCGGGCTCGAGTGCGTCGTCTACATGGGCGAGATCGACACCGAGCGGCAGGCGCTCAACGTCGCACGGATGCGGATGCTGGGCGCCGAGGTCATCGCCGTGAAGACCGGCAGCCGGACGCTCAAGGACGCGATCAACGAGGCGTTCCGCGACTGGGTGGCCCATGTGGACCACACCCACTACCTGTTCGGCACCGCCGCCGGACCGCACCCGTTCCCGGCGCTGGTGCGCGACTTCCACCGGGTGATCGGCGTGGAGGCGCGGCGGCAGATCCTGGAGCGGGTCGGCCGGCTGCCGGACGCCGTCGCGGCGTGCGTCGGGGGCGGGTCCAACGCCATCGGGCTGTTCCACGCCTTCCTGCCGGACGACTCCGTGCGGCTGTTCGGCTTCGAGCCGGCCGGGCACGGCCTGGAGACCGGGGAGCACGCGGCCACGCTGACCAAGGGGGACCCGGGGATCCTGCACGGCTCCCGGTCCTATGTGCTGCAGGACGAGGACGGGCAGATCGTGGAGCCGTACTCGATCTCGGCCGGTCTGGACTACCCGGGGGTGGGCCCGGAGCACGCCTATCTGAAGGACGTGGGGCGGGCCGAGTACCGGGCCGTCACCGATGACGCGGCCATGGAGGCGCTGCGGCTGCTGTCCCGCACCGAGGGGATCATCCCGGCGATCGAGAGCGCGCACGCCCTGGCGGGGGCGCTCGAGCTGGGGCGTGAGCTCGGGAGCGACGGGCTGCTGCTGGTGAATCTGTCGGGCCGTGGCGACAAGGACATGGACACGGCGGCGCGGTATTTCGGGCTCTACGAGGGAGAGAAGTGATGAGCGCAGAGCTGCTGGGGTCCGTGCTCGCCAAGGCCGGGGCGGAGGGGCGCGCCGCGCTCATCGGCTATATGCCGGCCGGCTATCCGACCGTGGACGGCGCGGTGCGCGCCATGACGGCGATGGTCGAGGGCGGCTGCGATGTGATCGAGGTCGGGCTGCCGTACAGCGACCCGGTGCTGGACGGCCCGGTCATCCAGACCGCCGACGACATCGCCCTGCGGGGCGGGGTGCGCATCCGCGATGTGATCCGTACGGTCGGCGAGGTCCACGAGCGGACCGGGGCGCCCGTGCTGTGCATGACGTACTGGAACCCGGTCGACCGGTACGGGGCCGAGCGGTTCGCCGCCGATCTGGCGGCGGCCGGCGGCGCGGGCTGCATCCTGCCGGACCTGCCGGTCCAGGAGTCGGAGGGATGGCGGAAGGCCGCCGAGCAGCACGGCCTCGCCACGGTCTTCGTGGTGGCGCAGAGCACCGGCGACGAGCGGCTGGCGAGGATCACCGCGGCGGGCAGCGGCTTTGTGTACGCGGCCTCGATCATGGGCGTCACCGGCACCCGCGATTCGGTGGGGGAGGGGGCGCGGGAGCTGGTGGAGCGCACCCGCGCGACGACCGACCTGCCGGTGTGCGTGGGGCTCGGGGTGTCCAACGCCGGGCAGGCCGCCGAGGTGGCCGGGTACGCGGACGGCGTCATCGTCGGGACGGCCTTCGTCCGGCGGCTGATGGACGCCGAGGACCTGGAGTCGGGGATCGCGGCCGTGCGCGCCCTGGCGGGTGAGCTGGCGGAGGGAGTCCGCGTCGCTCGTTAGGGGGAATACGGGGCGGAGGGGCTCAGCGGGGCTCCTCCGCCTCGTTAGGCGAGGGCGTGAGCGAGAAAAACCGTGAGGGGAAGCGCAGCGCCCGGGAGCGGCTGCGGGAACAGCGAGAGAAGGAGCGGCTCCGCGCCAGGCGCAGGCGCACCATGGGCGTGGCCGGGGCTGTGGTGGCCGTGCTCGGGGTGGCCGCGGGCGTGGGCATGGTCGCCTCGAAGAGCGGCGAGGACTCGTCGGGGAAGTCCGGGAGCCGGGCGGTCGCGCCCCGCGGCGCGGCGGGCACGGTGATCACCTCCGGGAAGGCGGGCGCGAAGAAGACGCTGACCGTCTACGAGGACTTCCGCTGCCCCGGCTGCAAGCAGTTCGAGGACGTCTTCCGCACGACCGTGCACCGGCTCCAGGACAAGGGGCGGATGAAGGTGCGCTACCACCTGGTGACGATCATCGACGGGAACATGGGCGGCACCGGCTCGCTCCACGCGGCGAACGCGGCGGCCTGCGCGCAGGACGCCGGGAAGTTCCGGGCGTACCATGACGTGCTCTACAAGAACCAGCCCCCGGAGACCAAGGACGCGTACGCGAACAAGTCGAAGCTGATCAAGCTGGCGGGCAAGGTCCCGGGGCTGGACACCCGGACCTTCCGCAGGTGTGTGGAGGACGGCCGGCACGACGGGTGGGTGCGGAAGTCCAATGCCGCCTTCACCCGCTCGGGCTACAACAGCACACCGACCATCCTGCTGGACGGGAAGGCGGTCTACGGCGATCCGGACAAGCCGCTGAGCCCGCGGAAGCTCAAGCGGATGGTGACCAAGTAGCTCGTTATGCAGCCGTTGTGGCGGGTGGGTTGCCGCATCCGCCGCCCGGCAGGGTAGCGTCGACTTCGACATGGACCTCGCATACATTCCCAGCCCGTCGTCCGGCGTGATCTATCTCGGCCCGATCCCGCTGCGCGGCTATGCCTTCTGCATCATCATCGGTGTCTTCGTGGCGGTCTGGCTCGGCGGGCGGCGCTGGGTCGCCCGCGGCGGCCGGGTCGGCACGGTCGCCGACATCGCCGTGTGGGCGGTGCCCTTCGGGCTCGTCGGTGGTCGTCTGTACCACGTCATCACCGACTACGAGCTGTACTTCACCGACGGTCGCGACTGGGTGGACGCCTTCAAGATCTGGGAGGGCGGCCTCGGGATCTGGGGCGCGATCGCGATGGGCGCGCTCGGCGCCTGGATCGGCTGCCGGCGCCGGGGCATCCCGCTCCCGGCGTATGCCGACGCGGTCGCGCCGGGGATCGCCTTCGCCCAGGCGATCGGCCGCTGGGGCAACTGGTTCAACCAGGAGCTTTACGGCAAGCGGACCGATGTGCCGTGGGCGCTGAAGATCGACGCCGACCCGGGGATAGGGCGGGTGGCCGGGACGTACCAACCGACGTTCCTGTACGAGTCGCTGTGGTGCGTGGGCGTGGCGCTGCTGGTGATCTGGGCGGACCGGAAGTTCAAGCTGGGGCACGGCCGGGCGTTCGCGCTGTATGTCGCCGCGTACACGGTGGGCCGCTTCTGGGTGGAGTACCTGCGGGTGGACACCGCCCATCATGTGCTGGGCCTGCGGCTGAACAACTGGACGGCGGTCGCCGTCTTCCTGGCGGCGGTGGTCTACTTCGTGCTCTCCGCGAAGAGGTCCCCCGGGCGCGAGGAGGTCGTGGAGCCCGCCGCCGTGGCCGAGGCCGGGGAGGGCGAGGACGGCGGCGAGCCGGCCCGCGCGGACAGCGGCGAGGACGGAACCCAGGCGAAGGCCGGAACCAGGGCGAAGGGCGAGGCCGAGGCGAGGAGCGAGGCCAAGGCGGACGGCGAGGCGAAGTCCGAGGCCGGGCCCGCCGAGCCGGCCGAGCAGTCCCAGTAGTTTCGTAGTCTCCGAGCCCCCCGAGGCCGCCGGACCCGCGAGGGTCCGGCGGTCTTCGCGTTTGTGCAGGTCAGCGAGGTAAGTTCGGCCTTCCTTGCTGGCGGCGGCAGGGAATTCGCGCGTACCTTCGAACTGTTGGGTCGAGGGCGGCCATGCCCGCACACCCCCGAAGGGAGCACCATGTCGGTCATCGAGGGCACCGAACAACCTCACATCGCGCACCGCGACAACCACACCCACCGCGATGTGAACGGCGGCTGGCTGCGCCCCGCCGTGTTCGGCGCCATGGACGGTCTCGTGTCCAATCTCGCCCTGATGACCGGCGTCGCCGGCGGCTCCATGGACCGGCAGACCATCGTGATCACCGGCCTGGCCGGGCTGGCGGCCGGCGCGTTCTCGATGGCCGCCGGGGAGTACACCTCCGTGGCCTCCCAGCGCGAGCTGGTGGAGGCCGAGCTGGAGGTCGAGCGGCTCGAGCTGCGCAAGCACCCGGTGGACGAGCTGGAGGAGCTGGCCGCGCTGTACGAGTCGCGGGGCGTGGAGCCGAAGCTGGCGCGCCAGGTGGCCGAGCAGCTGTCGAGGGACCCGGAGCAGGCGCTGGAGATACACGCCCGCGAGGAGCTGGGCGTCGACCCGGACGACCTGCCGTCTCCGCTGGTCGCCGCGGTGTCCTCGTTCGGCTCGTTCGCGCTGGGCGCCCTGCTGCCGGTGCTGCCGTATCTGCTGGGGGCCACCGCGCTGTGGCCGGCCGTGGTGCTGGCGCTGATCGGGCTGTTCGCTTGCGGTGCGGTGGTGGCGCGGGTGACCGCCCGTAGCTGGTGGTTCAGCGGGCTGCGGCAGCTGGCGCTGGGTGGCGCGGCGGCCGGTGTGACATATGCCTTGGGCACACTCTTCGATACCGCGGTGGGTTGATTTACCATACGGCGAGCCGCAAGATTACGCCGTTACCCGACGGTTTCAATCCGTTTACCGGCGGGCATAACGCCGTAGCGCCGTGGGCAGCGTCGCCCGCTTCGCGCTGACGGCGGGGTGATCGTTTGATCCCCCTTGCCTCACTTCATCCCTCGTGCACGTTGTCCGCATGGTGGAACGAGCTATCCACTTCTCGGGATCCGACTCATCATGTAACCTGCACGAAAATTTCTTGGCGGAGGGCCAGCGTCGTCCCTCGGCACACCCATATGCCGTAGACGACGACGGGAGAGCCGATGCGTTCCGCGTCCCACCCCGCCCGACAGGGGATGTACGACCCGCGCGATGAGCACGACGCCTGTGGCGTCGGCTTCGTGGCGACCCTCACCGGCGAGGCCAGCCATGAGCTCGTGGAGCAGGCTCTGACCGTCCTGCGCAACCTCGAGCACCGCGGGGCCACCGGTTCCGAGCCGGACTCCGGTGACGGCGCGGGCATCCTGGTGCAGGTCCCCGACGCCTTCCTGCGGGAGAGCGTCAGCGGCTTCGAGCTGCCCGAGGCCGGCTCGTACGCCGTGGGCATCGCCTTCCTCCCGGACGGGGAGGCCGAGGGCGCCGCCGGCCACATCGAGCGCCTCGCGGCCGAGGAGGGCCTGACCGTCCTCGGCTGGCGCGAGGTCCCGGTCGCCCCCGATCTGCTGGGCAACGGCGCGCGCGCCACCATGCCCGCGTTCCGCCAGCTCTTCGTCACCGACGGCGCCAGCAGCGGGCTCGCCCTGGACCGCAAGGCGTTCGTGCTGCGCAAGCGCGCCGAGCGGGAGGTCGGGGTCTACTTCCCGTCGCTGTCCTCGCGCACCCTGGTCTACAAGGGGATGCTGACCACCGGCCAGCTGGAGCCGTTCTTCCCCGACCTGTCCGACCGCCGCTTCGCCACCGCGATCGCGCTGGTCCACTCGCGCTTCTCCACCAACACCTTCCCGAGCTGGCCGCTGGCCCACCCGTACCGCTTCGTCGCCCACAACGGCGAGATCAACACGGTCAAGGGCAACCGCAACTGGATGCGCGCCCGGGAGTCGCAGCTGGTCAGCGACCTGTTCGGGGACAAGGGGCTGGAGCGGATCTTCCCGATCTGCACCCCCGACGCCTCCGACTCCGCGACCTTCGACGAGGTCCTGGAGCTGCTCCACCTCGGCGGCCGCTCGCTGCCGCACAGCGTGCTGATGATGGTCCCCGAGGCCTGGGAGAACCACCCCTCCATGGACCCGGCGCGGCGCGCCTTCTACCAGTACCACTCCACGCTGATGGAGCCCTGGGACGGCCCGGCCTGCGTCACCTTCACCGACGGCACCCAGGTCGGCGCGGTCCTGGACCGCAACGGCCTGCGGCCCGGGCGCTACTGGGTCACCGACGACGGCCTGGTCGTACTGGCCTCCGAGGTCGGCGTCCTGGACATCGACCCGGCCAAGGTGGTGCGCAAGGGCCGGCTCCAGCCGGGCCGGATGTTCCTGGTCGACACCGCCGAGCACCGCATCATCGAGGACGACGAGATCAAGGCCGCGCTCGCCGCCGAGCAGCCGTACGGCGACTGGCTGGACGCGGGCCTGATCGACCTGGCCGACCTGCCCGAGCGTGAGCACATCGTGCACACCCACGCCTCGGTCACCCGCCGCCAGCAGACCTTCGGCTACACCGAGGAGGAGCTGCGGGTCATCCTGGCCCCGATGGCCAAGACCGGCGCCGAGCCGATCGGCTCGATGGGCACCGACTCCCCGATCGCCGCCCTCTCCGAGCGTCCGCGGCTGCTGTTCGACTACTTCACCCAGCTGTTCGCGCAGGTCACCAACCCGCCGCTGGACGCCATCCGCGAGGAGCTGGTCACCTCGCTGATCTCCTCGCTGGGCCCGCAGGGCAATCTGCTGGAGCCGACCCCGGCCTCCTGCCGCAGCGTCACCCTGCCCTTCCCGGTGATCGACAACGACGAGCTGGCCAAGCTCATCCACATCAACGCCGACGGCGACATGCCGGGCCTGAAGGCCGCCACCCTCTCGGGCCTGTACCGGGTCGGCGGGGGCGGCGAGGCGCTGGCCGCGCGGCTGACGGAGATCTGCGCGGAGGCCGACGCCGCCATCGAGGACGGCGCCCGGCTGATCGTGCTCTCCGACCGCCACTCGGACGCCGAGCACGCCCCGATCCCCTCCCTGCTGCTCACCTCCGCCGTCCACCACCACCTCATCCGCACCAAGCAGCGCACCCAGGTGGGCCTGCTGGTCGAGGCGGGCGACGTCCGCGAGGTGCACCACGTCGCGCTGCTGATCGGCTACGGCGCCGCGGCCGTCAACCCGTACCTGGCCATGGAGTCCGTCGAGGACCTGGTCCGCGCCGGCACCTTCCTGCCGGGCGTCGAGGCCGAGACCGCGATCCGCAACCTGATCAAGGCGCTCGGCAAGGGCGTGCTCAAGGTGATGTCCAAGATGGGCATCTCCACCGTGGCCTCCTACCGCGGCGCGCAGGTCTTCGAGGCCGTCGGCCTGGACGAGGCCTTCGTGGACAGCTACTTCCACGGCACCGCCACCAAGATCGGCGGCGCGGGCCTGGACGTCGTCGCCAAGGAGGTCGCCGCCCGGCACGCCAAGGCGTACCCCGTCTCCGGTGTCGCCTCCGCCCACCGGGCGCTGGACATCGGCGGCGAGTACCAGTGGCGCCGCGAGGGCGAGCCGCACCTCTTCGACCCCGAGACGGTCTTCCGGCTCCAGCACTCCACCCGCTCCCGGCGCTACGACATCTTCAAGAAGTACACCGAGCGGGTGAACGAGCAGTCCGAGCGGCTGATGACGCTGCGCGGCCTGTTCGCCTTCAAGAGCGACCGGCCCTCGATCCCCCTCGAGGAGGTCGAGCCCGCCAGCGAGATCGTCAAGCGCTTCTCCACCGGCGCCATGTCGTACGGCTCCATCTCCCAGGAGGCGCACGAGACCCTGGCCATCGCCATGAACCGGCTGGGCGCCAAGTCCAACACCGGCGAGGGCGGCGAGGACCCGGAGCGGCTGTACGACCCGGAGCGCCGCTCGGCGATCAAGCAGGTGGCCTCCGGCCGCTTCGGCGTCACCAGCGAGTACCTGGTCAACTCCGACGACATCCAGATCAAGATGGCGCAGGGCGCCAAGCCCGGCGAGGGCGGCCAGCTGCCCGGCCACAAGGTCTACCCGTGGGTGGCCAGGACCCGGCACTCCACCCCGGGCGTCGGCCTGATCTCCCCGCCGCCGCACCACGACATCTACTCCATCGAGGACCTCGCCCAGCTCATCCACGACCTGAAGAACGCCAACCCGAAGGCGCGCATTCACGTCAAGCTGGTCTCCGAGGTCGGGGTCGGCACCGTGGCCGCGGGCGTCTCCAAGGCGCACGCCGACGTGGTGCTGATCTCCGGCCACGACGGCGGCACCGGCGCCTCCCCGCTCACCTCGCTCAAGCACGCGGGCGGCCCCTGGGAGCTGGGCCTGGCCGAGACCCAGCAGACGCTGCTGCTCAACGGCCTGCGCGACCGCATCGTGGTGCAGACCGACGGCCAGCTGAAGACCGGCCGCGACGTGGTGATCGCCGCGCTGCTCGGCGCGGAGGAGTTCGGCTTCGCGACCGCCCCGCTGGTGGTCTCCGGCTGCGTGATGATGCGCGTGTGCCACCTGGACACCTGCCCGGTCGGCATCGCCACCCAGAACCCGGTGCTGCGCGAGCGGTTCAGCGGCAAGCCGGAGTTCGTGGTGAACTTCTTCGAGTTCATCGCCGAGGAGGTCCGCGAGCTGCTGGCCGAGCTGGGCTTCCGCACCCTCGACGAGGCCGTCGGCCACGCCGAGCTGCTGGACACCGCCCGGGCCGTGGCCCACTGGAAGGCGCAGGGCCTGGACCTCGCCCCGCTGCTGCACGTCCCGGACCTGCCCGAGGGCGCGGCGCGCCACCAGGTGGTGGGCCAGGACCACGGCCTGGAGAAGGCGCTGGACAACGAGCTGATCAAGCTCGCGGCCGACGCGCTGAGCGCGGAGAGCGCCGAGGCGGCCCAGCCGGTCCGCGCCCAGGTCGCGATCCGCAACATCAACCGGACCGTGGGCACCATGCTCGGCCACGAGGTGACCCGGAAGTTCGGTGGCGCGGGCCTGCCCGAGGACACCGTCGACATCACCTTCACCGGCTCGGCCGGCCAGTCCTTCGGGGCGTTCCTGCCGCACGGCGTCACCCTGCGGCTGGAGGGCGACGCCAACGACTACGTCGGCAAGGGCCTGTCCGGCGGACGGGTGATCGTCCGCCCGGACCGGGGCGCCGACCACCTGGCAGAGTACTCGACCATCGCGGGCAACACCCTCGCCTACGGCGCCACCGGCGGCGAGATGTTCCTGCGCGGCAGCGTCGGCGAGCGGTTCTGCGTCCGCAACTCGGGCGCGACCGTGGTCTCCGAGGGCGTGGGCGACCACGGCTGCGAGTACATGACCGGCGGCCGGGCCGTGGTGCTCGGCCCGACCGGCCGCAACTTCGCGGCGGGCATGTCCGGGGGCGTCGCCTACGTCGTCGACCTGGACCGGGACAACGTCAACGCCGGCAACCTCGATGCGATCGAGCCGCTCGACGACGCCGACCAGCGGTGGCTGCACGACGTGGTGCGCCGCCACCACGAGGAGACCGGCTCCACCGTCGCGGGCACCCTGCTCGCCGACTGGGACGCCGCCCTCACCCGCTTCAGCAAGATCATCCCCACCACGTACAAGGCAGTGCTCGCCGCCAAGGACGCCGCCGAGCGAGCCGGGCTCTCCGAGTCCGAGACCACCGAGAAGATGATGGAGGCGGCGACCAATGGCTGATCCCAAGGGCTTTCTCACCACGGACCGCGAGGTCGCCAGGACCCGCCCGGTGGCCGAGCGCGTCAAGGACTGGAACGAGGTCTACGTCCCCGGCTCGCTGCTGCCGATCATCAGCAAGCAGGCCGGCCGCTGCATGGACTGCGGCATCCCGTTCTGCCACAACGGCTGTCCGCTCGGAAACCTGATCCCCGAGTGGAACGACTACGCCTACCGCGAGGACTGGCGGGAGGCCAGCGAGCGGCTGCACGCGACCAACAACTTCCCCGAGTTCACCGGGCGGCTGTGCCCCGCCCCGTGCGAGGCCGCGTGCGTGCTGGGCATCAACCAGCCCGCGGTGACCATCAAGAACGTCGAGGTCACCATCATCGACAAGGCCTGGGAGACGGGCGACGTCACCCCGCAGCCGCCCGAGCGGCTGTCCGGCAAGACCGTCGCCGTCATCGGCTCCGGGCCGGCCGGACTGGCCGCTGCCCAGCAGCTGACCCGGGCCGGCCACACGGTCGCGGTGTACGAGCGCGCCGACCGCCTCGGCGGGCTGCTGCGCTACGGCATCCCCGAGTTCAAGATGGAAAAGCGCCACATCAACCGGCGCATCGAGCAGATGCGCGCGGAGGGCACCAAGTTCCGCACCGGGGTGGAGATCGGCCGCGACATCGACGCCGCCAAGCTGCGCAAGCGCTACGACGCCGTGGTCATCGCGGCCGGCGCCACCACCGCCCGCGACCTGCCGGTGCCCGGGCGCGAGCTCAAGGGCGTCCACCAGGCCATGGAGTACCTGCCGCTGGCCAACAAGGTGCAGGAGGGCGACTACGTCACCTCCCCGATCAGCGCCGAGGGCAAGCACGTGGTGGTGATCGGCGGCGGCGACACCGGCGCCGACTGCGTCGGCACCGCCCACCGCCAGGGCGCCGCCTCGGTCACCCAGCTGGAGATCATGCCGCGGCCGGGCGAGGAGCGCTCCCCGGCCCACCCCTGGCCGACCTTCCCGATGCTCTACAAGGTCACCTCGGCCCACGAGGAGGGCGGCGAGCGGGTCTACTCCGTCTCCACCACCCACTTCGAGGGCTCCGCCCCTGAAGAGGGAGAGACTGTCGGCCATGTGCAGTGGCTCCACCTGATCGAGGTGGAGTTCAAGGACGGCAAGCTCGAGCAGAAGCCGGGCACCGAGCGGAAGATCCCGGCCCAGCTGGTCACCCTGGCCATGGGCTTCACCGGCACCGACCAGGAGAACGGCCTGGTCAGGCAGTTCGGCCTGGAGCTGGACGCGCGCGGCAACATCGCCCGCGACGCGGACTTCGCCACCAACGTGGACGGCGTCTTCGTGGCCGGTGACGCGGGCCGCGGCCAGTCGCTGATCGTGTGGGCCATCGCCGAGGGCCGCTCGGCCGCCCGCGGCGTGGACCGCTACCTGGCCGGGACCAGCGCCCTGCCCGCCCCGATCCGCCCGACGGACCGCGCCCTGACCGCCTGACCCGCCCCCACCACCAGGCGCTCCCCGAGACTCCGCCCGTACAACGGCGTACGGAACGGTGCACGGCGCCCGCCCCCTCCCGACCGGGGGCGGGCGCCGTGTGTTGTCCGCGCCCCCACCCGCCCGCCTTGACATCGCCCGGAGATCATCACACCATCATTCCACTAACTGATTAGTGAAAGGGTGGTGGCGGCTGGTGGAATACCGCATCGACCGCCGCAGCGGCATCGCCACCTACCTCCAGATCGTCCAGCAGACCAAGCAGGCGCTGCGCCTGGGACTCCTCCAGCCGGGGGACCGGCTGCCCACGGCCAAGGAGGTCGTCGCGGCCACCGCCATCAACCCGAACACCGTCCTGAAGGCCTACCGGGAACTGGAGCGCGAGGGCCTGGTCGAGCCGCGGCCCGGCCTCGGCACCTTCGTACGGCGCTCCCTGGCCCGCCCCGGCGCGGCCGCCGACTCGCCGCTGCGCGCCGAACTGGCCGCCTGGACGGACCGGGCGCGCGCCGCCGGTCTCGACCGCGAGGACATCGCCGCGCTCATCGCCTCCGTCCTCGACGAGCGCTTCCGTGACGGCGACACCACCACCGCCCGCACCACCACCGCCCGCACCGCCACCGGCGAGAGCACGGTCCGACACGGGGAGAACGGGTGACCCACCGACACGACCCCTCCACCGCCCTGGAGGCCACCGGGCTGGGCAAGAGATACCGGCGCGGCTGGGCCCTGCAGGACGTCTCCTTCCGGCTGCCCGCCGGGCGGATCTGCGCCCTGGTCGGCCCCAACGGCTCGGGCAAGAGCACCCTGCTGTCCCTGGCCGCGGTCCTGCTCGCGCCGACCACCGGGACCGTACGAGTCTTCGGCGCCGACCCGAGGGCGGCCGAGGCCCGGCGGCGCGTCGCCTTCGTCGCCCAGGACAAGCCCCTCTACCCGCGCTTCACCGTCGCCGAGACCCTCCGCCTGGGCCGCGAGCTCAACCCCGGCTGGGACCAGGCCGCCGCCGAGCGCTTCGTCGCCGAGGCCGAGGTGGAGCTGACCGCGCGCGTCGGCTCCCTCTCCGGCGGGCAGCGCACCTGCGTGGCCCTGGCCCTCGCCCTCGGCAAACGCGCCGACCTGCTGCTGCTCGACGAACCCATGTCCGACCAGGACCCGCTGCGCCGGCACCGGACGATGGGCGCCCTGATGGCCGAGGCCGCCGAACACGGCACCAGCGTGGTCATCTCCACCCATGTGCTCGCCGAACTCGACGGCGTCTGCGACTACCTGCTGCTGGTCGGCGGCGGCCGGATCCGCCTCGCGGGCGAGACCGACGCCCTCCAGTCCGCCCACCGCCTCGTCACCGGCCCACGCGGCACCGGGGGCACGACGCCCGCCGAGATCGCCCGCCACACCGTGGTCGAGACCCGCGCGACGGGCCGTCAGCTCACCGCGCTGATACGCCCCCGGGGCGCCCCGGCCGAGGACGGCTGGATCGTCCGGGAACCCACCCTGGAGGAGGTCCTCCTCGGCTACCTGCGCGCCCCCGACGCCCCGCCGCTGCTCACGGCCGGCGCGCGCCCGCCCGCCCCGGAGGCCGGGGCGTGAACACGGTCCCGGCACGGCCCGCCGCGCCCCGCGAACACCCGTCCGTACGAGGGCTGCTGTGGCCGGTGGGGCGTCAGCCCCGGGCCGCCCTCTGCGCGGGCCTCGTCCTGATCGCGGCCGTCGCCGCGTACATCCTGTGGATGCGCGCCGACATGGTCGGCTATCTGCGGGCGCACGGCATCGAGGACTGCGCGCAGTGGCGCGCCTGCTGCGGGCCGCACTCCGAGGCGTACGCCCACGTCCACCGCGCCTACCGCGACCCGCTGCTGAACACCGGGCGGCTGATCCTCGCCCTGCCCGCGCTGGCCGGCGTCTTCCCGCTGGAGCGCTGCCTGTCCGCCGACGGCGGCAGCGGCACGGAGAACTGCCTCGCCCGGCTCGGCGCCACCCGGCGGGCGTACGAGGAACCGCACCCGGCGGGCCACTCCTGGCCCCTCCAGTGGATCCAGGCCGGGATCTGCCTGTCCGCGGCCGCCGCGCTCGCCGCGTTCTGCGTGTGGTGGGTCCGGCGCCGACCCACTGTGAAGGAGACGGCGTGACGACCGGAACCATCTCCCGCCCCGGCCCCCGCGCCACCGGCGCCGGCCCGGGCCCGCGCGGCCCGCTCTGGCTGGCCTGGCGCCGCCGGCGCGCCGCCCTGCTGGCGGGCGGCGTGCTCGTGCTCGCCCTCGCCGGATACCTCGCCTACCAGCGCACCGGCATGGCCGCCTTCGTCGCCGACCACCACCTGACCGGCTGCCGGCTGTGGCAGGACTGCGGGGGCAGGCGGGTGGGGTCCGAGAGCGACCGCCCCACCGCGCTGGCCCGGGCGTACAGCCACCTGGGGACGTATCGCACGCCGCTGCTCACCACCGGGCGGCTGATGCTCGCCCTCCCCGCCGTCATCGGGGCCTTCGTCGGCGCGCCCCTGGTCGCGCGCGAACTGGAGAGCGGCACCGCCACCCTCGTCTGGTCCCAGTCCGTCGGCAGGAGGCGCTGGCTCCTCGCCACCCTCGCCGTCCCCGCCGCCGCCACCGTGGCCGCCACCACGCTGCTGTCCGCGCTGTTCACCTGGTGGTGGTGGCCCCACCGCGCCCTGTTCGACGGCGTCGCATGGGGCACCGCCGTGCCCTTCGACGCGGCCGGCCCGGCCCCCGTGGCGCTGTCCCTGCTGTCCCTCCTCCTCGGCACGGCCTGCGGGCTGCTGCTCCGGCGGACCCTGCCCGCCATGGCCTGCGCCCTCACCCTCACCGCCGGCGCCCTGTACGGCCTCCAGTGGCTGCGCCCCCGGCTGCTCTCCCCGCACACCGCCACCGCGAACGCCGGCACCTACCCGGAGACGCCCGCCGACGCGTGGCGGCTCGGCTCGGGCTACCTCACCCGGTCCGGCGGCCGGATCGCCGAGACCGGCTGCGACTCGATCGCCGACCCGGCCTCTCGTATGCGCTGCTTCGACCGCCACCACCTGCTCGCGCAGTACGCGGACTACCACCCCCTCGGCCACTTCTGGCCCCTCCAGTGGATACAGGCGGGCATCTGCCTGGCCGCGGCCGCCGCGCTCGCCGCCTTCTGCCTGTGGTGGATCGGGCGCCGACGGGGCTGACCCGCGACCGCCCGCCGGCCCCCTCCGCCGTCCGCTCCGATCGGAGTCCCCTTCCCATGGCCCGCTCGCCCGCCCTCGACACCGCCCCGGGCCTCCCGCGCACCCGCCCCGGGACCGGGCCCCGGCCGCCCCGCCGCCCGGGGCGCGCCGCCGTCGCGCTGGCCCCGGCCGGGCTGACGCTGGCGCTCGGCCTGTGGGGGATCCGCCGCGGAAACAGCATGTGGCGGGACGAGTCGACGACCTATCAGGTCGCCCACCGCTCCGTCGCCCAGATCGTGCGTCTGCTCGGCGACGCCGATGTCGCCCACGGCGTGTACTACCTGCTGATGCACGCCGTCTTCGCCCTGTGGGACGGCGGGCTGCTCGCGCTGCGGCTCCCCTCGGTGCTCGCCATGGCCGCGGCGGCCGCCGGGGTGGCGCTGCTCGGCCACCGGCTCGCGGGCCCACGGACCGGCCTGGCGGCCGGGACGGTCTTCTCGCTCGCGCCGGCGGCGCAGCGCTACGCGCAGGAGGGGCGCTCGTACGCCCTGGTCTGCGCCGCGGTCGTGGGGAGCACCCACCTGCTGCTCTCGGCCGTCGCCCGGCCCCGCAAGCGGACCTGGACCGGATACGCCGCCGCCGCGTCGGCGACCTGCCTGCTGCACGAGTTCGCGGTCCTGGCCGTGCTCGCGCACGGCGCCACGCTGCTCTGCGCCCGCGTCCCCGCGCCCGTCCGCTGGGCCTGGGCCAAGGCGGCGTCGGCCGTGGCCGTCGTCCTGGCCCCGCTGGCGACAGTCAGCCAGCAGCAGGCGGCGCTGGTGGGCTGGATAGACTCCCCGGGCCCGCCCGAGCTGCTGGGCTTCGCGGCCCTGGCGCTGGTCGGGCTCGGCTGCGCCAAGGCCGCGCCGGCCGCGCCCGGCCCGCTCCCGCTGCCCGCCCTCGCGCTGCCCCTGCTGACCCTGCCGGGGGCCACGCTGCTGGCGGTGTCCTTCCGCCACCCGATCTACGTCGACCGGTACGTCCTCTACTCCTCCGCCGGGCTCGCCCTGCTCGCGGGCGCGGCGCTGGAGGCCGTACTGCGCGCCGTGCCGCGCCCGAGGGCCGCGGCCGCGGCGCTGGCCGCCGTCGCGGTGGCCGCCCTGCTGCCGTGCTCGATCCAGCTGCGCACGCCGCAGAGCCGCCTGGACGACCCGATGGCCGCGGCGCGCGCCGTACGGGAGCTGACCCGGCCCGGCGACGGGGTGCTGTTCATGCCCGCCAGGCGGCGGGAGCCGATCCTGTCCAGCCCCGGGGAGTTCCGGGGCCTGCGGGAACTCGCCCTGGCCCGGCACGCGGTGGCCTCGGGCACCCTGCACGGCATCGAGCTGCCCGCGCCCCGCATCCGCGCCCGCATGCTGACCGCCGAACGGATCGCCGCGGTGACCGACCCACCCGACCAGCCGCTGGACGACACCCCGCAGGAGCGGGTGAAACGCGAGGTGCTCGACCGGTACTTCCGCCGGTGCGCCCAGCGGGAGGTCCAGGGGATGGTGGTCGTCCTGTACGCCCGCCCGGGCGCGTGCTGACCCGGGCGGGTGCTGACCCGGGCGGGTGCCGGCCCGGGCGCGGCAGGTCACGGGGCCCGCCGCGCCCGGCTCCTCACCCCTCGCTCACCCCTCGTCCTCCGCCAGCCGGGCGGGGAAGCCGCCGGTGGCGATCGGGCCCCAGCGCTCGGGGGTGATCCGGATCAGCGACTTGCCCTGCTTGACCATGGCGGCGCGGTACTCGTCCCAGTCCGGGTGCTCGCCCGCGATGTTGCGGTAGTACTCGACCAGCGGCTCCACGGACTCGGGGGTGTCGATCACCTCGGCGGTGCCGTCGATCTGGACCCACGGCCCGTTCCACTCGTCGGACAGCACGATCACGCTGACGGCCGGATCGCGCCGCGCGTTGCGGACCTTGGCGCGCTCGGGGTAGGTCGAGACCACGAGCCGCCCCGCGTCGTCGACGCCGCATGTCAGGGGCGAGGCCTGGGGCGAGCCGTCGGCGCGGCGGGTCATCAGGACGGCGCGGTGGCGCGGCCGTACGAACTCCAGCAGCTCGTCGCGGCCGACCCGGGTGTTGGTGGCGATGGAGGGGCTCATGCGACCGAGCGTACGACGTCAGGCGCGCCGCGCGGTCAGGTGTCGCACTCCAGGACCGTGCGGCACAGCCCGCAGCGGGCCCGCATCCTGCCGCGCACCGGGACCCGGATGCGCTGCCGGCAGGTCGGGCAGGGGAAGGAGACGCGCGGCGGGGAGCCGGTCTCGAAGGCGTACCCGGCCGCGCCGACCGCCGGCGGCGCCTCGGGGTCGCCCAGCGCCCAGCGGCGGTCCCGCGCGTAGCGGCGGCGGCCCGCCCAGCCCGACGCGGCCAGCGGCGGCTGCCGCTCGTCGCGCCGGGCCACGGCCAGACCCTCGGCGTACGCCTCGTACGCCTGCGGGCTGGTGAACCAGACGGCGGGGTCCTCGCCGAACGCCAGGGCCCGCTTGGCCAGCACGTACCCGAACTCCTCCGGGGTCAGATAGCCGAGCTTCTGGCTGGAGACCGAGTCCTCGCGGTAGGCGTCGAGCAGCAGCCAGCCCGCGCCGAGGTACGCGGCGGTGGTGTCGGTGAGGATCTCGTTGTCGCGGGTGCCGGGGAACGCCAGGTCGAGCCGGTGCAGATAGACGTGGGTGACCTCGTGGGCGAGGGCCGCGCCGATGTCCCGGCGGTGGGTCTTGAAGCGGGAGTTGAGCTCGATGAAGTACTCCGGCCCGGCGGTCAGTTCGACGTTCGCGGCGTGTCGCATCTCGCGGAAGCTCACGATCACCCGGGCGTCCGGCAGCCGCAGGTGCCGCACCATGACCCGGGCGACGCGCTGGACGCCGAGATACAGGTCGTCCTGGTCGGAGAAGGCCACATCGCCGGGGGCCACGCTCAGCCCGTAGGTGCGCACCCCGTCGTACGACAGCCGCCGGTAGAGCGCGGTCAGCGCGGCCCGGACGGTCTCCAGGTGCGGAAAGCCGTGCTCGACGTCGCTGCCCGGTGCCCTCACACCGCCACCCCGTCCCCACTGTCCGCCGTGCCCCATATTGTCACTTTACGGGCGTCCGGCCTGGCCGTGGCGCAGGTCGGGGCGCTCGGTGTGGCTGGAAAGCGCCCCTTGTCATGTCGTTCGAGCCGTCCGGATAATCGCAACGCACTTGGCATGAGCCTGGCAAGTGCCCCAACCCCCCACGAAAGGAATCCCGTTGCGGAACCTCCGGAAGCCCGTCAAGAGATCGGCCGCCGTCGGAGCGGTCGCTCTCGCCGCGTTCAGCCTGATGCCCGGCACCTCCCTGGCCCAGGCCAAGGGCGCCGAGCCCGTCCCCTCCGTGGCTCAGGCCAAGAGCGCCGAGCCCGTCCCCTCCGTCGTGGGCGGCACCCGCGCCGCCCAGGGCGAATTCCCCTTCATGGTGCGGCTGTCCATGGGCTGTGGCGGCGCCCTCTACACCCAGGACATCGTGCTCACCGCCGCCCACTGCGTGTCCGGCAGCGGCGCGAACACCTCCATCACCGCCACCGCCGGCGTCGTGGACCTCCAGAGCTCCAGCGCCATCAAGGTCAAGTCCACCCGCGTCCTCCAGGCCCCGGGCTACAACGGCACCGGCAAGGACTGGGCACTGATCAAGCTCGCCAAGCCCATCAACCAGCCCACCCTCAAGATCGCCGAGACCACCGCCTACAACAAGGGCGACTTCACCGTCGCCGGCTGGGGCGCCGCCAGGGAAGGCGGCGCCCAGCAGCGCTACCTGCTCAAGGCCACCGTGCCCTTCGTCGACGACGCCACCTGCAAGACGGCGTACAGCGACCTCGTCGCGGGCGAGGAGATCTGCGCCGGGCTCATGGACACCGGCGGCATCGACACCTGCCAGGGCGACTCCGGCGGCCCGATGTTCCGCAAGGACGAGGCCGGACAGTGGATCCAGGTCGGCATCGTCAGCTGGGGCGACGGCTGCGCCCGGCCCGGCAAGCCCGGCGTCTACACCGAGGTGAGCACCTTCGCCAAGGACATCAAGGCGGGCGCCACCCAGCTCGGCGGCTGACCCACCACTCGCGCCCCTGGCCGACGGGCCAGGGGCGCGAACGCGTCAGCTCTGCCCGTACCGTCAGCTCTGCCCGTACGCGTCAGCTCTGCCCGTAACAGAGGCAGAAGGGATGCCCCGCCGGATCGCTGAACACCCGGAACCCGGACCGCTCCCCGCCGCTGTCGTACAGGAACGTCGCCCCCAGCGCGATCACCTCCGCCTGAGCGCGCTCCACGTCGTCCACCCGCCCGCCCAGGATCCCCGCGTAGAAGCGGGCCAGCGCGACGGGGTCGGGACAGTCGATGACGGTGCACTGAAGCTTCGCGATCACGAGCGTGAGCATAGGCGCCCCCAGAAACCCCGGCCCGGATGGAACCCACGGCTCCGTACCGCACTCCTCCACGGTGGAGTCGCTCAACCGGGGAGAGCACTCCGAGCGGTCGACCGCCTCCAGCCCCTCACCCAACCCCCCACAGGGACCGGAGGCGGTCCCCGCGACCCCCGCCCCGGCCACCCACTGGTCACCGGACCGCTCCGGGCCGCATAGGGTCACTGGTCATGAAGCACACCGAGACCGAGAGGACCGACGGGACCGCCGCCATGAGCACCAACGACGACATCGACGAGTCCGTCCGCGCCGAGCTGACCCGGCTGCGCGACTCCATCGACAACATCGACGCGGCCGTGGTCCACATGCTGGCCGAGCGCTTCAAGTGCACCCAGCAGGTCGGCTACCTCAAGGCCGCCCACAAACTCCCCCCGGCCGACCCCGCCCGGGAAGCCCGCCAGATCGAGCGCCTCCGCGACCTCGCGGAAAGCGCCAAGCTCGACCCGGCCTTCGCGGAGAAGCTCCTGAACTTCATCATCGCCGAGGTCATCCGCCACCACGAGACGATCGCGCGCTCGTAGGCGCGGCAGCGGGGAACGGGGGGCGGCGGGCGGCCCGGGCCCGGCGCGGCCGCGTGACCCCGGTGTGCCCGCGACCGCGCGCGCCGCCCACGCCTGGGCCGGGACACACCGCCACACGCCGGGCGCACCACCCCCCGGACCCGCGCGGAACCCCACCGCCCCGAGGAACCTCTTCCCACGCGTGTGACGCCCGCGGGCAGTAGGGCAGCATGTCCCCATGTCCGTACTGACGCGCGACGAAGCGCAGACCCGAGCCCGCCTCATCGAGGTGCACCGCTACACCATCGACCTCGACCTGACCCGGGGCGACGAGACCTTCGGCTCCATCACCACCATCCGCTTCAGCGCGCGCGAACCGGACGCGGACACCTTCGTCGAGCTCAACCCGGCCGCCCTGCACCGCGTCGTCCTCGACGGTCGGGAGCTGCCCCTCGACAACGCCGGGGACCTGATCGCCGACGAGCGGCTTCCGCTCACCGGCCTCGCCGAGGGCGAGCACGAGCTGCGCGTCGAGGCGGACATGCGCTACTCCCGCACCGGCGAGGGCATGCACCGCTTCACCGACCCCGCCGACGGCGAGACATACCTCTACACCATGTGCTGCATGTCCGACGCCAACGGCGTCTTCGCGGCCTTCGACCAGCCCGACCTCAAGGCCGTCTTCGAGGTGCACGTCACCGCCCCGCCCGAGTGGACCGTCCTCGGCAACGGCATCGCCACCCGCGTCGGCGAACCCGACGAGGGCCGCTGGAGCATCGCGCCCACCCCGCCCATCAGCACCTACCTGGTCGCGCTGGCCGCCGGCCCGTACCACTCGGTGCGCACCGAGCACGCCGGACTCCCCTTCGGCCTGCACGTACGCCGCTCCCTCGCGCCCTACCTCGACGCCGACGCCGAGGAGCTCTTCGACATCACCCGCCGCTGCTTCGACCGCTACCACGAGATCTTCGAGGAGCCGTACCCCTTCGACTCCTACGACCAGGCCTTCGTCCCCGAGTTCAACTCCGGCGCCATGGAGAACCCCGGCCTCGTCACCTTCCGCGACGAATTCGTCTACCGCTCCGCCGTCACCGACGCCGAACGGCAGACCCGCGCCATGGTCATCGCCCACGAGATGGCCCACATGTGGTTCGGCGACCTGGTCAAAGTGGTGGG
>NZ_MAXF01000159.1 GCF_001704635.1 Streptomyces sparsogenes | reverse complement strand
GGACCCCTTGTCCTCGCTCAACCCCTACTACACCGTGGGCCTGCAGATCGCCGAGGTCTACCGGTGCCACCGCGGCGGCTCACGCCGCGCCGCGCGCCGGATGGCCATCGAGGCCCTCGGCCGGGTCGGCATCCCGGCCCCGGCCGAACGGGTCGACCGCTACCCCCACCAGTTCTCCGGCGGGCAGCGTCAGCGCATCATGATCGCGACGGCGCTGATCTGCGAACCCGCCCTGCTCATCGCGGACGAGCCCACCACCGCGCTGGACGTCACGGTGCAGTCCCAGATCCTCGACCTGCTGGCCGAACTGAAGCGGCAGACCGGCACCGGCATGCTCTTCATCACCCATGACCTGGCGGTGATCGCCTCGATCGCCCAGCGGGTGCTGGTGATGCGCGACGGCCGGCAGCTCGAGTACGCCGACACGGAGCGGGTCTTCTCCGCGCCGCGCCACCCCTACACCCGGATGCTGCTGGAGAGCATCCCGCGCATCGACGACGAACCGGCCGCGCCCGGCCTCCCGTACGGCCCCGGCGGCCGCACGGCCCCCGCCCCGGCCCGGCCCGCCCCAGCCCAGGAGGACGCCCGGTGACCGGCGGCCGAGACAGCCACGGCGGCCCCGGCGGCCCGGCCCACCCCGGGCCCCTGCTGCGCGCCCGCCACCTCACCAAGCGCTTCACCACCCGCGCCGGCGGCCCGCTGGGGCGCAAGTCGGTGTTCACCGCCGTGGACTCGGTGGACTTCGAGGTGTTCCCCCATGAGACGCTGGCGCTGGTGGGCGAGTCCGGCAGCGGGAAGTCCACGACCGCCCGGTTGGTGGCCAAGCTGATGAAGCCCACCGACGGCACCCTCGAATTCGCCGGCCGCGATGTCACCCACGCGCGCGGACCGGACCTGGCCCGCTTCCGCAACGAGGTCCAGGTGGTCTTCCAGGACCCCTTCTCCTCGCTCAATCCCCGCCACACCGTGGCCCGCATCCTCACGGCCCCGCTGGTCTACCAGGGGCTCCCCGTCCCCGGAGGACGCCGCGCCTTCGCCGGCGAGCTGATGGAACGCGTCGGCCTCGACCCGGACCACATGCACCGCTACCCGGCCCAGTTCTCCGGCGGACAGGCCCAGCGGATCGGCATCGCCCGGGCCCTCGCGGTCGGCCCGAAGCTGGTGATCTGCGACGAGGCGGTCTCCGCGCTGGACGTGTCGGTGCAGGCCCAGGTGATGGACCTGCTGGTGCGTCTACAGCGGGAGAGCGGATTCTCCTACCTCTTCATCGCGCACGACCTCGCCGTGGTGCGCCGGATCTCGCACCGCGTCGCGGTCATG
This sequence comes from Streptomyces sparsogenes, assembly GCF_001704635.1. Classification (GTDB taxonomy): domain Bacteria; phylum Actinomycetota; class Actinomycetes; order Streptomycetales; family Streptomycetaceae; genus Streptomyces; species Streptomyces sparsogenes. The sequence goes on along the minus strand of NZ_MAXF01000159.1, from coordinate 60,229 downwards.
AAGCAGGGCGTCATCGTGGAGTCCGGCCCCAGCGCGGAGATCTTCGAGCGCCCCCGCGACCCGTACACCCGCGCCCTGCTGGCCGCGATTCCCCGCATCGACCCGGAATGGGACCGCCGCCGCCGCGAGGGCGCCGGCCCCGGCAACACGTCCACCACCCCCTCGTACGAGGAGCTGCGATGACCGACGACCCGTCAACCCACCCCCGGACCACCCCCGCCACCCCCGCCACGGGCGGCCCCGCCCCCGCGCCCCAGTCCGCCCCGCAGTCCGCGGGGCAGTCCGTGCCGCGCTCCGCGGGGCAGGACCCGCGCATGCCCCGGCTGGCCGAACTGCCCTCCTTCGCGGCGTTCATGGCGGAGGGCTGGGACATCCCCGACCGCGCCGCGCGGACCGTCCCGGGAGCCGCGGACGCCGCCGCCCACCACCGGGCGCGGCTCAGCGCCGCCCACCCGGGACAGCCCGTCGTGGTCGCCGCCGGCGAGGCTCCGGTGCGCTCCAACGACACCCGCTACGACTTCCGGCCCGACAGCGACTTCTCCTGGCTCACCGGATGCGGGGAGGAACACGGTGTGCTGGTGATGCGGCCCGTCCCCGGGGGCCACGAGGCCACCCTCCACCTGCCCGAACCCGCCCGCCCCGGCGACCCCCGCTTCTTCGCCGACGCCGCGTACGGAGAACTGTGGGTCGGCGGCGCGCCCGGGCTCGACGACTGGCGCGACGCCCTGGGCCTCGAGGTCCGCCCGCTCGGGGAGCTCGACACCGCGCTCGCCGGACTCGCGAAACCCCTGCTGACCGGCCCGCTCGACCGCGACACAGCACACCGCCACGGCCTGGGCCCGTCCGACGGGTTGGGCCGCACCCTGTCCGAACTGCGCATGATCAAGGACGCCTGGGAGATCGACCAGCTCCGGCAGGCCGTGGACCGCACGGTCGAGGGATTCGCCGCCGTGGTGCGCGAGTTCCCGGCGGCCGTCGCCGGCGGCGGTGAGCGCTGGCTCCAGGGCACCTTCGACCGCTACGCCCGCACCCACGGCAACGGCCCCGGCTACGCCTCCATCGTGGGCAGCGGCGGGCACGCGGCCACCTTGCACTGGGTGCGGTGCGACGGCGCGGTGGCGGAGGACAAGCCGGTCCTGCTGGACCTCGGCGTCGAGACCAACAGCTACTACACCGCCGACGTGACGCGCACCTTCCCGGCCTCGGGCCGGTTCAGCCCGGCCCAGCGCGCCGTGCACGACCTGGTGGAGCGGGCGCACCGGGCGGGCCTGGCCGCCGTCCGTCCGGGCCGCGACTTCGCCGACTTCCACACCGCCGCCATGGAGGTCGTGGCGCGGGGCCTCGCCGACTGGGGGCTGCTGCCGGTCTCCGTCGACGAGGCGCTGTCCCCGCAGGGGCAGCACCACCGGCGCTACCTGGTCTGCGGCATCGGCCACCACCTGGGACTCGACGTACACGACTGCGCGCGGGCCGACTACGCGGCCTACCAGGGGGCGCGCATGACGCCCGGCATGGTGCTCACCGTCGAGCCCGGGCTGTACTTCCACGAGCACGACCGCACCCTCCCCCCGGAGCTGCGCGGGATCGGCGTGCGCATCGAGGACGACGTGCTGGTCACCGAGGACGGCATGGAGGTGCTGTCCTCGGAACTGCCGCTCGACGCGGCGGGCCTGGAGCGCTGGATGGCCCGCTGACCCCCGCCGGCCGGGGCCCCGCCCCGCGGCCCCGCCGACCGCCGCTGCCCCCGGCGGCCCCGCTGCCCTACAGTCGTATGTAACATTGCACTGTCTTCCAAGGAGGATCCATGACCGCAGACCCCGCCAAGCCCTGGCGAGGTGTTCACGTCGCGACACCGCTGCCGCTGCGCGACGACCTTTCCGTCGACTACGACGCCTACGCGGAGCATGTCCGCTTCCTCACCGAGCACGGCTGCGACGGCGTCTGCCCCAACGGCTCCCTCGGCGAGTACCAGACCCTGACCGACGAGGAGCGGGCCCGCATGGTGCGTACCGCCGTCGAGGCGTCCCCCGAGGGCCACACCGTCATGCCCGGGGTGTCCGCGTACGGCGCACTGGAGAGCCGCCGGTGGATCGAGCAGGCGGCCGACGCGGGCGCCGACTCGGTGCTGCTGCTGCCGCCCAACACCTACCGCGCCGACCGCGAGGCCGTGGTGGCCCACTACCGCGCGGCGGCCGGGGTCGGCCTGCCGGTGGTGGCCTACAACAACCCGTACGACACCCGGGTCGACCTCACCCCCGAGCTGCTGGCCGAACTGCACGGCGAGGGCCTGATCGTGGCGGTCAAGGAGTTCAGCGGGGACGTGCGCCGCGCCTACCGGCTGGCCGAACTCGCCCCGGGCCTCGACCTGATCGTCGGCGCCGACGACGTGCTGCTCGAACTGGGCCTGGCCGGGGCGGTCGGCTGGATCTCCGGCTACCCGAACGCCCTCCCGGAGAGCTGTGTCGAGCTCTACCGGCTGGCCACCTCCGGCGACACGGCCGACCTCGCCAAGGCGCTGCCGTTCTACCGCGATCTCCACCCGCTGCTGCGCTGGGACTCCCGGACCGAGTTCGTCCAGGCGATCAAGCTCTCCATGGACGTCGTCGGACTGCGCGGCGGCCCCTGCCGTCCGCCGCGCACCCCCCTCCCGCCCGAGAGCGCCGAGCGGGTCGTCCGGCACACCGAGGCCGCCGTCGCCAAGGGATACCGATGAGATCGCGCCACGTCTTCCACACCGTCGAATCGCACACCGAGGGCATGCCCACCCGGGTCGTGGTCGGCGGAGTGGGCGTCATCCCCGGCTCCACCATGGCCGAGCGCCGCACGTGGTTCCAGACCCACCGCGACGACCTGCGCACCCTGCTGATGTACGAGCCGCGCGGCCACGCGGCGATGAGCGGCGCCATCCTGCAACCGCCCACCACCCCGGAGGCCGACTGGGGGGTGCTGTTCATCGAGGTGTCCGGCCTGCTGCCGATGTGCGGCCACGGCACCATGGGGGTCGCCACCGTGCTCGTCGAGACCGGCATGGTCGAGGTGCGCGAACCGGTCACCGTCATCCGCCTGGACACCCCGGCCGGGCCGGTGACGGCCGAGGTGGCGGTCCGTGACGGCGCCGCCCGGTCGGTGACCCTGCGGAACGTCACCTCCTTCGCCCACGCCCTGGACCGCACGGTGGAGGTGCCCGGCCTCGGCCAGGTCCGTTACGACCTGGCCTTCGGCGGCAACTTCTACGCCATCGTCGAGCTGGCCGAGCTGGGCCTGCCGTTCGACCGGAAGGCCGGCGGCGAACTGCTGAGGGCCGGCATGGCGATCATGGCCGCGATCAACGAGCACGACGAGCCGGTCCACCCCGAACGCCCCGACATCCGCGGCTGTCACCACGTCTACCTCAAGGCGCCCGGCTCGACCCCGGCCCACTCCCGGCACGCCATGGCCATCCACCCCGGCTGGTTCGACCGCTCGCCGTGCGGCACCGGCACCAGCGCCCGCATGGCCCAGCTCCACTCCCGCGGCGAACTGGCCCTCGGGGCGCAGTTCGTGAACGAGTCCTTCATCGGTACGCGCTTCATCGGCCGGCTGATCGAGGAGACTGAGGTGGCCGGCCGACCCGCGGTGGTGCCCACCATCACCGGGCGGGCGTGGGTCACCGGCACCTCTCAGTTCACCCTGGATCCGGACGACCCGTTTCCGGCCGGATTCCTGCTCTAGAAAGAGGCGAACCAGTTGGACCCCGAACGGCCGCTCACGGAGGACCCGACCACGCATCTGCGCACCGTGGGGAAGCGGGAAATCCTCCGCGACCGGGTCGGAAACGCGTTGCGCGCCGCGATCATCTCAGGAGAGCTGACGCCCGGCACGGTGTACTCCGCGCCGACGCTGGCCGCCAAGTTCGGGGTGTCCTCGACCCCGGTGCGCGAGGCGATGATCGACCTGGTCAGGGAAGGGCTGGTGGTGGCGCAGCCCAACAAGGGCTTCCTCATCACCGAGGTGTCCGAGAAGGACCTGGACGAGGTGACGGCCGTACGGCTGCTGGTGGAACCGCCCTCGGTGCGGGCCGTGGTGCCGCTGGTCCCCGCCGAGGACTTCCCCGCCCTGCGCAAGCTGGCCCAGCGCATCGTGGTGGCCGCCGAACAGGGCGACCTGATCGGCTACGTCGAGGCCGACCGGGTCTTCCACCTCGCCCTGCTGGCGCACAGCGGCAACCGGCGCCTGCTGGAGGTGGTGTCGAACCTCCGGGCCCAGACCCGGCTGCTGGGGCTGGCGCCGCTGGTGAAGAACGGCACTCTGGTGGACTCGGCGGCGGAGCACCACCAGCTCCTCGACTTCGTCGAGGCCAGGAACGCCGAGGCGGCCGAGCTGTTCATGCACCGCCACATCGGGCATGTCAGGGGCATCTGGGCGGGCGGCTCGTGACCGGCCGCCCCGCGGGCGGCGGTCCGGCCGCGCCCGGCGACACCGCCGACCTGGTGGTGATCGGAGCCGGGGTGGTCGGCGCCGCCGCCGCGTACTTCGCGGCCCGCTCCGGCCTCCGCGTCACCGTGGTCGACCGCGGCCCGCTCGCCGGCGGCACGTCCAGTGCCGGCGAGGGCAACCTGCTGGTGTCCGACAAGGAGCCCGGGCCCGAACTCGACCTGGCCCTGTACTCCCAGCGGGTCTGGCGCGAGGACCTGGCCGAACACGCCGGGCTGTGGGAGTTCGAGTCCAAGGGCGGCCTGGTGGTGGCCGCCTCCCCGAAGGGCGCGGGCCCGCTCGCCGCGCTGCTCCGGGAGCAGCGCGCCCGTGGGATCGAGGCCGTCGACGTGGCGCGGGACGAGCTGCGCGACTACGAGCCGCGGCTGTCGCCCGACCTGGCCGGCGGCGCCTACTACCCACAGGACGCCCAGGTCCAGCCCATGCTGGTGGTCGCGCATCTGCTCCGGATGGCCCGGCTGGCGGGCGCCCGGGTGCTGACGGACACCGAGGTCACCGGCTTCCTGCGGGCCGGCGAACGGATCACCGGAGTGCGCACCGGCCGCGGCCGGCTCTCGGCGCCCGCCGTGCTCAACGCGGCGGGCACCTGGGCCGGCGCGGTCGCCGAGCTGGCCGGGGTGCGGGTCCCGGTGCTGCCCAGGAGAGGGTGCGTCCTGGTCACCCAGCCCCTGCCGCCCGTGATCCGGCACAAGGTCTACGCGGCGGAGTACGTGAGCGACGTGGCCAGCTCCGACGCGGCACTCCAGACCTCCCCGGTCGTCGAGGGCACCCGCGCGGGCACCGTCCTGATCGGCTCGTCCCGGGAGCGGGTCGGCTTCGACCGCGAGGTCCCGCCCACCGTCCTCGCGGCCCTGGCCCGCAACGCGATCGCCCTCTTCCCGTTCCTGGCCTCCGTCCAGGCCATCCGCGGCTATCTGGGCTTCCGGCCGTACTGCCCCGACCACCTGCCGGTGATCGGACCCGATCCGCGGGCCCCCGGACTCTGGCACGCCTGCGGCCACGAAGGCGCCGGGGTGGGCCTGTCGGTCGGCACCGGCAAGCTGCTCGCCCAGGCGCTGACGGGCCGCCCGACCGACCTGGACCTGGCCCCCTTCGCCCCCGAACGCTTCTCGCCACCGACCGAGCCACCGACCGATCCCTCGACCGATCCCTCGACCGACCCCCCGACCGACCCCCCGACCGAGGGGAACGAGCCCTCTCCGACGACGAGGTGACGCGCGATGCCCCCTGAGACCCCCTCCGGTACCCGGCGGCCGGACGGCGGCCACCCGTGCCGCCTGTCCTTCGACGGACGGACCATCCACGCCCGGCCGGGCCAGACCGTGGGGGCGGCCCTGGTCGCCGCGGGGGTGGTCGCCTGGCGCGCCACCCGTGCGGCGGGCCGGCCCCGCGGGCTTTTCTGCGGCATCGGCGTCTGCTACGACTGCCTGATCACCGTGGACGGCCGCCCCGACCAGCGGGCCTGCCTGGTGCCCGCCGCCGACGGCATGCGGCTGGAGACCGGCCTCCCGGGGAGGGCAGCCGATGCGCGCGGCCGGTGACCCGGTGGCCGACGTGGCCGTGGTCGGCGCCGGCCCGGCCGGCCTGGCCGCCGCGGCCGAGGCGGCGGCGGCCGGGCTGACCGTGGTCCTCGTGGACGCCGGCGAGCGGCCCGGCGGCCAGTACTGGCGGCACGGCCCGCACGACGACGGCCCCCCTGGCGGGCACGGCCGCCGCACCTTCGCCGCCCTGCGCGCGGGCCTCACCCGCACCAGGACCCGTACGCTCTTCGGACACCAGGTGTGGCTCGTCCAACGCGACGCCGACCGGTTCACCCTCCATCTGCGCCCCGCGCACGACACCGTCGGGCCCGGCACCCGCGCGCTGACCGCGCGCTCGCTGATCCTCTGCCCCGGGGCGTCCGACCGGCAACTGCCGGTGCCCGGCTGGGACCTGCCCGGCGTCATGGCGGCCGGCGGGGTGCAGGCCCTGCTCAAGGGAAGCGGCACCCTCGCCGGGCGGCGGGCCGTGGTGGCGGGGACCGGCCCCTTCCTGCTCCCGGTGGCCACCGGCCTCGCCGCGGCGGGCGCCGAGATCGTCATGGTGTGCGAGGCCAATCCGCTCCGCGGCTGGCTGCGCGACCCCGGCGGCGCCTTGCGGGAGCCCGCCAAGGCGGTCGAGGGGGCCGGGTACGCCGCGCTGCTGGCCCGCCACGCCATCCCCTACCGCACCCGGACGGCGGTCACCGAGATCCGGGGCGAGGACCGGGTGCGGTCCGTCCGCATCGCGCCGCTGGGCCGTGACGGACGGCCGCGCGGCGGGGTGCGGATCGAGGTGGACGCCGATCTGGTCGCCCTGGGCTGGGGGTTCACCCCCTCGCTCGAACTGCCGCTGATGGTCGGCGCGCGCACCCGGGTGGACACCGACGGCTCGCTGGTGGCCGTGGTCGACGACCGACAGCGGGCCGGGGTCCCCGGGGTCTATCTGGCGGGGGAGGCCACCGGGGTCGGCGGCGCGGCGCTCGCCGTCCGCGAGGGCCGGCTGAGCGGGCTCGCCGCGGCCGCCGACCTGGGGCGGGCCGTCGACGAGGGCCGGGTGCGCCGGCTCCAGCGGGCGGTCCGCAGGGGGCGGCGCTTCGCCACCGCCCTGCACACCGCCTGCCCGGTCCCGCCGGGCTGGACCGACTGGCTGGAGGCGTCCACGATCGTCTGCCGCTGCGAGGAGGTGACGTACCACGACCTGTGCCACGCGGCCCGCGACCTGGGCGCGCGGGACCCGCGGACGCTGAAGATGCTGGCCCGCCCGGGCATGGGGATGTGCCAGGGCCGGGTGTGCGGCTTCGCCACCGCCCAGGTGGCGGCGGCTCTCACCGGACGGTCACCCCAGGCGGGCGACCTCCTCGCGCTCGCCCGCCGACCGCTCGCCGCACCGGTGGCGCTCTCCGAGATCGCCGCACTGGACGAGACCGCCGCGAACGAGGAGAACTGACGCAGGGTCAGCCGATCCACGGCGCCGGGCCGGTGTGCCGGGCCCACTCGGTGAGTTCCCGCCCGTCGAAGCACCGGATCCCGCACGCGGCGGCGTAGTCGACGGCCGGCTCGGTGAACTCGCTCGTGGTGATCACCACGGCGATATGGGCCTCGTGCACGGCGAAGCAGGTCCCGCCGAAGCGCTGCACGTCCTGGGAGCCGACCTTGTGGGGAGCGGTGTAGCGCTTGCACTGGATGACCAGGCGCCGGCCGTCGGGCGCGGTGGCGAGCACATCGGCGCCCAGGTCACCCGCGCCGCCGACCACGCGGACATCCTCGCAGCCGTCACGTGCGCACAGCTCCGCGACCGCCAGTTCGAACTCCTCCGGGGTCATCGCCTCGTACGCGACCTCGTCCTCGATCGCGACCTCGGCCTCCGTCTCGGGCTCGGTCCCGGCCCCGGTCCCGGCCCCGGTCCCGGTCCCGAACGGGGCCTCCCCGGCGGGCTCCTCGACGAGCGACGGCACCACGGGGGCCGCCGCGTCGCCCTGCGCCGGAAGTACCTCGGCGGTGCGCCAGGCGGCACGGCCACGGCGGCGGCGCACCGCCCTGACCGCGGCGAGCGCCGGCAGACCCAGCGCCACCCCCGCCACCAGGGCGGCGACGGGACGGTCCGCGGCCTCCCTCGCGGCGACCTTCACCAGGAGGCCCGCGCCGCAGAGCACGATCGCGACCAGCCCGAAGCAGAGGGACAGCTGCCGCAGACTGAACACATGCTGGCGACCAGCACGCGGTCGACGCCCGGAGTCGGCCATGGGCGGCGCCCCCTCACCTCTCGGCATCAAGATCACATCCCGTCTGCCCTGACACACCGCCCTCACACCGGCCCCGCGGCAGGCGGCGCGCGGCGGGGCCCGGGGCCGGGGCGTTTTCCCGGGCCGTACCGGGGCAGACGGGTGACGTCCATCGAGCCGGGAGGTCTCCGTGAGCGTATCGACGAGAGCGAGGTCGGCCGGGCGCGCGGCGGCGCGCAGCGAGGCGGTCGAGACGGCGGGGCGCTGGGGCATGGGCGCCCGAGGCGTCATCTACCTGCTGGTGGGCCTGCTCGCGGTACGGGTCGCCTTCGGCGGCACTTCGCGCCAGGCGGACCGCGGCGGAGCGGTGGCGGAGATCGCCGAGCGGCCGTTCGGCGAGGTGATGCTGTGGATCCTGGGGCTCGGCCTGGTGGGGATGGCGGTGTGGCAACTCGCCAGGGCCACGCTGCGCGACCCCGGTACCAAGAAGACCAAGCGCCTGGCGGCGGCCGCGCACTGCGTGTTCTACGCCGTCGCCGCCTACTCCGTCCTCTCCTTCGCCGTGGGCGGGCGGGGAGGAGCGGGCGGAGGCGGGTCCAGCGACCACCAGTCCAAGGACATCACCGCCCGGGTCCTGCAGCTGCCGCTGGGCCCGTGGCTGGTGGCGGCGGGCGGCTGCGCCCTGATCGCGGCGGGTGGCTGGATCGCGGTGCGCGCCTCCCTGTTCAAGGACCGCCGGAAGCGGGGGCTCGGGGGTTTGCCGCCCAAGGCCCGCCGGACGGTCGAGACGCTCGGCGTCGCCGGAGGCGTCAGCCGTGGCGTGGTGTTCGCCGCCGCGGGGGGCTTCGCCGTGCAGGCCGCCCTGGCCTACGACCCGGACCGGGCGAAAGGGCTGGACGACACCCTGCGCACGTTCCGCGGCACACCGGCGGGCCCCTGGCTGCTCGTGGTCGTCGCCACCGGCCTGATGATGTTCGGCCTGTACTCCCTGGCCATGGCCTGCCGTCGGTCGCCCTGACATCGGCCGCCGTGGGCGGCCGATGTCAGGCGGAGAGCCGGGCTACTCGCCCGAGGGGGCGGCCAGCGGGACGCGGATGCTCGGGTCCAGCTCCCAGGTGTTGTCCTGGGTCGGGTCGAGGCCGTGCCCCGTGAGCTGGAGGAGTCGGCGCTCGTCGACGGATGCGGCACGGCGGGCGCGCTGCGCCGGGTCCTCCTCCAGGCGGTGCGACCGGGGCTGATCACCGTGGGGCTCTTCGCCTTCCTCGCGGTCTGGAACGACTTCATCGCACCCCTGATCCTCATCTCGGACAGCCAGAAGGCGCCCCTGCCGCTGGCCGTCGCCAACCTGCGGCAGCAGTCCATGGGCGCCGTGGACTACGGGGCCACCGAGGCGGGCGTGGTGGTCCTCGCCGTGTCCTGCCTCCTGGTCTTCCTGCTGCTGCAACGCCACTACGTACGGGGCTTCATGTCCGGCGCGCTCAAGGGCTGACGCGCCGGGCCATCCGTACCACCCGTACCGCCCGTACCACCCGTACCTCCCGGGCCGCCCGGACCGACAACCGGAAGGACACACCGAAGGCATGAACTGGTGAGGGAGAACACGCCGCGGTCATCGGCCCTCCCGGTGGCCCCGGCCAGGGGGAGGCTGCGGCCGCTGGGGCTCGACGAGGTCCGGATCACCGGCGGCTTCTGGGCCCGGCGCCGGCGGATCAACGCGACCGCCACACTCGGGCACTGCCGCGACTGGATGGAACGCGTCGGCTGGATCGGCAACTTCCGCGCCGCCGTCGAGGGCCGGATCCAGCGGGACCGGCGCGGCCGCGAGTTCGGCGCCGCCGACTCCGGTGTGTGGAACCGGACGCGCGGCGACGGCCTGACCTTCCTGGACGTGCTCTGGGAGCAGGCGCCCTTCGTGTCCTCCGGCCGTTTCGTGGGGGCGGTGCGCGCCCTGGCCGGCACCTGGCTGGCCGAGGGGCTGTTCACCCGCGCCGAACGGGACCGCGTGGTGGCCGCCGCGGTCGGCGCGGACCTCAGGCGCTGAGAGGCCGCGGGCTCGCCGGACCCCGCAGACCGCCTCACCGGGCGGGCTGCGGGGTCCGCTCCACGGGGGCGCTCTCGGTGTGCCGGGTCTCCCTCGCCAGGGCCACGGTCACCACGGTGACGGCGCTCATCAGGGCGATGAACACGACGACACCGGTGACCGAGTGGTCGAACCACAGGAGCAGCGCGGAGGCGAGCATGGGGGCGAGACCGCCGGTGAGGACGGTGCCGATGTTGTTGGCGACCCCGATGGCGCTGAAGCGCACGCTGGTGTCGAAGAGTTCGGCGAAGAAGGCGGGCTGGGAGCCGAGGATGGCGGACTGGCCGATGCCGAGGGTGATGAAGAGGAACAGCCAGACCGCCCAGGGCCGGCCGCCGTCGACGACCTCGAAGAACGGCCAGGCCGCGAGCAGCAGGACCAGCGCTCCGCCGATCGACACCGGCCGCCGCCCCACCCGGTCCGAGAGGGCGCCGAACGCCGGTACGGTCACCAGCTTCAGGGCGGCCACCAGCGAGATGCCGCTGAGCAGGGCCGTGGTGGCCAGGCCCCGGTCCTCGGCGTAGGTGACCGCGAAGGTCCCGAAGATGTAGTAGCCGGCGTTCTCGGCGGCTCCGGCGCCGATGACGATGAGCATCTCCTGCGGGTAGCGGCGCCAGGCGGTGACGAAGCGGCTGGCGGCGAGGCGGCGGCGGAGCGGGAGCCGGACGGGCGGAGCCGGTGAGGCGTCGGCGTCCCCGGCGGTCTGCCGGAACTCTGCGGTCTCCGGCAGGGAGCGGCGTACCCACAGGCCGAAGAAGGTCAGCGCGGCGCTGATCAGGAACGGTATCCGCCAGCCCCAGGACAGGAGTTCGCCCTCGGACAGCAGGCTGGTGCACAGGGCGAAGACGCCGGTGGACAGCAGGGTGCCGGTGCCCGTGCCGATGGCGGGCAGACAGGTGGCCAGACCGCGCCATTTCGGAGGCGCGTTCTCGAAGAGGATGATGAGCGCACCGGTCTTCTCGCCACCGGCGGCGAAGCCCTGGACGAAGCGGAGCAGGGTGAGCAGGACCGGGGCCGCCACGCCGATCTGCCCGTAGGTGGGCAGCAGGCCGATGGCGGTGGTGGCCAGCCCCATCAGCAGCAGGGTCGCGACCATCACGCCCTTGCGGCCGCGGGTGTCGCCCCGTTCACCGAAGTAGGCGCCGCCGAGCGGGCGGGCGAGGAAGCCGATGGCGAAGGTCCCGTACGCGAGGATCGAGCCGACCAGCGGGTCGCTGTCGGGGAAGTAGACCTTGTTGAAGACCAGCGCGGCGGCCGTGCCGTAGAGCGCGAAGTCGTACCACTCGATGGTGGTGCCGAAGACCGCGGTCAGGGCGATTTTCGGGTCGAACGCCCGCTGTGGCGGAGGGGCTGGGCGCGCGGGTGCTGCCTCGGTCATCGGGGGACTCCTTCGTTCTCGCGACAGTACTGCCAGGTGGCACGCTTGTGCCGCTGTGTGGTTCGGTGATGTTATGGACAGGCACTCCCCGTGGCAAGGGGTCGCGCCGACCGGCTGTGCGCGGCCGCACCGGACCGCCCCACGCCACCCCGCAATCCGCACCGCATCGGAGGTTCGCGCCCTTGACCGAGACCCAAGCAGCCCCGCAGACCCCGGAGGCCGACCCCGCCCCGCCCCAGGGCGCGGCGGACACGCCGGCCCTCCTCGACGGCGTACGGGTGCTGGACCTGACCAACGTCCTGGCCGGCCCGCTCGCCGGCTATCAACTCGCCCTGCACGGCGCCGATGTCATCAAGGTCGAGATGCCCGGCAGCGGAGACCTGGCCCGGCAGCTGGGCGCGGACCGGGCGCTCGGCGACGACCTCCTCGGCGCCTCGTTCCTCGCCCAGAACGCGGGCAAGCGCTCGCTCACCCTCAACCTCAAGGACGAGCGCGGCCGCGCGGCACTGCTGCGCGCGGCCCACGACGCGGACGTGCTCATCGAGAACTTCCGGCCCGGCGTCATGGACCGACTGGGGCTGGGCTGGGACGTTCTGAAGCAGGAGAACCCGCGCCTGGTGTACTGCGCCGTCTCCGGCTTCGGCCAGACCGGCCCCATGCGCACCCGCCCCGCCTACGACCAGATCGTGCAGGGCCTGTCCGGCATGATGAGCGTCACCGGCACCCCCGGAGGCGACCCGCTGCGCGCGGGCTTCCCCGTGGCCGACACCCTGGGCGGCATGGCGGCCGCCTACGCCGTCGCCGCCGCGCTCGTCCGCCGCGAGCGCACCGGGCGCGGCGCCTTCCTCGACGTCTCCATGCTCGAGGCCGCGCTCACCGCGATGGGCTGGGTGACCTCCAACTACCTGATCACCGGCCGACCGCCCCGGCCGATGGGCAACGAGAACTTCACCGCCGCGCCCTCCGGAACCTTCCGCACGGCCGACGGCCACCTCAACATCGCCGCCAACCGACAGCAGCAGTTCGCCACCCTGTGCCGCCTGACCGGCCGCGAAGACCTCCTGACCGACCCGCGCTTCGCCCACCCCGCCGGCCGCAAGGACCACCGCGAGCAACTGCGCGACGAACTCGAGAAGGCCCTCGCGCCGCGCACCGCCAAGGAGTGGGAGGAGATCCTCTCCGACGCCGGCGTCCCCGCCGCCCGCGTGCTGTCCGTCCCCGACGCCCTCGGCCTGGAGCAACTGGCCGCACGCGACTTCGTCCGCGCCCTGCCCTTCCCCGACGGCCGCGACCGCCCCCTGCGCGTACTCGCCAGCCCCTTCCGGGTCGACGGCCGGGCCGTCGACACCCCGGCACCGCCCCCGCTCCTGGGCGAGCACACCCACACCGTCCTGGCCGAACTCGGCTACAGCGACGACGAGATCACCGCACTGAAGGAACAGGGCAGCATATGACCACCCGCACCCCCGCTACCGAACCCGCCCCCGCCCCTGCCGCGTCACCGTCACTCGACGACGTCACCGGCTGGTGGTCCACCGCCGTCAGCCGCATCCGCCCCGGCGAGATCCTGCTGCGCGGCTACCCCGTACAACAGCTCATCGGCCAGGTCAGCTTCGCCGAGCAGATCTGGCTGATGCTCCGGGGCGACCTGCCCACCGCCGCCCAGGGCCGGCTGTTGGAGGCCGCGCTCGTCGCCGCCGTGGACCACGGCCCCCAGGCCCCCTCCATCGCCGCCGCCCGGATGGCCGCGACCTGCGGCACCGGCCTCAACAACGCGGTCGCCACCGGCGTGAACCTGCTCGGCGACGTCCACGGCGGCGCCGGCCAGCAGTGCATGGAAGTCCTCGCCCGCCTCGAAGAGGCAGTGGCCGATGGCGCCGGCCCCGACGAGGCCGCCACCCACCTGGTCAGGGAGTACCGCGCCGCCCGACGCCACATCCCCGGCTTCGGCCACCGCTTCCACCCCCGCGACCCGCGCCGCGACCCACTGCTCACCCTCGTCGGCCAGGCGGCCGCCGACGGCGACACACCGGGCGGCGCCCTGCGCGCGGGCCTCGCCCTGGAGCGCGCCCTGGCCGCCGGCCGCCCCCGCCCCGTCCCCATGAACATCGACGGCGCCACCGCCATCGTCTACCGCGAACTCGGCTTCCCGCCCGAGCTCGGCCGCGGCCTGTTCGTCCTCTCCCGGAGTGTCGGCATCCTCGCCCACGCCTGGGAGGAAAAGGCCGCCGGCGCCCGCATCAAGGGCCCCCTGCCCCGCCCCCTGCTCCCCGGCTACGAGGGAGCGGCCCCCCGCGACCTGCCCCCGGGGGAACGCCGATGACCGACCCGTGCCCCGCGTCCCCGCGCCGGCCCGCCGGGCGCCGCGGGGTCAGCGGCCGCCGATGAACCGCAGCCGCGACAGGGCCCGGCCCGCGTCGGCGAGCAGGGGAGCGAACCGCTCCACCCGCTCGTCGGTGAACCGGCTCGTCGGCCCGCCGAGGCCGACCGCGGCCACGACCCGGCCGTCCTCGTCGGTGACGGGCGCGGCGATCGCCGAGACCCCGTCCTCGCGCTCCCCGTGGCTGACGGCCCAGCCCCGCTCGGCCGCCCGGCGCACCCGAGCGGCCAGCTCCTCCTCGAAGGCCTCCCCCCGCCCGGCGGCCGCGGCCACGCGGCGCAGCTGCCGGCCGTCCGCACCGGTCAGCAGCACATGCCCGGAGGCCCCCGCCCACAGCGGCATCTCCTCGCCCACGCGCACCACATGGCGCAACGGCTGGGTGCCCTCGTGCTGGGCCACGCACACCCGGAAGGTCCCCTGCTGGACGTAGATGCGGGACGACTCGCCGCCGGAACGCTCCGACACCTCGCGCAGACACGCCTGAGCCTCCGGCGGCAGCCGCCAGGCGTCCTGGGCGAGGGCCGCCCACCGCAGCAGCCCCGCGCCGGCCGTCAGCCGGCCGTCTCCCCTGCTCCACAACAGCCCGCGCTGCTCCAGCGTGGCCACCAGGCGCACCACCGTGGACTTCGCCAACCCTGACTCGTCGATCAGCTCCCGCACCGTGCGCGAACGGTGGGTGTCGTCGAACAGCGCCAGCAGATCCAGTGCCCGCAGCACGCTGCGCACACCCTCGCCACCCTCACCAGACGTCTTCTGCACGCCGCCTCGCTCCACCCGTACATCCCGTCAGCTCGTCACAACGGTCTGAACGTACCACCAGACGGTACGCGGAACCCGTGGAACGCCCTCAGTGGATGCGGCGCCCGCGGGCGTCCGGCACGCCGGACTTCCGGAAGAAGTACGTGTTGATGTGATCCCGCCACTCGCGGGCGCCGCGGAGCTGCTCCTCGTAGCGCTCCGCCACCCTGGCGTGGCGCGCCGCACCCATCAGATCCGCGAGCCCGGCCCACACCCGGCGGGCCTCCTCGACCTCCGCCACGCCTTCGAAGTGGGTGTCGTAGATGTGCTGGATCACCGTGTCGCCGCTGTGCAGCACATGGCCGTACGGCACGTGGTGGAAGAAGAGCAGCAGCTCGTCCGGGCAGGTCTCGGGCGACTCGTACACCTCCGCCCACGGCGTGGGGTACTGCCCCGCGAACCCGGTGCCGGTCGCCCGGCTGCGGTCGACGCCGACCCCGTCCCGGTCGGCGAAGTGGTACGTCCCCCACGGGCTGTACTCGTAGCCGTCCACGCTCGGGCCGTAGTGGTGTCCCGGCTGCACCATGAAGCCGACGCCCAGGGGCGCCGTGTACTTCTCGTACGTCCGCCACGAGCCGTCCAGCACCGCCCGCAGCCCCTCGCGCAGCCGTGCGGGGTCGGCGGTCCGGCCGGGCACGAAGGACAGCTCGATCCACTCGTCCAGCACGGCGCCCGGATCCGCGTCGGGCTGCCAGGCCAGCCGGCCGACCGCGTACAGGTTGGCCTGCGCCAGCGGGTGTCCGGTCCAGAACGGGTCGTCGCCGGCGTTCGACACCGCTACCAGGCCACCCCCGCGCGCCAGCTCGCCGACGCTCGGCCCCTCCTCGCCCGTCGGCCGGAAGCTCAGCGCTTCGCTCCACATCGGCCCGAGCCAGCACACGTGCCGCTGCTGCCCGGTGTACTCCTGGGTGGCCTGGATCTCCACCGCCAGCCGGGTGTTCGGCATCGCGCCGATCACCGGGGACACGGGCTCGCGCACCTGGAAGTCCATCGGCCCGTGCTTCACCTGGAGCACCACATGGGGCGCGAACTCACCGTCCAGCGGGGCGAAGTGGTCGAAGGCCGCCCGCGCCCGGTCCGTCGTCCGGTCCCGCCAGTCCTGCCGGTGGTTGTAGACGAACGCCCGCCAGTGCACCGTGCCGCCGTACGGGGCGAGCGCGGCGGCCAGCATGTTGGCGCCGTCCGCGTGGCCGCGGCCGTAGGCGAACGGCCCGGGCTGCCCCTCCGAGTCGGCCTTCACCACGTACCCGCCGAAGTCCGGTATCGCCGCGTACACCCGGCGAGTCGCCTCCGCCCACCAGTCGGCCACCGCCCCCTCCAGCGGATCGGCGGTGGCCAGGCCCCCGAGCACGACGGGCGCGGCGAACGAGACGGACAGATGTGTCCGGATTCCGTAGGGGCGCAGCGCCTCCGCGATCGCGGCCACCTCGCCCACCCGGTCGGTCAGCAGGTGGGCTTCGGCCTCGTGCACATTCACGTTGTTGACGGCGACCGCGTTGACGCCGCACGCGGCGAGCAGCCTGCCGTACCACCGCACCCGCTCCAGGTCGTCCCGCGAGCCCCGCGCCAGACCGTCCCGCCAGAACAGCGAACCGCCCGAATACCCCCGCTCGACCTGGCCCATCACCGGATGCACCGCCACGTTGTCCCAGTGGTCCAGCATCCGCGAGCCCAGCGCCGGACGGTGCGTCTCACGCGCCCGCTCGCCCCGGAACGCCGCCTCGCCGAGCCGCACCAGGTGGAACAGCCCGTACAGCAGTCCGGCCTGCCCGGCGGCCCCCACCCGTGTGACGCCATCCGCCCGCGCCAGCACGAACCCCTCGTCCCCGAGCCCGTCCGGGGCACCGCCCTCGCCCAGCTCCAGCACCAGGTCCCCCGGCCCGCCCAGCTCCCGCGCGTCCCTCGCCACCCGGCCACCGAACCGTGAGCAGGCGTCCGCCACTTCCGCGTGCACCGTGTCCACCAGCGGGCCCGCGCCGCGGATCAGCGTGCGCCGGGACCCGAGCGGACGGAACACCTCGGGCGGCAGCCACGCCGGGTCCACGCTGCCGGGCAGCGACGGTACGGAGGGAAGCACGGATGCGGATGCTGTCACGGACACCCCTGAGCAGTGAGGATCGAGCGCGCCCGAGAGCGCCCAGGCGGTCGGGCGAGGGCGGGCGGCCCAAGTATGCCGGGCGCCGGGCGCCGCCGGGAGAGGGCGCCGCCGGGAGGAGGCGGCGCCGGGATAGGGCCGCCGAACCGCTTCCGGGGCAGCCGTCCCCGGGGGCCACCGCGGGCCGACCCCGGCGCCGCCCTTGATCATCGCGTCGGGGGTTCGTACGCTCGCGCGATGGAACACGACGACCTTCCGACTCTTGAACTCGCCTTTCCCGGTCCGGAGCGCGACCGTGGGGTGGCGGCGATCCTGAGCGGTGAGAAGACCGCGCTCACGGGCCTCCTGGAGATCTTCGAGCACGCCGGGGAGGCGGTACCGCGGGCCGGCCGGCGGTTCTCGGTGCTCGACTCCGAGGGGCGTCCGGCCGTCACGATCGAGCTCGTGGACGTGCGGGTCGTTCCCATGAAGGAGATCGACGACGACTTCGCGCGAGCGGAGGGCCGTGGCTACCGCGACGCGGCACAGTGGCGGGCGGCCCACGAGGAGTTCTTCCGGAGCGACGGCGTGAGCGAGTTGCTGGGCCGTACCCCCGTGGTCGACGACGACACGCTCGTCGTGGCCGAACGCTTCCGCGTGGTCGAGCTCGACGACCCGGGCCTGACAGTGGTGACCCGCCTGGTCACTCACGTCGATCTGGACGACGGTCCCACCGACACTCGGCGGCTGTCCGTGTCGGCACGGCTCGCGGCCGTCCTGGCGGACGGCCGCGAACTGGTGTTGCTCGACGACCGTGGCTGGAGCTCGACGGCACACGGCAGGGGAGTGGACATCCGGGCGTCCACCTCCGTCGAGGACATCGAGCGGACGGCCCGGACGGTGGTCGGGCCGGACGAGCCGATGGACGGGGAGACGCAGGAGCAGATGGCGGCCGCCCACTGGAGCGCGCTGGCCGGCCTGCTCGGGCGGCAGGGTGTGGAGGTGGACGCACCCGAGCTGGAGCGGCTGCCGCACGATGTTCAGCTCAGTGAACGCCTTCGCGCGTGGCTGGCCTGACAGACCCCCGCCCGAGCCGGGCCCCCTCTGACGGGGCTCTCGCCCGGCCCGGGCCCTGCCCGGGGAGGCCCTCCGCCCGGCCCGGGCCTTCGCCCGGGCCGGGCCGCCGAGTCACCGCTGCGGCGCGACCGCCTCCGTCTCCGGGGCCGGCGCGTCGGCCGCCGGCTCCGGGAGGTGTGCCGTGTCCCGCCGGGCCACCAGCCAGTACAGCAGCGCGGGGACGATCAGGCCCACGATCCACGACACGTCCGCGCCGCCCAGCGGCTCGACGCACGGGCCGGTGTAGAAGCCCGTCGCCAGGAACGGCAGCTGCGCGAGCAGCCCGACCGCGTACACCGCCAGCGCGCCCCAGCGCCAGGTCCCGTACCGGCCGCGCGGGTCGGAGAGCGCGGGGATGTCGTAGCGCTCCTTGGAGATCAGGTAGTAGTCGACCAGGTTGATCGCCGACCACGGGGTGAAGAAGGTCAGCAGGAACAGCAGGAAGTCCTTGAAGGAGGACAGGAAGCTGTCCTTGCCCAGGAGGGCGATCGCGGTCCCCGCCACCATGATCAGGGCGATGTACGCGGCCCGGCCGCCCCGCGACAGCACCCGCCGCCCCTGGAAGCCGCTGACGCCGGTCACCAGCGACATGAAGCCGCCGTAGGTGTTGAGGACGTTGATGGTGAGCTTGCCCAGGGCGATCACGAAGTAGAAGAACGAGGCCACCGCGCCCGTGCCGCCCAGCGCGACGACATAGCCGACCTGGCTGGCCAGGAACTTCTCCCCGGCCGTGGCCGCCACCAGCACGCCGAACGTCATCGACCACTGCGAGCCGAGCGCCGAGCCCGACAGGGTCCACCAGAAGGTGGCCTTGGGCGAGGTCGTACGGGGCAGATAGCGCGAGTAGTCCGCCACGTACGGGCCGAAGGCCAGTTGCCAGGACGCCGACAGGGACACCGCCAGCAGGAACATCGGGAACGAGAAGTGCGCGTCGCCGAGCAGCGCCCCGACGTCCGCCCGGTCCAGCAGCCGGATGCCCAGGTAGACGAAGGCCAGGGCGCAGATCACGCTCGCGACCCGGCCCAGCGTGTGGATGACCCGGTAGCCGACCGCCGCCATCAGCGCCGTGACGACGGCGAAGACGACGATGCCGGTCGTGTCGTCGGTGTGCGTCAGCTCGCCCACCGCCTGCCCCGCCAGCACACTGCCGCTCGCGAAGAAGCCGATGTACATGACGACCACCAGCAACAGGGGCACGACGGCGCCGTACACCCCGAACTGGGCCCGCGACTGGATCATCTGCGGCAACCCCAGCTTCGGCCCCTGTGCCGAGTGCAGGGCCATGACCGCGCCACCGAGGAGGTTCCCGACCAGCAGACCGACGATCGACCAGACCACGTCGCCGCCGAACACGACGGCGAGGGCGCCGGTGACGACGGCCGTGATCTGGAGATTCGCCCCGAGCCAGAGCGTGAACTGTGAGAATGCCCTGCCATGTCGCTCGTTGTCGGGGACGACATCGATCGAGCGGAGTTCGACCAGCCCGCCTGCCATCACTTCACCAGCCTCTGCTGCTCACCGTGCGTGCGCCGAGCCACGGGCCCCCCGAACATCGCGGTGTCCCGTGCGCATCGACTGCATAACATCATGCAGAGTTCTCGATGGCTGAATAAGTTGTCAATGGTTCGGCGTTAATCCGAGGTAACGGATGGCGATGTGGCGCGGATAAATGTCTGCTTGGCGCCGGTATGCGGCTCACGAAGTGGCCGAACCGTGACGTTGTGTGAGCGGGGTCGTCGACGGGCGGCGACCGCGTTTCCGTGGCGACTACGCTCTCCGCCGGAGCACCAGGTCCTGGGTCAGGGCGTGCAGGCGCAGCGCCGCGCCCTGGTCGAAGGCCTTTCCCTTCAGGGGGAGCCGGCGTGTGGTGCGGTAGGCGCTGAAGTTTTCCCCCGGCGGTTCGTCCAGGAGGTGGGCCATGGGGGTGACGGCCTTGGCCACGGTGGTGGCGAGCACGGCGAAGGAGGCCTTGGTGAGGGAGCGCAGCGGTCGGGGAAGGTGGTCGGGCATGCCGGTCGCCACCACGCCGGGGTTGTAGCCGATGTAGCGGATCCGGGTGTCGGGGCGCAGGGCGGCGAAGGCCACGCCGAGCAGGTCATTGGCGCGGAACGACTGCAAGGTGGCCTTGGTGCCGCTGTAGCGCCGCGTCAGTTGCGGGTCCTCCCAGTGGATACGCCCCAGGGGCACGCCGGGAGTGCCGACGTTCATGACGACCGGTCGCGGCGCGGGCTCCAGTACCTCGCGGAGGCCGTGGCTCAGGACGTATCGGCTCAGATAGGCGAGAGCGAAGCTGTGCTCGAATCCCTCGGGGGTGACGGTCCGGGGGCCGAACAGCCGGTACCGCTGGGCGCACAGGACGAGCTGGTCCACCGAGCGGCAGGTGCCCTTGATCGTGGTGACGAGCTCCTCGGCCGCCGCGACCGAGGTCAGGTCGGCCCGCAGGAAGGTGACACGGTCGAGGGCCGAGAGGGCCGCCGCCTCGGCGAGCAGCGCCTCGCCCTTCTCCGGAGTGCTGCCCACGGCGAGTACCCGCGCTCCTTGGTGCAGGTAGTGCAGGGCGAGCCCCTTGCCGAGCCCGTCGGTTCCTCCCGTGATGACCACGGTCCGCATCCCTGGTCCTCCTTTCCTCGGGTCCGTGCGACGGACGTACGGTCCGACGCCGGCGACCCGCTATGTGGATATCTCGTATCCGCTTATGCGGGGGACCGTACCACGGAAGCGGATATGCTGTATCCGGTTGATGGCCGGTTAAGGCCACGCGGGCGGAGAGGGGTCGTTCATGGGCAGGCGGACGGAAGGCGAGGAATCCGCCGCGCCGGGGGCGCGCCCGCTGCGGCGGGACGCCGAGCTCAACCGGCGGCGCATTCTCCAGGCCGGGCGCGAGGTCTTCGCCGCGCGCGGCCTTCAGGCCACGCTCAACGACGTCGCGCACCACGCCGGCCTCGGAGTCGGCACCGTCTACCGCAAATACCCCGACAAGCAGACGCTCGCGGAGGCCGTCTTCGGCGAAGAGCTCGACGAGATCGCGGCGATGGCGCGGGAGGCCCGGGCCGAGGACGACGCCTTCGCCGCCCTGGCCGGCTTCCTCGAGCGCGCCCTGGCGCGGGCCGCGCACAACCGCGGGCTGCGCGAACTGATGCGCCACGGCACCCTCGAAGGCGCCGCCCTCACCCGAGCGCGGCGGGAGATCACCTCACACTGCGAGCATCTGGTGGCGCGGGCCCGTACCCAGGGCGCGCTGCGCGACGGCGTCACCGAGGCCGACATCGCACCGATCGCCGCGATGATCGACGCCGTCATGGCCCTGCCCGCCGAACACCCCTCCGAGACGTGGCGGCGCTATCTGGCGATCATCCTCGACGGCCTCCGCGCCCACCCGCGCCAGGCGCCGCTGCCCGGCCCTCCCCGCACACCGCCCGCGCGGATCCCGGGCGCCGATCAGCCCTGACCCGGGCCGGGCAGGGCCATCGGCACGGTGGCGACGCTGTGGCCGCGGCCGTCCAGGACCCGGCCGACGTTCTTCTCCGTACGCAGCACCACCGCCCGGTCCTCGACGCGGAAACCGACGCGGACCAGCTGCTGCTCCAAGTGGGCCTCCAGGCGGTGCACGTCGTGGATGCCGCGCAGCCACACGTCGAGGATCAGATTGTGCGGTCCCGCGGTGACCGTGCACAGCCGCAACTCGGGCAGTGTCCGCAGCGAGGCCGCCGCGGCGTCCAGATGGCCGGCCGGGACGGAGGCGAAGTACACCGCCGAGACCGGAAAGCCGGTCAGCGGCCGGGCCAGGTTGCACCGCAACACCACATGCCGGCCGGAGATCAGCCGGTCCAGTCGGCGCCGGGCCGTCGCGACACTCGTGCCGATGCGCTCGGCCAGCTGGTTCAGCGGCATCCGCCCGTCCTCGCCGAGCACGACGGCCAGTTCCCGGTCGCCGGGGCGCAGGGGCTCGTCGGGGACGTTGCGGGCGGCGGGCGCGGCCGCCCCGAGGACGGCCCGCTGACCGGCGTCGAGGCAGCGCAGCCGCCACTGGCTGCCTTCGAACGGCGCGGCGGTGATGACATGCGTACGGGTGGAGCGCACCCCCGGGAGCCGCGCGATCCGCTCACCGACGTAACCGAAGATCCCGTCCAGGCTGTGGGCCCAGGCGATGACCAGGAGGTCCCGGGCGCCTGAGGTCTGCTTCACGCTCATCGCCTGCGGGTCGTACACCAGATGCCGGGCGACCTCGGCGGTCCGTGCCGCTTCGGTGACCACCTCGACCTGGGCCAGCACCCTGCCCTCGTCGGCGGGGCTCAGATAGCCGTCGACCCAGGCGGCCCCCGAGTCGCT
The DNA here is from genome assembly GCF_001704635.1 of Streptomyces sparsogenes. Taxonomy (GTDB): domain Bacteria; phylum Actinomycetota; class Actinomycetes; order Streptomycetales; family Streptomycetaceae; genus Streptomyces; species Streptomyces sparsogenes. Next base: position 37,859 of record NZ_MAXF01000159.1, on the reverse strand, counting down.
GAGCCGTTTCCAGCGGCGGGCCGCGGTGACCGCGTCGATCCCGAGCGCCTGGCCGACCAGGCGCCACGGTGCCCGCGGCCGGAGCTGCAGGGCGTTCACGATCATCAGGTCCAGCTCGTCGAGGACGACGGGGGCCTGGGGCTCGTCCCGCCCCTCCCTGCCCTGATCCTGCACCAGTGACCCCTCCGCTGAAAGATTCCTGCGATTCTACGGCTTTCACTGACGCGGTGCCGATCCTCTTGTCCCGACCCGGCTGTCGCACAGCCGCCCCGTACGCACCGGCACCCCAGGAGCACCGCACCCATGACCCCCACCACGCCTCTGAAGATCACCGGCGCCCGCCTCATCGACGGAACCGGGGCCGAACCCGTGTCCGACGCCGTCGTCCTCACGGACGAGCAGGGGGACATCGCCTACGCGGGCCCCGCGGCGGACGCCCCGGACACCGGCCTCGCGTACACCGTCGTGGACGCCGCGGGCCGCACCGTCCTGCCGGGCTTCATCGACTGCCACGTCCACTTCGGCTTCGAGAACCCCAGGGAACTCGGCACGCGGATCTCCGCCGACCCCACGGTGGAGACCTTCCGCACCGCCGAGCGGCTGCGCCGCACCCTGTACGCGGGCGTCACCACCGCACGCGACCTGGGCGGCCTGCCGTCCGGATACCGCAAGGCGGTGGCCGAGGGCCTCATCGAGGGCCCCCGGGTGCACACCGCGGTGCGGATCATCGGCCACACCGGCGGACACGCCGACTTCACCACCCCCTCCGGCATTGACCTCAGCGGCGGTGTGGGGGAGATCGCCGACACCACGGACGAGGTGCGCAAGGCCGTACGCCGGCTGCTGCGCGACGGGGCCGACGTCATCAAGCTCTGCGCCACCGGCGGCATGGGCTCCCCGCACGACCAGCCCGAGGACGAGGGCCTGACGGAGGAGGAGATCCGCGCCGTCGTCGACGAGGCACGGCGGCACGGGGGGCGCCCGGTGGCCGCTCACGCGCAGGGGACCGCGGGGATACTGAACGCGATCCGGGGCGGTGTCACCAGCATCGAGCACGGCTACGGCCTCGACTCCCGGGCCCGCGAACTGGCCCGGGAGCGGGGCACGTTCGTCGTGCCCACCCTGTCGACCGTCTTCGACGGCATCGACAAGGCCACGATGGCGCCCTACCACTACGAGAAGAAGGTCCGCTGGTCAGGGATCACCAAGGAGAACATCTCCGCCGCCATCGCGGACGGGCTGCGGATCGCGATGGGCACCGACTCGGGCGTCTGTCCGCACGGGCGGAACCTGCGGGAGCTGGCCCACCTGGTCTCGCTCGGCATGTCCCCCATGGACGCGATCGGGGCCGGCACCCGGGTCGCCGCACAACTGCTCGGACTCGACGACCGCGTCGGCACCCTCCGGGCGGGCAAGGCCGCGGACATCGTGATCTGCGACGGCGACCCGCTCGCCGACATCTCGCTCCTCGGCGACCCCGCCCAGGTGCGCTGTGTGATCCAGCAGGGCGTCGTACGGAAGAACTCGCTCGCCCTCTGACACCGCCCCGACGTCCTCGCCGACCCGGAGTACCCATCGGCCATGCCCCACCTCCCGTTATCCGAAAGGCAGTCGCTGTGCAGGACACCACTACCGCGCCGCCGCCCCCCACCGCCGCCGACGACGGCCTTCTGAGCCGCCTGATGGGCGCGCTGGAGCGGCTCGGCAACCGGCTTCCCCACCCCTTCTACCTCTTCGGGGGGCTGTTCGCGCTCCTCGCCGTGGTCTCCACCGCGCTGGCCGCCGCGCACGCCGCGGTGACCGTGCCCGGCACCGATCAACCCCTCGCCGTCAAGGGACTGCTGACCGGGGAAGGCATCCGCTGGCTGCTGGAGAACGCGCTCACCAACTTCACCGGCTTCCCGCCGCTGGGCACCGTCCTGTTGATGATGACGGCCGTCGGCGTGGCCGAACGCACCGGACTGCTGGAGGCCGCGGTCAAGGCGACCATCGCCCGCACCCCGGCCCGGCTGCTGCCGTACGTGGTCGCCTTCGTCGCCTGCCAGGCCCATGTGATGAGCGACGTGGCGATCCTGGTCATCCCGCCACTGGCCGCCCTGGCCTTCAAGGCGGCCGGGCGCAATCCGATCGCGGGCCTGATCGGCGGCTTCGCCTGCGTGTGCGCGGGCTACGCGGCGGGCTTCAGCGTCGGCGCCCTGGACGCCCTGTACTCCGGTATCACCGAGAAGGCCGTGCAGGTGCTGCCCATGGGACACGAGGCCCCGACCCACCTGCTCGTCAACTACTTCTTCACCGCCGCCTCCAGCGTCGTGCTGGCCCTCGTCGGCGGATTCCTGACCGCCCGGGTCCTGGAGCCCAGGCTGCCCGCGCCCGCCACCGGCGCCACCGCGGCCGAGGACGAGAACACCGGCCTCAGCCGGCGTCAGCGGCGCGGGCTGCTCCTCTCCGCCGGCGCCACCGCCGCGTTCGCGGTGGCCGTGCTCGCGGCCTGGCTGGCCCCCGGCAGCCCGCTCAGGGGCGAGGGCGGGGCGCTCGTCCCGTCCCTCGTGCTCACCGGCGTCGTGCCCCTGCTGTTCTGCGCCTTCCTCATCGCGGGCGTCGTGTACGGAGTCACCGCCGGCACCATCACCCACCGCGACGACGTGCCCAGGATGATGGCCGAGTCGGTGACCGCGATGTCCGGCTACATCGTGCTCATCTTTGTGATCGCCCAGTTCATCGCCGCCTTCACCTGGTCGAACGCCGGCACCCTCCTCGCGGTGAGGTGCGCGGAACTGCTGAAGTCGGCGGGGCTCACCGGATTCACCGCCCTGGTGCTGTTCGTCCTCGTCGTCTCGCTCCTCAACCTGCTGATCTCGTCCGGCTCGGCCCTGTGGTCCCTGATGGCGCCGGTCTTCGTGCCGACGTTCATGCTGATCGGCCTCTCCCCGGCGCTCACCCTGGCCGCCTTCCGCATCGCCGACTCCGCGACCCAGACCATCACCCCGCTCAACCCCTACCTGTTCCTCTCCCTCGCGCTCCTGCGCCGCTACGAACCGGACGCGCGGCTGGGCACGCTGATGTCCCGGCTGGCCGTCTACGTGCTGCCGTTCATCGTGTCCTGGCTGGCCGTCCTGGGGATCTTCTACGCCCTCGACCTCCCCCTGGGACCGGGGGCCGGCATCGGCCAGGCCCCCTGAGGAGACGTACATCCCGGCGCCATCGCCGGGGGCGTCACGGCCCCGCCGCACGGGGTGGAGGTCCGGCTAGAAGATTCATGAAGATCTTGGGGTTCTGGCCCCGCCGTGTGAGCGGCGGGGCCAGACTCGTTGTTGTGGTGATGGGTGAATGGTCCGGAGAGACGGTCGGGCCGGATGTGTGGGAGACCTGCCGGGAGTTGATTCCGGCGGGGAGTGTGTTCGCGTTCCTGGCCGAGCATCGTGGTGCGCTGTTTCCGGTGGAGATGTTCGCGGACATGTATCCATCGGCGAACGGGCGGCCGAGCATGCCCCCGCAGATCCTGGCCGCTGCGATCACCCTGCAGGCCCTGCACGGGCTATCGGACTTCGAGACGGTCCAGGAACTGCGCTGCGACCTGCGGTGGAAGGCCGCCTGCGGGCTGGGCCTCAACGACATGGCCTTCGACCCGTCGCTCCTGGCCTACTTCCGCCGTCGTCTGGGCCGTTCCACCCGCCCGAACCGGGTCTTTGAGGCCGTGCGTGAAGTCGTGAAGGCCACCGGTGTCCTCAAGGGCAAGCACCGCCGGGCACTGGACTCCACCGTCCTCGATGACGCGGTGGCCACCCAGGACACCGTCACCCAGATCATCTCCGCGATCCGCCGGGTGATCCGCGAGGTCCCCGGAGGCGAGGAGACGGCGGCGCAGTGGTGCCGCGCGCACGACTACACCGACCCGGGCAAGCCGAGGATCGCCTGGGCCGACGAGCAAGCACGCGCCACGCTGATCGACGCGCTGGTCACCGACGCGATCAACCTGCTCGGACACCTGCCCGAGCGGGAACTCGGCGAGAAGGCGGCGAACGCGGTGGGCCTGCTGGCCCTGGTCGCGGGCCAGGACGTGGAGCCGGCCGAAGACTCCGACGGGCGTGACGGACGCTGGCGCATCGCCCGGCGCACAGTCGCGGACCGGACCGTGTCCACCGTCGATGCGGACGCACGCCACATCCACAAAAACCGCACCCGCCACCAGGACGGCTTCAAAGGACATGCGTCCTTCGAGCCGGAGACCGGGCTGTTCACCGCCGTCGCGCTCACCAGCGGCCACGGCTCCGACAACCACGAGGCCGCCGTCGCCACCCGCCTGCTCGCCGACGAGGAACCGGACACGCGGTTAACCGTGCTCGGCGATTCCGCCTACGGCACCGGCGACCTGCGTGCACACCTGCAGGCCGACGGCCATACCCCGGTCATCAAGCCGCCGCCGCTGCGGCAGGCCGTCCCCGGCGGTTTCACCATCGACGACTTCCACATCGACCTGGCGGCCGGCACCGCGACCTGCCCGGCCGGACACACCGCCAACCTCGGACAGGTCAAAGCCGACGGTGCCCGCACCGCTCAGTTCAAGCACCTGTGCACCAACTGTCCCCTGCGCGGGCGCTGCACCAGGTCCAAGACCGGGCGCACCCTCAACGTCCACCCCCAGCGCGAACTGCTGTCCGCGGCCCGCCACCAGGCGGCCACCGACCCCGCCTGGCAGGACGAATACCGCAGATGGCGGCCCCCGGTCGAACGCGCCATCGCCTGGCTGGTCGCCAAGGGAAACCGTCGAGTCCGCTACCGCGGCGTCATCGCCAACAACATCTGGCTCCACCACCGCGCCGCCGCCCTCAACCTCCGCCGGCTGATCAACCTCGGACTCACCCGAACCAGCGGCACCTGGCACCTCACCCCAGCCACCCCATAGCCAAGAGGGGGCCACCCGGCCTCCGGCCGGATGGCCCCCTCTTCAAGATCTTCATGAGCCTTCTAGGCGGTGGTGTCCTCGATGAGGCGCCCCAGCGAGGAGGCCGAGGCGGTCAGGTCGGCGCGGATGGCCTCTTCCCTCGGCTCCAGGTCCGTGTGCCGGCCCAGCACCGCGAGCGCCGCGAAGATCCGGCCCTGGCCGTCCCTGACCGGCACGGCGTACTCGGTGACGCCGTGCTCGAACTCCCCGTGCGCGGCGATCATCCCGCCCGGCCGGTCACGGTCGTTGGCCGCCGCCACCTCGGCCGCGGAGTGCGCGGCGTTGGGCCCGCCGACGCCGATCAGTTCGTAGCCCCGCAGCAGCTCGGCGATCTCCTCCCCGGAGTGGTCCAGCAGCAGCGCGCGGCCGGCTCCCGTGCACCAGCAGGGGGTGACCAGGCCGGCCCGTACGGGCCATGGCTCGGTCGCGGCCGCCGCCTCCGCGCGCAGGAGGCGGACCAGGACCCCGTCGCGCACCGAGAGGCGGGCGCCGGCACCGTGCTCGATCGCGAGGCGGCGCAGGACCGGACGGGACCCGCGCAGCAGCCCGTGGTTCAGGGCCCGGGCCAGCTCGTGGAAACCCGCGGCGACGCGAAGGGTGGAGTCCTCACGGCGCTCCAGGAATTCCCGGTCGCACAGCTCCTGGGTCATCCGGGAGGCCTTGCTGGGGTCGATGCCCATCTCCTGGGCGAGCCGGGCGACGTTGAACCCGGTGCGCCCGGAGGTCTCCCGCTCCAGGACCGCGTTGATGATCCGCAGGCCGGTGCGCAGCGAGGACGCCGCCTGGGTCTTCGGCGGGTTCGCGGTCACGGCCTCACTCTAGCAGCGTGATCCGCGGCGGCCGCGGGGCCGGCGCTCGCTCATCCGCTCCGCGGACGGCTGACCACGCGGGAGAGCGTCAGCGCGGTCACGGTGTCGCGTACCCCGGGCATCTGGGCGATCTGCTCCCAGATGCCCCGGACGCGCTCCAGTGACCTGGCCTCGATCCGCACCATCAGGTCGAACTCCCCGCTGAGCACCTCGCAGATGACCACCTCCGGGATGCGCTTGAGCGCCGCCAGCACCTCCCCGCCGCGCAACCGGTCCTTGCGGTAGACCAGGACGAGCGCCGAGACCAGCTCCTCGTCGTCGGGCCCGCCGCGGACCAGCGTGTAGCCGCGGATGTGCCCCTGCCGCTCCAGACGTTCGATCCGCTGCCGCACGGCGTTGCGGGACAGCAGCACACGCTGCCCGAGCTCGGCGTGCGACAGGCGGGCGTTGCGGGTGAGTTCGGCGATGATCTTCTCGTCGATCGCGTCCAGGGCCGTCCGTTCCATCGCGACATCCGTTTCCCGCACGGAACCCCGGCGGACCGGTGTCCGCCGGGGTTCCGTGCGCCCTCTCAGTGGTGCTGTCAGCCGTTCGGGCACAGGGCGAGGACACGGGCCGGGAACCCGGAGCCGCCCAGGGGCTTGGGCCAGGTGGCGACGATCAGCGCGCCCGCCTCCGGGACCTGGTCGAGGTTGGCCATCAGCTCGATCTGCCACCGGTCACGGGCGAGGACGTACCGCTCCAGGCTGAAGTCCCCCACGGAGGTGGCCGACCCCGGGTCGGTGTCGGTCTGCTCATGTCCTATCGCGGCGACCCCGGCCTCCTCGAACAGATAGCGCAGGACCTCGGCGGACCAGCCGGGGGAGTGGCTGACGCCCGCCGCGTCCCTGTTGGCCATCGCGTCCCGGTCCGGCCACCGCCGGCTCCAGCCGGTGCGCAGGGCCACGAACGAACCCGCCGGAACGGCGCCGTGGCGCGCCTCCCAGGCCGCCACGTCGGCCGGCGTCGGGGTCGCGTCCGGGTCGGCCGCCACCCGTTCGCTGATGTCGAGCACCACCAGCGGCAGGATCATCTCCGACACGGGGATCCGGTCCAGGGTGCGCGCCCCGGCCACGAAGTGCACGGGCGGGTCGACGTGCGTACCCCACTGGCCCACGAGGGTGTACCGGTCGACGTTGAAGCCGTCCCCGCGGTCCATGTCGAAGATCTTCTCGCGCTGTTCGTCCGGGAACGCCGGGAAGTGCGGCTGTCCGGGGTGGAAGGCGTGGGTGAGATCCGTGTACGTCACCTTCCCGGCCAGCTCGCCCCAGGCCGCCCACAGGCCGGGGGCGGCGGTGCCCGCGTCGGTGCTGGTGCTGGTGTGGTCCATGTACGGGGTTCCTTTGCGCGTCGTCACGTCTTCAGGGTTCATGAGGGGGCCTCGCTTCTCCTGCGGCCGTGCCGCAGGTGGTAGTAGAGGTAGCAGGCGGCGACGAAGGGGATGCCGAAGTACAGGGCCGTGGCCTGGGCGGGATCCAGGGCGACGCCGACCAGGGAGACCAGACAGAGCAGGAACGCCAGGGCGGGCACGGCCGGATAGAGCGGGGTGCGGTAGGGCAGCGTCCGCACATCGCCGCCGTCGCGCAGGAACGCCCTCCGGTGGAAGAACTGCGAGGCCGCGATCGACATCCACACCGCCACCGCGGCGAACCCGGCGATCGACACCAGCACGAGGTAGACGGTCTGAGCCGCCACCACGCTGCTCAGCAGGGACGCGAGGCCCCCCAGCATGCTCACCACGAGCGCGGCCATCGGGATCTGGCGCGCGTTCAGCCGCCGCAGCACCTGCGGGGCCTGCCCCTCCTCGGCGAGCGAGAACAGCATCCGCGCGCAGGAGTAGAGGCCGCTGTTTCCGGCGGACAGCAGGGCGGTGATGATCACGAAGTTCATCACATCGGCCGCGTAGGGGATCCCGATGGCCGTGAAGACGGTCACGAAGGGGCTCTCGTCCAGGCCGACCTTGTCGTACGGGATCATCGCGGCGATCACGGTGATCGCCCCGGCGAAGAACACCAGCAGCCGGATCACCGTCACCCGCAGCGCCTTGGGGACCGCCCTGGCCGGGTCGTCCGTCTCGCCCGCGGCGACGCCGATCAGCTCGGAGCCGGAGAAGGCGTAGAACGACGCGAGCACGGTGACCAGGACCCCGGACATCCCGTGCGGGAAGAGGCCGCCGGGAGTGTCGAAGTTCTCGAGCAGATGCGGGAAGACCTCGTGGCGGTCGGCCAGCGGGTGGAAGCCGGCGATGGCCGCGCCGCCGAGGACGATGAGGGCGACGACCGCGGCGACCTTGATGAGGGAGAACCAGTACTCGGTCTCGCCGAAGACCCGGGCCGAGATCGCGTTGACGGTGAACACCACGGCGGCGCAGACCACGCACCACACCCAGACGCCGACGGAGGGGAACCAGCGCTGCATCAGCAGGCCGCAGGCGGTGAACTCCGAGCCCAGGGCGACCGCCCAGGTCAGCCAGTACAGCCAGGCGGTGGTGAAGCCGGTCGCCGGGTTGATCGAGCGCGAGGCGTAGATGTGGAAGGCGCCGGAGACGGGATAGGCGCAGGCGAGTTCGCCCAGGCAGGTCATGACGAGATAGACGACGAACGCGCCGATCAGATAGGCGAGGACGGCGCCGAGCGGACCGGCCTGGGAGATGGTGTAGCCGGAGCTGAGGAACAGCCCGGAGCCGATGACACCGCCCATCGCGATCATCACGAGGTGGCGGCTGGTCATCGAGCGGCGCAACGTCTCCCGGGGAGGGTGGTCGGGCGCTCCGGTGGGGACCGACGGGCTCTCCGCCGGTGGGGATGGGGTCCGTGGTGATGTGGCCATGACATTACTTCCTCGGGGTGGCAGTGACGGGGACGACACGGCGTGGCGGAGGGTGATGCCACCTCTTCGGCGATCGCGGCGCGCGCGGGGTCCGCGCGCCATCGGCCGCCGGGAGCGCGGAGGACTCACGCGCGGGAGACGAGCTCCAGGGGTGCGGAGAGCTCGACGACCGGGACCTCCCACGGGTGGGCGGCCACGATGCGCGCGAGGACGCGGGACACCTCGTCGTCCGCGACGGCGGTGTCCAGATACGTGGTGAAGGTGAGCGTGGGGGACAGTGAGCGGCTGCCGACCGCCCCGAGGGCGGGGGTGGACCCGGGTGCCGCGGTGAACCCCTCGGCGCCGACCCCGACCTCGAAGACATCGGTGTAGAGACCGAAGTCCCCGAGCTCCGGCGAAGCCTCCAGGGCCCGGAACAGCCCGGCCAGGGACTCGTCCTCGTGCAGCACCGCGACCTCCCCCTCGGCCAGGGTGGCCAGGGTCTGCCGCGAGACGGGCCAGTACACCTTGATCGCGCGCACCGAACGGCGCCGGATCGCCGATTCGGCACGGCGCGGTCCCTGTCCCTGGGCCGCGGACGTCATCGTCGCCGTCATGGCAGTCGCTGTCCCTTTCTCATGCGCCCCGACGGGGCGGTTTTCATGCGCCCCGACGGGGCGGTTCTGGTGTGCCCCGGTGGGGCGGCTCAACCGTTGGCGAGATGCTATGCGTGCACATGCTGCATGGCAAGATGCAAATAATGCACGGCGCTCGGGAAGGAGTCGGGCAGTAGAGTGACGGCGACAGTGATCGCGCCGCGCGGACGGCGCGGGACACGGCGTGGCGACGTGGCTGAGGGGTCATGGAATCGAGCGTGGGCAAGGGGCTGGACGTACTGATGGCGCTCGCCCACCGGACCGCGGCGGGGCATCGCCACACCTCGGCCACCGACCTGGCGCGCGAGCTGGCCCGCGATCGCAGCCAGCTCTCCCGCGGCCTGGCCGCCATGCGGGAAGAGGAGTTCGCCTCGCACCGGGCACACCACCCCGCGGGGGCCGGGGGAGGAGCGCCCCGCACCCTCGCCCTGCACTGGAGGCTCTACGCCGACGCCCTGGAGCTCACCGCCCACCGCCTGCGCACGGACGGGCAGACCGCGCTGGAAGGCATGGTCGACGAGACCGGCGAGAGCTGCTACCTGGGCGTCCTGATCGGCGACGCGACGGTGACGATCGCCGAACGCGTCCCGCAGGGCAGCAAGCAGGTCGGCTCCTGGATCGGCCGCCCCTACCCCGCCTACTGCAGCGACTGCGGGCAGGCGCTGCTCAGCGACGCCGACGACGAGGAGGTCGCCGCCGTCTTCGCCCGCACCGACTTCGTGCGCCACGGGCCGAACACCCCCACCGGCGTCGACGACTTCCTGCGCCGGCTCGCCGCCACCCGCGAGCGGGGCTACTCCATCGTCGACGAAGAGGCCGAACCCGGCCTGTACTCGGTCGCCGCCCCGGTCCGCGACTTCCGCGGCGAAGTGGTGGCCGCGCTCCAGGTCGTCGGCCCCCGCGTCCGCCTCGCCCCCCGCACCGAAGAGCTGGCCGCCACCGCGCTGCGCTGGGCCGGCCGCCTCGAGACCGCCCTGCGGGGAAGGGCCGGTGCCGCCGAGGGGCCCGTCTGAGCGGTCCGCCCGGCGGTATCGTGCTCGTACGGCAGGCGTTCCCGACGGCCGGGAAACCACGGACCGGGGTTCGTCGACGGCGGAACAGGAGCTGGGTGTGCGGGCGCGTGACGTGGCGACGGAGTATGAGACGGTCGGCCTCGACGCCGACGCCCTGGACGCCGCGCGGCTGATGGCCGAACACCGGCTGCCCGCGCTGCTGGTGGTCGACGAACTGGGGGCGCCGAAGGCGATCCTGCCCGCCTCTCAGATGATCAAGACGCTGGTCCCCGAGTACGTCGTCGACGACCCCACCCTCGCCGCGGTCGTCGACGAACGCCACGCCGACCGCCTGTGCGTGGCGCTGCGGGGCCGCAAGGTCCGCGACTGCCTGTCGCAGACCACGCCGCCACTCGTGGTCGCGGCTCCGGACGACACCGCCCTGGAGATCGCCGCGCAGATGGCGCGGTCCCGCAGCCCGTTGGTGGCCGTCGTGGAACACGACAAGGCGGGCCCCCGGCTGCTCGGTGTCATCACCGCCTCCCATCTGCTGGAGCGCCTCCTCGCCGTCACCTCTGACTGAGGACGGCCCGCGCGACGCGACCGCCGCCGACGGCATCCTGCCGCGGAGGCGTCAAGAACCCTTCCCGCGCGGCCGCGGCAGCGGACCGGGAGCGCGGTGGCTCCCGGCCGCTCGGCGTGATCGCCGCAGCGCATCTGTGGGAACGACTCCTTGGGGTGACATGAACTGGCACAGCTGGGCGGCGATCGCCGTCTTCGTGACCGCGTACGCGGCGATCATCAGCGAGCGCGTCCACCGGACGGCCGCCGCCCTCACCGGGGCGGCGGCCATGCTCGCGATCGGCGCCACCGACGACAAGGCCGCCTTCTTCGACGAGCACTCCGGAATCGACTGGAACGTCATCTTCCTGCTGCTCGGAATGATGGCGATCGTCGGGGTCCTGCGGCAGACGGGCCTGTTCGAGTACGTGGCCATCTGGGCGGTCAAACGAGCCCGCGGCAGGCCCTTCCGCGTGATGACGATGCTCATAGTGATCACCGCGGCCGCGTCCGCCCTGCTGGACAACGTCACCACCGTGCTGCTGATCGCCCCGGTCACCCTGCTGGTGTGCGAACGCCTCGCCCTGCCCGCCGCGCCCTTTCTGATCGCCGAGGTGCTGGCCTCCAACATCGGCGGCACCGCGACCCTCGTCGGCGACCCGCCGAACATCATCATCGCCAGCCGCGCCGGACTCACCTTCAATGACTTCCTGGTCCACCTGGCGCCGCTGGCCGCCGTCCTCACCGTCGTCCTGGCGGTGATGTGCCGGCTGATGTTCCGCAAGCTGTTCGTCTACGACGAGGAACGCGCCGCCGAGGTGATGGCGCTGGAGGAGCGCGAGGCGATCCGCGACCGCCGCCTGCTGTACCAGGGCCTGGCGGTCCTCGCCCTGGTCGTCGTCGGCTTCGTCGCGCACCCGGTGCTGCACTACGCGCCGAGCGTGGTGGCCCTGCTCGGCGCGGGGCTGCTCATCGCCATGTCCACCGTACGGGCCGACGAGGCACTCAAAGAGGTCGAGTGGCCGACCCTCGCCTTCTTCGCCGGACTGTTCGTCATGGTCGGCGCGCTCATCGAGACCGGAGTCATCGGCGAGGTCTCCCGGGCCCTGGCGGACGCCACCGGCGGAAGCCGGCTCGGCGCGACCATGTTGCTGGTGTTCGGCTCGGCCGTGCTGTCCGGGATCGTCGACAACATCCCGTACGTCGCCACCATGGCCCCCATCACCGCCGACCTGGCCCACGGCTTCGGCGGGGGCCACGGCACCCAGGTGCTGTGGTGGGCACTGGCCCTGGGCGCCGACCTCGGCGGCAACGCCACCGCCATCGGCGCCTCGGCCAACGTCGTCGTCCTGGGCATCGCCGAACGCAACCGCCAGCCGATCTCGTTCTGGCAGTTCACCAAGTACGGCCTCGTGGTCACCGCGGTGACGGTCGCTCTGTCCGCCGCCTACCTGTGGCTGCGGTACTTCGCTCTGGCCTGACCGCACGAGCCCGCCGCCGAGCGCGCCACCCGCCCGTCAGCCCACCCGGCGGGCCAACACCTGCCCCGGCCAGGACCCGGACAGGAAACGATCGGTGGGGGTGAAACCGTTGCGCACGTAGAACGCGACCAGTTCGCCCCCGCCGCCCGCCCAGCAGTCGACCCGCAGCAACTCCACGCCCGCCCGCCGGGTCTCCTCGACGGCATGGGCCAGCAGCGCCGCCCCGATGCCCCGACCGGCGTGCCGGCGGTCGGAGACGAGCAGCCGGACGTACCGCTCGGGCTCCCCGGCCGGCGCGATCGGCACCTGGGGGCTGGGCCCGGAGTCCAACACCATGGCCCCCACGGGTGTCCCGCCCGACTCCGCGACGTAGGGGGCGTTCTCGGTCAGGTACCGCTCGACCCGCTCCACCCCGCCGGGCTTTTGCGAATACGGTGTCGAGCCCCACTGTTCCGTGTTGCCCCGATCGTTCATCCAGGCCACCGCGGCGTCGAGCATGTCCAGCACCGCTCGTGCGTCGGTGAGGTCGCCCGGTCTGATCCGTATGCCATCTGGTGTGCCGTCCACGGCGGAAGCCTAGACCCCGCTCTAGACCTGTGACTTCCCAGGCCACGCGAGCGGCCGTCCGGCGGGTGGGCGCGCGGATTGTGGCTCGTTCTGTTCGGGTTCACTCGCCGGTCGCTGAGCGAGGCTGGGTTCCTCCCTCGCCGAGTGGCTTCCGCCGACGGCACCTCAGCAGTCACCCTGATGGAGGCATCGCATGGCCGCTCGCCCGAATCTGTCGCGTCGAAGCGTTCTCGCGGGGGCGGGTGGGCTGGCCTCCGCCTTCGCCATCGGCGCGCCCGCCTTCGCGTCGGACGCCGCGCGCGGGGGCGCGACCGGTGATTCCCTCGCCGTGCAACTGCTCAATATCACCGACTTCCACGGCAACCTCCGCACCCCCACCTCGGCCGCCGACGGCTGGATCCCGAACCCCGACGGGCCGGGCACCATCAACGTGGGCGGCGCCGCTCACCTCGCCGCGCACCTCAAGCGGCTCCGCGCACCGCGCAATTCGATCCTCTTCGGCGTCGGCGACCTGTGGTGCGGTGCCGAGCCCCTGGACACCAAGCTGCTCCGCGACGAATCCGCCATCGAGGTGCTCAACCGGCTCGGCCTCGGATTCTCCACCCTCGGCAATCACGAGCTCGACTACGGCCTCGACTACCTCCTCGACCACATGGTCCACGCCCGCCCCGTCGGCGAACCCGGTCGCGACTCCAGCTTCCCCGACTCCACCGGCCGCAGGTTCCGGGGGCTGGCGTTCCCCTACTACTCCGCGAACATGCTCTCCAGAAAGACCGGGAAACCGGTGCTGCGGCCGTACAACATCGAATGGGTGAAGGGGCCGAACGGGCGGCGCTACCCGATCGGCTTCATCCACCTGACCGTGACGAACACCCCGGTCGGATCGAGTTCCTACGAGCCGCGGCTCATCGGCTACGACCAGATCGAGATCGCCAACCGCTACGCCGCCCGGCTCAAGAAGCGCGGCGTCAACGCGCTCGTCATCAGCGTGCACGACGGCGCCCAGCAACACGACAACTGGAACGCGCCGATCAACGGCGGCGACATGAGCACCGGCCCCGCCCTGGAACTGGCAGCCCGGATCGACCCGGACATCTGCGCCATCATCACCGGGCACTGGCACTGGTGGTTCAACGCCATGCTGCCCGACCCGAACGGCGCCCCGCGGCCCGTGGTCGAGGCGAGCCACGCCGGACAGATGATCAATGAGATCAACCTGTTCCTGGACCCCGCGACCGGCAAGGTGAAGCGAGACCTCACCGTCTCCACCAACCACCCCGTCACGCTCGACATCGAGCCCGACGCCGAGATGCTGCGCGTCGTCAACTACTGGACGGCCTACGGAGAACGCCGCTACGCGGAACCGGCCGGCCGGCTCACCGGCGACTTCACCCGCACACTGAACGAGCACGGTGAATCCACCATGGGCGACCTCGCCGCGGACTTCGTCCACTGGGACGCCAACTCGTACGACGCCGGCCGGGCCGACTTCGGGCTGTTCGCCGTACGACCCGCGCAGGGCTCCACCGCGCTGCGCGGCGACTTCATCTACTCCAAGGGCCGGGACGCCGCCGACAAGGACGGTCTGATCCTGTACGGCGAGGCATACGCGTACCTCGGCTACGAGAACCCCGTCCTGACCGTCACGCTCACCGGCGAGCAGCTCCGCCAGGCGCTGGAGCAGCAGTGGCAGCCGCAGCGGGACGGGACGGTGAAGTTCGCCCCGCTCGCCGTGTCCTCCAATGTCCGCGCGACCTACGACGCCTCCCAGCCGGTCGGCCGGCGGGTGGACCCGGCGTCCTTCCTCATCGACGGCACGCCGCTGGACCCGGCCCGCCCCTACCGCGTCGCGGGACTGGCCTACACGCTCATCGGCGCCGACGGGTTCGGCGCCCTGGCACGCTTCACCGACCCGGTCCGCAACGACCGCGACCACGAGGGATTCATCAGGTACCTCCGGGCCATGGGCGCGATCAGCCCGTCCCCGCGCGACCGGATCACGGTCAGGTCCTGACCTCACACCTCGCGCACCGCTGTCAGGCGGCGAAGTCGTCGATCGCCTCGGCGATGTCGTCGCCGGTCAGCGGCTGCTGCATGTCGCTGAGCAGCCGCGCCAGGGCGGGCAGGGCGCTCTCCTGGTCGGAGAGCGCCACGCTCACGTAGTCCCGGTCCGGGACCAGGACCATGGCGGCCCGATAGCCGGGCAGCCGGCCGTTGAGATACATCTGGCCCGACGGCCCCAGTGCCCACCCGAGCCCATAGGTCATGGGGTCGTCGGTCCGGGTGCGCGCGCGGCGGACCTCCGCCACGAGGGCCCGGTCGGCGAGCAGGACCTCGCCCGCGGTCAGGAGGTCCGACACCGACGACCACAGGCCCCCGCTGGGCCGGCGGGTGCGCGGGTAGCCGAGCGGCGGGAGCTCGGCCGTGCCGTTCCACCCGGTGATGGACCCCGCCGGGGTGGCGAAACCCGTGCGCGAAAGTCCCCACGGGACAAGGATGTTCTCCTCCAACGCGCTCTCGTACGTCGTGCCGCTCAGAACCGCAAGGAGAGAACCGGCCAGGAAGTAGTTGCCGTTGTAGTAGGACCACCGCTCCCCGGGCTCCCGCTCGTTCCCGGCACGGACCACGAGCCGCGCGGCTTCCAGGAGCGCCCCGTCCCCGGAGCCCAGCGCCGCCACCGTCCCCGCGTCCACCGATTCGCGCAGGCCGGAGACCTGCCCCAGGACCTGCTCGACGGTCAGACGCGCGTCGGCCCGCCAGTCCGGCGCGAGGCCGGGGAGCAGCTCGACGGCAGGTGTGTCCAAGGGGACCCCCTTGTCCCGCAGCGTCCGAACCAGCCCCGCGCAGGTGAAGATCTTCGTCAGCGACGCGATATGGAAACACGAGTCCGCCGTCACCGCCACCGACCCGCGCGCGGCCGTCGTGCGCACTCCCGCCACCGAGGACCCCGCCACCACGGCCGGGACATCACGAAGACCCGCCTGCTCGTCCATCAACTCCTGAAGGTTCACGGTCCGCATGGTAGAGCGTGTTGTGGCAGGCCGGACCGGCCTCGGGGATACCCGTCCCGCAACCGGTGGGCGCCCGCCGCGTCCTGGGTGGGCGCCCACCGCGTCCCGCTCGCTCAGGCAGTGGATCGTTCCGCGGGAATCCACAGCGTCGCGTCCGCCCGCGTCCCGTCCTGCGACAGCCGCACCCGCAGGATCTCGGGTCCCGGCCTGCTCTGGTACGGGTTCGACGGGAACCACTGCGTGAACACGTCCCGCCACAGGTGCTGGAGCGCCTGCGGGAACGGCCCGGAGTTCTCGAAGACGGCCCATGTCCCGGCCGGGACGGCGAGGACGTCCATGTCCTCAGGCACCTCGGCGCCCGTCACCACGCCGTGGTAGTAGTCGAGTTCGGTCCCCTCCGCCCGGCTCGGATCGAGCTGGTCGCTCACCCCGACGATCCCCGCCGGCTCCTGGTCGGACAGCGCCGTGATACGCCCCAGCGTCTCGGGGCCGATGCTCCGGATGAACTCGGCGATCGCCGGGTTGACCCCCTCATGGACGAGCGGGACACGGGCCTTCCTGCCGACCACACGGAACTCCTCCTTCTCCACGATCCGGTACCGCATACTGCTGCTCCCTTCGACGATGAGGCGGAAGGACATCCGGGGCTGGGAGCGCAGAGCCGCACCGGTCCGCCGGGCCTCGCCGGGCCCCACTCCGTGGACGGCCCGGAACGCGCGGGCGAAGGCCTCTCCCGAGCCATAGCCGTAGCGCGTGGCGACGTCCAGCAGCGTCCGTTCACCGGCGAGCACTTCGGCGCCCGCCACGGTCAGCCGTCTGCGGCGGATGTACTCCGACAGCGGGATGCCCGCCAGCGCGGAGAACAGCCGCCGGAAGTGATACTCCGACACCACCGCGATGCGCGCGAGATCGGCCACCTCGATCTGCTGATCGAGGTGCGACTCGATGTGCTCCATGGCCTGGTTGAGCCGCTCCAGCATCCCGGTCCCCTTCCCTTTCGATCACTCACGTTAGGAAGGAACCACCCTGCCGGACCCGACATCCTGTGCCCGGCCCGGTCGGGCCGGTGCCGCCCGGGCGGTCAGCGGGCCCGGGTGCCGGGCGCGGTGATACGGGCGATCGCCTCGAGAGTCAGCGCGCGGCCGTGGGGCTCCCGGGCGAGGGCCCGGTGCAGGATCAGCCCCTCGATGAGGGCGTCGAGCTGGCGGGCCGTATCCGGATCGAAGTGCTTCTCCAGGTGGACGCGGCTGCGACGCATCCACTCGTGGGTGAGCTCCCGGTACGCGGGCCGGCGGGCGGCGAGGGTGCACAGCTCCTGGCTGAGGACGAGGTCGCGCCGGCTCCCCTCGGACAGGGCGTGGACGAGGTCGGCCACCGCCTCCGCTGCCTGGCCGGGGTCGGCCGGTGTGCTGAGATACGCGTCGAACACCGCCACGATGTGGTCGGTGAAGCGGCCGAAGGCCTCGCGCAGCAGGTCGTCCATGCCGCTGAAGTGGTAGGTCATCGACCCCAGCGGCACCCCGGCGCGTGCGGCGATCCTCCGGTGGGAGACGCGTGCGATGCCCTCGTCGGCGATGAGGTCCAGGGCCGCGGTGAGGATGCGTTCGCGCCGCTGGGGGTCTGCGTGTCCGGTGGCCATGGCGGCGGGGTCACAGGTCCCGGACCGGGCGGGCGGGGTTGCCGACGGCGACGACGTTCGCGGGCACGTCCTTCGTCACCACCGCACCGGCGCCGATGACGGAGTTGTCGCCGATGGTGACGCCGGGCAGGACGATGGCACCGGCGCCGAGCCACACGTTGTCGCCGATGGTGACCGGCTTCGCGGCTTCCAGCTTGTCCCGCCTCGGCCGCGGCTCCAGGGGGTGGGTGGGGGTGAGGAGCTGGACGTTGGGGCCGATCTGGCAGTCCTCGCCGATGGTGATGGCCGCGACGTCCAGGGCGGTGAGGTGGTAGTTGACGAAGGTGCGCGCTCCGATGGTGATGTTGCTGCCGTAGTCGACGTACAGCGGCGGCCGCACATGTGCCTCCTCGCCCAGGGTCCCGAGCAGTTCGGCGAGGATCGGCCGGGCCGCCTCGGCGTCCTCGGTGTACGCGGCCTGGTAGCGCGCGGCCAGACGTACGGCCTGCTGCAGGCGGCGGGCGATCTCCGGGTCGTCGGCGATGTAGAGATCGCCCGCGAGCATGCGTTCCAGGTCGGTACGCGGGTCGTCGGCGAAGTAGTCCGTCGGCATGCGCCCGATCGTACAGCCGGGAGCGTACGAACGTACGCTCGCCGTCGAGGAGGGGCGTATCGGTGGGATGACCGATGTGCGCCCGGCGGGGGCGCGGCCATAGTCCTCGGGAGATCGTTCGCGGGCGGCCGTGAGGCGCCCGGTTTTCGAAAGGACCTTCCATGGATACGTACGCGGATCTGGTGTTTCTCGGCGGGCGGGTGGTCACGGTCGACGCCGAGTTCTCCGTCGCCTCGGCCCTGGCGGTGACCGGTGGCCTCATCAGCGCCGTCGGCGGGCGGGACGACATCGCGCCGCTCATCGGACCCGGCACCCGCGTCGTCAACCTGCGGGGAGCGACGCTGCTTCCCGGTATCAACGATTCCCATCTGCACGGATGCGCCTTCGGCA
This sequence comes from Streptomyces sparsogenes, assembly GCF_001704635.1. GTDB lineage: Bacteria > Actinomycetota > Actinomycetes > Streptomycetales > Streptomycetaceae > Streptomyces > Streptomyces sparsogenes. Next base: position 19,372 of record NZ_MAXF01000159.1, on the reverse strand, counting down.
TGGCGACGCCGCCGCTCTCCCTCGACCTCGGCCACCCCGCCGTGTCCTCCCTCGCGGACGTGGCCGAGGCGGTACGGGAGGCCGTGGGGCGGGTCCCGGGCGGGCAGTGGATCACGGGGCACGGCTGGGACACCGGTTACCTGGACGAGTGCGTGTCCGACGCGTCGCGGCTGCCATCGCGGCACGACCTCGATGCCGTGAGCCCGGACCACCCCGTCGTCCTGTACTCCTTCTCCGGGCATGCCACCTGGGTCAACTCCAAGGCACTGGAGCTCATCGGGATCGACCGGCACACCGTCGCCCCGCCCGGCGGGGCCATCGTCGCGGACGAGTCCGGGGAGCCGACCGGGCTGCTCCACGAGGGGGCCCAGGCCCTCGTCCAGAACGCGCTGCCGCCGCTCAGCCGGCAGGAGCGGACCGACGCGATCAGGTCGACCCTCGCCACGCTCGCCCGGCTCGGCGTGACCAGCTACACCGAGCCCGGGCTCGGCCCCGGCGGCGACGGCATCATGCGGGGCGCGCTCGGCGCGGAGACCCTCGAGGTCTACCGCGGCCTGCTGGCCGACGGCGAACTGACCGCCCGCGTCGGGGTCCTGCTCCTGCCCACCGGAATGGCGAGCACCGCCGAGGAGTTCGCCCGCACCCTCACCGCTCTCGGCGAGTCCGGCGACACCGATCCGCGCCGCCTCGCCATCCACGGGGTCAAGATCTTCGCCGACGGCATCGTCCCCAACAAGACGGCGTGGATGCACGAGCCGTACGTCGGCGGCGGCTGCGGCTCCCTGAGCGTGGGCGGCGAGACCGACGCCGAGCGGATCGCCGAGATCGACGCCATGATCCGGCAGGCCCACGCCGCGGGGCACCAGCTGGGCGTCCATGTCACCGGCGACCGGGCCATCGACACCGTCGCGGACGCCTTCGCCGCGGCCATGGCCGAACACCCGCGGCCCGACGCCCGCCACTACGTCATCCACGGCGACTTCCTCACCGCGCACAGCATGAAGGTGCTGGCCGCGCACGGCTTCGGCGTCAACATGAACCCCACCATCAAGTGGACCGTCGCCGACATGGAGGAGGAGTTCGTCGGCGCCGACCGGGCCGCGTACGCCTGGCCCTACCGCGATGCCATCGACGCCGGCGTGCGCGTCGCGAGCGGGTCCGACGCCCCCGTCACCCACCCCGACTGGCGCCAGGGCGTCGCCACCATGGTGCTGCGCGAGTCGAAGGCGGCCGGCCGGGTCAGCGGCCCGGAGCAGCGCATCGGGCTGGCGGAGGCGATCCGTACATACACGATCGACGCGGCCTGGCAGGACTTCGCCGACGACTGGAAGGGCTCCCTCGAGCCGGGCAAGGTCGCCGACCTCTGCGTGCTCGACGGGGACCTGCTCACCGCCGACCCCCACGACATCCCGGAGATGCCCGTCGTCCTCACCGTGGTGGACGGGCGCGTCGTGCACGACACCCTTCGCGATTGACGTATTCCGGGCACATGATCATCCTTGGAGGATGACAGCGGAGCGGAGCACGGCGGACATCCTGGACGCGGCCGTCCACGTCCGCGAGGCCGCCAGGAGCGCCACGACCGGCGCGACCGGCGTCGACACGGTCCTGGCGGCGCTGGCGGAGGTGATGGACTACGACCACGCCTCCCTGGCCCGCTGGGACCCGCGGCGTCGGCGCCACACCACCCTGGCCGGGAGCTACCCGGACGACGCCACGGCCTACATCGAGACCCGCCTCCACCACGACCCGGTGTTCCCCGTGCTCCGCAGCCCGGCCCGAGGCGGTCTCTGGCTCGGCGACGTCCCCCGGCATCTCCTGGCCGCCTCCCCGGGCTTCCAGAAGGTCCTGCGTCCCCTCGGCATCGAGGACGGCGTGGCCCAGTGCCTCTTCGCCCCCGACGGCCGGTACGTCGGCATGCTGAACGTCAGCACCCGCCGCCCGCGGCGCACCCCCGATCCGGCGCGCGCCGTGGTCACCCTCCTCACCGAGACCCTCGCCGCGGCCGTCGCCCCCCGCGTGGGCCCGCCGCCCGAGGAGCCGGCGGCGGACGCCCGCGCCGCACCCGCGCGGCGCCCGGACCCGGCGCGGCCCGGCGGACTCTCGCCCCGGGAGCTACAGGTGCTGGCCGAACTGACCGCCGGCCGCACCAACCGGGAGATCGCCGAGCGGCTGTACATCACGCCGCGCACGGTGGGGACCCACATCGAGCACCTCCTTGCCAAGCTCGGCCTCCCCAACCGCGCGGCCGCCGCCGCCCGGGCCGCCGCCTGGGGAATCGAGCCTCCCGCCGACGCGAGCCCGGCAGCGGGGCCCGGACGGTCCCGATGACGTCTCAGCCGCGGCGCGCGTACTCGGGGGCGAGGCCGGGGCCGAGAGTGCGGGGGGTTCCGACGACGAGGGCGGTTTTGGCGTTCATGCCTGGACCGCGGGCTTGAGGACGTCCTCGCACCACTGCCGGAAGGTCGTCGGGCTCGCGGTCCGGGGCGTGCGGGCCACTCCGGCGTCAAGGCCGTCGTCCTTGGCGCGCATCATGGCGATGTAGCCCTCCACGAGCGCTTCCGCCATGCCGTGTCCGGCGAGCGCGGCGCGGCAGTCGTCGAGCGACTGCCGCTCGTAGCGCACCGGGCGGCCGAGCACCTCGGACATGATGCGGGCCATGTCATTCGCCGACAGGTCCTCGGGGCCCAGCACCGGGACCTCGCCTGTCCCCGTCCAGGAGCGGTCGAGCAGCAGGCCGGCGGCGGCCGCGGCGATGTCCCGGGTGGCCGCGAGCGGTGCCTTGCGGTCGGCGGCGACGACATCGGTGAACACGCCGTCGTCACGGATCGAGGAAACCTGCCGCAGCAGGTTCTCCATGAAAGCCGGGTTCGCGAGCGCCCGGTAGGCCACGCCGGTGTGCGCGATGAGGTCGTCCATGGCCAGCGACGCCGTCACATGCCCGGCGCGGTCGGCGACCGGAGTGCCCCGGCCGAGCGCCGAGACCCCGACGACGTGTCCCACTCCATGGGCCGTGAACGCCTTGGCGGCGGCGCGAGTGAACTCCGAGTAGACGGAGTCCAGGCTCGGTGCCCGTGGGTCCGGCGGAGCCAGCCAGAAGACCGCGTCCGCGCCGGCGAAGGCCCGGTCGACGACCTCGGCGTCGCCGTGCGAGCCGGTGACGACGTCGACGCGGGCGCGGACGGCCTCGGGGAGTTTCCCGGGGTCGCGCACGATGACGCGCAGCTCTTCGCCGCGCGTGGGGGCCTCGTTGAGCAGGATGTCCAGGAGCCGGCTGCCGATGTGGCCGGTGGGGGCGGTAATCACCATCATGCGTGGAGTCTCGGCGCGGCCACCCGCGGAGGTCCAATACCTTTGATGGCAATTGATACCTTGAAGGTATGGATCTCGACCTGCGCAAGCTCCGTTACTTCGTCGCGGTGGCCGAGCACCGGCACTTCGGCCGAGCGGCGGACCAGCTCTATATCGCCCAGCCCGTTCTGAGCCGTCAGATCAAGGCGCTGGAGCAGGAGTTGGAGTGCGCCCTGCTCGTGCGGACCACCCGCAGGGTGGAGCTGACCGCCGCCGGGAAGCAGCTCTACGGAGAGGCGCAGGGGATCCTCGCGACCGTCGCCGCGGCGGTGCGGCGCGTGCGGGATATGGACCAGGGTGTCCAGCGGCTCGTTGTCGCCTTCTCTCCCGGGCTGCGTGTGTCGGACGCGATCCGGGCGTTCACGGCGCGCCACCCGGATGTCGAGACCGATGTCGTCCCGGCGCGCTGGTGGGAGCAGGACGCGCCGCTCCGGGACGGCCGGGCCCAGGTCGGATACCTGCGGCGGCCGTTCAACGACTCGGGGTTGCACACCATCCCCATCGGCCATGAGCCCAGGGTCGCGTGCCTGCCGGCGGCCCACCCGCTGGCGGGCCGCCGGAAACTCACCACCGCGGACCTCGACGGCGAGCGGATGCTCGACGCGCCGACGCGACGCACCTCCTCACTGGAAGAGAAGTTCGAGCTCATCGCCTCCGGGCACGGCATCGCGCTCGTCCCGCGGAGCGTCGCGCGATCCTACTCCCGCCCCGACCTCGTCCACCTCCCCGTCACGGACGCCCCGGAAGCCGAGACCTACCTGGCTGTCGCCGGGGACCGGCGGGAGAAGCCGCTACGCGACTTCCTGGAGATCGCCACCGCCACACTGCGGCCCACCTGACCGCTCAGTACGTGAGGCCACGGCCGGCGCCGGCCGCGGCCACCCGCTCCCGGGCATCAACACACCCGTTCGTATTCGACCTGGTCAAGAGGGTTCCCATCGCCGAAGTCGTGGGTGCGTGCGGTGCCGCACTCGGTGAAGCCGCACTTGGTGTAGAAGCGGCGGGACCGCGGCGTGTCGCGCAGTGTCCACAAGTGCACCCGGGCGAAACCGCCGTCGCGCAGATGACGCAGCGTCTCGGTCATCAACGCCGCGGCGACACCGCTGCCCCAGCTGTCGGGGTGACTGTAAAACGTGAGGATCTCGGCGAGCCCCGGCCGGGTCGGGGACGGGCCGAAGGCGGACAGCGCCAGAGGACAACGGTCGTGTTCGGCCAGCAGGATCGTCGCCGCTCCCTGTGCGATCCTTTCGTGCCACCGCGTTCGCCTGCTCTCGACCGCGCGGGCGGCGAACTCCGGATCGAAGAAGGGGGCGTACGCCGCCTCCCAGGCGGCGGCGTGGATCTCGCCCAGGCGGTCCCCGTCGTACGGGCCGGCGCGACGAACGGTAAACATCCCCTCAGCCTATCGGGCAACGGGCCGCCGCCGGGCCGTTCCCCCACGCCCCGCGGACTCCTTGCCGCGCAAGGAACACGCGTGGCTCCCCACCCTCGCCCCGCACCTTCCGCTGCGGATCCCCGTCCCGCAGCGCCTCCCGCGCCCAGGGCGAGCGAGAGGCCCACCGAGAGCAGGACGACGGCGAGCCGGTGTCGGTGGCACCAGCGGGCGAGGGGGGACATCACGACGAGCCTTTCCAGCAGTACGCCACACGAGGGTGGGCAGGCGGTCCCGGCCCACCCTCACGCTCGCATTTCCCCTGGTCCGTCGTCGTTGGCCGGGCGCAGACACTTTCGCCTACTGCGATCGCAGTAGATCGGTCATCGATCCGCTCGACCCTGCGCCGCCGCTCGCGAGGAGCGGTCAGGTCCGCCCGGACCCTGCCGGGCCCGTCACTGCCGCGGGCCCGGCGGGCGCCAGTCGGCTATGCCGTCGAAGCCCCGCAGCAGCAGGCCGGGGACCAGCCGGCTGACCGCGGCCACCACGGCGTCGCGCAGGGCGACCGCGGGGGCGCTGGACAGGGCCGGCATGCGGCTGCTGAGCGCCGAGCGGCGCACGATGTCCATCGTGCGGGGCAGCCGGTCGCGGGTGTACGCGGCCAGCGCGCCCGGCAGATCGGAGGTGTTGGCAGCGGCGTCGCCGGCGGCCACGTGGTGGGCGAGGACGACGGCGTCCTCGATGGCCTGGTTGCCGCCCTGCCCCAGGGTCGGGGCCATCGCATGGGCCGCGTCGCCGAGGAGGACGGTGCGGCCCCGGTGGTAGGCGGGCAGCGGTTCGGTCTGGTGGCGGATGTCGTGGCGCAGCACATCGCCCGGTTCGAGGGCCGCGAGGAGATCGGGGATCGGCCGGTGCCAGTCGCCGAAGAGCCGGAGCAGTTCGGCCCTCTCGTCGTCGGGCGCGCGTCCGCCCTCCGGGGTGAAGGCCGCCGCGTAGGCGTAGACGCGGCCGTCCAGGAGCGGCTGCGTGCCCCAGAGCCGTCCCCGCCCCCAGGTCTCGTGCGGCGTGAAGGGCCGCGCGGGGGCGGGGGCGACGATGCGCCAGGTGGTGAATCCGGCGTAGCGGGGCCCGGGCCGGCCGGGGAAGAGGACGCCGCGGGCCGCCGAGTGGATGCCGTCGGCGGCGACCACGAGTTCGGCCTCGAGCTCCTCGTTCGCCACGGTCACGCGCGCGGGGCGGTCGGCGGCCCCGGGGTCGGCCAGTTCGGCGGCGGCCCCGGTGCGTACGAGGTCCCCGGGCAGCCGGGAGGCGAGCAGGTCCACGAGGGTCGCGCGGTGGAGGAGGACGGTCGGTCCGCCGAACCGCCCGTTCGCCGCCGCGCCGTCCATCCGGGCGAGCCGGCGCCCGCCGGGGGTGCGCAGCTCGCCGTCGCCCCGCCAGGCGGCCAGGGCGCGTATGTCGTCGCCGAGCCCGATCACATCGAGGGCGCGTTGGCCGTTGGGGGCGAGCGAGATCGCGGCGCCGACGGGTTCCAGGGTGGCGGCGCGTTCCAGGACGGTGACGGCCCAGCCGCTGCGGTGCAGGGCCGCGGCGGCGGTGAGTCCGCCGACTCCGGCGCCCATGACGACGGCACGGGGTTGCTTCATGATTCCTCCCGACACTACAGGTGTAGTAACCGCCAAGCTACTACACCTGTAGTCGGGGAGATAGGTTGGGGGCCATGACCGCTGATCAGACCCCCGCCGCCCGGGCCGGCGGATCCCGCGCCGAGCTCATCGCCGACACCGCCCTCGCGCTGCTGGCCGAGCGCGGCATGCGGGGCCTGACCCATCGCGCGGTGGACGAGGCGGCCGGGCTGCCGCAGGGCTCGACCTCCAACCACGCCCGCACCCGCGCCGCCCTCCTCGCGGCGGCCGTCCGACGGCTGGCCGAGCGGGAGGCGCGGGTACTCACACCCGGCGAGATGCCGCACCCGGGCGGCAGCCCCCTCGACACCGCCGACGGCCGGAACGGCGACGCGCTCGACGCGGTGGCCGACGCCCTCGCCCTCGCCCTGCACCGCGCCCTGACCGGTCAGCGCGCCCTGCTGATCGCCCGTTACGAACTGGCCCTGGAGGCGACCCGCCGACCCGAGCTGCGGGAGTTCTACGACACGGCCGGACGCGGCTTCCGGGAGCCGCTGGAGTCGCTGCTGACGGCCCTGGGATCCGCCGAACCGCGACGCCATGCCCAGTCGCTCGCCGCGTGGTGCGAGGGGCTGATGTTCCTCTGTGCCGCCGGGGTGGACCATGCCGCCGTGCCCGGCCGCGCGGCGCTGCGCAAGGGGTTCGCGGAACTGCTGCGCGGCATGGTCGGCACCTCGGCCTGACGACGCCGGCTCCTGGCGCGCCCACATCCGCGGCGGACCCCTCTGTACTACGGTCGGGCCCCCGGTGCCGCCCCAGGTGTCGTGCTGAGGAAGACGGAGGAGTTTCATGGTCACCACCACAGCCCTGCGGTGCTCGGCCGGGGCCCTCGCCCTCGGGCTCGCCATGACCGCCTGCGGCTCGTCGGGCGGCAGCGGCTCCGGGGAGCGGACGGGGGACGCGTCGTTCGAAGGCCGGGGCCCCATCGCGTTCGTGGGCGGCAAGGACACGACGGGCGCGATCCAAGCGGCGCTCGATCGCTGGAACAGGCTGCACCGCGAGGAGAAGGCCACCTTCCTCCAGCTGCCGACGGACGCCGACTCGCAGCGTCAGCAGATGACCCATAACGCGGAGACGAAATCCGACGCCTACACGGTGCTCTCCCTCGACGTCGTGTGGACATCGGAGTTCGCGGCCCATCGGTGGATCGACAAGCTGCCCGGGAAGCAATTCCCCCTGCACGAGATGGAGAAGCCGGTAGTGGAGACGGGCGAGTATCGCGGCGGCCTGTACGCCGTGCCGTTCAGTTCGGACGGCGGCCTGCTGTACTACCGCGCCGATCTGCTGAAGAAGGCCGGCATCGCCAAGCCCCCGACGACCTGGTCACGGATGAAGGCGGACTGCGCCCGGGTGAAGAAGATGCCCGAGGCCGAGGACATGTCCTGCTACGCAGGGCAGTTCCGGAAGTACGAGGGCCTTACGGTCAACTTCTCCGAGGCCGTGCAGTCGGCCGGCGGGGTCGTGACCGACGCCGACGGCAGGCCGCACCTCGACACCCCTGAGGCCAGGAAGGGCCTGGACTTCCTGGTCCGATCCTTCAAGGACGGCACGATTCCCCACGAGGCCCTCACCTACCAGGAGGAGGACGGCCGGCGGGCGTTCGAGTCCGGGAAGCTGATCTTCCTGCGCAACTGGCCGTATGTGTACTCCATGGCGCGGAAGAGCAAGGTGGCGGGGAAGTTCGCGGTCGCGCCGCTGCCCGGTCTGAACGGACCCGGCTCCTCCAGCCTGGGCGGGCACAACCTGGCCCTTTGCTCCTACGCCAGGAACAAGGCCACGGCGGTGGACTTGATCAAGTTCCTCACCAGCCAGGAAAGCGCGAGGACGTTCCTCAAGGACGCCGCCTTCGCCCCGCCCTACGCGGCGCTGTACGACGACGCGTCGCTGACCAAGCGGTATCCGTACCTGCCCGTCCTGAAGCAGTCCATCGAGACTGCCGTGCCGCGTCCGCGGGTCGTGCGGTACGGCGATGTGACCTCCTCCGTCCAGCAGCAGGTGTACGCCGCCCTGACCGGCGACAAGAGCGGCAAGCAGGCGCTGAAGGACCTGCAACAGGACTTGCGGCAGGACCTGGGTTCGCCTCGATAAGCCGCTGTGACCTGCGCGTTCGATGCACGGCCTAGGCGGGGGGCGACTCGTCGGCGAGCTGGTTGTTGCGGTCGATCTCCGGCATGTGCGTCTCGGCCCAGACCCGCAGGGCGGAGAGCGGCCTTTCGAGGGACAGGCCGAGCTCGGTGAGCCGGTAGTGGACGGCGGGCGGCACGGTGGGTTCCACGCGGCGTGCGACCAGGCCGTCGCGGGCCATGCTCTGCAGGGTGGTGGACAGCATCTTCTGTGAGATGCCCGGGATGCGCCGCCGCAGTTCCGCGAAGCGGAGCTCGCCCGGAGCCTCCTCGGCCAGCACCTTGACCGCCATCGACGTCCACTTGGTGCCGATGCGGTCGAGTAACTGGCGGGTCGGGCAGCGCGGATCCAGCAGGTCACCGCGGTCACCGGGCCGCTGGTCGGGTCCGCCGGGGCTCGACGTGGTCACCTGGGGCTCACCACCTGAAGGGAAAGTGCCGTCTTGGGCGGGCCAGGTTAGTTCCCTAACGTGACCTTGTCACCAATCTTCACCACCCCCCTTCACCACACATCAGGGAGCCCCCCATGCCCGAGCTGCGACGCGTCCCCGTCAACGGTGTCGAACTGAACGTCGCCCTCGCCGGATCGGGCCCGGCCGTCCTGCTGCTGCATGGCTTCCCGCACACCTGGGAGCTGTGGACGGACGTCATGGCCGAGCTGTCCGACCACTACCGCCTCATCGCGCCCGACCTGCGCGGGTTCGGCGCGAGCAGCCGTGCCGCCTCCGGGTACGACGCGGGCACCCTGGCCGAGGACGCCGAGGCGCTTCTGACCGCGCTCGGGGTGTCCTCGGCCGCCGTGGTGGGCATCGACGCGGGCACCGCGCCGGCCTTCCTCCTCGCCCTGCGCCGCCCCGGCCTCGTCCGGCGCCTGGTCGTCATGGAGTCCCTGCTGGGCAGGCTGCCCGGCGCCGAGGACTTCCTCGCCGGCGGGCCGCCGTGGTGGTTCGGCTTCCACGCCGCCGCGCCCGGCCTCGCCGAGACCGTTCTGGAGGGCAACGAGGCCGCTTACGTCGACTGGTTTCTGCGCGCCGGCACGCTCGGCGACGGCGTGCGCCCCGCCCTCCGGGACGCCTTCGTCCGCGCGTACACCGGCCGTCAGGCGTTGAGCCGCGCGTTCTCGTACTACCGGGCCCTGCCCGAGAGCGCGGTGCAGATCGAGCAGGCGGTCGCCACCGCCCGCCTGACGGTGCCGACGATGGCGCTGGGCGCCCAGCCGGTGGGTGCCGCCCTGGAACACCAACTCCGCCCGTTCACCGACAATCTCACCGGACACGTCATCGAAAACTGCGGCCACATCATCCCCCTGCACCGGCCCCGCGCCCTGCTCGCGCTGTTGCGTCCGTTCCTGGCCGGTGAGGAGGCGAGAGCGGCGGGGTCATTCGGGACCCGACCCGACGGGCGGGAATGACGCGAGCTATTCCATTCCTCCCATGAGCCGCATTGTGACGTGCGCCACACCCCATCCCGCAAAGGATCACATCTCCGCACCCCTGTGAAATGATGCAGACTTCTTCGAAGTCTTGGCCGGCCGTAATCCGGGGAGGCAAGAATGCCGACGATGATTGTTATCGGATACAGAGGCGATCTCGATCAGGCACTGCGGCGCCGAGGACTGGATCCCTACTACATCGCGCAGGCGCCGGCAATCCCCCCGAATGGCACGAGATTCAGTCGTGTCGCCGATATCGAGGATGTCCAGGAAGTGCTGCGGGCGGTACTCTCCGCGCGTATCGACGACGTGGCGGGGGCGCTGAGCGTCCATGAGATGGGCGTCTTCGGGGCAACCTATTTGCGGCAACAGCTGAACCTGCCCGGGAACACGGACTCCAAGACGGCCCTGTATTTCCGGGACAAGTACCTTCAGAAGAGCAGGCTGCCGTCCCATATCAGGCGGGCTCGCTGCCGGTACGTGTCACAGGACACGTCGTTCGCGGAACTCGCCGACGACCTGGGGGACGTCTTCGTGGTCAAACCGGCGACCGGAGCCGGCTCGCTCCGTACGAGCATCGTCCGTTCCCCGGAAGAGTATGCGCGAGCCCTGGAGCCGTTCCCGGGCCGATCGGACGTCCAGATCGTCGCCGAGTCCTTCATCGACGCCCCGGAGGTTTATGTCGACGGGGTCTGGGAGGACGGCGGCCTCCGGTGGTCGTCCATGAGCAGCTACCACGTATCACCGCTGAGGGCCGCGCAGGGCGGCATCATGGCCGCCTATCTGCTCGACCGAAGGCGGCATTCAACACTGTTCGATGAGTCGGAGGCGATCGCCACGCAGGCACTCGCCGGCCTGGACGCACCCGATTGCGTATTCCACCTGGAGATCTTCCAGGCGGAGGCGGGGCTGACTTTCGGCGAGTGCGCCATCCGCATCCCAGGCGGCCTGGCCCCTCAGATCAACGAGCTGACATACGGCGTCGACCTCTTCGACGTCGAAATCAGCCTCGCGCTCGGAGAGGGAGCGTCCAAAGCCCTGAGTAACCAAAGGACGCCGGATCGCTTTCACGGATGCATTCTGCTGCGCCCGTCCAGCGACGGCAAGCTGACCCAAAAGGACTTCGAACGCAACTTCACTTTCGATCTGATCGACTACGATTCATCGCCCGATGCGCCGATCGGGCCGTACGGCCGCGTCGGCCAGGCAATCGTCTCCGACCCGGACGAGCTGAAACTGCGGAAAACGATCGAGGAGATCGTGCGATTCAACGAGTTCGGACCCAACTGACGCGCCATCCGGGTCACAGCGGCCGCGGTCGGTGATACGCGCGCCCCCCGCGGGTACCGATACCACCCTCCCCGCCGCTGACGCGAAGGACATCACGATGCGGAACAGCGCCCGCCCGCTCGGTTGTGCCCGGCCCGCCAGGCTGGTGGGCGCGCTGCTGTGTCTGGCGGTGGCCGTCGTCCATGTGGTCGATCAGGGCGGGTTTCCCGGGTCCAAGGCCCCGCGCTACGTGGCGTTCCTCTTCTACGCGCTGGAGGCGGCCGGTGTGCTGGCCGCGGTCCTCGTGCTGGCGCGTGCCGTCAGGCCGGGGTGGTTCCTCGTGATGGGCGTCGCCGCGGGCCCCATCGCGGGATATGTGCTCTCGCGCGGGCCGGGCCTCCCCGACTACAGCAGCGACATCGGCAACTGGACCGAGCCCCTGGGGCTGCTCAGCCTCGCTGTGGAGGGGCTGCTGCTGATCCTCTCCGTCTCCTGCTGGTGGTCGGTGGTGCGGCGCCGATAGCGAAGCCGGGCGGTGGGTTCAGGGCTGGGGGCTCAGGCGGAGCGTGGTGGCGCGGGCCGGCTCGGCGACCATGGGCTCGACGTAGCCGCTGTAGCGGCCGTACTTGGCCCGGTAGGCGCCGTCCACGCGGTCGTTGACCGCCGGGTCGCCGACCGGGGTGAAGGTGACGTCGGTCTCGACACCGCCGGCGCTGATGTGCCCGGTTCGGCCGGCGCGGGCGGTGTTCCACCACGTGCCGGCCGCGCCGCGCCAGGAGCGGACGTACAGGTCGTCACCCTCGCGCACGACCCAGATGGTGGTCGGCGTGCGCAGCGTTCCGTCGGCGCGGCGGGGCGCGATGTGCAGTTCGTCGGCGTCGGCGATCCGCTGAAGCGTCTCGGGGGTCCAGGTGGTCACGGGCCGTTCTCCTTCACGGTGCGAGGCTCTTTGGAGGGGGAATGTGTTACCAGGCGTATGCCTCGGGGGCTTCGCCGCCGGGGCCGGGCCGGATGTCGTCCAGCTTGCCACCCGTCCCGCGGAGCGGCGGCCGGTCAGGAGGCGGCCGTCACCCGGTCGACCGGTTTCCCGTCGGCGACGACGACCTCCGCGGTCCGGGCACGGGGGCGGACCGCGAAGGCGTAGGCGATCACCGCGAGCGCGGCGCAGACGAGGGTGACCAGCCCGAGCGGGACGGCGGTGCCGGCGCCGCCGAGGCCGACGAGCGGGGCGGCCAGCCCGCCGAACGCGAAGCGCGCCATGCCGAGCAGCGAGGAGGCGGTGCCCGCGATGCCGGGGTAGTGGGCCAAGGCGAGCGAGGTGGACGGCGGGGTGGTGGCGGCCACGCCGCTGACCATGGTGAGCAGGGACAGCACCATCGCGGCCAGCGGCAGCCGCAGCGCCGCGGTGACGAGCAGCCCGGCCGCGCCGAGCAGGGTCATGGCCAGACCGACGACGAGGGTGCCCTTCTCGGACCACCGTTCCGACAGCCGTCCCGCGACGAAGCCGAACACCATGAATCCGGCGGAGTTCAGTCCGAACGCGAAGGAGTAGCCCTGCGGGGAGAGCCCGTAGACGCCCTGGAGGACATAGGTGGCGCCGCTGAGGTAGGCGAACAGGGCCGCGTTGACGAAACCGGTGATCAGGACGGCGCCGAGGAAGAGCCGGTCGGACAGCAGCCGGCGGAAGTCGCGCCCGCTCCGGCACAGCCCGCCGCCGGTGCACTCCCGCGGCGGCAGGGTCTCACGGAAGACGGTGAGACATGCCAGCAGGATGACCGCGCCGAGCAGGGCGAGGAAGAGAAAGATCCCACGCCAGTCGGTGAAGGCGGCGAGCTGCCCGCCCGCGACCGGTCCGATGATCGCGGCCAGTCCGCCGATGACGGTGAGGCGGCCGTAGTAACGCACCAGCTTGCCGCCGGAGTACAGGTCGCGCCCGGCGGCCTGGGCGATCACGATGCCCACCGCTCCGGCCAGACCCTGCACGAAGCGGGCGGCGACCAGCGACTCGACGCTCGGGCTGAGCGCACAGAGCGCCGAGGTGGCGATGTAGGCGACGGCCCCGACCAGCAGGGGACGGCGCCGGCCGAACCGGTCCGACAGCGGTCCGGCGACCACTTGCCCGAACGCCAGGCCGAGCAGACACGCGGTGACCGTCAGCTGCGCGGCGGAGGTCGACGCGTTCAGCTCACGGGTCAGTGCGGGCAGCACCGGCAGGTAGAGGTCCATCGAGATCGGCCCGAAGACGGTCAGCAGCGCGAGAACGACGGCCAGGGCACGGCCGACCGCCCGTTCACGCGGCGCGCTCGGGATCACGGGGGTGCTCACACAGCTCCTATCGAACAGCGGAGGGAAAACGGGTTCAGTGGCGGTGTCCGGGAGCGGCGGCGTACTCCTCGTCGGTGACGGGGGCCAGCCAGTGCACGACGTCGTGGTCCGCGTCGCCCTCGTTGATGGCCAGGTGGACCATCAGCCGGTTCGGCGCGGCGCCGTGCCAGTGCTCCTCGTCGGCCTCGAACAGGACGCGGTCGCCGGGCCGGATGACCTCGACCGGCCCGCCCCGGCGCTGGCACAGGCCGACCCCCTCGGTGACGAAGACGGTCTGGCCCAGCGGGTGGCGGTGCCAGTGGGTGCGCGCGCCGGGCATGAAGTGCACCAGGGCGGCGCTGACCCGGGACGGGGAGGGTGCGGCGGCCACGGCGTCGATGTAGACGTCACCGGTGAACCAGTCGTCGGGACCCTTGAAGGTGTCGAGGGAGCTTCGGGTGATCTGCAAGGTCGTGTCCTTCTCTGTGAGCCTCATGCCGCGGAGCCGCGGCGCGGGGTCAGGGCTTGAGGAGCGCCTTGATGGCGCGGCGCTCGTCCATGGCCCGGTAACCCTCGGCGACCTGCTCCAGCGGCAGGGTGAGGTCGAAGACCTTGCCCGGGTCGATGTGGCCGCTCAGGACGCGCTCGATCAGGTCGGGCAGGTAGCGGCGTACGGGGGCGGGACCGCCGCGCAGGCCGACGTGGGAGAAGAACAGCTCCTGGCCGTCGACGGCCACGTCGTGGGGGACGCCGACGAAGCCGACGCTGCCACCGGGACGCGCGGAGTGCAGGGCTTGCCGCATGGCCTGGGCGGTGCCGACGCACTCCAGGACCGAGTCGGCGCCGATGCCGTCGGTGAGCTCCTTGATCCGGGCGACGCCCTCGTCGCCGCGCTCGGTGACGATGTGGGTGGCGCCGAACTCCCGGGCGAGCTTCTGACGGGGCTCATGACGGCTCATCGCGATGATCCGCTCCGCGCCCATCTCCTTCGCGGCGATCACCGCGCACAGGCCGACCGCGCCGTCACCGACCACCACGGCGGTGGAGCCGGGCCTCACCTCGGCGGCGTCGGCGGCGTACCAGCCGGTGCCCATCACATCGGAAACGGCCAGCAGGCTGGGCCAGAACTCCTCGCCCGGCACCTCATCGGTGGCGACCAGAGTGCCCTGAGCGTGGGGGATACGCACGTACTCGGCCTGGCAGGTGCTCATGAACTCGCGGTCGAGGCAGTTGGACTGCCATCCGTTGCGGCAGTTGGCGCAGGTGTTGTCCGAGGTCGCGAACGAACCGACAACGAACTGGCCGGGCTTGACCGCGGTGACCTCGGCCCCGACCTCCTCGACGAAGCCGACGTACTCGTGCCCCATGGGGTGCGCCTCGTCGGTCGCGTCCAGGCCGCGCCAGGGCCACAGGTCGGAGCCGCACACACAGGTGACGGCCGTGCGGATGATCGCGTCCGTCGGCTTCAGGATTCTCGGGTCGTCCAGGGTCTCGAAGCGCACATCGCCGGGGGCGTGGATCACTGCTCCGCGCATGGGGGAAGTCCTTATGTTCGTTGCTGGGAGTTGCTGGGAGTTGCTGGGAGTTGCTGAGGGTTGCTGGTGGTTGCTGGGGGGTGGTTCTGCTCCAGGTAACCGCTCATCCCGACGGCTAGCGAGATACCAGCGAAAGGTGTACTGGCAGTACATCCCTCCCGCGGCGGGCAGGCCGTACGGTCGAAGGCATGGACAACCGTGAGGAGGTCCGCGAGTTCCTCACCTCGCGGCGAGCGAAGATCACCCCGGAGCGGGCCGGCCTGCCCGCCGGTTCCCGGCGCCGCGTGCCCGGGCTGCGCAGGAGCGAGGTCGCCGCGCTGGCCGACATGAGCGTCGAGTACTACGCGAAACTCGAACGCGGCAACCTCGCCGGGGCCTCCCCGGCCGTCCTCGAAGCCGTCGCCCGCGCCCTGCGGCTGGATGACGCCGAACGCGCCCACCTCCTGCACCTGGCCCAGGCCGCCGACGGCTCCGACGCCCTCACCCGCCCCCGTCGCCGCACCACCACCCGGCAGTGGACCCCGCACCGCAGCCTGCAATGGACCCTCGACGCGATCACAGCGGGGCCCGCGGTCGTGTGCAACGGCCGGATGGACATCCTGGCCGCCAACCCCCTCGCCCGCGCCTTCTACACCGACCTGTTCGCCGACGTGGTCAACCAGAAGAACCTGGCCCGCTTCAACTTCCTCGACCCGGCCTCCCGCCGGTTCTACCCCGACTGGGACCTGTTCGCCGACATGGCGGTGGCCATCCTGCGCCGCGAAGCCGGCCGCGACCCCCACGACAAGGACCTGCACGACCTCATCGGGGAGCTGTCCACCCGCAGCAAGGACTTCCGCACCCGCTGGGGCGCCCACGACGTCCGCCGCCACGGCACCGGCACCAAGCGGTTCCGCCACCCCGCGGTCGGCGACCTCACCCTCGCCTACGAATCCCTGGACCTGGCCGCCGAACCCGGGCTCGGCATGACCATCTACACCGCCGAACCAGGCTCCTCCTCAGAAGAGGGACTGCGGCTGCTCGCCTCCCTGGCCGCCACCGAAGACGCCGGCTCGACGGCACGGCACCCCACCGTCTGACACCACCGCGCCCCCCGACGCCGGCGGACGGAGCGGGCGGGCCGTCATGCCGGTCATCGGGGCCCCCTTTTTTCTCGAGTTTTTCTCGCGTTTTTCTCGCGTCAGCCGGTTTTCCCGCGTCAGCCGATGGGCGCCGGCATGGGCTGGACGTCGTAGTCGAGGCGGATGGCGTCCCCGGTGGCGGGGTCGCCCAGTTCCACGCTCCAGCCGTCGGCGAACTGGTCGACGCCGGGGGTCATGGGGATGGTGCCGGAGATCAGGACGGTGCCGGGCGTGAGGGTGCCGCGTGAGCGCAGGACGTCGACCCAGTAGGCGGGGGTGAGGAGCTCGGCGAGGGTGCCGCTCTGGATCTCGGTCCGTGTGTCGCCATGGGTGACCCAGGCGCGCAGGGTGAGCTCGTCGAGGCGGGACTCCACGTCGGCCAGGCGCCAGGCGCGGCGTGCGAGGACATCGGGGCCGGCGTTCTTGCTCCACGCCACGCCGTGCACCTCGAGGTCGCGGTCGGTGTGGTCGCAGGCGGCCGTCAGCAGCAGCTCCCCGCCGTCCGCCACGACCAGCGCCCACTCCGCCTCCCCGGAGGTGCGCCCGTGCTGCACCTGGACCCGGTCGGTCTGCTGGGCGAGGTAGGGGGAGACCGGGTAGAGGGCCGGCGTCACGGACGGGCCGGGCACCCCCAGCTCGGCGAGCTCCGCGACGTGCGCGGCGACGTCCTCCTGGCTGCGCCCGGCGTACCCGGCGTTGAGGACCTGGACGACGTCGACCTCGCGCGTCGATCCGTCGGGCAGTTCGAAGGTCAGCACGGCCATGAGGACACTCCCAGAGATCGGGTGATGGACCGCGGGTGGGATTTCTCCGCGGTTAAGTTCTCGCGCAGGACTTGCGCATACGACCTGTATACAAGAAGTATGCCGGAAGGTCGATGTCCCCCGAGCAAGGATGGGAACCATGCACGACACCCCAACGGACGGCGCGAAGGCGCCCGACAGGCACTCCGGCGTCCGCCGGGCCTTCGTCGCGAGCCTGACCGGCACGGCACTGGAGTGGTACGACTTCGCCGTCTACTCCGCCGCGGCCGCCCTGGTCTTCGGCGACCTGTTCTTCCCCTCGGAGGACCCCCTCACCGGCACGCTCCTGGCGTTCTCCACCTACGCGGTCGGCTATGTGTCGCGCCCGCTGGGCGGCTTCGTCTTCGGCCGCCTCGGTGATGTGATCGGCCGCAAGAAGGTGCTGATCGCCACGCTGGTCCTCATCGGCGCGGCCACCTTCCTGATCGGCGTCCTGCCCGCGTACTCGACGGCCGGTGTGGCCGCTCCCGTCGCCCTGGTCGTGCTGCGCTTCGCTCAGGGCGTCGGCGTCGGCGGCGAGTGGGGCGGCGCCGTACTGCTGTCCAGCGAGTTCGGGGACCCACGCCGCCGCGGCTTCTACGCCTCCGCCGCGCAGGTCGGCCCGCCCGCCGGCAATCTGCTGGCCAACGGAGTCCTGGCCGCCCTCGGCGCGCTGCTGACCGAGGCGCAGTTCGAGTCGTGGGGCTGGCGCGTGGCCTTCTTGCTCTCCGGCCTTCTCGTCGCGTTCGGGCTGTGGATCCGGGCGAAGCTCGAGGAGACCCCGGTGTTCAAGGCGATGGAGGCCGAACACTCCCGGCCCGAGGCGCCGATCCGCGAGGTCTTCACCACCCAACCCCGCGCCCTGCTCGCCGCCATCCTCTGCCGCGTCGGCCCCGACGTGCTGTACGCCATGTTCACCGTGTTCATCCTGACGTACGCCACCGAGGAACTCGGCATGTCGCGCGGCTCCGCCCTCGCGGCCGTCCTCATCGGCTCCTCGCTCCAGGTCTTCCTCATGCCGCTGGCCGGCGCCCTCTCCGACCGGATCAACCGCCGCCTGCTGTACGGCGGCGCCGCGCTGGCCGCCGGCGTGTGGCCCTTCGTGTTCTTTCCGATGATCGGCGGCGGCACCTGGCTGCCGCTGGCCACCGGTGTCGTCGTGGGCCTCGTGATCCACTGCTGTCTGTACGGACCGCAGGCCGCCTTCATCGCGGAGCAGTTCTCGCCCCGACTGCGCTACACCGGCTCCTCCCTGGCCTACACCCTGGCCGGGATCATCGGTGGCGCCGTCGCTCCGCTGCTGTTCACCAGTCTGTTGAGCGCCTACGACAGCTGGGTGCCGCTGGCCACGTACATCGCCCTCGCCTCGGCGGTCTCCCTCGCCGGGGTCTGCCTGGGACGCGACCCCGAAGCCGCCGTCGACGAGGACACCCGCCTCGCCTCGCCGGAGGCCCCGGCCACGGCGGACGCCACCCGCGTCGGCTGACCACGAAGCCGGCGCCCTCCCGCCCCCTCGATCCCCCATCCCGTCCTGCGAAGGAGGAACCGCACCGTGCGGATCGCCCTCAGCCAACTCACCACCGGCCCCGACCCCGACAAGAACCTCCGGCTCGTCGAGGAGTGGACCCGGCGCGCCGCGGACGCCGGAGCCCGCGTCGTCGTCTTCCCCGAGGCGTCGATGGCCTGCTTCGGCACCCCCCTGGCACCGCTCGCCGAGCCTCTGGACGGTCCGTGGGCCGACGGGGTACGGCGGATCGCCCGGGCCACCGGCACGGTCGTCGTGGCCGGCATGTTCACTCCGGCCGACGGGGGACGGGTGGCCAACACCCTGCTGGCCACCGGGCCCGGGGTCGAGGCGTCCTACGACAAGATCCACCTCTACGACGCCTTCGGCTACCGCGAGTCCGACACCGTCGCCGCGGGCTCCGCCGCGACGGTGATCGAGGTGGACGGCGTAAGGCTGGGCCTGGCCACCTGCTACGACGTGCGCTTCCCGGAGCTGTTCCGGGCCCACGCCGACGCCGGAGCCGTGGCCACGCTGCTGGCCGCCTCCTGGGGCGCCGGGCCCGGCAAGCTCGACCAATGGGAGCTGCTGGTGCGGGCCCGTGCCCTGGACGCCACCGTGTGGCTGGCCGCCGTCGGCCAGGCCGATCCCGGCACCGAGCCGGGCCCCGCGCCGACGGGCATCGGGCACAGCCGGGTCGTCGGACCCGACGGAACGGTCCGGCACGCTCTGGGCGCGGAGCCCGAGCTGCTGGTGGCGGACCTGGACATCGCCGAGGTCGCCGCGGTCCGGCAGAAGACCTCCGTGCTGGCCAACCGGCGGCCGGAGGTATGGCGGTGAGCCGGCCGGCGGTGATCGACGGGGCTAACCCTCGAGCAGCACCTTGAGTCTCCA
>NZ_MAXF01000158.1 GCF_001704635.1 Streptomyces sparsogenes | reverse complement strand
GCCGCCGTCGGCCAGGCCGATCCCGGCACCGAGCCGGGCCCCGCGCCGACGGGCATCGGGCACAGCCGGGTCGTCGGACCCGACGGAACGGTCCGGCACGCTCTGGGCGCGGAGCCCGAGCTGCTGGTGGCGGACCTGGACATCGCCGAGGTCGCCGCGGTCCGGCAGAAGACCTCCGTGCTGGCCAACCGGCGGCCGGAGGTATGGCGGTGAGCCGGCCGGCGGTGATCGACGGGGCTAACCCTCGAGCAGCACCTTGAGTGTCGACTCCAGATGGTGGTCGATGGCGGCGCAGGCGGCCTGTGCGTCACCGGCGGCCAGGGCGTCCAGGATGGCCTTGTGTTCCTCCAGCACGGCTTCCTGGCGCCCCTGCTGGTTGAAGAGGGCCACCACTCCGGCGCGGACCTGGCGGCTGCGCAGTCCGTCGTAGTGCCGGTCCAGGAGGGCGTTGCCGACGGCGGACACCAGGACCGAGTGGAAGCGGTGGTCCACGGCGATGAACTCCCGGGCCTGCTCTGCCCCGGTGAGCTCGCGCTGCCGTTCCAGCAGGGCCCGCAGCTCCGCCACCGGGGCCCGTCCTTGGGAGACGAGCTGCTGGGCGGCGTACCGCTCGACGATGCCCCGCAGCTCCATCAGCTCGCGGATCTCCCGTCCCGCCAGGGGCGCCACCCGGGCGCCCCGCTTGGGCACGAGCTCGACCAGGTCCTCGGCCGCGAGTTGCAGCAGCGCCTCCCGGATGGGCGTGCGGGAGACACCGATGCGGTCGGCGAGCTCCTGCTCCGACAGGAAGGCCCCTTGCATCTCGGGATCCGTCAGCACCGTGTCCTTGAGATACGCGTACGCCTTCTCCCGACCGGACGCCACGGCAACCCCCAGACATCGCATACAGTTTGTATACAGACGCTACCACGCGTCTTTCCGCCACGGCACGCGTGGCGACCGCCGAGGTCCCGCGATCAGCCGTGGGCTTCCAGGGGGTTGTGATCGAGTGCTGCCCGGATCCGGCTGAGCCACTCCGTACCCAGCCGGCGGCCGTCGGGGAGCTGGTCGTCCCGATCCCAGCGCCATGTGGTGATCATCGCCAGCACGAGGATCCGGCACTCGCGCAGCAGGTCCCGATCGACGCCCGGATAGTGCTCGCCGACTTCATCGGGCGCATGGGCGAGGTCGAATTCGACGGGCCCACGGCAACACGTCTCGAGGTCTATGAACAGCAGTCCGTTGCTCGTGGTGAGCACGTTGCCCGGATGCGGCTCGCCGTGCAGCAACTGCTGGGCACCACCGCGCTCGCCGATCACTCGTCGCAGACGTCCTAACGTGTCGCCGAGCAGCTCCCGGTCCGCGTCGGCGAGCGCCGGAGTGCGGTCGCGGTCCGCCAGGAGTCGTTGGGCCTGCTCGACCCGGTCCGTGAAGTGCGGCGTCGGGACATCGACCGCGCGCATGCCGGCGTGCAGCCGCTCGAGCGCACCGGCGTAGTCGGCTGGTGAGACCTCTTGGGGTGCCACGGGTTCGTACCAGGTCCACAGCGTGACCACGAAGCCGTCACGCTCATAGGGGCGTGGCTCCACCCGAGGCTCCAGAGCAGCCACAGGGCACCCGGATTCGGCGAGCCGCTGAGCCAGCTCGACTTCGAACTCTGCCACCTGATGCGCTACGGGTGCCACCCGGGCCAGGACGTCACAAGGCAGCAGACGCAGGGTGAGCTTGTTCGAGTCGTTGAGAACGACCGCGTCCTCGACTGCCAGGCCACGTGAGGAGGCGATCGACATGGCCGCGGCCACCGCACGCGGGAACTCCGACGCCTGCATCGTCGCCTGGCCCCTCTCCCTTGGCCGCTGCCATGACTCCCCAAGCGGTGCGACTCGCGCACCCTACCAGGGCCGATCGCGCCGGCCGGAGGATCGCGGCAGCACCGGGGCCGGCATGCCCGGTGGCTAGGGTTGCCTCGTGGAGTTTGATGTGCGGGAACGGTGGGGCCGCCGGCCGTTGTGGGCAAGGTGGGTCCTTGGGGTGTACCTGATGGGTTTTCTCGTCGGCTTCGGGAGCCATGCCGCCGATCTGGCCCGTGGCGGTATCCACGCCTATGCGGGGTTTCCTCAGGTTCCCTTTCAGGTGTTCTTCGTCGGTCTGGTGGTCCTCGATCCGCTGGTCGCCGTCATGGTGGCGCTGATGCGGCGGGAAGGGGTGTGGCTGGCAGGGCCGGTGATGGTGGTGGACGTCTGCGCGAACTGGTGGGGCAATCGGCACTGGCTGCGTGACGATCCGGGGCAATTGGTGGGGCTGCTGCCCCTCACTCTGTTCGGTGTCTTCGTCATCGCGTCCTGGCTGCCGTTGCGCCGCGCGGTCGCGAAGGCGCCGAGCGGGCCGTCTCCGGAGAGGGACTCGGGGGAGAAGGGCACCTTCGTCAGCCACTGAGATCCTGCTGTTCACGGAAATCCGTTTCGAGGGTTGCCCGGGGGCCTCTACTGTGGCGCCGTGATGACTCAGGTGATCGTTGTCAACGGTGGTTCCAGCTCGGGGAAATCCGGGATCGTTCGATGTCTGCAGGCGGTCCTGCCGGATCCCTGGCTGGCCCTCGGTACGGACACGCTGGTTGAGGCGATGCCGGCGTCCATGCAGGCTTCGGACGGCGGGATCGAGTTCGCTCCGGACGGAGAGGTGACGGTCGGTCCCGAGTTCCGGACGCTGGAAGCGGCATGGATCGAGGGGGTCGCCGCGATGGCCCGCGCGGGCGCCCGGGTCATCGTCGATGAGGTGTTCCTCGGCGGGGCGGACTCACAGCAGCGCTGGCAGAAGGCCTTGGGCGAACTGCGGGTGCTGTGGGTCGGCGTCAGGTGTGACGCGGCGGTGGCCGCGGGCCGTGAGGTCGCGCGAGGCGATCGGACCATCGGGATGGCCGCGTCCCAGGCGGAAGTGGTCCACCAGGGCGTGTCCTATGACCTCGAGGTGGACACCACACACGCGGAGGCGATGGAGTGCGCCCGGACCATCGCCGCGCATGTCAGGTGATCGATGGCCGGGTGGGCCGTCCGCCGCCGGGGCCTCGCGCGCTTGGCGGTCAGGATGGCTGGACTTGGTCGAAGAGGGCGAGGGCCTCGGCGGGGTCCGGGCTCACCAGGCGTTCCAGACCGGCCGTCGTGATCTGCGCCCACTTGCCGGCCCGTGTCCACATCTGTTCCTCGAAGGCGCGGACCGCCTCGTCCAGATCACCAGGGCCGGTGGCGATGGACTCGGCGAGTTCGGCGCCTTCCAGCAGCGCGAGGTTCGCGCCCACCCCCAAGGGGGGCATCAGATGGGCGGCGTCGCCCAGTAGCGTCACCCCGGGGACGTGGGTCCAGGTGTGGGACACGGGCAGGACGTAGCAGGGGCGGTGGACGAAAGCGGTGCCGTGGCGGAGGAGGTCGAGGACGGGAGCGGCCCAGCCGTCGAACAGACCCAGCAGGCTCGATCGCACGGCCTCGACATCGGCCAGGTCCAGATTCGCGTGCCAGTCCACGGGCGCGCGGAACCTGGCGTACACCTTGACGTGGCCGCCGCTGTTGCGCTGGGCGACGAGGGAGCGGTTCACGCCGTACGCGGCCACGGAACCGTCGCCGATCAACCGGGCGAGGTCGGGGTGGCGGGTGTCCACGTCGTCCAGAGAGGTCTCGACCGAGGTGACGCCGGTGTAGTGCGGCGTCACCGACGAGACCGCCGGGCGGGTCCGGGACCAGGCGCCGTCCGCCCACGAGGTC
>NZ_MAXF01000157.1 GCF_001704635.1 Streptomyces sparsogenes | reverse complement strand
GGGCGGGTCCGGGACCAGGCGCCGTCCGCGCCGACCACGAGGTCGAAGGTCTCCTGTCGCCCGTCCGCGAAATGGACCGTCGCGCCATCCCGGGTCCCCGGCACCACCCGCGTCACGCCCTGCCCCCATCGGACGTCGAGAGGGCCGAGCAGCAGGTCACGGAGTTGCCCGCGGTCGATCTCGGGATTGGCCTGGTCATCCGGGCGGGGTCGCCAGTCGCGCAGGACGGTCCCGTCCGTGGCCAGGATGCGCATGGCCTGCCCCTCGCGACGAGACAGCGCCTGGAACTCCGCCAGCAGCCCCGCCTTGTCCAGCGCGAGTTGGCCCAGCCCTTCGTGCAGGTCCAGCGTGCCGCCCGGGGGGCGGGAGTCGGGGGCGGGATCGCGTTCGAGGACGGCGACGGGGTAACCATGGCGGTGCAGGACGCGGGCGAAGGCAAGTCCGGCAGGGCCGCCCCCGACCACTGCGATGCGGTGTCTCATGGCGATACACCGTATTGCTTCATTACGGTGAATCGCAACCGTGCGGCGTGACCATCACGGTGGGGGACCGGTCGGAGCCGCCGGCCCGCTCGGGGAAAGCATTGGACGAGGTGATGCCGGGGCTTGTAGCTTGCAGGGGACCGTGACACCGCCCGAGGAGGTGAGACCCATGAACGCTGTATCGACGTGGGTGCTCCCCCTTCCCGTCACGGCCGGCGATTGACGTAGGTGTCGCCGGGAGCGCCTCGACAACAAGGCACTCCCGAAAGGCAACACCTATGGACTCTCCGCAGTGGGACGTGATCATTGCCGGGTGCGGGCCGACCGGCGCGATGCTGGCCGCCGAACTCCGGCTGCACGATGTGCGGGTACTCGTTCTGGAGAAGGAAACCGAGCCCGTTTCGTCCGCCCGCCTAGTCGGTCTGCACATCCGCAGTATCGAGCTGATGGCAATGCGCGGACTGCTGGATCGCATGCTCCACCACGGAAGACAGCGTCCGGCCGGCGGATTCTTCGCCGCCATCGCCAAACCCGCGCCCAAGGGCCTGGATTCCACGCACGCCTATCTGCTGGGCATCCCGCAGCCGGTCGTCGTTCGCCTGCTCGAAGAGCATGCGATCCACCTGGGCGCGCAGGTCCGGCGCGGTTGTGCGGTGGCCGGTTTCGAGCAGGACGACGAGGGTGTGACCGTCGAGCAAGCCGACGGCGAACAACTGCGTTCGCGCTATCTCGTCGGCTGTGACGGCGGGCGCAGTACGGTGCGCAAACTGCTCGGCGTCGGCTTCCCCGGCGAGCCCTCGCGGAACGAGACGCTGATGGGCGAGATGCACGTGGGTGCGCCGCAGGAGGAGATCGCCGCCAAGGTGGCCGAAATCCAGGAGACCAACAGGATTTTCAGTCTCAGGCCCTTCGGCGCAGGGGTCCATCGCGTCGTCGTCCCCGTCGCGGGAGTCAGCGATCGCGCGGAACCGCCCACCCTCGAGGATTTCAAACAACACCTGCGCGCTATCGCCGGAACCGATTTCGGCGTGCACTCACCGCGCTGGTTGTCCCGCTTCGGGGATGCCACCCGGCTGGCCGAACATTATCGGGTCGGGCGGGTGCTGCTGGCCGGCGACGCGGCACACATCCATCCCCCCACCGGCGGCCAGGGCCTCAACCTGGGGGTTCAGGACGCATTCAACCTCGGCTGGAAACTGGCCGCACAGATCCGCGGCTGGGCGCCGGAAACACTGCTGGACACCTACCAGGCCGAACGCCATCCGGTCGCCGAGGACGTGCTCGACAACACCCGCGCCCAGATGGAACTGCTGTCCACCGAACCGGGCCCGCAGGCCGTGCGCAGGCTGCTCACCGAACTGATGGACTTCGACGAGGTGAACCGCTACCTGATCGAGAAGATCACCGCGACCGGCATCCGCTACGACTTCGGCGAAGGCCCCGATCTGCTCGGCCGCCGCCTGCCCGACATCGACGTGAAACAGGGCCGCCTCTACGACCTGCTGCACCGCGGCCGCGGACTGCTGCTGGACCGCACCGGACGCCTGACCGTCGGCGGCTGGTCGGACCGGGTCGATCACCTCGCGGATCCCACCGCCGCACTGGATGCTCCATGCGCCCTGCTACGCCCCGACGGCCACGTCGCCTGGGTCGGCGACGATCAGGAGGACCTGGACGACCACCTCTCCCGCTGGTTCGGCAACCCCGCCAACTGATGTCGCCTGAGCAACCAGCCCCCGGCACCGAACCCCACCGTCCAGCGGGTCCTCAGCCGGGGCGCTTGGCCATGACCACCAGGCCCGGCCCGCTCTGCTCATCCGCGGGGAGCCGGAGTTCGGCGACCGGACGCAGTCCGGCCTGCTCGATCAGGTCCACGAGTGGTTCCGGCCGCCACTTGTGTGTCGTCCACCGAACGGGCACACCCCCGTAGGCCTCGGTGCGCACCACGTCTTCGTCCCCGACGTGGGTCGCGGTGATGAAGTGTCCGCCTGGCTTCAGGACGCGCGCGAACAGGGCGAGAACCTGCGGAAGGACATCTCGGGGGAGGTTGAACAGTGACCACCACCCGAGCACGCCGCCAAGGGACGCCTCGCCAAGCTCGAGGTCGGTGGCGGAGGCGACGCTGAAGCGGCATTGCGGATGAAGACGGCGTGCGTTCTCGATCATGCGAGGGGAGAGGTCCACCCCGGACACGTCGAGTCCGCGTTCGGCGAGGTAGGCGGTCACCGTTCCGGGTCCGCAGCCGACGTCGAGGACAGGCCCGAGCCCTCTCACGGTGTCAGCGAACGCGTCGATCGACGCCTTCAGCCAGGGATGGCGACGGATGTCGCCCATTCCCGTCGTCTCCACCATGTGGGCATAGTTGTCGGCCACTCGGTCATAGGACTCACGGACCACATCGAGATCGGTCGGGCGGTCAATGGGGTGTGCGCGCATCAGCCAACGATACGACTGCGCGGCGGCGAGCAGCGTGCGGGCAGGAACACCGAGGATCACTCCACACGCCGGCGAGCGGGCGGCAGGCGCCGCGTGTGGAGGGCCGCGGCAGCGCGTGGGTCGGATCGGTCGGCTTCGCCGCGCTGTCCGGCACGTAGTGAGGATGGGGTTCGAACGGCCCGAGCCCCGGCGGCCGGGCGCAGCCGGCGCAGGCTCTCCCCGGTGTCGCCATCCTCACCGTGAAGCAGGCCCAGGTGATACGCGGCCCGCGCCGACGGCGAGGGGTCGGAGCGCCCGGGCACCCGCATCACGAAGGCGTCGCCCCCGGCCGGCAGGGGGTTGCCCTCCTGCCCGATGCCGTGGCCGGGTTCCCCTGCCTGTCGAGCTTCTCGGCACCGACTGACTGTCGATGTCGACTGCTCGACGCCATCGGAGGCCGCCGGTCGTGTCGGGCGGCGCCCTTCGGCGTCGTGCGGCGGGGGAGGGGCGCGCCAGTGGGAGGTGGAAGAAGTACGGCATGATCGAACCACGTATCAGCGCATCGAGTTTGGTGAGGACACATCGGCATGGCCATCATCCACCGCACCACCCTCAAGCCGACCAAGCTGGAACTGCTCACCTCCTGGCTGCCCTCGCGCCCGTGGTACGGGGGCGGCGCCGATGAACCCAGGCTGGCGAAGGCGGGAGGCTTCCGGCTGGACGACCCGCGGGGCGCGGTGGGAATCGAGTTCATGGTGGTCACCGACGCCGCCGGTGCGGAGCCGGTCAGCTACCTGGTGCCGTTGACCTATCGCGGTGCGCCGCTCGACGGGGCGGAGCACGCCCTCGTGGGGACCATGGAGCACGGCGTGCTGGGACGCCGCTGGGCCTATGACGGCTGCCATGACCCGGTGCTGGTGGCCCAGTTGTGGGCCCTGATCGAGGGGCGGGTGCAGGCTCAGGCGCAGAGCATCTCCGACGCCGTCGACCGGGAGGTCACCCGCTCCTACGCCGGTGCGGGCCTGGCGTCGGAGGAGGCCACGGCCCCTGTCACCGACGACTCCGAGGGCACCGGGCTGACCGCACCGGATGGCGCGACCCTCCGTGTGCACCGGGTCCTGAGGCCCGCCCCGGACGGCGCGTCGGCCCTTCCCGAAGGGGCCATCGGCCATGTCGGCGGTGTCTGGCAGCTGCCGGACGGCACCCGCGCCGGCGGGCTGTTCGCCGTCCTGCACCCCGGCTCGTGAACACCGGCGGCCTCCCCGGCCTCGGCGCCGTCTTCCGGCCCCACGCCCCTTCCGCCTGAACCCGAACGTTCCGGGGACAGGCCCGGGGACATCCGGGCGCAGCCCGCCAGAACAGCCCGGACATGCGTGAGGGCCCCGGGCGGCCAACGCCGCGCCGGGAGCCCGTTGAGGGCCACCCTGGCGTGCGCCGCGTCAGTCGAGGTTGACCATCAGCCAGTCCTCCGCCTCGAACAGGCGCCGCTCCACCTCGGCGGTATCGGCTCCGGCGACGATGACGAAGCACAGATGGGACGCGCTGTGCAGGGTCACCGCGTCGGGCCCGGCCTGATCGTTGACCTCGTAATGGCGCACCCACGGGAAGGGCGGCCTGCCGGGTATCCGCACCGGACGGCCCTGCGGCAGGATGGATACCGAGCCATGCACCTCGGCCGGGAGGGCGGCCGGCGGAGGAGTCACGGGCAGGCCGCACATCAGACGCAGGGACACGGCGTGGAGGTCGACGCCGTAAGTGGCCCGGGTGAGCGCGGGGATACGGTCTCCGCCCACGCGCGACGCGATCTCACACAGCACCAGCTCGTCCTCGGGGGTGTGGAACACCTCCAGGTGGTAGGCGCCGGCCTCCGGGGTGTCGAAGGCCTCCAGCGCTCGATCGAAGAACGCCTCCAGCCTGCGGGCGAAGGGGTCGTCGGGACGCAGCTGGAGCGAACCGTTGTTCTGCCCGGAGAACACGCCCAGAAAGCTGTGCAGGTACCGTGAGGACGCCACGAAGCGGTAGCCGTCGGCCAGCACCGCGTCGATGTGGTACATCCGTCCCTCGACGAACTCCTCCACCATGAGGTCCTCGCGCCAGGCGCGGCGGGTGAACTCGATGAGGTCGTCCTCGCCCCGCAGTACCGTGATGTCACGCGAGCCCCCTACTAGAGATCCGGGACTCGCGAAGTGGCTGCTCCGCCAGGGTGGGCACCCGAGCGGTCGGCGCCGTTCACGGGAGTATCCGGTATCGGCGCCTATGTTGGTTCGGTGAGCAGTTCTCCGGCCCCGGCGGGGCGACCCGCGCGCCAAGAGCGGGCCCGCACTCGTCGGACGGACTACGCGGGTGCGGTCTACGGTTCGCTACTCGCCGCATCGGTCGTGGTCACCGCCGGCACGGCCGGCGACTTCCCGCGGCTTCAGCTGATCGTGCTGCTGCTGGTTACGGGCGTGGTCTTCTGGGCAGCGCACGTGTACGCGCACGTCGCCGGGGAACGGATCGTCGGCAGGCCGATCGACCGCCGGGAGGTACGGCGCGTGGCCCGGCGCGAATGGCCCATCGTGGAGGCGGCCGTACTGCCCGCGGTGGCGGCGGCGCTCAGCCCGGTGCTCGGCCTGAGCCTGTCCGGCACGACCTGGCTGGTGCTCGCCGTCGCTATTGCCCAACAGGTCACCTGGGCGACCCTCGGCGCGATCAGCGCGGGCGCGACCCGCCGCATGGCGGTCGCCGAGGGCGCCGTCAACCTGCTACTCGGCCTCGTCATCGTGACCGCCAAGGCCGCTCTGGGACACTGACCCCCGCGCCGACCCTCGCCGCCTGACTCTGCGGGACGAGAGCAAGGCACAGGGCCTCCGCCCCCCGACGCTCGAGGCGCGGTCAGATGCTGGTGCCTTTCGACCCCCGGCCGTGGCCGAGCAGGTCACCGACCGCCCCGATCCCCTCCGCGATGGCCCGCTCGGGAACGTCACCGAAGCCGAGCACGAGTCGAGGCGGCTCGGAATCGCCCGAGGCACGGCACGCGCTCATACCGTACAGACCGACGCGCCGGGCCCGCGCCGCGGCGATGACCGCCGATTCGTCCGCTCCGTCCGGCAGGTGGGCCACGGCGTGGAACCCCGCCGCGAGGCCGGTCAGACGCACCTTTGGGGCATGCTCGGCGAGGGCGGCTCGCAGTGTCCTGCAGCGCGCCCCGTACAGGGTGCGCATACGGCGCAGGTGGCGGTCGTAGCGGCCTGATTCGATCAGCCGGGCCAGGGCCAGCTGATCGAGGGTGGGCGTGCCTCGGTCCGCGATCCGTTTCGCCTCGGTGAGTGGCGCGGTGAGCGCCGGGGGGCTCAGCAGCCAGCCGATGCGCAGGGCAGGGGCCAGGGACTTGCTGACGGTGCCGATCGAGACCACCCGGTCGGCCGCGAGGCCTTGGAGAGCGCCGACCGGCTCCCGGTCGTAGCGGAACTCGGCGTCGTAGTCGTCCTCGATGACATACGCGTCGCGGCGCCGGGCCCAGGCGAGCAGCGCGTGCCGGCGTTCAGGGGCGAGGAGGACGCCGGTGGCCACTGGTGGGCGGGGGTGACGACCACCGCGCGAGCGCCGGTCGCCTCCAGGGCCGCCACATCGACCCCGTGCGCGTCGACCGGGACGGGGACCGGGGTGAGGCCCGCCGCGAGGATGGCCGCGCTCACCGTAGCGGGACTGCCGGGATCCTCGTGGGCGACGGCACGGACCCCGCCGCGGGCCAGCGCCTGGAGGGCGAGGGCCAGCCCCTGGGCGTAGCCGGAGCAGATGAGGGTGCGGTCCGGTTCGGCGGCGGCCGCGCGGATCCGGCGCACATAGGCGGTGACGACCGTGCGCAGCTCCCGGCTGCCGCGCGGATCCCCGTAGCCGAGGTCGGCGGTCGGCATCCGGCGGGCCGCCTCGCGGACCGCCCACAGCCAGTCGGCACGCGGGAAGGAGGCCAAGTCGGGCACGCCGTGCCGGAAGTCGGCGATCAGACGCGTGGGCTGCGGAGGGCGCTCGGCCGACGGCTCGACGGGGGCGGCGGGTGCGCAGGCAGCGACACGGGTGGCCGAGCCCACGCGGGTGACCAAGTAGCCCTCGGCCTGCAACTGGGCGTAGGCGTCCTGGACCAGGCCGCGGGACAGGCCGAGGGAGCGGGCCAGTTCCCGCGAGGAGGGGAGGCGTTCGTCCACGGCGAGGCGGCCGCCGCGGATCGCGTCCCGCAGCTGCCGTTCCAATTGGACACGCAGTTGCTCACCGCTGCTCCGGTCGATGGCCAGCAGCAGCTCGGGCGACAGACCGGTCCACTGCACAGGCATGAAATTGGATCTTACCGGTGAGCCGGTCGCTCCCTAGCGTCAACGGCATGACTCCTCCTGACCCGACCGCGAACTCCGCCCCGGACCCCATCGCCCCGGATTCCACCGCCGCGACGGTCAGCGCCGCGACGGGCACCGCCCCGACGCGGCCGCCCCTGCTGAGCCGCGCCCTGCTGCTGCGGTTCGTGAGCGTGGTGGCTGTGACGGTGAGCTTCTTCCTGTTGCTGTCGGCGGTCCCCACGCACGTCGGCCGCGGTGCGGCGGGCCTCGCGACGGGCGCGCTCATGCTGTCCACGGTGCTCGGCGAGCTGGCCGGGCCCCGGATCGTCGGCCGGTACGGCCACCGGGGACCGCTGGCGGCGGGGTTGTTCCTGCTGGGCGCCCCCGCGCTCGCCCTGCCCCTCGACGACGGCGCTGCCTGGACCGCGTCGGTGTGCCTGGTGCGCGGCCTCGGGTTCGGTCTCACGATGGTCGCCGGCGGCGCCCTGACCGCGGCGCTGATCCCCGCCGAGCGCCGAGGCGAGGGACTGGCCCTGGTCGGCCTGGTGGGTGGTGTGCCCTCGCTCGTCACCCTGCCGTTGGGGGTCTGGATGTCCGGACACCTCGGCTACACCACGGTCACCATGGCCGCGGGCCTGGCGGCCCTGGCGGCGATCCCGACCGTCCCGGGACTCCGGGAGACGCAGCCGCCGAAGACCCACGGAACTGAAGGCACGAGTGCCGATGCCGAAGCACTCGGCATGGTGGCCGCCGTGCGTGCCGCGGGGCTGCGGCGTCCCGCGTTGGTGTTCTCCGCCACCGCGGTCGCCGCCGGGATCCTGGTGACGTTCGTGCCGCTGGCCGTCCCGCGCGCATCGGCAGGTGTCGCGACGGCGGCGCTGCTGGTCCAGAGCACCGCTTCCACCGTGGCCCGCTGGCTGGCGGGCCGGTACGGCGACCGCCGGGGCTCCGCGCGGCTGGTAACCCCGGGTCTGCTCGCGTCGGCGGCGGGGCTGTCGATGCTGGCGGCCACTGCCGGCCCGGTCGCCGTACTGATGGGCGCGGCGGTCTTCGGCACCGGCTTCGGCATCGTCCAGAACGCCACCCTCACCCTCATGTACAGCCGCGTCTCCCGCCCGTCGTACGGCACGGTCTCCGCACTGTGGAACCTCGCCTACGACGGCGGCATGGGAGTGGGCGCCGCAGGCTTCGGCCTGCTCGCAGCGCACACGGGGTATGCGTGGGGGTTCGCGCTCACGGGGGTGCTGATGATGGGCGCCTTGGCACCGGCGGTGCGTGACAGGCGGTCAAGAGCGTAACCCGCCGGCCGATGGGGGAAGGCCCGGGGCCGTCTCCGACCCCGCGCTGCGTGCCCCGTCGGCCTTGCCGGGGTGGACCCGCGGCGATGAGGATCCGGAGCTGGAACCGACGGTCCATGTCCACAGCCATGACGAGCACGTCATCCCTTACGAGTGGGACGATCTCGGCGTGCCTCGGGCCGGGCATCTCGCTACGGTGCGCGAGGCCGGACCTGAACGTATGGCGACGGATACGGCGCCCAGCACACCTACCGGGGCACCAGCTCCGCGGCGCTGAGGCACGTGCGACCCCGCTCGGCTGGCCCGTCGCACACGTCACAGAGGACGGGATCAGTGTGAGACTGGGCAGGGAAGGGGTGATCCCCGTGTCGGACCCATCACACGCGCCCGCCCATCCCGGCCTCGCCGTCGACGAGAATCGGCTGGAACAGCTGATCACTGAGGCACAAACGGCCCTGCCGGTCGAACTGCCTGCCCTGGCCGACCAATGCGCCTCGGCCCTCGGCCTGGGCACCGCGCTGATCTACCTCGTCGACCTGCAACAACGGCTGCTCATTCCACTCGGCGAAGCGTTGGAGCCGCTGTCGGTGGACCACTCGTCGGCCGGCTGGGCGTACCGCACGGTCTCCCCGAGGGTGGTCGATGCCGATGAGGGCTTGATCGTCTGGATGCCTCTGGTCGACGGTGCGGAACGGCTGGGCGTGCTGGCGGTGCGCACCGCCTCGCTCGACGGGGTGCTGATGCGCCGCAGCCGGATGCTGGCCTGTCTGTCCGCCATGATGATCTCCTCGAAGCGCGCCTACAGTGACTGGCTCGCCGCCCGCACCCGCACCGCGACCATGGGGTTGCCCGCCGAGATGCTGCGGACCTTCCTGCCGCCGCGCACCATCGGCAGCAGCAGGTGCGTCTCCACGGCGGTTCTCGAACCGGCGTACGGCATCGCCGGCGACGCCTTCGACCACTCGGTGGCCAAGAACGAGCTGCACACCATGATCCTCGATGGCATGGGTCACAATCTGATCGCCGGCCTGACCACATCGGTCGCCATGGCCGCGGCGCGCAACGCCCGCCGCGGCGGTGGCGACCTGGCGGACGTCGTCGGCTCCGTCGATCAGGCGCTGGCCCAGTGGTTGCCCGACCACTTCTGCACCGGCGTACTGTGCCGACTCTACGCGGAGACCGGGGTGCTGCACTGGGTCAACTGCGGTCACCCCCCACCGCTGCTGGTCCGTGACGAGCGCGTGCTCGCCGGAGCGCTGGACAGCCCCCCGCAACCGCCGATCGGCCTGGCCGGCCCACTCGCCCCGGCCACCCGGCAGGTCCACGAGACGAAGCTGGAACCGGGTGACTGCGTCCTGCTGTACACCGACGGTGTCGTGGAAGCCCGCGACGCGGACGGTGCGGAGTTCGGCCTCGACCGGTTCACCGACTTCATCATCCGCTCCAACGCCGCCGGCGAGCGCCCGGCCGAGGTACTGCGGCTGCTCATCCACGCCATCCTCGACTACCAGCGCAACCGGCTGCGGGACGACGCGACCATCCTGCTCTTCGAATGGCGCCCGCAGCCCCAGTAACGCGGGCCACCCTCTCGCTGCGGTCGTCGAGCGGCAGGCGCCGGGGTGCTGGGTTGCTGGGGGGCACCCGGTCCCGGGCAGGAGCGGTTCTCCCTGACCGGGGACTACCGCGGGGCCCGGGTCGGCCGTCCGGCGGCCTGATGCCCTGCCGTGCCGTGGAGAGCTGTCGTTGCCGCGTCGGGCGGTCGGGAGAAGAATTCTGCTGGTGAGTTCATCTGTGGCGGAGGTTGTCTCCGTCGTTCTGCTTCTGGCGGTGCTGGCGTGCGCTGTCATTCGTCCGTTCGGGTGGCCGGAGGCGGTCGTCGCGGTGCCGGCTGCGGGCGTGGTGATCGCCACCGGGGCGGTCTCGCTGGGGCACGCCCGGGAGGAGGCGGAGCGGCTCGGGCCGGTGATCGGGTTCCTCGCGGCGGTCCTGGTCCTCGCCCAGCTGTGCGATGACGAGGGCCTGTTCCACGCGTGCGGGGCGTGGATGGCGCGTAGCGCGGCGGGCCGCCCGCGCCGGTTGCTGGTGCAGGTGTTCGCGGCTGCGTCGGTGATCACCGCGGTGCTCAGTCTGGACGCCACGATCGTGTTGCTCACGCCGGTGGTGTTCGCCACCGCCGCGCGGCTCGGCGCCCGACCGAAGCCGCACATCTACGCATGCACCCATCTGTCGAACACCGCGTCGCTGCTGCTGCCGGTCTCCAACCTCACGAACCTTCTGGCGTTCGCCGCCAGCGGGCTGAGCTTCACCCGGTTCGCCGCTTTGATGGTGCTGCCCTGGCTGGTGGCGATCGCCTGCGAGTACGTGGTCTTCCGCCAATTCTTCGCCACCGACCTCGGCGCCGGGGCCCAGGCCCCGCCCGCTGCCGAGCCGCGCGAGCTGCCAGTGTTCGCGCTGGTCACGGTGGCGTGCACGCTGGCCGGGTTCGTCGTCACCTCGGCGGTGGGGATCAACCCCGCCTGGGCGGCCTTCGCCGGCGCCGGCGTGCTCGCCGTGCGGGCGCTGGCCCAGCGCCGTACCACGCCCAGGGCCGTCGCACGCGCCGCGGCGGTGCCGTTCCTCGTCTTCGTCCTGGCCCTGGGCATCGTGGTCCGTGCGGTGGTCGACAACGGGCTCGCGACCGGGCTGGGGCACCTGGTTCCCGGCGGCACGGGCCTCGCGGCCCTGCTGGGCATCGCGGTGCTGGCCGCGGTGCTGGCCAACGTCATCAACAATCTGCCCGCCGTACTGGTGCTGCTGCCGCTGACCGCGCCGTCCGGGCCGGGCGCGGTGCTGGCGGTGCTGCTCGGTGTGAACATCGGCCCCAACCTCACCTACGCCGGTTCCCTGGCCACGCTGCTGTGGCGGCGCATCGTGCACGAACACGACAGTGAGGTCGGGCTCGGGGAGTTCACGCGGCTCGGTCTGTGCACCGTGCCCGCCGCTCTGGTGCTGTCGGCGGTGGCACTGTGGACCTCGCTGACCCTCATCGGAGGCTGATCGCCATGCACGTCACCGCCTGGATCACCGAGGGCACCTGGCCCGCCGTCGTTGACGCCGCCCGCACTCACGCACCCGAGGACGCGGAGATCGTGCTGCTCCACGTCACCCCGGCCGACGTCCCGGGCGCGGCGCACGGCGCGTTCGCCGGCCTGCTCGGCCGCGGTCACCCCGAACGCGACCCCGGCACGAGAGTGGAGCACCTGGCTGCCGTTTCCGCCGACCAGCTTCTCGCTGACGCCGCGCGGCGTCTGGGCCGCCCGTGTACCCGTGTCGAGCGCACCGGCCGTGTCGAACGGGAGGTCGTCGCCGCCGCCGAGGGCGCGGACCTGCTCGTTCTCGCCCGCGACGGCGACCGCACCCGCCTCGGGCCGCACAGCTTGGGGCCGGCCACCCGCTTCATCGTCGACCACGCTCCGTGCCCGGTGCTGCTGGTGTGGCCTGAGGCCGCACCCGACATCGCCACCATCCCGCACCCGCCACCCCACCCGCCACCACCTCCGCACCCGCCACATCACCGGTAGCAGCAGGCGCCGAGCGGGTACCGTGATCAGATGCGGGCCCAGATCACGTCGGTCGAGCTGCCTCGGGAAGTCAGCTCAGCGGTGTCGGCCCGGGTGCGGCGGAAGACGGTGGCTGAAACGGCACAGGCTGTCGCTACCGGAAAGCCATGCCGCCGAGGATCCATGGGAGGACGTGGTCACTGCCGGCCGAGTCGGTGGGTGGGGCATGTTCCGTGACCCCCAAGCCCGCGAGGTCGAAGCGTTCGGTCAGCGCGTCCAGGGCGGCGCGCAGGGAGCCGTCGCCGTGGTGGGGCCCGGTCATGTCGTGTAGTCCGCGTTGATACGGATGTAGCCGGCGGACAGGTCGCAGCCGTAGACCGTGGCTTCCGCCTCCCCGAGACCCAGCGTGATGACGATGTCGACCTCGTCCTGGCTCATGATGCCGACGAGTTTGCCGAGGGTGTCGGCCTCGGGCTCGTCGGGGTACACCTCGATGTCGCCGAATCTCACGGTGACGTCGCCCGGCGCGATGTCGGTGTCGTCGGTGTTCTTGCCGATGGCCATCACCACCCGCCCCCAGTTGGGGTCGGCGCCGTGGACGGCGGTCTTGACCAGCGGGGAGTTCACCACGCTCTTGGCGATGCGTTTGGCCTGGCTGTAGTCGCCGGCCTGGCCGACTGTGACGCGCAGGAGCTTGGTGGCGCCTTCGCCGTCACGGGCCAGTTGCTGCGTGAGGTCCAGGCACAGGTCGTCGAGGGCTTCGGAGAACCGCGCCGGATCGACCGGTCCTGCGGCGCCGTTGGCGATGACCGCAACAGTGTCGGAGGTGGAGGTGTCCGTGTCCACGCTCAGGCAGTTGAACGTGCGGTTCACCGCTCCGCGCAATGCTCTGTCCAGGTCGGTCGGGGACAGGGCCGCGTCGGTGAACACGTAGGCAAGCATGGTGGCCATATTGGGTTCCAGCATGCCGACACCTTTGGCGACGCCCACGATGCGGGCGTGCCCGACGGTCCGTACGGCGGTCTTGGGGCGGGTGTCGGTGGTCATCATCGCGCGGGCCACATCCTGCGGTCCGGCCGTGAACGCCGCGAGGCCGCGTTCGGCGGTCCCGTCGAAGTGCGCACGGATGGTGCCCATCGGCAGTGGGCGCCCGATGACCCCGGTGGAGCCGATGAGTACCTCGTTCTCCGGGACGCCCAGAACCCCGGCGACGCGGCGGACGACCTCGGCGGCGTTCTCCTCGCCCTGACGCCCGGTGGCGACGTTCGCGTTCTGCGCCAGCGTCGTCACGGCACGCAGGTTCTGCCCCGCGGCATGGGCACGACTGAGGACTACGGCCGGGCCCGCGAAGAGGCTCCGGGTGAACATGGCGGCGCTGGTGGCCGGCCGTTCCGAGGCGACGATGGAGATGTCGTCACCGTGCTCGCGCAGTCCGCCGTGCCCTGTGCAGGCACGGAATCCGATCGGCCACGCCCAGGGGCCAGATTCTCCCGACAGTGCATGATCATGCATCATGCGGCATATATTTGCACCTCCGCGGTGGACTGTCCATCCACTTTCGAGCGCCCCCGAACCCAGTCCACCCCCTTTGCCGGGCTCACGGCGTCAGCACAATCCGGCCGAAGACGTTCCCCGCGTCCATCTCGTGGTGGGCCAGTACCGCCTGGTCCAGGGGCAACACCTCGTGCACGACCGTGCGCAGGTCCCCGTGCGCGGCGTCGGCGAACTGGGAGGTCCGCACGGCCTGCCGGTCGGGGCAGGGCACGGTGTCGGAGCTGAAAGTGGCGAACGACCACGACCTGCGGAAGGCGTCCACGAGCCGCATGCCGAAGTCTGCCGGTGGCTGCCCCCCGACCACGCCGACAGCCACATACCGCCCGTTGGGGTTCAGCTTGTCCAGGAAGAGAGGAAGCTGAGGACCTGCCACGACATCGATCACGATGTCGAAGCCCGCCGGTGTGTCCGGGCCGCTTTCGCCGGAGCGGTCAAGGGTGTGGGTCGCGCCCAGGTCTCGCAGGCGGGCGCCTCGCTCCGCGGACGAGGTGGTGACGGCCACGGCGCCGGCGCCGTTCCTGGCCGCGAGCTGGATCGCCGTGATTCCGATGCTGCCCGCCGCCCCGCGCACGAGCACCGTCTCACCGGGCGTGAAACGGGCACGGTCGAGGGCGTAGTGGGCGACCACGCCGGAGCCGCCGAGGGTCACCGCGTCGGTGCCGGTCAGGCCGTCGGGCAGCGCAAGGACGTCCTGGACCGCGGCGACGGCCTGCTCGGCATACCCACCGGACAGGCCGGTGAACGCCCACACCCGCCGCCCGACCCACGAGGCGTCGACGCCCTCTCCCACCGCGGTGACGATCCCCGCGACCTCGCTGCCGAGGAGATGGCCCTCCCGGAAGCCGTGGGCGGCAAGCGTTCCCCGGCGGATCACGGCGTCCACCCCGCCTACCCCGATCGCCTCCGTGGCGATCCGCACCTGCCCCGGGGCAGGAACGGGCACGGGCAGATCGACGACCTCCAGGCCATCGGGGTCTCCGAACGTCCTGATCACGACGGCTTTCATCTTGGCTCCTCGGGTCGGTGGAGGGACGGATCGCAGCTGCTGCGGCCGTGGGCGCCGAGTCACGCGCGCCCCGGGCGAGCAGCCGCTCCTCGCCCGGCGCGCCCAGCCCCGCGGCCGGGCGTCACCGGTGAAGTGCGGGGGCGGGGTGGCGGCACCGCCATCGGACCGTAACGGACGCCTCCGTCCGTTTGGCTAAAGTGAGAAACGATGACCACCCACTTGCCTCACCCTGTGCGCTCCGACGCCCGCGACAACCGGGCCCGCATCCTGCACGCCGCGCGCGCGGTGTTCGGCGAGGAGGGACTGAGTGCGCCCATGCGCGAGGTCGCCCGGCATGCGGGCATCGGCCCCGCCACGCTGTACCGGCACTTCCCGACCAAGCAGGCACTGATCGCGGAGACCTTCGCCGAGCAGCGGCGGGCCTGCCACGCCGCCGTCCGCGACGCCCTTACGGACTCGGATCCGTGGCACGGATTCCGGAGCCTGATCGAGCGAATCTGCGAACTCCACGCGCACAGCCGGGGATTCGCCGACGCCTTCATGACGGCCTTCCCCGACGCCATGGACTTCGCCGCCGACCGGCAGCACGCTCTGCACGCGGTCGGCCAACTGGCCCGCCGTGCCCAGGAGACCGGCCGGCTGCGCCCCGGCTTCGTCGTCGACGACCTGATCCTCATGCTCATGGCCCACCGGGGCCTCCAGGACACGCCGCGTGCCTCCCGGGTCACGGCCTCCCGCCGCTTCGCCGCCTACGTGATCGAAGCGTTCCGCGCCGCACCGGAGACGGGAGCGCCCACGCCGCTGCCGCCGGCACCACGCCTGTAGCTCACCCACTCGCCCAGTACGCCATAACTCCGTCCCCTGGAGGCTCGTCAACCCTTGCAGACCTCGGCTCATCCGCCTGTCTGCAGGCGGCGCAGGGCATGCTCGGAGTCGCGGTCGTCGGGCAGGTAGGCCAGGAAGTGGTGGCCGGGCTCGTCCACGGCGGCCAGCTTCACGTACCGCAGGCGAAGTTCGCCCACGGCCGGGTGCCGGAAACGGCGGACGGAGGGCTGGAATCCTGCTGTTTCCCGGCGCTCGTACCAGCGGGCCGCGTCGCCGTCGGACAGCAGCTCGCCGATGAGTTCGGCGAACCGCGGATCGTTGGGCCGGCGAGCCGCCCGGGACCGGAACTGGCCGAGCAGGGCGCGGGCCTCGTGTTCCCAGTCGGGGAGCAGGGTGCGGGCCGGCGGCCAGCGGAACACCAGCCAGAGGAGGTTGCGCTGCTTGGGGTGGAGCCTTGTCGGATCGGTCAGCAGGGCGGCGTACCCGGCGTTCCACGCCAGCAGGTCCCAGTGCGGGTCGAGCACCACGGCGGGGTGTGGCGTCATGGCCTGCACCAGAGTGAGCAGGTTGCGTGACACCCAGGTGGGGACGTCGACGGTCGGGCTGCTCTCCTCCACGAACGACAGGACGTGCGCGGTTTCCGCGGCGTCCAGCCGCAGCACCCGCGACACCGCGCGCAGCACCTGCTCCGAGGTGCGCACCCGGCCCTGCTCCAGCCAGGTGTACCAGGACACGCTGACGCCGGCGAGTTCCGCGACCTCGGCCCGCCGCAGCCCCGGTGTCCGTCGGCCCGGGGCGTCCGGCAGACCCACGTCCTTCGGCGTCAGCCGTTCACGGCGGGACCGCAGGAAGGCCCCCAGTTCACGGCGGGAGGACTCGCCCGGCGGCGGCGGCGGTGTGGGTGCGGTGCTCACCGACCACCGCGCCGGCGCCCGGCCGTGTCCGGCGAGGATCCGTGGTCCGCGGGGGGCCGTGCGGAGGTGTCCAGGGGTGACAGCCTGCCGCGCGTCATGGTGCCCCTCCTCCGGACGGCGGGCGTCCGCCCGGCCGCGGGCGCCCTCTTGTGATGCTGCCGTCACCAGGCCCGATGCCGAACCGGCAGGCTGTGACTGATGGTAATAGCCAGCGGTCACCGCCCCGAGGGGCCCGGTGCTGAACTGGTGGCGGACCGCATCCGACCAGGGCCGGTCCGTCTCTGCCACCCGCTCACCCGCTCACCCGCTCACCGGTTCACCTGCTCATCCGTTCTCGTCGAACCCTCTCGGAAGGGAGCTTCCGCCCCATGACCACCACCGCGTCGACACCGGTGGCGACCTCGCCCGCGGCCTCCCTGCGGCTGTTGCGCACCGCTGGATTCGTCAGCAACTTCGACCGCTTCTGCATCGCGCCCATGCTGGTTCTCATCGGCCGCCGCCTCGGGGTCCCGCTCCCCACCGTGGTGCTGGCCGCCAGCGGCTACTACCTCACCTACGGGCTGATGCAGCCGGTGTGGGGGGTGGCCAGCGACCGATGGGGCCGGGTGTGTGTGATGCGGGTGTCGCTCACCGGCGCGGCACTGGCCGCCCTGGCCTCGGCCCTCGCTCCCAACGCTCCCGTGCTGATCGGGGCCCGCGCCCTGGCCGGCGCGTTCTTCGCCGCCTCCATCGCCGCCTCCTTGACGTACGTGGGGGACACGGTGCCCGCCGCGACACGGCAGCGCGCCCTCAGCGAGCTGATGACCGCGTTCGCGCTGGGCACCGCCGTGGCCACGGTCGTCGCCGGGGTGTTGGCGCACTATCTGACGTGGCGGCTGGTCTTCGCGCTGCCCGGTATCCTCGCCGGCTACCTGGCGGTGGCCCTCCGCCGCCTGCCCGAGCCAGAACGGGCCCCCTCCGCGTCACTGCTGGCGCCCTTCCGCGTGGTCCTGTCCTCGCCGTGGCAGTGGTACGTGATGGCGGTGGCGATGCTGGAGGGGGCGGTGCTCCTCGGCTTCCTGACCTACCTGGCACCGGCTCTGGAGGCGCGTGGCGTTCCCACCACCGTGGCCGGCGCCGTCGCGGCCCTGTACGGGGTCGGGTCCATGGCGGCGGCGCAGGTGGTCAAGCGGCTCGTCGGGCGGTGGTCTCCGGTAGGCCTGATCGTGGTCGGCGGGGTGCAGACGGCCGTGGCGTACCTGCTCGCCGGGTGCGGCCAGTCCACCGGGGCGCTCGTCGTCGTCGCCCTGCTCCTCGGGGGCGGCTGGTCCTTCATGCACTCCACGATCCAGTCGTGGGCGACGGCGCTGTCCCCGACGGCCCGCGCCACGGGCGTGGCCATGTTCGGCGTTGCCCTGTACGTGGGCAGCGCCGTGGCCGGCGGCCTGGCGGCCTCCACCGCTCAGGCGCACGACTACCGGCCGCTGTTCTGGCTGGCGGCGCTCCTGACCGTGCCCCTGACGACGGCCGCGGCGGTGGGCCGGGCACGCTGTCGCTGAGGGGCGGTCCTGTACGTCGGCCCCGCAGGGCGTGGCCCCGGAACGCCTCCGAAGCCCCGGGGCCGGGCGGGGGACGGGCCGTACGGGCGACTAGGCTGATCCCCCGTTCGAACGGTGAGGGGGAGCGGTGAGGGGGAGCGGTGAGGGGGAGCGGTGAGGGGGAGCATGATCGACATCGATGGGTACCTGGCTGTGCTGGGGGTGGCCCGGCCGGCGGCCCCGACCGCCGAAGCGCTGTGGGCACTGCACCGGGCGCAGGTGGAACGCGTCGCCTACGAGACCCTCGACAACCAACTGGGACGGCCGACGAGCATTGACGCCGCGGAATCCGTGGCCCGGATCCTGCGCGGGCGCGGCGGTTACTGCTTCCACCTCAATGGGGCCTTCGCCGCGCTGCTGACGGCCCTCGGCTACGACGTGACCCTGCACAGGGCCGGGGTGCAGGACGAGGTCGAGGACCCCGAGGGCCCGGGCGGTGACCACCTCGCGCTCACCGTGGGGCTCGACGGCGAGCGATGGCTGGTCGACACCGGGCTAGCCGGCGGCATGTACGAGCCACTGCCGCTGCGCGAAGGCACCTACACCCAGGGCCCGTTCACCTACGCGATGGCCCCGTCGGCAGTGGTGCCCGGCGGCTGGCGGTTCACCCATGACCCCCGCGGCGCCTTCACGGCGATGGTCTTCGCGCCGGAGCCCGTGGAGCTGTCCTCCTTCGCCGCGGAGCACCACCGGCTGTCCACTTCCCCCGAGTCCGGATTCGTCCGGGTCCTCCAAGCCCAGCTCCGCGACGCCGAGGGCGTGGACATGCTGCGCGGCTGTGTGCTGCGCCGGATCGACGCCGAAGGCACGTACGAGCGGACCATCGACTCGGCCGACGACTGGTACGACGTACTGGCCGACGTGTTCCACCTGAATCTGACCGACGTCGACGCCCCCGCACGGGCGGCGCTGTGGCACCGCGTCCACGCCGCGCACCAGGAGTGGGCGGCCGCGGGGGAGCGGGCGACAACGCTCTGACGGGAGGGTCGGGACGTGCTGACCTTGTAGGGCCGTACTCGGCCGCGTCCGCGGCGAAGTCCTCGGCTTCTCCCCGGCCCTGCGCATGACCGGCCTGCTGGACACCGACGTGCCCGCCGCCCACGCCGGCCACCTCCTCGCCGTCCTGCGGGAGGCGCTGTCCAACACCGCCCGGCACGCGCAGGACACTGCCCACCGACGGTGAGGCCGCCGAGGAGGGCGGCTGATCCACTCGACGAGGCCCACGCGGCGCCCGGCCGACGTCCGTGCTCGTCCGTGACCCGGTCAGCTCGCCGCGGGCAGAGGGCCTTCCGTGGCTGCGACAGCAAGGGCTCCGGGCAGGCGGTCGTGGACATCGAACACGTCGCTCAGCCCTGCCCCGCCCATCACGCGCAGCACTCGATCGCTGTCGGCGACGAGGCGCAGCCGACCGTGCCGTCGCCTGATCCGGTTCCGGGCCCGGCACAGCGGGGTCAGTCCCGCGGGGTCGATGAAGGACACGGCGCGCAGGTCCACCACCACGTCCGGGTGGAGGGAAGCCGTCAGGCCGTCCAGACGAACCGTCAGAGAGTGTGCGGCCAGTATGTCGATCTCGCCGTACAGCTCCACGACGGTGGTTCCGCCGACGGTGCGTTCCGTGTGGCGGCCTTCGGAGCCGATGTTGGTTTCGGGGGCCATGGTCAGAGGAAAGCCGAGCGGGCGGGCCGGACGGAAGGGCCGTTGGGCCCCCGCACCGGCGCGTTTTCCTGGGTCGCTCTCCGGCCGGGGCGGGACCGGTGGCCCTCATGGGTGGCCGCGACCGGGGCTCAGCATGGACAGGACTCCTTGTACCGGCCGGGGGAGGGCTGACCCGTGTACGCGAACGACGGCTTCCGTGAACTCGATCGTGGCGAGTGCCTGCGCCTGCTGGCGACAGCACCCGTGGGACGAGTCGTCCACACGCGGCAGGCCCTGCCGGCGGTGGTGCCGGTCAACTTCGGCCTGTCCACGGACGGAGCGGTGTCGCTGCGCACATCGGCGGCGTCCGAGCTGAGCCGCGCGGTCGACGGCGCGGTCGTCGCGTTCGAGGCGGACGCCGTCGACGCGGCGGCGCGGTCCGGCTGGAGCGTCGTCCTGACCGGCCGCGCCGCGGTCGTCACCGACCCGGCGGAACGGGAACGCGACCACACCTGGCTGCGCTGACCGCGACCCCCCGCGCCGCGCCCTCCCGCCTGAGGCGCCGCGGCCTTACCCGAACCGAACCCCGAACACGACGCTGGAATCGGGCCGTCGCGCCCGATTCAGGAGGTGGAGAACATGCCCCGCACCATCACCGTGGGACTCGACGGCTCGCCCGAGAGCCACGCCGCCGCCGAATGGGCGGCCCAGGAGGCCGAGCTGCGCGGACTGCCGGTGAAGCTCGTCCAGGTCTGGGGCCGGTGCCGGCCCCCATGGCCGAGGCCCCGTTCCCGGGAGCCGAGAAGAACCAGCACTGGAGCGAGCAGATTCTCCGTGAGGCCGCCGATGCCCTGCGTCTGCGCCACCCCGGCGTCGAGGTGACCACCGAACAGCTCACCGGACGGCCCGCCGAGGCCCTGATCGGCGCCGCGGAGGACGCCCACCTCCTCGTCCTCGGCTCCCGGGGTCTGAGCGGGATCGGCGGCTTCCTGGTCGGCTCCGTGGGCCTCGCGGTGGTGGCGCACAGCGAGCGGCCCGTCATCCTGGTCCGCGCCGGTGAACGGGCCCCGCAGGAGCGGGAACCGGCGGCGACCGCCGCCGGTGCCGCACAGCTGCGGCCCGTCCTGCTCGGACTGGACACCGCCACCCCGGACCCGGCCCTCATCGAGTTCGCCTTCGAGGCCGCCGCCCGCCGCGCCGTGACACTGCGGGTACTGCACGGCTGGAACCCGCCGTACTACTACGCCTACGCCATGGCCCCCGATCCGGCGGTCACCGAGACGGTGGCCCAGGCCGACGCCGCCGCCTTGGCGGAGACGCTGCAGCCCTGGCGGCAGAAGTACCCCGATGTCGTGGTCGTCGCGGAGTCCCGTTGCTGCAGCCCGTCGCTCGCCCTGATCGACGCCTCCCGTGAAGCCTCCCTGGTCGTCCTCGGCCGGCGCATCCGCCGCTCGTCCGTCGGTGCCCACATCGGGGGCGTCACCCACGCCGTCCTGCACCACGCCACCGCCCCGGTCGCCGTCGTCGCGCACGACTGAGCCGGCACTCCCAGGAGAAACCCATGAAAGCAGCTGTCGTACGGGCCTTCGGCGAGCCTCTGGTCATCGAGGAGCGGCCCGACCCCGAGCCCGGCCCCGGCCAGGTCCGCATCCGCGTCGAAGCCTCCGGGCTGTGCCACACCGACATCCACGCCGCCCACGGCGACTGGCCCGTCAAGCCCGACCCGCCGTTCGTCCCCGGCCACGAGGGTGTGGGCCTCGTCGAGGCGCTCGGTGACGGAGTCACCCACCTCCACATCGGGCAGCGGGTGGCGGTCCCCTGGCTCGGCAGGGCCTGCGGACGGTGCGAGCACTGCCTGTCCGGCTGGGAGACACTGTGCGAGCAGCAGATCAACACCGGGTACGGCTGCGACGGCGGGTACGCCGAGAAGATGCTGGCCTGGGCCGACTTCGCCCAGCCGGTGCCCGAGAACCTCACCCCCTTCGACGCCGCCCCGCTCACCTGCGCCGGCGTCACCACCTACAAGGCGCTCAAGGTCGCCGATGTGCGGCCCACCCAGCTCGTGGCCGTCTCCGGTGTCGGCGGGCTCGGGCACCTGGCCGTGCAGTACGCGAAGATCGCCGGTGCCACGGTCGCCGCGATCGACGTCACCGACGACAAGCTGGAACTTGCCCGGGAGCTGGGCGCGGACCTCGTCATCGACGCCCGCGAGCAG
Organism: Streptomyces sparsogenes; assembly: GCF_001704635.1. Classification (GTDB taxonomy): domain Bacteria; phylum Actinomycetota; class Actinomycetes; order Streptomycetales; family Streptomycetaceae; genus Streptomyces; species Streptomyces sparsogenes. Next base: position 54,157 of record NZ_MAXF01000157.1, on the reverse strand, counting down.
GATGTCGGGGCGGAGCTGAAGAAACACGGCGGCGCCCACGCGGCGATCGCACTGGCCGTGAATCGGGCCGCGTTCGAGGCCGTCAACTCCGGTCTGCGGCGCGGTGGGAAGCTCGTCATGGTGGCGCTGCCCGCGCACGGCACGATCCAGGTGCCGATCTTCGACACCGTGCTGAACGGCACGGCGATCATCGGCTCCATCGTCGGCACACGGCAGGACCTCGCCGAGGTCTTCCGGCTGCACGCGGCCGGGCGCACACAGGTCATCCACGAGACCCGGCCGCTCGCCTCCGTGAACGAATCCATCGACGCCGTGCTGCGCGGCGAGATCAAGGCCCGGATCGTCTTCGACCTGAGTGCCGACGGGTGACCGCGTCCGGCAGCCGCCCCGCGGGCCACCCCGTGGGCCCGGTGGTACCCGAACTGGCCGGCGCCCTCGACGGGATCGCCGTCCGGGTCCCCGGTCTTGGCCGTGGGGACGGCCAGGCCGGGCACCTCGGCCTCGGCCAGCAGAACAGTCCGAGCCGCGCGGGCCCCGCCCTGGCCGTCGGGTTCAGGCCGGGTACGGCAGGTCGGCCTCCGAGGTGCCGGCGGGGTAGGGGCGCACGGTCGCGTTCGGGCCGCCGATCCGCAGCTGCCACGGGTGCGGGCTGTCGGTGGTCACGTGCAGTCGGCCGCCCCGGCGGCGCAGGTGGAAGCGGGCCGTCTCACCGGGGCCGTCGGTGCTGGGGATCACCACGGTGTGCTCGGCGCCCTCGGCGAAGGCGTGCACCCGCAGTTCGACGCCGTCGGCCCAGGCGGAGACCGGATGCTGGTCGTCGGCGGCCAGCGGGATGACCGAGTCCGGGCGGGCCAGCAGGGGCAGGGTGTGGAAGCCGTGCTGCTCGCGGACCCAGCGCGGACCGGTTACCTGAGCACCCGTCAGCACATTGGTCCAGGTGCCTTCCGGCACGTAGTACTCGACCGTGCCGTCGTCGGTGAAGACCGGCGCGACGAGCAGGTCGTCGCCGAGCATGTACTGCCGGTCGAGCGTGGCGGCCGCCGGGTCGTCGGGGAATTCCAGCACCATGGCGCGCATCACCGGGACACCGGTGGTGTGCGCCTGCTGCGCGGCGCGTTGGAGGTACGGGGCGAGGCGGTGCTTGAGCAGGGTGAACTCGCGGGTGACGTCGACGGCCTCCTCGCCGTAGTCCCACGGCACGCGGTACGACTTGCTGCCGTGCAGGCGGCTGTGCGAGGAGAGCAGCCCGAACTGCGCCCACCGCTTGAAGGTGGCCGGGGTCGGGGTGCCCTCGAAGCCCCCGATGTCATGGCTCCAGAAACCGAATCCGGACAGGCCGAGGGAGAGTCCGCCGCGCAGCGACTCGGCCATGGCCTTGAAGTGGGACTCGCAGTCGCCGCCCCAGTGGACCGGGTACTGCTGGCCGCCGGCGGTGGCGGACCGGGCGAACAGCAGCGCCTCGCCCTCGCCCCGCTCGGCGCGCAGGAGTTCGAAGACGGCCTGGTTGAAGAGGTGGGTGTAGTAGTTGTGCATCCGCTCGGGGTCGGAGCCGTCGTGCCAGACGACGTCGGTGGGGACGCGCTCGCCGAAGTCGGTCTTGAAGCAGTCCACGCCCTGGTCGAGCAGCGTCTTCAGTTTGCCGGTGTACCAGTCGCGCGCGGCCGGGTTGGTGAAGTCCACCAGGGCCATGCCGGGCTGCCACAGGTCCCACTGCCACACGCTGCCGTCCGGGCGCCGCACCAGGTAGCCCTCGCGCATGCCCTCCTCGAATACCGCCGACTTCTGTGCGATGTACGGGTTGATCCAGGCGGAGATCCGCAGCCCCTGCTGCTTGAGCCTGCTCAGCATGCCGGCCGGGTCGGGGAAGGTCTCCGCGTCCCATGTGAAGTCGCACCACTGGTAGGCGCGCATCCAGAAGCAGTCGAAGTGGAAGACGCTCAGCGGGATGCCGCGCTCGGCCATGCCGTCGATGAAGCGGCCCACCGTGGCCTCGTCGTAGTCGGTGGTGAAGGACGTGGTCAGCCACAGGCCCAGGGCCCAGGCGGGCGGCAGGGCCGGGCGGCCGGTGAGCGCGGTGTAGCGCGCCAGGATCTGCTTCGGGGTCGGGCCGTGGACGACGAAGTACTCCAGCGACTGGTCCTCGACGCTGAACTGGACCTGGCCGACCGACTCGGAGCCGACCTCGTAGCTGACCTTGCCGGGATGGTTCACGAAGACGCCGTATCCACGGTTGGTCAGGTGGAACGGGACGTTCTTGTACGCCTGCTCGCTGCTGGTGCCGCCGTCGGCCTGCCAGATGTCCACGGTCTGCCCGTTCTTGACGAACGGGGTGAAACGCTCGCCCAGGCCGTAGACCAGCTCTCCGACGTCCAACGAGAGCTGGCCGAGCATGTAGTGGCGGCCCTCGGCGTCGGTGACGAAACCGGTGCCGCGCTCGCCGGCGGAGGTCAGCACGCGTCCGCCGGCGGTGAACTCCAGCAGCCACGGCTGTTCGGTGTCCACCCGCAGCGTCAGTTCGCCGGAGGACAGCTCCAGCACCGCTCCGTCCCGGCGTACCTTGCCCGCATCGCCACCGGCTCCGGGCAACGCGAACTCCGGCCCACGGCGCACCGATCCGGCGTGGTGGGTGGTCCGCACGCCGATGACTCCCTCGGCCGGAGACCAGCACTCCACTGTCAGGAGCGGGCTGTTGAGGGTCTGCCCGCGCCGGCTCACGTGTTTCACGGGTGCGTACAGCGTCATCCGGTGGTCATCGGCGTGGATGTCGGCGACCTCGGTGGCATAGCGGGCGGTGCAGCCCGGGCGCATCAGCCAGTAGCCGTCCGTGAACTTCATCGGGCACGTTCCTCCGTCCGCGCGCGGTGCGCGGTGATCAGGCCCCGGTACCAGTGGTAGCTGTTCTTGGGGGTGCGGTTCAGGGTGTCGTAGTCGATGCGGGCCAGGCCGAAACGCTGGTCGCGGCCTGGCTCCTGCACCGTGCACAGGGGGGGCGGTGCGGACCTCAGCCGGAGAAGGTGACGCGCGCGAGCCGCACCGGTCCGCGCAGTCCGAGGCGGACGTCGTGCACACCGCCGGCCACCACGACGGGGGCGCTCACCGTGGTGTAGTCGTAGGGTCCGGCGGTACCCGGGGAGAGGGTGAGCACTGTCAGTACCGGACCGCCGCCCAGCGACAGTTCGACCGCGCCCTCACCCGCCGCCTCCACCGCGATTCCGGCAGCCCCCTTGCCGAAGTCGCAGTCACGGAACACCAACTCGCCCTCACGGCCGGCCACGGGGGACACGGAGTCACCGGACGTCTTCGCGCGGTCCACGATCTCCGTGTCGCTCTGGTCGTCGAAGTCCACCGCCTCCAGGCCGCCCACCATGACCGGCCGGGGGGCGGACGGCTCGCCGTTGAGGTCGACGGTCCCCACCAGGCGGATGTCCTCGCTGGACGCTCCGACGAGGATCTCGTGGAGGCCCGGTGCCACCCGCTGACGTCCCCGCGCCACGTCCCAGAACGCGAACGCCGACAGCGGCACCCGGAAGGCGATCTCCGTGGCCTCGCCGGGCGCGAGCGTGACACGCCGGTGCGCGGCCAGTTCCCTGCGGGGCCGTGGCACCCACGGCTCCGTGGCCCGGGTGTAGAGCTGGGCGACCTCGTCCGCGGTGATGTCACCGGTGTTGCGGACCGTGAAGGTCACGTGCAGTGTCCCGTCCTCGACGCGAGTCGTGAGGTCTGCGTAGGAGAAGGACGCGTACGACAGGCCGTGGCCGAACGGGAAGAGAGGCGTGCCCTCGAAGTAGAGGTACGTCTGGCGGCCGCCGATCACGTCGTAGTCGAGGAGGTCGGGCAGGTCGGAGTCGTCGGCGTACCAGGTCTGCGGGAGGCGGCCGGCGGGGGAGACGTCGCCTGCCAGGATCCGGGCCAGGGCGCTGCCGGCCGCCTGGCCACCGTGGGCCGTCCACAGCAGCGCCGGCACCTCCCCGTGGTCGACCGCGTACGGATACGCCGACACCAGCGCCAGCACCGTGTTCGGGTTGGCCCTGCGGGCCGCGCGCAGAAGACGCTCCTGGTGGCCGGGGAGGGCCAGGGTGCTGCGGTCCTCGGTCTCGCGTCCGTTGATGTGCGGATCGTTGCCCCCGACCACCAGGACCACGTCCGCCTGTGCGGCGACCCGGCTCACCGCGTCCTCGCCGCTCTCGACGACGACGACCTCGAAGACCTCCCCGTTCCCGTCGGCGGCCTTGACGCCCTCGGCGGCGACGGAGACGGGGTGCCCCGTACCGATGTGCCGGAGAAGATGCCCGTCGCCGTGCGGTTCCAGGCGGAACGTCTCCTGGACGATCCAGCCCCCGGGCTGGTCGGCGGAGGCTCGGACAAGACCGTCCTCGGCGACGGAGAGATAGCGGCCGTCGGGGGCGCGCAGGGTCAGCACGCCCCCGCCCCAGTCGATGAGGGAGAGCTCGGTGCCGGTCGCGTCGGTGGTGAGCGGGGGCAGGTCCGTCCGGCCCGCGAGCAGGGCCGGGTCGAGGGCGCCTTCCGCGCCGCGGACCTTGTCGTCGGCGTCCGTCTCGGGCACGTGCAGGAAGGTACCGGCCGAGGTCTTCAGCAGGATCCGGTCCACGCCCTCCGCGAACCGCACGCGCTCCGGGCCGAACCGCTCGCGCAGGCCCTCCAACGGGGTGCGGCGGTGCAGGAGCGTGCCGCTGTACCAGTCGAGCTTGCACTCGTCGGCGAGCGGGCCGACGACGGCGAGCCGGGTGTCCGGGGCGAGCGGCAGCAGGCCGCCGTCGTTCTTGAGCAGCACGACCGCCTGCTCGGCGGCCTCCTGGGCGAGGGCGCGGTGGGCCGGGGTGTCGAAGTCCGTGGTGAGCGCGTACGGGTCGTGCTCCGGGTCGAACTCGCCGAGGCGGAAACGGACCGAGAGCTGGCGGCGGACCGCCGCGTCGATGTCCGCCTCGGTCAGCAGGCCCTTGTCGAGAGCGCCGCGTACCCGTGCGGTGATCTTCGAGCTGTCGGTGCCGTGGTCGGTGAAGCTGTCGACGCCGGCCAGCAGCGCGGCGGCCGTCGCCTCCTCGTGGGTGTCGAAGTAGTGCTCGGAGTCGACCAGGTTGGAGGGTGCGCCCGCGTCCGAGCAGACCAGCAGGTCCTCGTCGGTCCAGGTGCGCAGATGCTCGCGCAGATAGGGCGAGAGGTGGTTCGGGCGGCCGTTGACCAGGTTGTACGCCGGCATCACGCCGGCCACGGCGCCCGCCTCGACCGTCTCGCGGAAGGCGCGCAGGTCGTATTCGTGCAGGACGCGCGGGCGGACCGAGGAGGAGGTGACGTCGCGGCCCGTCTCGTTGTTGTGGGCCAGCCAGTGCTTGAGGACGGGCGCGGTGCGCCAGTACGTCGGGTGGTCGCCGCGCAGTCCGCGGGTGTAGGCGGTGGCGATGGCCGAGGTGAGCCTCGGGTCCTCCGAGTAGCCCTCCTCGTTGCGGCCCCACAGAGGGTGGCGCAGCAGGTTCACGGTCGGCGCCCAGACGTTCAGCCCCACGCGGTCGTCGCGGGCGCGCATCGCCCGGACCTCCTTGGACACCGCCTCGCCGACCCGCCGTACGAGATCCGTGTTCCAGGTCGCGCCCAGGCCCACCGCCTGCGGAAAGACGGTGGCCGGACCCATCCAGGCCACGCCGTGCAGCGCCTCCTGGCCGGTGCGGAACGCGTCGATGCCGAGCCGCTCCACGGCGGGCGCGTACTGGTGCAGGAATCCGATCTTCTCGTCGAGGGTGAGCCGCGACAGAAGGTCGTCTACGCGCTTCGCGAACGGCAGTCGCCGATCGCGGAAAGGCGGAACTGGCGGCGTGTGTGCGGTCACTTGGGGGTCCCCTTGCCGGATGGAGCGGTGTAAACGCTTTCGAAGCGCTTCGATGCTCAGTTGACCCGGGGGTGGGTGTCAAGACACCCCGGCGCAATATCTTCGACCCCTGACCGTTATTCAGGTGAGATATGAGGCGTTCGGGTTCTCGCACGTCGGAGGAATCTTGGGATCGACCCTTGTGTGCCCCCACACCTTCACTTAACCTCGCAGCAACTTCGAAGCGCTTCGACTGCGAGGCCGCCCATGTGTGGGTCGGGTGCCCTCGGTAGTGGTCGGAGGACTGCTTCAGCTCAGCCAACTCCACCAAGGACACTACAGCCGACGGCCGACCGCCGGGTGTCCAGGTGCGCCATGAAGGGTTGACGCAATGACGCCGAATGCCGCCTCCATCTCCTCAGGACCCAGCCGGAGGAGCTTCCTCGCCTCCACGGCGGTCGCCACCGCAGCGGTGGCCGGCGGGATGCCGCTGCTCACCGCCTGCGGCGGTTCGGACAGCGGTTCGCGAGAGGGTGCCACGTCGGGCAAGGCAGCGGACAAGCTGATCCCGACCTACGTCGCCAGCAAGACCGCTGCCAAGCCGGACCTTCCGTCGAAGAACGGTTCGACGGCCGGCTACACCAGCAAGGTCGACCTCGCGAAGCTGGTCACCTCGGTCCCGGACAAGCTCGGCACCGGCGCCCCCTTCAAGATCATGTCCCCGTTCTGGGGCTCCCCGCCGAAGCCCGGATGCGCCTACTACACGGCGCTCGACGCCGCGGCGGGCACCAAGATCACCTGGCAGAACCAGGACGGCATCACGTACGGCGAGAAGCTCGGCGCCGTCCTCGCCTCCAGCTCCATACCCGACATGGTGGTCGTGCCCAGCTGGGAACTGGTGGGCAAGATCGCGAGCGCGGTGACCGCGAAGTTCATGGACCTCGGCCCCTACCTGGCGGGCGACAAGGTCAAGAAGTACCCGAACCTGGCCGCGATACCGTCCGACGCCTGGCGGATGTCCATCTTCGGCGGCGCGCTGCGCGGCATCCCGATGCCCGCCGCCCCCGTGCCCGGCATCGCGCCCTTCTACCGCAAGGACATCTTCGACAAGAAGGGCTACACCGTACCCAAGTCGCCCGACGAGTTCCTCAGCTGGGCCAAGGAGGCCACCAGCTCCAAGGCCAAGGTGTGGGCTTGTGGTGACATGAGGTGGTCGGCGGCAGGCTTCTTCGGTGTCCTGCCCGCCGGGTCGCTCGGCTGGAACATCGGGGACGACGGCAAGCTGACGTACCGCATCGAGCACCCCGAGTACCTCGAACACCTGGAGTGGGTCCGCAAGCTGTTCGACGCGGGCGTGGTCCATCCCGACGACAAGGCCAACACGGGCAACGCCAGCCAGCGGTTCACCGCCGGGCAGATCCTGGTCTACAACGACAACACAGCCTCCTGGTACGGGTTGACCGCCGAACAGGCGAAGGCCAACCCCGACTTCGAGATCGAGGGCATGGACTACTTCGGCGCCGACGGCGGCGACCCGACGCTGTACGCCAACCCGCCGGCCAACATCTGGTCGATGATCCGCAAGGGCGCCTCGAAGGAGACGATCGAGAACGCGCTGGCCGCCGCCAACTTCGCGGCCGCGCCCTACGGTACCAAGGAGCGGATGTTCGTCGACTACGGCGTCGAGGGCACCCACTACACGGTCAAGGACGGCGTCCCGGTCAAGAACGACAAGGGCAACCAGGAGGTGGTCAACGCCTGGCCGATGCTGGCCGCCCCGGCTCCCTACACCGCCCACCCCGACCTCCCCGAGATCGCCCGCAAGCAGGTCGAGTGGCAGCAGCGGCAGGGTGCCTTCGTGAAGAAGACGTCCACCTTCGGCATGAACATCGTCGAACCGGCCCGCTACGCGACCCTCTCCAGCCAGTTCGAGCAGTTGGAGATCGACTTCGTGCGCGGCCACAAGAAGCTGTCCGATGTGCAGCAGGCCATCTCCACCTGGAAGTCCTCCGGTGGCGACAAGCTGCGCGACTGGTACAAGAAGCTTCTCGACAAGAACGGCAGCGGCAACTGATGTCGCTCACGGCTGGGAGCCGACCCGACGGGACCCGTCCCCCCGCGGCCGTCGAGGAGCCGACGGCCGCGGTCGCCACCGCGGCGGCGAAGGACCAGGTGCCACGCAGGACGGGCAAGGCAGGCAAGAAGGGCAAGGCCGGCAAGGTCCCCTGGCGGGTCCGGCTGCGCCGCGACCGCACGCTCATCCTGATGACCTTGCCCGTCATCGCCCTGCTGCTCCTCTTCAACTACGTCCCCCTGCTCGGCAACGTCGTCGCCTTCCAGGAATACGACCCGTACGCCTCCAGCAACGGCATCACGGCGATCTTCCACAGCCCCTGGGTGGGCGTGGAGCAATTCTCGCGGATGTTCGACGACCCGTTGTTCTGGAGCGCCACGAAGAACACCATCGTCCTGTTCGTGCTCCAACTGGTGCTGTTCTTCCCGGTGCCCATCGTCCTCGCGCTCGTCATCAACAGCGTGATCCGGCCCCGGGTGCGGGCCGTGGCGCAGGCGATCATGTATCTGCCGCACTTCTTCTCGTGGGTCCTCGTGGTCACGGTGTTCCAGCAGATCCTCGGTGGCGCGGGCATCATCGCGCAGACCCTGGAGAAGCACGGGTGGAGCGGCTTCGACCTGATGACCGACGCGGACCTCTTCAAGTACCTGGTCATCGGACAGGCCGTGTGGAAGGACGCCGGCTGGGGGATCATCGTCTTCCTCGCGGCCCTGTCCGCCGTCAGCACCGATCTGTACGAGGCCGCCGCCATGGACGGCGCGGGGCGCTGGCGACGCATGTGGCATGTCACCCTGCCCGCGCTGCGCCCGGTGATCGCGCTGCTGCTGGTCCTGCGGGTGGGCGACGCGCTGAGCGTCGGATTCGAGCAGTTCCTGCTTCAGCGGTGGGCGGTGGGTGCGGGGGCCAGTGAGGTCCTCGACACCTATGTGTGGAACGTGGGTATCCAGAACGGCGACTTCAGCTATGCGGCCGCGGTCGGCCTCATCAAGGGAGTCATCGGAGTGTGTCTCGTCCTGGGTGCGAACAAGGTCGCGCACCTGCTCGGCGAGCAGGGGGTGTACAAGAAGTGAGCCTCAACACGCAGCTCATCCGCAGCCTGAAGGCTCCGCCCCGCCCCGCGTGGGAGGAGCCGCCGAGCAAGGTCGGACTCACCGCCAAGGGCGGCTTCCTCCTGCTCTGCTGCCTGGGGGTGCTCGGTCCGCTGTGGATCGTGATCGTCACCAGCCTCTCCCCGAAGCCGGTGATCGACCGGGTCGGCGGCCTCGTGGTGATCCCCCAGGGCATCACCTTCATCAACTACACCGAACTGCTCAGCGGCGGCCAGGTCAGCCGCGCGATCATGGTCTCGGTCGGGGTCACGCTCTTCGGCACGCTCTTCTCGATGACGGTGTCGGTGCTCGCGGCATACGGGCTGTCCCGGCCGGGCAGTCTGGGGCACCGGTTCTTCCTGATGACCATGATGGCGACCATGTTCTTCGGAGCCGGGCTCATTCCGACGTACCTGCTGGTGCAGTCGCTGGGCCTGACCGACTCCTATCTTTCGCTGGTCCTGCCGAGCGCGGTCAGTGTCTTTAACATCCTCGTCCTGCGGGCCTTCTTCATGGGGATCTCCCCCGAGCTCACCGAGTCCGCCCGCATCGACGGCGCCAGTGACCTGCGCATCCTGCTGACCATCATCATGCCGCTGTCGCGCGCGGTGCTGGCCGTCATCTCCCTGTTCTACGCGGTCGGCTACTGGAGCGCCTGGTTCAACGCCTCCATCTACCTCAGCGACCAGGAGATGATGCCGCTACAGAACGTGCTCATCCAGCTGGTCCAGAGGAACACCCAGGCCCCGACCGGCCTCCAGCAGGCGGTCCACACCGGACAACTCTCGGCCCTGGGAATACAGATGGCCGTCATGGTCCTCGCGCTGATTCCCGTCGCCGTCGCCTCGCCCTTCGTCCAGCGGCACTTCAAGAAGGGCATGCTCACCGGAGCCATCAAGGGCTGAGACGCCTTGACCCCTTCCCCTTCCTCAAGACCGAGGTATGTCATGAGCACGCTTCGCCTCAGCGGGCTGCCGCTGTCGCCGGTTCGCAGTACGGGGAGCCCGCCTGATGCCCGACCTGAATGACGCGACACGGGGCCGCCTGCTGTTCGGCGGCGACTACAACCCCGAGCAGTGGCCCGAGGAGACCTGGCACGAGGACGTCCGGCTGATGAAGGCGGCCGGGGTCAACTCGGTCACCCTCGGCGTCTTCTCCTGGTCGACGCTGGAACCGGAACCCGGCACCCGGGAGTTCGGTTGGCTGGACACGCTGATGGACCTGATGCACGACAACGGCATCGGCGTCGTCCTCGCCACTCCCACCGCCTCACCCCCACCCTGGATGGGCCGGCTGCACCCGGACACCCTGCCCGTCACCGAGGACGGCCGCACCGAGTGGTGGGGTGGCCGTCAGCACTTCTCGCACTCCAGCGCCACCTACCGGCGCTACGCCGCCGCCATCACCGAGGACCTCGCCGCCCGCTACGGCGGCCACCCGGCCCTCACCATGTGGCACATCAACAACGAGTACTGCACCTTCGACTACGGCGACCAGGCCGCGGCCGCCTTCCGCCGCTGGCTGCGCGAGAAGTACGGCTCGCTCGACGCCCTCAACGAGGCATGGGGCACCGCCTTCTGGAGCCAGGGCTACGACACCTGGGACGGCATCCTGCCGCCGCGCCTGCCGCACTACATGCGCAACCCCGGTCAGATGCTGGACTTCAGGCGCTTCACCTCCGACATGCTCCTGGAGTGCTACCTCGCCGAGCGCGACATCGTCCGCCGCCACACCCCGCACCTGCCGGTCACCAGCAACTTCATGCCGCTGTGGTTCGGCCAGGACGCCTGGCGCTGGGCCGAGGAGGAGGATGTCGTCTCCGTCGACATCTACCCCGACCCGCGCGACCCGCTGGGGGCCCAGTCCGGCGCCGTCGTCCAGGACCTGACCCGCTCCCAGGCGCGCGGGCCGTGGATGCTCATGGAACAGGCGGCCGGGCCCGTCAACTGGCGGGGCGTGAATCACCCCAAGCCACGCGGGCTCAACCGGCTGTGGTCCCTCCAGGCCGTGGCCCGGGGCGCCGACGCCGTCTGCTACTTCCAGTGGCGGCAGTCCCGGCAGGGCGCGGAGAAGTTCCACTCCGGCATGGTCAGCCACGCCGGGGAGGAGGGCAGGACCTACCAGGAGGTCAAGCGGCTCGGCGCGGACCTCGCGCGAATCGCACCGGATGTCTCGGGCCGGCCCGTCACCGCCGACATCGCCGTCCTGCACGACTGGAACTCCTGGTGGGCCGGCGCCCACGACGGCCGCCTGTCGACCCAAGTGGACTACCCGGACGTGCTGCGCGCCTGGCACCGAGCCCTCTGGCGGGCCCACCTCGCCACCGACTTCGCCCACCCCGAGCACGACCTGACACCGTACCCGGTGGTCGTCGTGCCGCAGCTGTACGCGCTCACCGACGCGGCGATCGACAACCTCCTCTCCTACGTCCGCGGTGGCGGCACCCTCGTGTGCGGCTTCCAGACCGGCGTCGCCGACCAGGACGACCGGGTCCGCCCCGGCGGCATGGACGCCCGGCTGCGCGAGCTGTTCGGCATCCGCACCCTGCACGAGTGGTGGCCGCTGGACGCCGGGGAGACCATCGCCTGCGAGGGCTTCCGGGCGTCCCTGTGGTCCGAGGAACTGGAGGCCGACGGCACCGCCGAGGAGAGCATGGCGTACCAAGGCGGCGAACTCGACGGCCTGCCCGCCGTCCTGCGCAAGGGCCGGGCCTGGTACCTCTCCACGCTCCCGGAACCTGAGGCGCTGCGCGACCTGCTGGTCCGGATCGCCTCCGACGCGGGCGTCCGGCCGGTGCTCGACGGCCTCCCCGAACAGGTCGAGGCCGTGCGCCGGGGCGAGGTGCTGTTCGTGCTCAACCACGGCCGCGAGCCGGTGACCGTGGAGGTGCCCGGCACCCACCACGACCTGCTGACGGGGGAGGCCGTCACCGACCGGGTGACCCTCGGCCGCTACGGCGCGGCGGTGCTCCGGCCGTGACCGCCATCCACGGGCCCGTCCACGGCACCTGGGAGCCGCACCCGGCCGCCCGCTGGGAGGACGGCTTCCTGAGCGGCAACGGCCGTCACGGCGCCCTTGTGTTCGGGGAACCGGACGCCGAGCGGGTCGTCGTCACGCATCACACCCTGGTCCGGCCGGGCGGTGACGGCGAACACCGCCGGCCGCCCCGGCTCGCCGCCGAACTGCCCGCACTGCAGGACCGCCTCCTGGCAGGCGACCGCACCGCCGCGGAGGGCTTCACCGACGGCCGTCCGATGCAGTGGGTACGGCCCTTCCACCCCGCCTTCCAGATCCGCCTGGCCCGCCGCACCGCCGGCTGCCACGACTACCGCCGTGACGTCGACTTCACGACGGGCGTCGTACGGACGACCTGCGCCAACTGGAGCAGCCGGGTCTTCGTCTCCCGCGCCGACGACGTGATCGTCCAGCACATCACGGCGCCCGGCCTCACCCTCGACATCTCCCTGGACCACCGCCTCCCCGGCGCCCCCGACCACCTGGCCGTCGGCCACGGAGCCGTCGTCACCCCCGAGGGCGCCCTGCTGAGCCTGCGCGCCCGCTACCCCGACAGCGACCGCGCCTTCACCGGGGTCACCCTGGTCGTGGTCACCGGCGGGACGACGACCCTCGCCCCGCCCCACACGCACGTCGAGGGTGCCCGGTCCGTCACTCTCCTCACCCGGGTTTGGCGGCACACCGGCGAACTCGACGTGATGGCGGAAGGCCGGGCCCTGCGCGACCTGCCGACGGTGTACGACGAACTCCTCGAACGCCATGTCGCCCTCCATCGCACCGCCTACGAGCGAGTCACCCTCGACCTCGCCGCCGACCCGGCCGGCCGGGCCCTGCCCGGCTCCGAGCTGCTGAAGAGACCGCGCGACCCCGCCCTGCTCGAGCGGCTCTTCGCGGCCGGCCGGTACCACCTGCTGTCCGCGGGCGGCCTCTTCCCGCCCCGCCTGACCGGCCTGTGGACCGGCGACTGGAACACCGCCTGGTCGGGGGCGTTCACCAACGACGCCAACCTCAACCTCCAGACCGCCCCCGCCGCGGCCGCCGCCCTCCCCGAGATCACCGAGGCCCTCGCCACGCTGATTCACCGCCAGCTCCCCGACTGGCGCGACAACGCCCGCGCGATCTTCGGCGCCCGGGGCGTGGTCGCCCCCGCCCACACCGACGGCGAGTCGGGCCACTCGTACCACTTCAGCCGCGAGTACCCCCTGCACCTGTGGACCGCGGGCGCCGACTGGCTGCTCAAGCCGCTCGTCGACCACGACGAGACCCACGGCACCCGCGACCCGCGCACCGCGTCCGCCCTCGCCGAAGTGGCCCTGTTCTACGAGGACTTCCTCATCCGCACCGACGACGACGGCCACCTCGTCGTCGTCCCCTCCTACTCACCCGAGAACCGCCCCGCAGGCGCGAGCTGGGGCACGATCAACGCGGCCATGGACCTTTCGGCGGCCCGCCACGCCCTGCTCACCGCGGCCGACTACCACCCGGGCACCCCGGCGGCCGACCGCTGGCAGGCCCTCGCCGAGCGGCTGCCGCCGCACCGGATCAACGAGGACGGCGCCCTCGCCGAATGGGCCTGGCCCGGCCTCGTGGACTCCTACGACCACCGTCACCTCAGCCACCTGTACGGCGTCTGGCCGCTCGACGAGATCACCCCCTACGACACCCCCGATCTGGCGGCCGCCGCCCACCGCGCCCTCGAACTGCGCGGCGCGGAGAACGACTCCGCGCACGGCCACCTCCACCACGCGCTCATCGCCGCCCGGCTCCGCGACGGCGAACGCGTCGCCCACGCCCTCGGCCAGGTCCTGGACGGCGACTTCTTCCACACCTCCCTGATGAGCGCCCACTACCCGAACCGCCAGGTCTACAACGCGGACGCCGCGCACACCCTGCCCGCCGTACTGATCGAGATGTTCGTCCAGTCGACCCCCCGCCGACTGGCCCTCCTGCCCGCGCCGCCACCCGCCCTCCCGGCGGGCCGGCTCACGGGCGTGCGCACGCGATTCGGCGCCGAGGTCGATCTGACCTGGGGGCCCGACGGGGCGACGGCGGTCCTGAGGTCGACCCGGACCGTCCGGGTCGAAGTCAGAACTCCTTCCGGCGACGCGGAGCTGATCGATCTCGTCGCCGGAGAGGACCACGCCCTCAGCTGGGGGCGTAGTGGACCGGAGCCCGTTCAGGCGAGCGGTTCGTAGTCGAACCAGTCGAAGTGGACCGTGCCTTCGGCGGCGTACATCCCGATGACCCGGCCGGTGAAACCGCCGGCCACTTCGGTCGACAGGTAGCGGCCGTCGAGCGTCGCCAGAGCGGTGAACGTGCCGTCCGGCCCCTCGATGCCGAAGGAGACGACGTCGGGGCCGGTGCGTGAGTCGTGTGGAGCCGGCGGTTCGGTGACCGTGACGCCGAGGACCACGACCGGTCCGGTGGGCAGGGGCTGGGAGGCCACGACGGTGCTCAGTGAGCCGACGCGCGCGATCACCCGGACGTCCGTGGCGGATGCCTCGATCTCGTAGTGGTGCCGCTCGTCGAGGCGGACGGCCAGGCCGCCACGTCCCGACGTCGCGTCGACCAGGGTGCGTGCCCGGCACGTCAGGTGCTGCTGGCGCCGGCCGGCGAACACGACGTCCGGCTCGTCCAGGGAGCCGCCGCGAGCCCGCAGCGTCAGCCAGCCGGGGCGCTCCTTGGTGCTGTAGTGCTCGGCGGGGCGGTCCCGAGGAGAGATCCACTGCGGCCGCAGCTCGTTGACGTCGAAGTCTTCCCGTTGCTCCTCGACGGGGCCGGGGAAAAGCTGCCAGCCGGGCGCGGACGCCTCCAGCGAAACCTCGCCGACGACCGGCCAGCCGTCCACCCAGGTCACGGGCGCCAGGAACGTCTCGCGGCCGAGCACGTGCCAGCCCGGGGTGCCGCCGCCCGGCCGTACGCCGAGGAAGACCATCCACCAGGAGCCGTCGGGTGCCTGCACGAGATCGGCGTGGCCGGTGTTCTGGATCGGGTGGTCGATGCCGCGGTGGGTGAGGATCGGGTTGTCCGGGCACGGCTCGAACGGCCCGCTGGGCGTGCGGCCGCGGGCGATCGACACGCCGTGGCCGCGCTCGGTGCCGCCTTCGGCGATGAGCAGGTACCAGTAGTCGCCGATCCGGTACAGATGCGGTGCTTCCGGGGCCTTCGCGCCGGGCCCGCCGGACCAGAGCTTGCGCGGTGCGCCGTACGTCTCGCCGGTGGACGGGTCGAGACGGACCTGCGCCACCCCGGCGACCGTGCACCAGCACGTGCCGTCCTCATCCCAGACCAGGTCGGGATCGATGCCGGGCACGCCCGGAGCCCAGATGGGGTCCGACCAGGGGCCGGCGGGATCGGTGGCGGTGACGATCAGGTTGCCCCTGCCCTCGGCCACATTGGTGACGATCAGCCAGAAGCGGCCGTCGTGGTGGCGCAGGGTGGGGGCGTAGATGCCGCCTGAGGACGGCATGTCGGCGGGCAGAGACAACTGCTCCGGTCGGTCCAGGGCGTTGCCGATCTGTCGCCAGTGCACCAGGTCGCGGCTGTGGAAGAGAGGTACGCCGGGGAAGTACTCGAAGCTGGAGCAGGCGAGGTAGTAGTCGTCGCCGACCCGGCAGATGCTGGGGTCGGGGTGGAAGCCGGGAATCACGGGATTGGCGAACGTGCTGTCCGCCTGCTGCTGGTGGGGCACCTGCTGTGTCCTTTCGTTGGGTGAGGGTGTGCCGGCAAGAACCCCGGGTGCCGGGGCCGGCACCCGGGGCCAGGGTCCGTCAGCCGACGGTGCCGGTCACCGAGGTTCCGGACTTCGTCACGCGGTACGTCACGGTGGCTCCGCTCCAGAAGTGGAAGGTGAGCGTCGCCTGTGCGTTGTCACGCAGTGCGTTGACGAACTTGGGGGTGAGCAGGA
The DNA here is from genome assembly GCF_001704635.1 of Streptomyces sparsogenes. Taxonomy (GTDB): domain Bacteria; phylum Actinomycetota; class Actinomycetes; order Streptomycetales; family Streptomycetaceae; genus Streptomyces; species Streptomyces sparsogenes. The sequence continues at coordinate 38,252 of NZ_MAXF01000157.1, read as the reverse complement.
GAGCGTTGCCCGGGTAGTCGGGGGAGAAGGATTCGTTGAACTCCTGGTAGGAAGACCAGTCGACCGGGCCGGCGTTGCCGCCGTCGGCGTACCTGGCCTCCATGGTCGCCAGTTGGTCACCGCGGAACTGGGTGGGGATGGTGAGTCCGCTGGTGCCACCGGTCGCGTTGGAGAGCACCGGCGTGTCGTACGTGGTCACGTGGATCTTCCAGGGGAGGCCCCGGGAGAACCGGGCCTCGATCGTCGCGTTGACGCCGTAGTCGCGGTTGCCCGCCAGCCGGGTCAGCGCGGCAGCCGTGAGCGTGAGCCGGTTTCCGGAGACGGTGTAGTCCCGGCCCTGGACGAGTGCCGTGCCGCCCTGCCACAGCCCCCGGAAGCCGGTGCCGTTGGGGTTCAGCGTGAGCGTCCGGGCCGTGATCGGACCCGACTTCGCCAGGAAGACGCGGTCCGAGGACGCGGTCCCGGAGCGTGTGGTCCAGCTCGACTTGATCTGGTTGATCAGGGCGGGGTCGGTCCACCGCAGCGTGGAGCGGTCCAGGAAGGCGAAGGTTCCGGGGTCCCACAGGGCCGTGGTCACTCCGGCGGCCCGGGCCTCGTAGCCGAACTGCTCGAAGTACTTCAGCGCCTCGCCCCGTTCGACCCGCGGGGGATGGTTGTGGTCGGGGTACGACAGCAGGCCGTACTCGCCGAGGTAGACGGGGATTCCCTTGGAGGTGAGGGTGTTGCGGATCCGGGCGAAGGAGTCGGTCATGTCCTTCTGCGCGGTGGCGTCGAACGTGGTGCCGCCCGCGACGTTCACGCTGAACGGGTACCAGCCGTAGTAGTGGACGGTCGCCACGAGGTTGGCGTCGTTCAGCGACGTCATCTCGCTGACCAGGGTGTCCAGGAATTCCTGGCCGGCGTTGGTGTGCAGGGTGGGCAGCAGGAGCAGACGGGTCGCGTTGTTGCCGCCGGACTGGCGCACCACGGTGTGGAACGCGGTGTTCAGTTCGCTGTTGTACTGGATGCCCTGGGCGTCAGTGGTGTTGTTGAACTGCGGCTCGTTGTTGCTCTCGAAGAGCAGCGTCTGCGGGGAGTCCCTGAACGTGGCGGCGATCTGGGTCCAGGTGGCCTTGAAACGGGCCAGGACGTTGTCGTGGTCGGTGGGCATGTTCGCGATCCACTGCCACGAGTCGTGATGGACGTTGATCACGACGCGGAGACCGTCGGCCAGGGCCCAGTCGACCACCTGCTTGACGCGGTTCATCCAGGCCGCGTCGATCGTGTAGGGGGCGGTGGAGGACTGGTGGTCGGTCCACGTCACGGGGATCCGGACACTGCGGAAGCCCTGGGACCTGAGGGTGTCGAACAGGGCCTTGGTGACCGGCGGGTTGCCCCAGGACGTCTCGTCGGGGATGGCGTCCAGGGTGTTGCCCAGGTTCCAGCTCGGCTGCATCGCGGCCACCGTGTCCATCGGGCCGGCGGCAGGCCGGGGCTTTTCTGCCGAGAACGTGTCCTTGTGGCCCGCTGCGGCGAAGGCCGCGGTGCTGGTCAGCCCGATGGTGGCGACCAGCGCCAGGAGGAGGCTGAGCACCCGGCCGGGGCCGCGACCGCGGCGGCCGGTGGGGTGTTGCGTTCCCTTCATCTCTGCCCTTTCTCTGTTGGCCGGGCGGAGGTTCCGCCCGTGGGGGGATGAAGCGGCGGATGGCCACGGGAGGGGCCCGTCGTCTCCACGGCGGCGGGGTGCGTGCGGTCGCGGTGGCTCAGGGCGAGTCCGGCACCGCGGGGGCGAGGCGGAGCAGCACGGCGGACGGAGCCGTGGGCAGCGTCAGCGTGAGCTCGGCGGTCTCGGGGTCCCAGGAGGGAGCGGCCTGGCTCGCGGTGGGGTAGAGGATGTCGACGCGAGCCGCGGAACCCTGGAGGTGAGGCAGGGGGAGGGTGGTGGTGGCCTCGGCGCCGGGGCGGCGCCAGACGGTGAGATACGTGGTGGCGGGGGTGCGCAGGGCCAGGGCGAGCCACGGGTCGTTCCAGGCCGGCAGACCGAGCGGCCACGCGGGGACGGCCTGCGCCAGGTCGGTCCGGATGGCCTTGTACACCTCGATGGCCTCGTGGACCAGGGCCCGGTCCTCGGGCCGCAGGTCCGGAAGCATTCCCGACAGGTGAACGCGGCCGAGGAGGGCGTTGGCCATGGTGAAGGCCACCTCGTCCGGGGAGTCCTCCGGTCGGGGGTAGGCCCAGACGGCGCCCTGCTCGGGGGTGACCGCGGTGGGCGCGGAGGCGGCGATGGGAGCGTAGAGCTGGAGGTTCTGCTGGTCGCTCGTGGACTGCAACTGCAGCCGCGACAGCAGCGCGTAGTCCCAGCGCATGCCGCCGGAGGAGCAGTTCTCCACCACGAGGTGCGGATAGCGGTCCAGGACGCCGTCGAGCCAGTCGAGGTGGGCACGGTTGTGGCCGAGCAGGCCGGCGCCCGGGGTCTCGCCGGGGTGGGCGCTGGTGCCGGAGCCGGGATCGATGTTGTGGTCGAGCTTGAGGTAGCCGACGCCCCACTCGCCGACCAGACGGTCCACGACCTGGTCCAGGTGGGCCCGGGCGGCGGGGTGACGCAGGTCCAGGTGGTGGCGGCCGGTCTCGGTGACGCGGACGCCGTCGCGGCGGAAGAACGCCTCGTCGGGCAGGGACGTGGCCATGGGGCTGCGTACGCCGATCACTTCCGGCTCCAGCCACAGGCCGGGGACCATACCGCGCTCCCGGACGCGGTCCAGCACCTCGTGGATCCCGCGGTCACCGGGGAAGCGGGAGGCGGCCGGCTCCCAGGCGCCGACGCTGTCCCACCAGCCGCCGTTGTCGCCGTCGTACCAGCCGGCGTCGATCACGAAGTACTCCGCGCCCGCCTCGGCCGCCGCGTCGATCAGTGGCAGCAGCTTCTCGGTGGTGGGGTCCCCCATCAGGCAGTTCATGTAGTCGTTGAAGATGACCGGGAGGCGCTGGTGGTCGGGGTGCGGGCGGCGGATCGCACGGCGATAGCGGGTGAGCGCGGCGAACGCCTCGTCCGGGCCGCCGTCGGCGCTGAAGGCGAGGGCGACGGGGACGGTGCGGAACTCGTCGCCGGGCTCCAGAGGGTGGCGCCAGCCGTGGTGGGTGTCGTTGGGGCCGAGCAGCGCCACGTAGGCCAGCTCGTCGCGTGCACCGCACTCCCAGTGCCAGCCGCCGCCGTTGTGCTCGATCTGCCACAGCCAGGTGCGGCCGGAGCGGCGGTCGGCCAGACCGCCCATGGGCAGCCGGCCACAGCTGGACCACACGCCCCGCCCCGTCTGGGTGAACTCCCCCTTGCCGTTGTCGTAGGCGACGGCGCGGTCGTTCAGGACGGGGGAGGTCACCCGCATCGGCTTGCGCTGCCAGCGGCATTCGGCGACCCAGTCGTTCTCCGCCCACAGCAGGTCCGCGTCCCCGATGGCTTCCGGACCGTCCGCGAGGCAGCCGACGACGAGGGAGGAGACCGACTCCAGGTGCAGCGTGTCCCGCCCTTCGTTGCGCAGGATCACCTCGCCGCGCAGTACGGGCACGGCCTCCGGCGAGCGGTAGACCACCTCGGCCCCGAGCCCGGTCCCGGAATCGTGGAGTTCGACCGTCAGCACATGCCAGTCACCGTCGCGGGTCGCTCGGTGGGCGCGGTAGCGCAGTCGCCCGCCGAGGGACGTGTCGATGAGGCGACCGCCCGACCAGGCGCGGCCGTGGCCCGCGGCCGTCACCTCCACCAGGGGCAGTGGGGGCCAGGAGCGCCGTTCGGGGGGTGTGCCACCGGGGAGGCCGACCCGTGTGAGGCGGGCGGTGCCGTCGTCGCCGACGCCGATCTCGACCTCGAGAGCCGAGTGGCCCCATCGGAGCGTCCGCGGTGCGCTGGTCATGGTTGCCTTTCTGGTGGGGGAGAGCGGGGGAGCGTGGGGGAGAAACGACGGGTCAGGGCCGGGGTTCGGCTCAGGCCACGCGGAGCACGGCGCAGCCGCCGGGTGGCAGCTCGGACACCGTGCCGTCCGTGAGCAGGTCGTGGGCGGGCTCGGGCAGGAGCACGGAGTCGGCGCGGTGGTTGATCAGGACGCGCCAGCGGCGGCCGTCAGGTGCTTGCCGGGTGACGGCTTCCACCTGGGCGGGCAGGCCCGGCGCCGCGGAGCCCACCCCCGCCTCGTCGAGCAGTCGGGCGACCAGGGCGCCGTACTCGGCGTCATCGAGGCGGGTGGAGAGATACCAGCCCTGCCCGGCGCCGAAGCGGTGACGGGTCAGCGCCGGGCTGCCGGCGAGCATGCCGTGGGTGTAGGCGGCGAGCGCTTCCGCGCCTTCGGTGCGCAGGGACTCGCTCCAGTCGGTGCCGTGCGATCCGTCCGACAGGGCGATCCGCTCGTCCCGCCGCAGCGGCCGGTACTCCTCGACGCGGAGGCCCAGAGCCTCCCGCAGGGGAGCGGCCGGGTATCCGCCGAGCCGGGCGTGGAGGCGGTCGTCGACGTACCCGCTCGCGTGCTGGACGAGGAGCGTCCCACCGTCGGCGACGTAACGGCGCAGGTTCTCGGCGCCCTGGTCGGACAGGAGGAACAGGGCCGGTGCGATGACCAGCCGATAGCGGCTCAACTCGTGTTCGGGGTGGGCGAAGTCGGCCGTGACGCCCGCGTCCCACAGCGCTCGGTGCGCTCGGACGAGTGACGCGTGGTAGCCGAGGCGGGAGGAGGGCAGGCCGTCCACGCCGAGCGCCCACCACGCGTCAGAGTCGTGCAGGACGGCCACCGGCGCGGTGACCGCCGATCCCGCCAGTTCGCCGAGCCGGGCGACCGCCTCGCCAGTCTGCGTGACCTCGCGGAAGACACGGCTGTCCGGCCCCGCGTGCGGGACCATCGCCGAGTGCCATGTCTCGGCGCCGGCCCGGGACTGCCGCCACTGGAAGAAGAGGGCGCCCTCCGAACCGCGCGCTATGTGACCGAGGGTGTGGCGCAGGACGTCCCCGGGCTCCTTGCCGAGTACCCGGTCACCGTCGTAGACGGTGTTGGTGCCCTGTTCCATCAGCAACCAGGGGCGACCGCCGGCCAGGGAGCGGGTGCGGTCGGCGTGGAAGGCGGTGTCGGCGGCGGCGTCCAGCCCCGGTGACCCCGGGTAGTGATCGGAGGTGACCACATCGAGTTCCCGGGCGAAGGACCACAGGTCCACGTTCTGGTAGGTGGGCAGCATCAGGTTGGTCGTCACCGGCCGGTCGCTGTGCGCGCGGATCGCGTCGCGCTGTTCGAGGTAGGCGGCGATGATCTCGTCGGACCAGAAGCGTTGGAAGTCCAGTACCTGGCCGGGGTTCTTGTGCCAGTTCGTCGCGCGCGGCGGCAGCACCTGTTCCCAGGAGGTGTAGCGCTGGCTCCAGAAGGCCGTTCCCCACGCCTGGTTGAGGGCGTCCAGCGAGCCGTGTCGGGTGCGCAGCCACACCCGGAAGGCGGCGGCCGTGTGGTCGCACCAGCAGAGCGTGCCGTACTCGTTGTGCACGTGCCACAGCGCGAGGGCGGGGTGGTCGCCGTACCGCTCGGCGAGTGCGGCAGCGATCCGGCGGGCGGCGTTCCGGTACGCCGGCGCGGCGAGGCAGTACGTGTCCCGGCTGCCATGGGTGAGGCGAGTGCCGTCGGGCTGGACCGTCAGTGCGTCCGGGTGGGCCAGGGTGAACCAGGGCGGCGGGGAGGCGGTGGGGGTGGCCAAATCCACGGCCACGCCGTTCTCGTGCAGGCGAGCGAGGTGGGCGTCCAGCCAGGTGAAGTCGTAGCGGCCCTCCTCCGGCTCCAGCAGTGCCCAGGAGAAGACGCCGACGGTGGCCAGGTTGACCCTGGCCCGGCGCATCAGTTCGTCGTCCTCCTTCCACACGGGTTCGTCCCACTGCTCGGGGTTGTAGTCCCCGCCGAAGGCGAGTCCGCCCAGGCGGTCGGTCAGGCTCCGCGATGTCATGACTGGTCCTTCGGATTAAGGGGACGTGACCGGCCCACTGCTCTGTGTACGGTCAGGGAGCAGTTCCGCTTCAGCAGCGCCGGTTCTGCCGACGAAGCTTCTGCGGTTCAACCCGTTGGTCATGCCGGCGGCCCTCCCCTTCGCTTCGTCGAAGCGCTTGACCCGGCGCCGAAACGTTAATGACACATTCCTCGCGAAACAAGAGCGGGAAACCAAAGAAACTTTCCTGGCCGCTGGTCATTGACAGTCCCCTGGGGTGAGTGGCAGCGTCGAAGCGCTTCAACACCTCCAGCCAGCGTTCTTAGGGGTCAGCCTCGTGGGTTCTCCGTCCCTGTCCGCCGCCGGTCGGCTTCCGTTCCGTGACCCCGCGCTGCCGATCGACAAGCGCGTCGACGACCTGCTCGGGCGGCTCACGCTCGACGAGCGGATCGCGCTGCTGCACCAGTACGCGCCGGCCGTGGAGCGCCTCGGCGTCGCCTCGTTCCGCACCGGCACGGAAGCGCTGCACGGCGTGTCATGGCTGGGCGAGGCGACCGTCTTTCCGCAGGCCGTGGGGCTCGGCGCGACCTGGGACGAGGAACTCGTCCACGAGGTCGCCGAGGCCGTCTCGGTCGAACTGCGCGCCTTCCACTACCACCGCCCGACGGCGAACGGCGTCGGCACCAACAGCCTCCAGACGTGGGCACCCGTGGTGAACCTGCTGCGCGACCCGCGCTGGGGCCGCAACGAAGAGGGCTACTCCGAGGACCCGGTGCACACCGCCCGGCTGGGCACCGCCTACTGCCGGGGCCTGTCCGGCGACCATCCGGCCTACCTGCGCGCGGCTCCGGTGCTCAAGCACTTCCTCGCCTACAACAACGAGGACGACCGCTGCGTCACCTCCTCCGGCCTGCGCCCCCGCGTCCTGCAGGAGTACGACCTGGCCGCCTTCCGGCCCATCGTCGCCTCGGGCGCGGCGACCGGCGCGATGGCCGCGTACAACCTGGTCAACGGCCGCCCCTGCCACGTCAGCCCGCTCCTCGAGACGGAGCTGCGGACCTGGGCCCGGCCCACCGGCCATGAACTGTTCGTGGTCAGCGACGAGTATGCGCCCTCCAACCTGGTGGAAATGGAGCACTACTTCGAGGACCACGCGGCATCCCATGCCGCCGCGCTGAAATCCGGCATCGACAGTTTCACCCAGCATCGCGAGGACAGCTCGATCACCGTCGGCCGGCTGCGCGAGGCCCTGGAGCGCGGCCTGATCGACGAGGCGGACATCGACCGAGCGGCCCGGCGCCACCTTCACATCCGCTTCCGGCTGGGTGAGTTCGACCCGGAACTCGACCCGTACGCCGGTATCGGCCCGGAGGTCGTCGACTGCGCCGAGCACCGCGCCCTCGCCCTGCGCGCCGCGACCGAGTCGGTGGTGCTGCTCAAGAACGACGGCCTGCTGCCCCTCCAGGCGAAGCGGGCGCCGCGCGTCGCCGTCATCGGCCCGCTCGCCGACACCCTGTACGAGGACTGGTACAGCGGCACCCTGCCCTACCAGGTCGGCATCGCGTCCGGGCTGCGTGCGGCGCTCGGCGAGAGCGGCGGCGAAGTCGTCACCGTGGACGGCGCCGACCGGATCGCGCTGCGCTCCCGCACCTCGGGCGAACGGCTCGGCGGGACCGCGTACGACGTCTTCGAGTGGGGCGACGGGGTGCTGACCCTGCGCGACGCCGAATCCGGCCGCTACCTCAGCCGCAAGGACGACGACTCGCTCGCCGCGGAGCGGGATGTCATCAAGACCTGGTTCATCAACGAAACCTTCCTTCTGGAGCCCGACCCGGCGGGCGACGCCGACACGGTGCTGCTGTGCAACGTCTTCACCGGTCGCTATGCCGTCGTCGACGCAGCCGACGGCCGGGTCACGGTCACCGCTGAAACCCCGCAGGCCGCCGAGCGCTGGCAGCGCGAGCTGCTCCGGGACGGCACGGCCGAAGCACGCGCCGCCGCCGAGGCGGCCGACGCGGCGATTGTCGTCCTCGGCAACCACCCGCTCATCAACGGCCGCGAAACCGAGGACCGTTCGGGCATCGCACTCCCCGCGACCCAGGAGGCGCTGCTGCGTGCGGTCGTCGAGGCCCGTCCGCAGACCGCGCTGGTCGTCATGAGCAGCTACCCCTACGCCCTCGACTGGGCGGACGAGCACCTGCCCGCCGTGGTGTGGACCTCCCACGGCGGGCAGGAGACGGGCGGGGCGCTGGCCGCCGTACTGCTCGGCGAGGCCGACCCGTCGGGCCGGCTGCCGCAGACCTGGTACCGCGGCGACGACGACCTTCCGCACCCGCTCGACTATGACGTCATCAAAGCCGGCTGGACCTACCAGTACCACCACGGCGCACCCCTGTACGCCTTCGGCCACGGCTTGTCCTACACCGACTTCGCCTACAGCGACCTGCGGCTGTCCACGCAGGCCGTGCCGCAGGACGGTGCGCTCGACGTCACGGTGACGCTGTCCAACACCGGAGCACGACCCGGCAGCGAGGTGGTCCAGCTCTACGCCCGTGCCCTCGACGCGCGTTACGAGGCGCCCCGGCTGAGGCTCGCCGACTTCCGCAAGGTACGGCTGGCGCCCGGGGAGAGCCGGGAGGTGACCTTCCGGCTGCCCGCCGCCCGGTTCGCCCACTGGGACGTGGCCACCGGGGCCTTCACCGTGGATCCGGGCGCCTACGAGATCCTCGTCGCCCGTTCCGCGGAACACGTCGTCCTGCGCGCCCCGCTCACGGTGACCGGCACGCCCCCCGCACCCCGCGTGGTCGTCGGGCGACACACCCAGGCCGCCGACTTCGACGACTACACGGACGTCACCCTCGTCGACGCCACCCGCGCCGCCGGCGACGCGGTCACCCCGGCCGATCCCGCGCTCCCCGCGACCCTGCTCTACCGCTCCGTCGACCTGTCCGGAGCCGCCCGCTTCGAGGCGAAGGCCGCACGCGAGGGTGCGGGGGCGGGTGAGGCACGGCTGGAGGTCCGGGCCGGCGACCGGCTCCTGGCGCAGATCGCCGTACCGGTCACCGGCAGCCGCTACACCTGGACGACGGTCACCGCCGACGCGGCAGCGCACGACGGGGGCGTCCACGATCTGCGGCTGACCCTGCACGGTGACTTCCGCCTGGCCTCCTTCGGCTTCGGCGCGCCCGAGAACGGAGCCGCATGAACAGCCCCGCCTTCCGCGGTGCTGCCCCGGGACACCGTCTCGGCGCCGCCACCGTCGCCTACCAGATTGAGGGCGCCCACGACCAGGACGGCCGCGGCCCCTCCAACTGGGACACCTTCAGTCACTCCCCCGGCCGTACCTCGCCGGAGCCATCGGCGACACGGCCGCCGACCACTACCACCGCTACCGCGAGGACGCGGCCCTGCTGGGCGACATCGGCGTCGACGGTCACCGCTTCTCGATCGCCTGGCCCCGCCTGCTGCCCGAGGGCAGCAGGCGGGGCCAGGCCAATGCCAAGGGCCTGGACTTCCGGCCGACGAGGGCAGTCAGCCGAGTTCGACCACTTCGGCATCGTAGGCGCCGAGGGTGAGCCCGCCGTCGTAGCGCGTTTCGCGGAGGACACCGGTCGCCTTGCCCTGCAAAACGATCGATTTGGGTTCGGCGTCGAGGTTGAGGTAGAGCACATGGCGGTCGTCGACGGCGCGGGCCATCACTCCCGGCGGGACCGACGGGCCCGGGTCGATGCCCAGGCGGGTGATCTCGGATTCGAGCAGCGGGTCGAGGACCTCGCGCCGCGCCGGGAGCGCGATGTAGACCGCGCGTCCGGCCCCGTACTGGTTGGCGGTGATAAGCGGGCGGTCCCCGTCGAGTCCGGCGGCGCGGGCGATGACGTCGGCCGTGACCAGCTCGACCGTGTCGAACCGCGGGGTCGCGGCGGCGATGGCGCGGCCGTCGAACTCGAGGTCGAGTCCCTCGTGTCCGGTGCGGCCGTGCGCGAGTTCGTTCAGCATCGCGGTCTCCTCGTAGGAGCCGACGCGGATGCCGAAGACGTCGTCGAGCCGCCCCGGCCGGGTGGTGGCGAACGCGTGTCCGTCGGCATCGAGCGTCGCTGAGTACGAGGTCATGATCGCGGTCCCGCCGCGTTCGACGAACGCGCGGATGCGGGAGGCGGCCGCCTCGTCGAGAACCAGCACGCCGGGGATGAGGAGCAGCTTGTAGTCGAGCTCGCTGCGGGCGAGGTCGACCAGGCGGGCGTCGAGGTTGCGGTCGATGACGGCTTCGAACGCGGTCTGGGCCTGGGCGTCGTGGCGCTCAGGGAGGACCGCGCTCGCGATCTGGCTCGGGAAGTCGAGCGCCACCGCGATCTCGGGTCGGGGCCGGTAGGGGAAGCCGCGGCCTTCGAGCTTGGCGAACTCGGCGGCGATCCGCCGGTACTCGTCGAGTTTGCGGTTGGGGCGGCCGTCCCAGTCGACCATGCCCTGGAGGAACTGCTCCTCGCCGGCGTGCATGGTCTGCCAGGTCCACCCGCACACGAGCTGGTTGCCGAGTATGAGGGACGCGTACGCGGACTTGCGGATCGAGCCGGGGACCGCGGTCATCGTGGTGAACTCGGTGCACCAGAACGGGGTGGTGTTCTCGTACTGGATGCGGGCCATGCCGAACAGGGCGGCGCGGAGGCCGCCGTTGTCGATGATCGAGCCGCCCGGGTAGAAGCCGTTTCCGGCGCGGGTGATCCGTCCCCTGTAGGCGATCGGTGCGTGGTCGAAGTGCTTCTGGTCGGCGTAGTACCACATGTTCGTGGTGGTGAGGGCGTCCGGGGCGTTGGCGCCGACGACGTCGAGGAGTTCCTCGAGGTAGGTCTCGACCTCGTGCGAGACGAAGCGGCGAAAGTCGAGGACGCGTTCGGGGGCGCCCGTGTAGGTCCCGGACTTCGGGAGGCCGACCTCGGCGAAGTCGTCGATGCGGCGGGACCACCGGTGGCCGGCCCAGGCCGCATTGAGCGCCTCGGTGGTGCCGTACTTCGCCTCCAGCCAGGCGATGAAGCGGGACCTGACGTCATCGGAGTAGGAGATCGGGCCGTCGCCGGGCTCATTGTCGATGCCGAAGGCGGCCAGCGCGGGATGCCCGGCGTAGCGCTTGGTCAGCGCGTCGGCGAAGCGCATCGCGTGGGACCGGAACGCGGGGTCGCCGACGTCCTCCATGTAGCGGTGGTTGGCGTAGAGCCGGTTGCCGTTCGCGTCGGTGATGTCGATGGACGGGTGCTTGCGGTGGAGCCACAGCGGCGCGGGCCGGACGGCGATGTCGAGGATGACGCCGATCCCGTTGTCCTGCATGAGGTCCATGACCTCGTCGAACCAGTCGAAGCGGAAGTCGCCGTCGCTCGGTTCGAAGGTGTCCCAGGCGAGGTGGCCCAGGCGTACCATGCGGATGCCGGCCTCGCGCATCATCGTGGCGTCGCGCCGCCAGGTGGCGGGGTCGGAGTCGTGCGGGTGGTAGTTGGCGCCGACGATGAGGTCGGGCAGATTCTGGCCTGCGGCCGAGCGGTTCACGAGGGTTCCTCTGGTTCAGGTCGGTGGCGGGTGGGCGAGGGCGGTTCAATCAGGTGTGTTCCGGTCGTGATCGGTTCTCCTTCACGCGGTATTCAGTCCAGTCAGGCCGGATGCGGCTGCCGGCGGTGGCTTTCGGCTGGGAGCCGCGCCGCGTCGCGCGTCAGTCGGCGATGTCGCCGTAGATCACGCCGCGTGCTGACAGATAGACGCGGCCAAAGATGTGCGGGTCGCCGGTGATGGCGCTTCCGGCGAAGGCCCACTGGTGGTCGTCGTCGTTGATGCGGAACCAGCGGTCGCCGCCGTCGGTCGAGCGGAAGATGCCGTCCTGGCCTGCGACCGTGGCCGAGGTGTAGATCGCAGGGTAACCGGATCGCTTGGCGGCCTTGCCGAAGCCGACACCGATCGCCAAGTCGATCGCGCTGATGCGCTTCCAGGTCGCGCCGCCGTCCTTGGAGCGCCACAAGCCGGTTGCGACCTCCGCTTTGTCGCTGCGCCCGGCGAGCCAGACGTGGCCCTCGTGGCCGGGGGCGACCCTGAAGTCGTCGACGCCTTCGGCGGGCAGTCCTGTTGCCCCGGTGTTGGTGAACGTCGCGCCCGCGTCGGTGCTGCGGAAGAACCTGCCGCCGGAGAAGGCGTACACGACCGACGGGTTGACGCGGTCGGACCGGATCCTGGCCCCGGCTGGGAGGCCCTTGACCGGGTTCCACGTCTTGCCCAGGTCGGTGCTGCGCACCGGGGTGATGTCGGTGTTGCTGGGGGACCACAGGAGGGCGGCTGCGTCGGCGGTGATGGCGACGACGCCGGAGCCGCCGCCCGGGACGTCTTCCAGGCGCGCGGCGGACTTCCAGGTCTTTCCGCGGTCGGTGGAGACGATGACGTGGGCGTCCACGTCCGCGTTGACTTCGCCGCTGCCGACGATGACGTCCGGGTCGGACTGGGCGTAGTCGAGGCTGTTGCCGGCCCAGCCGGAGCGGATCATCGGCTCGGCCCGGTCGAGGTCGGTGTGGACGAAGCCGCTGACGTCGCCCATGGCGGAGACGAGGGTGCCGCCGAGGGCGGTGATGTCGCGGACCCAGGTCTCTTCGACGCCTTGGGCCCGTACGTGGACGGTGAACTGCTCGATGGGCAGGGCGATCCGCTCGCCGGCCTCGTTATGGCCGATCAGCTCGCCTTGGGTGTCCCACCGCGTCAGTTCCTCGGTGCCCCAGATCATGGCGCCGGTGCCCCACATGATGCGGTCGGAGTCGTGCGGGTCGATCGCGAGGGCCTCGATCATCCACCCGTGCTTGACCGCGTACGCCGGCCCCTGGTCGGTGCCGTTCCACGACAGCCACGGGGCGTCGGTGCTGTCCATGACGAAGCGGTCGGTGCGATTGGTGCCCTCGGCGTAGTCCCAGCTGATCTGCCAGGTCTTCCCGGAGTCGGTGGAGCGGTAGAGGATCTCGTCGGGGTACCAGTTGTTGCACGTGGAAGCCATGAGCGTGCCAGGGTTTTGGCGGTCGACGGTCACACCGCCGAAGCCGGGGATCGGGCCTCTCGGGTTGTAGGCGGGGGTGATGTCGGTCCATTCGCCGGTCTGGATCGTCAGCCTCTGGATCTTGCCGCCGTTGCCCGTGGCGGGCACGCCGTTGTACGGGCCGGGGTCATAGCTGGTGATGATGTACAGGTAGCCGTTTGTGTTGTCCACGGCGGACTGCTTGGGGATGGTGCGGTTGCCGTCGCAGTCGCCGAGCGCTGCGGCCGCTCCGGGGACGGGCTGCCAGGTCGCGCCGTCGTCCTCGGACACGTAGAGCGGGTCGTCCGGGTCGGCCACGCCCACGTAGATCTTGCCGCCGGTCTGGTCGAAGTCGATCCAGATCACGCCCTGGTTGTCGGCGAGGTAGGGGTCCTTGGGGTTGATGACGAAGTTTCCGGGGTTGGGGAAGTTCGCGACTGCGGACCAGGTGCGGCCGTAGTCGGTCGAGCGCCACAGCCCGTTCCCGCTGGGGGCGCCCAGGTACACGGTCGCGTTGTCGGCCGGGTTGACGGCCAGGCGCTCGCCCATGCCGCGGCCGGGCATGTTGCCGCCCTGTTTGAAGGGGAGTTCGGCGATGCCCCAGGTGTCGCCGTAGTCGTCGGAGTAGAGGATCGCGCCGTTGTTGGGGTCCCAGTCGGTGGTGTAGGTGCCGACCGCGGCGTAGACGCGGTTGGTCTCGACCGGGTCGGTGGCCATGGAGACCACGCCGTAGTAGCCCCACTTGTCGCGGCCGACCCAGTCGAGCAGTTGCTTCCAGGTCCGGGAGCCCTCCTGCCACCGGTAGCAGCCGCCGACATCGGTGCGGGCGTAGATCAGGTTCGGCTCGGTCTCGTTGAAGATGATGCCGGGCACGAAACCGCCGCCGTTGACGACGGCGTTCTTCCATGCGTAGGTGTCCTTGGATTGCAGGCCGGGCTTGGCGAAGGCCGGGGCGGGCAGGGCACCGGCCACGACCGCGGCCGCGCCGAGGGAGGCGATGAACGTGCGTCGTCGCATGATGTTCTCCTTTGCGGCGGATACGAGAGGCTGGTCTTCGACGCGCGTGGCACACGGACATCGCTCAGACCCGTACTTCGCAGGTCGTTGATTCGGATGATTGGTCGTTTTTGCGCCGGCTGGATGTAGCTGGGATCGTCGATGGGCTGTGTCCTTCCGCTGCGAGTGCGCAGGTTCCACCGGAACATGGCCAAGTCCGCCCCAGCGAGGTTGACGAGGTGCAACCGCCCCTGGGGCGCGTCGCTGAGCATGCCCTCCTTGAAGTGCCCCTGGACGAAAGGGGAGAGGACGGCGACGGGCACCGGCGCGAGGATCATGACGGCGGCCTGTATGGCGAGGCTGGGCACCTGGCCGCCGGCGAGCATCTCGGACGTGCCGGCGGGCCACTGGCGGCGTACCCCGATCTGGGAGGGCACGTTCTGCAGCGGCAGCTTCTCCAACCTCTCCGGCTTGGCCCGGAGCGTGGGTTCGGCATGACGTCAGCGACCCTCCATGGTCTGCTTCATTGCAAGATCCAAGATCCCCGGACACGTAAGATGAATCACCGAAGCGCTCATCATCGAAGCGCTTCGATGCGTGGGCTGAGGTTAAGAGTCCTCCAGCGGAGCGCACAAGCCTTGCGGTAGAAGTTCAAGGGGGAATCGAAAACGTTACCGACGGGTTCCAGCGGGCGCCCCAAGCCGTTGCCATGCGATCTCTTGACAGAATCAGTAGCCCGGCTGAGTATCGAAGCGCTTCGAATGAAGTGGATATGCATACTCCGCTACTGCGGGGGAACGCCCACCGCTTCGCGCCGGACACGGCCGCAGCCCCCGGAGCCCGCCGCAACCCCGCGATGGAAGGACGTTCCAAGGGCCATGGAGGAGTTGGCGGACGAGCGGATCGTGCCGGAGACCTCGCTGCGCGTGACGGCGGTCAGCGTCGGACCTCCATCCTGGGCGATCCGGCGCGTCCGGACGGGACGCCGGCCGAGGCGGCCGACGCCCTGGCGCGGGCGATGTTCGCCAGCCCGTTGGCCGTGATCCAGACGTCGAACGACTACGCCCAGGGCCGCAGGGAGGCTACAGGCCACCACCATCCCCGAGGAGTTCTGGCCAGAGCCGACAGCCCTGGGCACGCCGCCGTCGACGCTGGAGGACTGACGCCGGCAACGCGACCCGTCGTCGCGAGCCATCCTCGTCGCCGGCCGCCGCCCAGTGCGGCAACGGCACCGCGCCGTCAGCTCGGCGCTGAGCTGCCAAAGCTCGGCAATCTCCGTGCTGGACCGCATGGGTGGCGAACGATGCGTTGCTCCCGACGGCTGGCACGTGCTGGTCGATCGGGGCAGCGGCACCGACCGCGGGCCATCTTGCGCAGAAGGAGGAACATGCCGTTGCAACTGCCTTTGGTACCGCCTGGGCTGCATGTGGCCGACCCCCTCGATCGTCCGCTGCGGGACCACGGCGAGAGCGGACTGTGCCAGGTGACGCGCCTCCCGGACCGGCTCCTCGACTACTACGTCCCTCCAGCTCGCCCGGACCATCCGAGAGCGCGATATCCCGTGCGATGTACTGTGCATCGACAATCCCGGAGCGGTCCGCCGGGTCCGGTGGACGCGCCACCTGGTCGGCCGACCTGGCCTATCTGCTGGGGCTACGTCAAGGCGGGCACCGTGACCGAGACCTTGACGACCGACCTCAGCCTCCTGCAGTGGGGTACCGGAACGGAGCACTGCCGACTGCGCACCCCTGAAAGTGTCACCCGGGCGCAGGCGGTCCGCTGTGGGCAGCGCGTCGACCTGGAGACGGTCGGGCCGGCTCCGGTGCGCAGCGTTGCCTTCCCGCCCGCCGCCGACACGGCGCCGCCCGGCGAGGTGGTGGTCAACGGCGAGCGGTTCACTCTCACCACCGTCGCCGGAGTACCGACAGCGTTGGGGCGAACCGAGTGACGGAGCCTGCGCCGAAGAGCCCCCGTTTTGCCCTGGTGGTGGTCAGCGGAGCCTGGGGGGCCTTCTGGGGCACGTGGTCGGCTCTGCTTCCCGCTGTGCTCGAGCGTGCCGACGCCACTCCTGGCGAGCTCGGCCTCGTCCTCACCGCGGTCCCTGTGGGAGCGATGCCGGCGATGGGGCTGATCGGCAGGATCGCCGTCGGCCGTGAGCACCGGACGTTGCTGCTCACGGCCGCGGCCCTGGCCCTCGGCATCGTGGCGCTGAGCGGGGTCAGCGGTCTCGGCGGACTCGGAATCGCGCTCTTCCTGGTGGGTGCCGGCAGCGGAGCGCTGGACGTATGCCTCAACGCGGCGGCGGCACGTGCCGAACGCGTCAGCGGGCGCCCCTTGTTCCAGGCGGTGCATGCCGCCTTTCCGGTGGCAGTGATCACGGCGGCCCCGCTGACGGGGCTGGCCCGGCAGTCGGGCATGAGCATCCGCGCCGTGCTCCTCCTGTCCGCGGCGGCCCTGCTCGGTTCCGTCCTGCCCCTCTTGGGACCGGCGGCCAAGGACCACGCCCGGCGCCGCGCCGACCCCAAGGGTCCGGCGGACCCGCACTGGCGGTCGGCCTGGTTGTGGGGCGCGGCGATCGGTGTGCTGGGTGGGTGCGTGCTCGTCGTGGAGAACGCCGTCGAGCAATGGTCGGTGCTTCTGCTGGAGGAGGACAAGGACGCCTCCGTCGTACTGGCGAGCGCCGCTCCGGCGGTGTACATGGCGGCACTGACCGTCTCGCGTCTGGTGGTGCAGCGGTTGCCGCGGCTCCGCACCCGCGATCTCAGTGTGCTCGCCGCGGTGGGCGGGTGCGGTGGCTTCGCCTGGGCGGCTCTGGCCCCCACGGCCGAGTCGTCCCTCGCCGGGTTCGCCGTCTCAGGGCTCGCCCTCGGTCCTTTGATGCCGGCACTGCTCAGCCGTGCGGGGCAGCAGGACGCGAGCGGTTACACGGTCTCGGTGGTCTCGACGGTCTCGTACGGCGCCTTCCTGGTCAGCCCGCTGCTCGTGGGCTCCCTCACCGACTGGATGTCGCTGCCGGGCGCCCTGGCCTGTCTGGCCTCCATGGCGGTCCCGCTGCTCGGTGCGGCGGTGGGGGCACGGGTACGGCCCGGCCGGGGACGGCCACGCGGGCCACGCGAAGATTCGCGTGGCGAGAGCCGGCGCTGATCACCGTCGGGACATGACGGGAGGGGCGGGGCGTATTCGCCCCGCCCCCTGCTTCAGGCGTCGGTCACCGGTTGGACGCCTGAGCTCGTCGCGGCGTCAGAAGCCCACGGCGCCCCAGGAGTGAGCGGTGTAGTCGCCCGGCCCGAATTCCCAGCCGGCCATGACGCTGTTGAGGTAGTGGTCTTTGGTGTAGAACCCCCTGCCCAGGCCGTAGTTGAAGAACGGGGTGAGGCTGCCGGACCACCAGCCGGACCTGTTCCTGTCCAGGAAGCTGAGGGTGTGGTCGCCGTTCGGCCAGGTGTACTCGTAGACGTCCCAAGCGCGGCCGCCCAGGCTGACGTTGGTCGCGGCCGGGATCGCGGCCCCGCTCGCGTCGTAGTGGTCGGCCAGCGGCTTGGTGTTGTACCAGTTGAGCCAGATCATGATCTCGGTCTTGGAGTTGCGGTCGGTCGGCGCCGGGTAGGGGTCGATGAAGATGTCGTACGCGGCGTCGTAGTACGAGCCGGACTTCGGGTACGCCGACTGGCTGAACCACGTGTTGTTGTTCGGGTTGACGTCGCCGATCTTCTTGGGGAGCGTGGTCACCGGGGACGACCAGCCCCAGTCCTTGCCGTTGACCATGGCGACGAAGCCGGTGCCGGTCGAGGAGTTCACACCCCAGTTGGCGTCGTCGCTGTACCACGTCGAGGCGTTGCCGCCGGTCGCGTAGTGCTTGAACCAGTACGTCGACGACGCTGCCGCTGCCGAGTTCGGCAAGGTGAAGACGAGAGCCAGCGCCGCGAGAAGCGCGGCCCAGCCGATGCGGAGTTTCATCAGCCCTCCTGAAGTGGTGTGCTGAGTGGGGGGATCACACGGGAGAGGAGGATTCGGTCGCCCTGCCCTGGGGGCAGGGCCACGTCGGTCTCCCCTTCGGGACGGCGGGTGCGGATCGCGGTGACCTGGAGTCGGACCTCACGTGGGGTCGCCGCAGATGACTCCGCGTCCGTTGGTCCCGAAGTACACGCGGCCGTAGACCCGGGGGTCTCCGGTGATGGTGTTGCCGGTCCAGGCGTACTGGTGGCGGTCGTCGTTGATGCGGACCCAGGTCCGGCCCGCGTCGTCGGACCGGAAGATGCCGCGTACGCCGCAGATCCTGGAGCTGGTGTAGACGGCGGGGTACGTGGCGCCGGGCGCCGCCTTGCCGAACCCGACGACGTCGCCCTCGTCCACCGCCTTGAACCTGGTGAAGGACGCTCCCGAGTCGGTCGACCGCCACAGCCCGTAGGGGGTGTCATCGGCGGCCTTGCTGCTGCCGCCGGCCAGCCAGATGTCGCCCTCGTGGCCCGGTGCCGGCTTGAAGCGGACGTTGCCCGCGGTGGGCAGCCCGGTCGCCGCCGTGGCCTTGAAGCTCTTGCCGCCGTCCGTGCTGAGGTAGAAGACACCGGAGCCGTAGGCGTAGAACTTCGCCGGGTTCACCCGGTCGGAGCGCACGGAAACCCCGGTCGGCAGCCCCTTCGAAGCCGTCCAGGTGGCTCCGTTGTCGTCGGACCAGCTGGCCGGCGCTCCGGCCGGTGACCACACGATCCGCCTGCCGTCGGCGCTGACGGCGACGGCCTGGTCATCGACTCCGGGCCCGGTGACGCCCGACGGCTCACTGCGCGAGGGCGTCCAGGTGTCGCCGCTGTCGGTGGAGATGGCGAAGTGCTGGGTCCAGCCGCTGGTGGGGTTGCCGACCCGCACGATGACGTGCGGCGCCAGCTCCGCGTAGTCAAGGGCCGGCGTGGCGCCGAAGGTCGGGTTGTCGTACATCTTCGGCGCCTTGTGGAAATCCCTGTGCCGGAAGCCGCCGACGTCGCCCACGCCCGAGAAGAGGTGCGCGGGGCCGACGGGAGGGCTGATCACGCAGCCGACCGAGCACTCCTCCAGGCCCTGCGCCCGCACGGAGATGTGCACCGTGCCGCCGCTGTCCCAGTCGGTCAGGTTGTTCGCCCCGTAGATCGTCGCGCCGGTTCCGTACATGAAGTGGTCGGAGTCGAAGGGGTCGATCTGGACGGACTCCATCATCCAGCCCAGCTTCGGTGCGATCTCGGGCAGCGACGGCGAGGCGTTCCAGGTCAGCCAGGGGGCGGCGGAGATGTCGATGTCGTAGCGCAGGGTGCGCTCGGAATCGGCGCCCAGGTCCCAGGCCCGGGTCCAGGTCGCGCCGCCGTCGGTGGAGCGGAAGAGGAGGCAGTCGGGGTACCACTTGACCTGGGTGGACACCATCAGGGTGTCCGGGTTCTGCCGGTCGATGGTCAGGCCGCTGTAGCCGTACTGGTTGTCGTCGCTGGTGGACGGGACCGGGCTGATGCGGGTCCAGGTGTCGGTGGCGGTGTCCAGCTTCCACACGTCGCCCTTGGAGCCGTCGTAGGGGCCGGCGGTGTCGCTGGTCGCCAGGTACAGGTAGCCGCCGACATGGTCGAAGACCGCGTGGTGCGGGATGAAGCCGGTGGGCTGCCCGGGTACGCGCTCCCAGGTCGCTCCCGCGTCGGTGGACCGGTACAGGATGTTGTCCTTGTCGGCGACGGTGACATAGATCGTCCGGGTGGCCCTGCCCGCTCTGCCGGTGCGCTTGTCGAAGACGACCTGCAGCACGCCCAGGTTGTCGCCGTTCGGGCCGTTGGGGTCATGGGGGTCGGGGACGAAGTTGCCCGGGTTGGGGAAGCCGGTCACCTTCGCGAAGGTCTTGCCGTGGTCGGTGCTGCGCCACAGCCCGTGGCCCCCGCGCACCCCCAGGTACAGGATCTTGTTGCGGTTGGGGTCGATCACCAGCCGCTCCCCGATGCCGCGGCCGGGCATGTTGCCGCCCAGCCGGAACGGCAGGGGAGTGGTCTTCCAGGTGCGGCCGCGGTCGGTCGAGCGCAGGATCGCCGCCATGGACGGGTCCCAGTCGGGCATGGGGTAGGTGCCCGCCGCCAGATAGACGCGGTCGGGGTCGACCTCGTCGGTGGCGACGCTGATGATGCCGGTGTGTCCGTACTCGTCCCAGCCGATCCAGTCGGTGAGGGGAATCCACCGCCGGGACGCCGTGTCGAGGCGGTAGGCGCCGCCGATGTCGGTCCGGGCGTACACCAGTCCGGGTTCGCTCTGGTTGAAGACGATGCCGGTGACGAAGCCGCCGCCGACTATCTCAGCGTTGCGGAAGGTGTACGGCGTGGAACCGGCCGTGCGGGCGGCGGCGGGGGAGGGGGCGAGCAGGGGGAGTGCGGCCGTGGCCGCCCCGGCGGCCAGCAGTCCTCGGCGGGAGAGGTGCGGGGCAGGGGACATGGCGGGTTCTGCCTTTCTGGTGCGGCTCTGTATGGGCCGGCGCGGGAGCGGCGGCCCAGCGGCTCTGGGCGGTGTTTTCGGGGAGGGGCGGCTGCACGGTGTCAGCCCTGGCGCAGCACCGCCGCCCCACGGGCGGGCAGCGTCGGCCCGTGCCGACCGACCGGCTGAGGCGGCGCCCGCCGGTCGGGTCGGGCCGGCCTTCCTCGCCTATCGCTGCGGTGTCAGACCGCGTTGGCGCAGCCACTTCATCTGCACCGCGGTGTTCCGGCCGAAGCCACCGCCGTGGTCGGCGAAGGGCCAGACGGTCATGGTCCGGTCCGCCCCCGCGTAGTGGTTGAAGGCGGCGTAGACGGTGGAGGGCGGGCAGACCGGGTCCATGAGGCCGACGCTGAACAGTGCCGGGGCCGTCGCCCGACGGGCGAAGTGGACACCGTCGAAGTAGTCGAGCGTGGCGAAGGTCGTATCGACACGGTGCGGACTGTGCCAGCGCAGGTACTTGGTGACTTCCAGGTACGGGCCCTCCATGCTGATCTGCGCCGCCTGACGGAAGTGGCAGAGGAACGGAAGGTCCGAAAGCACTGCCGCCACCCGGTCCGGGGCGAGTCCGGCGACCGCGAGAGCCAGGCCGCCACCCTGGCTGCAGCCCGCGGCGACGACCCGATCGGCATCCAGTCCGGGCAGTTCGGCGATCGCGTCCACGGCGCGTACGCAGTCCGTCATGAGGCGGCGGTAGTAGTAGTTGTCAGGTGAGTCGATGCCGCGGGTCATGAAGCCCTCGGCCCATTGCGTGCCGTCGCCCTCGCCGCGGTCCGGGGTGTCGTGGCCCTGTCCGCGGCTGTCGACGACGAGTTGGGCGTAACCGGCCGCGGACCACAGCAGGTGGTCGGTGGGAAGCCCGCGGCCGCCGGAGTACCCGATGTAGGTGACGACGACCGGCAGCGGGGCTTCGGCGCCGCGCGGGCGCAGCAGCCAGGCGGCCACAGGTTCGCCGTTCCAGCCGGGGAAACGTACGTCGTCCACCTCGACCGTGCTCAGCAGGTGCTGGTCGGTGACCCGCTCGGCCTTGACCGCTCCGCCCAGGGCGCGGGCTTCGGCCAGGGTCCGCTGCCAGAAGGCGTCGAAGTCGTCCGGTACGGAGACCTCCGGCCGGTAGTCGAGGAGTTCGTCAGGATTCTGATCGGTCAGAGCCATGGTGGTCCTTGTATCGAGGGGCGGAAATGTGTTGAAACGCGTGCCGCGCGCACCCTTCATCGAAGGTGTCAGAATGGCGGCGGCAGCAGTCGAGGGATGAGGAAAGGCGACCGTGCCGGACAACCGATCGGGAAGACCTTCACCGGAGGAGCAGAGTGAGCGTGGTGCGGGACCCGGATCGGTGACCATCGCGTACATCGCCGAGTCGGCGGGCGTCTCGATTCCCACCGTGTCGAAAGTCCTCAACGGCCGGTCCGGGGTCTCGGACGAGACCCGGGCCCGGGTCGAGTCGCTGATCCACGAGTACGGTTACCGCAAACCTCCCAAGAGCCGGAGCAATCTGGTGGAGCTGGTGTTCCGAGAGCTGGAGCACATGTGGTCGGTGGAGATCATCCGCGGTGTCGAGCGCGTGGTCCGCAGAAACCGGGTCGGGCTGCTGGTGTCCGCCTTCGGGCTTGCGGACGCGGAGGGAGGGGCCATCGGCGACACGGTGGGGCGGCGACCGCACGCCGTACTGTCGGTGGCCCAGTTGTCCGAGGCGGAGCGGGAGCAACTGACCGCGAAGGGCATCCCCTTCGTCGTCTTCGACCCGGTCGACGAATTGCCCGACGGCGTGCCGTTCGTGGGGGCGACCAACTGGAGAGGTGGCCAGTCGGCCACCCGGCATCTGGTCGAGCTGGGGCACCGGCGCATCGCCATGGTCAGCGGGCCGGACCATGATTTCTGCCGCGCTCGGCTCTCCGGTTACGTCTCCGCGCTCGCGGAGGCGGGCCTGCCCCTGGACCCCGGTCTGGTGGTGAAGACGCAGCTCTCGCGTGAAGACGGGTACCTGGCGGCTCGGGAGCTGCTGTCCCGCCCCGATCGCCCCACCGCCGTGTTCACCGCCAACGACATGCAGGCGGTCGGTGTCTATCAGGCCGCGCGGGAGCTGGGGCTGCGTATCCCGCATGACCTGAGCGTGGTGGGTTTCGACGACGTGCCGCCCGTGGCGTGGATGGATCCGCCGCTGACCACCGTTCATCAGCCGCTGGCCGAGATGGCGACGGCCGCCACCGAGCTGGCCCTCGCGCTCGGCCGGGGTGAGGCGGTGCCCCAGGTGGGGCTGGAGATCGTGACCACCCTCACCGTCCGGGAGAGCACGGCTCCACCGAAGGAGGAGTGAGCCTCGGCTGTCCGGGTCCACAGGGCGGTGTGGCCGGGCCGTATCGCCGTGACGGCGTCCGTGGCGGCAGCCGCAACCCTGACAGCCGACGGTGCGCTCTGCTGTCATGACGGCTCCTTGGACGGTCAGGTCGGGTGTCACTGCTCTGGCGGGTGGTCAGGGCTGGGTCTGCCTGGCGGATGGTCAGGCCTTGGCCTGACTGCTCTGGCGGATGGTGAGGGTCGGGGTCACCAGGACCCGTTCGTCCGCCGGCGGCTCGCCCCGCCGCGCGGCGGTCAGCCGCCGCATCATCTGCCCGACCGCCACGCGGCCCAGCTCCCGCGCGGAGCCGGACACGGTGGTGAGGGCTGGTGTGTGCTGCTCGGCCAGTTGCGCCGGGCAGAGGGCGACCACCGAGGCGTCCTCGGGAACGGACCGCCCAAGGGCCCGCAGCAGGCCGAGCAGCGGACCGATCGCCGCCTCGTTCTGCACCACGAAGCCCGTGGTGCCCGGTCGGTCGGCGAGGATGCGGGTCAGGGTCCGGGCGGTGGAGTCGTAGGTGCCCTCGCAGGGCCGGTACAGGAAGCGCACCCCCCGCTGCTCCGCCCGTTCGCGGAAGCCGGCGCGGGTCCGTTCGGCGTGCCGCTTGTGGACGTCGGAACCGTAGCCGATGAAGCCCACCTCCCGGTGGCCGAGATCCGCCAGATGGTCCGCGCACAGGGCGCCTGCGGCGGCGAAGTCCTGGTCCACGCAGGAGAGTTGGCGCGGATCGCCCGGTAGGCCGATCAGTACGGCCGGTGTGCCCCGGGCGCGCAGCGCGGGGATGCGGGGGTCGCCCGGCACGACGTCCGTGAGGATCACGCCGTCGGCCGGCCCGCTCGCCCGCCGCACTCCCTCGGGGCCCTCGTCGTCGGTGACGAGCAGGATGTCGTACCCGTGCCGCCGTGCCTCGGTCGTGACCGAGGCGGCGATCTCCATCCTGACCGGGACGTACATGTCCGTCCGCAGCGGCATCACCAGCGCGATGATGCGGGAGCGGCGGTCGGCGTGCGTCATGGTCGGCCCCTTTCCCGGAGCGTGTCGAAGCGCTTCACTAAGAAGGGAAGTTAGCGGGCATGTTTCGTGCGCAACAAGAGCAAAGAAGCAAGGAAAGTTTCTCAACCTGGTCCATTGACAGCCCGCTCGCGTGCTGGGAGCGTCGATGCGCTTCGACAACTCATGCAGCTCGGCCTGACGACAGGGAGGCACGAATGCAGGGCATGCATATGACGTCCAGGGTGTCGTGGCGGAGAGGCGTGAGGCGAACGGCGGTGATCACCGCGGTGACCGCCCTGTGGACGTCGCTCCTGGCCGGTCTGGGCGCCGCCGACACGCGGCCGGCCGACGCGCCGGAGGGTCGAGCGGGCCGCGCGACGGGAGTGCTGGCGCAGGTGCACACCGCCGGGCGGGTGAAGGACGCGGGAAACACGGTGCAGTACAGCTGGCCCGGCGTGTACTTCGAGGGCACCTTCAGGGGCACCGGCGTCGGCATCGTGCTCAACGACTCGGCCGCCGACTACGACGTCCGGATCGACGGAGCCACCGTCGCCACGCTTGTCACGCCCGGCCGGACCACGCACTGGATCAACGGCCTGCGGGACCGCGCGCACACCGTCCGGCTGGTCAAACGCAACGACAGCCCGTGGGACACCAGCACGTTCGGAGGCTTCGTCGCCGCGCCCGGCGGTGCCGTGCTGAGCAAACCACCGGCCCGCCACCGCCAGATCGAGTTCATCGGGGACTCCCTCACGGTGGGCTACGGCAACCTCTCGACCTCACGCAGCTGTACCGGGGAACAGCTCAGGCGGACCACCAACGCCGACGTGAGCTACGGCGCCCTCACCGCCCGGAGACTGAACGCCGACTACCAGATCAACGGCTATTCGGGCCTCGGCATGGTGCGCAACTACAACGGAGGCTCTCCGGACATCACCTACCGGACCTTCTACGACCGCGCCCTGCTGCACGTGTCCGGCGACGTCTGGCAGAACCCGGGCACCTGGCACCCTCAGCTCGTGGTGGTCAACCTCGGCACCAACGACTTCTCGACCGCCATCAACCCCGGTGAGCCGTGGACCCCCGACAGCCTCGCGGCCGCCTATCGCACCGCCTACGGCGACTTCCTCCAGAAGCTGCGGACGCGCTACGGGGCCACAACCACCATCGTGGCAGTCGGCGCGGGCCAGTTCGCCGGCCATGTCCAGCAGGTGGTCAAGGCACGCAACGACGCCGGTGACAGCCGGGTGCGCTACTGGTTCCTCGACGACTCGGGGCTGGACTTCCTGGGCTGCGACTGGCACTACTCGGCGCACGACGACCGACTCATCGCCGACCGGCTCACGTCGTTCGTCGCCGGTCTGCCGATGGCCTGGTGACGCCACGGCCGTCCCCACCCGGGCAGAAGTGGAGAAACACATGTACGAGCCTGCCGAGCGGGTCCTTTTCGGCGCCGCCTACTACCACGAGTACCAGCCGCACGACCGGCTCGAGGAGGACCTGGACCTGATGGCCGAGGCCCGGTTCTCGGTGATCCGGGTCGGGGAGTCCGTGTGGTCGACCTGGGAACCGGAGAACGGCCGGTTCGCGCTGGAGTGGCTGCGCCCGGTGCTCGACGGCGCACACGAGCGCGGGATAGGGGTGATCATCGGCACTCCCACCTACGCGGTTCCGCCGTGGCTGGCCAGGCAGTATCCCGAGATCGCGGGGGAGCGGCGCACCGGGGAGCGGATCCCCTGGGGCCACCGGCAGGAGGTCGACTTCACCCACCCGGCGTTCCGTTTCCACGCCGAGCGAGTCACCCGCAAGATCGTGGAGCACTACGCCGGCCACCCCGCGGTCATCGGCTTCCAGGTCGACAACGAGCCGGGCGTGGAGCTTCTGCACAACCACGGGGTCTTCCAGAGGTTCGTCGACGACCTGCGCCACCGCTACCGGGACGTCGAGACGCTCAACCGGGAGTGGGGCCTGGTGTACTGGTCGCACCGGCTCAGCGACTGGGCCGACCTGTGGCGCCCCGACGGCAACGCGCAGCCGCAGTACGACCTGGCGTGGCGGCGCTTCCAGGCCCGCCAGACCACCGAGTTCATCGCCTGGCAGGCCGATCTCGTACGGCAGTACGCCAGGCCGGGGCAGTTCGTCACCACCTGCCTCTCCTACGACCGGGTGGCCGCCGAGGACGCCGAACTGACGAAGGCGCTGGATGTCACCGCCGGGAACCCGTACTACGCCATGCAGGACGGTCTGGCGCTGCCGGACCGGGACACCGCCCCCCAGGGCTGGGCGAGCCGGGGGACGTGGGCCCTGTACCAGAGCGCCGATCGGATGTACGCCTCCCGGCAGGAGCCGTTCCTGGTCACCGAGACCGACGCGCAGGCCATCGGCGGCCCGGAGATGAACTACCCGGCCTACGACGGCCAGTGGCGCCAGGCGGCGTGGGCCCTGATCTCCCGCGGCGCCTCCATGATCGAGTACTGGCACTGGCACACCCTGCACTTCGGCACCGAGACCTTCTGGGGCGGGATCCTCCCGCACAGCGGCCGCCCGGGCCGCATCTACCGGGAACTGGCGCGGCTGGGGGAGGAGCTGGAGACGGCCGGCGGTCTCGTCGCGGGCCTGCGCCCGGACGCCGACGCGGCCTTCCTCTTCGACCACCCCAGCATGTGGGCGCTGCAGCACCAGCCGCCGCTTTCCACCCCCGACGGCAGTCCCGACACCGGCTCCTACGGGCGCCTGTTCGGCGCCTTCTACCGCGGCGCCTTCGACGCGGGGCTGCAGGCACGCATCGTCCACCCGGGCCAGCTGGAGACCGCCGACCTGCCGCCGCTGCTGGTGGCCTCCGGTTATCACATCGCCGAGGACCGGGTCCTGGACCGGCTGCTGGCGTACGCGCGAGCCGGCGGCCACCTCCTGCTCGGTCCGCGCACCGGCTACGCCGACCACGAGGCCAGGGCGCGTGCCGACGTCCAGCCCGCGCGCCTGGCCGCGGCGGCCGGCGTCGCTTACGAGGAGTTCTCCAACCTGGCGTCGGCGCTGCCGGTCACCGGTACGGACGCGATGCCGCTGCCGTCGGCCGCGCGCGCGACCGCCTGGGCCGACGCGCTGTCCCCCACCACGGCCGAGACACTGGCCACATACGAACACCCGCACTTCGCCCGGTGGCCCGCGGTGACCACCCACCGTTACGGAGCCGGCAGGATCACCTGCGTGGGTACCGTCCCGGACCAGACCCTGGCCCGCGCGCTGTTCCAGTGGGCCGCCACGGGCACGGACCCGTGGCGCCCCGGCCACCCGTCGCTCACCTCCACGGGGGCCACCGCCAGGGACGGCGGCCGGCTGCGCTTCGTGCACAACTGGTCATGGGACCAGGTCGCCTTCCCGCTCCCGGGCCCGGTCCGCGATGTCCTCACCGGCCGGCGGTACGCGGCCGGTGAGGCCCTGCGCCTGGGCCCGTGGGACGTGCGGGTGTGCGTCGAGGAGGCCGTGCCTCCGGCCGGGCTGGGCGAAATTGCCTAGCCGAGGGCCACTTGCCAGGAAGTGCCGCTGCTGGTGGCGTCGCTCCCCAGGCGGTCGCGGGCGGCGGTGTCGCCGTACAGGCTCCAGCGGAACCAGTCCAGGAAGGTGTTCTTCGTCTGGGCGTAGTACCGGTAGTCCGGGACCAGGTACTGACCGTGGTCCGCCCCGACCTGGGTGAGGAACGCCTTGGGCGACGGGAGCTCCGCGTACGCCGTGCGCGCCGAGTTGTAGTCGCAGGTCTGGTCGCGGTCGCCGTGGATGAACAGCACCTTGGCGTGGAGGCCGGCCGGGTTGCCCATGTCCACGCAGGCGACCGGAACGGCGGCGACGACGCGGTTGTCCGGCCAGGCGGTGAGCAGGCCGTGGGTGGTCATGCCGCCCATTGAGTGGCCGGACACCCCGACACCGGCTCGGGTGTCGATGTGTCCGGCGAGCGGGTCGCCCGCCGTGTTGTTCAACGCCAGTGTCCGGGTGATGACCTCGGAGACGTCCTTGGACCAGTTGCCGTTGTAGACGCTGCCGATGTTGGTGTTGTCGGAGAACGAGGGAGCGGGGCAGATGAAGCCCGCCGAAGCCAGGTCGTGGGTCTGTGAGGAATAGCAGTCGGCGTTGCACCCCATGCCGTGGCTCCATTCGGCGATGGGAAAGACGCCGCCTGCGACGGGCGCGTTCGGGACGGGGTTGCCGCCCGCGGTGCCGGAGGCCGGATAGAAGATCTTCGTGGTCAGCCGGCGGCTGCCGCGGTACCAGTTGAACTGGCGCACGCCGACGGCGAACGGCGCGGTGGGCGCCTGCCGCGGTGAGGACATCCGTGGTGTCAGGGTGCCGGCGGCCGCGCCGCTGCCGAGCAGGGACATGCCCACGCCCGTCGCCGCTGCCGCGCCGAGGCCCAGTAGGGTACGCCGTCGCATCGACATGGATGACTCCTTTGACTCTCCCGGGGTCCCATGGGCCCGTGGGACACGAGCACTCATGCGGACGCCCCCTCACTCATCACGGGCGCCGGGGTGAACTGCCACCAGTTCACGTTGGTCAGGTAGCCGCTGCCGCCGGTGAACCGCAGATACAGGTCCTGGGTCCCCGCCGCCCCGCTGACCGGGCAGGACACCGTCGTCCAGGTTTGCCAGCCGCCGGTGTTCGGTACCGCGCACCGGGCCGCGACCGTCCCGTTCGGGCCGCCCAGCCGGACTTCGACCGTGCCGCCGCCGGTGGCCGAGGCCACGCGCGTGGCGAAGGAGGACGCTCCCGCGCCGAAGGCCACGCCCTTGACCTTGACGTAGTCGCCGTTCTCGAGCCATCCGAGGTTCATCCCGCCCTCGCTCGACGGCTCGGTCTCGATGCCGGAGCCCCAGGCGAGCGTCTCGGCCTCCTGGCGCACGTACGGGTTGAGCGTGCCGGCCTGGGGGGCGCCCGTGGCGGTCATGGTGATGGTCGGGATCGTGCCGTCGGCGTTGTAGGAGAACTTCTCCACGGCGACCGAGCGGGTGAAGCCGCCGCCTCCCGGAAGGGCGCCGTTGTGGTAGAAGAAGTACGAGTTTCCCTTGAAGTCGATGATGCCCGGGTGGTTGGTGAAGCTGCTGCCCTGCGTGGGCATGACCGTGCCGCGGTAGGTCCACGGTCCGGTCGGCCCGGGCGCGGTGGAGTAGGCGATGAACTCCGAACAGCACTTGGCGGCGAACACCATGTAGTACAGGCCGCCTCGCTTGTAGGCCCAGGGCCCTTCCTCGAACAGGGTGGGCCGGTTGGGGTCTCCGGTGCGGGTGCCGAAGCCCGCCGTGGTGAGCGGGATCTTGGTGGGGCTGCCCGAGTACGAGGTCATGTCGGCGTTCAGCTTGACGTACCAGAGGTTCGGGTTGCCCCAGTACAGGTAGGCCTGGCCGTCGTCGTCGACGAGGACGGTGGGGTCGATCTCGCCGTTCTCCACCAGGGGGCGGCCGATGGCGTCATGGAACGGCCCGGCGGGGCTGTCGGACACCGCCACGCCGATGGCCATCCGGCCGGTCGCCCGGTTCGTCACCGGCACGTACCAGTAGAACTTGCCGTTGCGTTGGACGGTCTGTCCCGCCCACGCGTTGGAGGACGCCCAGGCGAAGGTGGACAGGCTGAGGGGCGAGCCGTGGTCGGTCCAGTTGACCATGTCGTCGGAGGACCACACCCGCCACTCTCTCATGGTGAAGTTGGTGGAGCCGTCCTCGTCGTGCCCGGTGTAGAGGTAGACCCGGCCGCCCACGACCAGCGGGGCGGGGTCGGCGGTGTAGATGTGCTGCACGATCGGGTTGTCCGCCCTGGCCGTCGTGGGCTGCAGCGCGGCGGGGACGGCGGCCAGGGCCAGGACGAGGGCCACCACCCAGGTCACGGCTCGGCCGAGCCGCGCGTGGGTCGGTACGGGCCGGGCCGGGAGCATCGTGGCCTCCACGGTGGGCCGGTCGACGAGTGACGTGGGACGGCCGCCGAGGCGGACACGAACGCGTTCCGGCTTCACGCGCGGCTCCATTTCTGGCCGGCCCGGCCGTCGCAGGTCCACAGGACGAGCGGGGTTCCGCCGGCGGTGCCGGATTGGTCGGTGTCCAGGCACAGGCCCGCGCGTGCGTTGCGGATCGACCCGTCGGAAGCGAGCGTCCACTTCTGGTTGTCCTGTCCGTTGCAGGGCCAGGTGATGACACGGGTGCCGTTGGTGGTGCCCCGGTTGTAGGCGTCCAGGCACTTGTCGCCGAAGACGCGGATCTCGCCGCCCTCCCATGTGGTCCACAGCTGGTTGGCGGCCGTGTGGCAATCCCAGATCAGTACCGTGGCCCCGGCGGCGGTGGAGGCGTTGTCCACGTCCAGGCAGCGCCCCGACCCGTTGCCGCGCAGACGGGAGGTGGTGGCGGCCAGCGGGGTGCCGCCGGTCACCCGGAACGTGGCGACGCCGTGTGCGGGCACGCTCGCCGAGATCTGGCCGGACGTGCTCGACGTGCCGCCGGTCCACAGGTCGGTGAGGGTGAACGACCCGCCGGACAGACCGACCTGGGCCGCCGTGGTGGTGACGGTCGCGGTGCCGCCGCCCCGGTTGAACAGGCCCACGGCGACCGAGCCGTCGGACAGGGGCTTGGCGAACACCTCGGTGTTTCCGTCGTCGCGCACCCTGCGCCCGCCCGCGCCCAGCGGGTCCTGGTTCACCGCCAGCAGGCGCGGGTTGCGCAGGATCGCGCTCACGTCGGCCGACATGGTGCGGATGTCGTTGCCCGCCATGAGCGGCGCGGCCATCAGCGCCCAGAGGGCGAAGTGGGAGCGGGACTCGGTCAGCGACAGGCCGGGTCGGCCGACGACGAGCATGTCGGGGTCGTTCCAGTGGCCCGGCCCCGACTGCGCGGCCAGCGGCGCGGTGACGTCCAGGACATTGCCCACGCCCATCGGATAGCTGTTGATGTTGCCGTTCTGCCAGATGTCCAGCAGGTCCTCGGTCGTCCGCCACAGGTCGGCGACCTGGCCCCAGTCGTACTTGTCGCCGGTGATGGCGTGGAAGCTGTTCGGGTTGATGCTGTAGACGATCGGGCGCCCGGTCGCGCGCAGGGCGTCGCGCATGAGTGTGAACCGCGCGACCTGCTCGTCCCGGGTGCCGGCGGAGGAGCACCAGTCGTACTTGAGGTAGTCCACGCCCCAGGACGCGAACGTGCGGGCGTCCTGGGTCTCGTGGCCCTTGCTGCCGGTGGACCCCGGGTAGCCGCCCGTGCCCTGGGCGCATGTGCGCTCGTTGGGGACCTGGTAGATGCCGAACTTCAGGCCCTTCTGATGGATGTAGTCCCCGAGGGCCTTCATCCCGCTGGGGAACTTGGTCGGATTGGCCCGCAGGTTGCCGGCGGAGTCGCGCTGCGGGTCGAACCAGCAGTCGTCCACGACCACGTACCGGTACCCGGCGTCCCTCATGCCCGAGGACACCATCGCGTCGGCGGCCTGGCGGACCTGCGTCTCGGTGACTCCGCAACCGAAGCTGTTCCAACTGTTCCAGCCCAGCGGCGGGGTGAGCGCCGGACTGCCCGGCGCGGCCCGAGCTGCCGAGTGGACCGAGGCGGTGGTGAACGCGGTGGCCGTCAGTGCGGCGGCCACCAGGAAGCGGAGCAGTCGGCCGCGTGGTCGTATGGGCACGGCGGTTCCTTTCCCGTGCTGGAGGAGGGGCCCGGGCGGGAGGGACCTCGGCGCGGTGCGTGTCCCGGGGCTGATGTCCGCGCCGAGGCCGGTGTCTTCCGGTTGTCAGCAGCTGGAGTTGGTCTGGGTGAGCAGACCGAGGCGCCAGGGCAGGGAGTTGTAGTCACCGCCTGCGTTGGGGTTCATGCCCTGGTAGAGGTACTGCATCCTGCAGGGGTTGATGGTGAGGGTCTGGTCGTAGCCGGCGCGGATCAGCTCGCCGTGGCTGATGTCCCGGGTCCAGGCGCCGGAGGGGAAGCCGACGTTGCTGGCGCGGGCGAAGGGGTTGTTCTCGGAGGCGGCGAGCGGTGTCCAGGAGCCGGCGAGGCTGCTGGAGGTCCAGGAGCGGAAGTAGCGCCGGCCGTCCGACCCGATGGCCTCGACGATGAGCAGGTACTGGTTGCTGCCCTGCACTTTGTACACGTTGCTCGCTTCGAAGAGCGCGTACTTGTTGGAGTCCTGGGCGGCGATGACGGTGTTGGTGAACCCGTTGGGGAACTGGGCGAGGGTGGTCTGTGAGCGGTAGAGGTGTCCGTTGTCGTCGGAGGAGAACAGGTAGCAGTTGGCGCTGTCGCAGATCACCCACATGTCGACCCAGTAGCCGTTGCCGATGTTCTGCTTGATGATGTCCGGCATGGAGGAGTAGAAGTTGCGCGGGGCGCTCCATCCGGCCGGGTTGCTGATGTCGGTGTTGGTGGAGTACGAGGCGTTTCCGGTCTGGTAGACCAGGTACCAGGTGCGCTGGGGCGCGAAGTAGAACACCTGGGG
The DNA here is from genome assembly GCF_001704635.1 of Streptomyces sparsogenes. Taxonomy (GTDB): domain Bacteria; phylum Actinomycetota; class Actinomycetes; order Streptomycetales; family Streptomycetaceae; genus Streptomyces; species Streptomyces sparsogenes. The sequence goes on along the minus strand of NZ_MAXF01000157.1, from coordinate 6,063 downwards.
CGCGGCCCGGTATCCGCTGCCGATGCCGGTCCGGTCCAGGTAGTGGTGCGTGGCCGAGGCGGCCTGGGACCAGTCGCTGAAGCTGAGGTAGACCAGGCTGTAGCCGGAGGAGCTGGCGACGCTGGCGAACACGTGGTACTTGCCGTTGTAGTAGACCACGGTCGGGTCCTTGAGCCCGGCGATGTTGTGGGTGGAGTCCGGCTTGGGGGACATCAGGACCCCGCTGGAGCTCCAGCTGAAGCTGCCGGGCAGGGCGGCCGCCGAGCCGGGGGACGCCGGCGTCTTCGCCGGAGCCTTCGCCGGGGTCTGTGCCGGGGCGTTGGTCGCGGTGTTCGCCGTGGCCTTCGTCGTGGCCTTCGCCGTGGGGGTGCCGCCCAGCGCGGACAGGGTCGCGTTGTAGGCGGGCTTCTTGTTGCCGCTGCCGTCGAAGAGCAGGGGCTTCTCCCCGGAGCGCCAGGAGTCGGTGTCCCGGATGCCCCAGACGGTGATGCCGTTGCAGCGGGCGACGTTCATGCAGGCCTTGACGGTGTTCGCGTACGCGGTCGTCGGCGCCTGCGCGATGTCCAGCTCGGTGATCTGTACGTCCACGCCGAGGGCGGCGAAGTTGGACAGCGTGGTCTGGAAGCTGGCCGGCGGGCCGCCGGTGCCGAAGTGGGCCTGGAAGCCGACGCAGTCGATGGGCACGCCCCGCGCCTTGAAGTCGCGCACCATGCGGTAGACGCCCTGGGTCTTGGCGTCGCTCCAGTTCTCGATGTTGTAGTCGTTGTAGCAGAGCTTGGCCGCCGGGTCGGCCGCCCGTGCGGTGCGGAAGGCCTGTTCGATGAAGCCGTCGCCCAGCAGGTTCTGGAACACCGAGGGGCGGTGCGCTCCGCTGCCGCCGTCGGCGAACGCCTCGTTGACCACGTCCCAGGCGTAGACCTTGCCCTTGTAGTGGGCCATCACGCCGTTGATGTGGTTGTTCATGACGGTGCGCAGCGTGTTCGCGTCGCCGATGGAGCTGACCCAGCTGGGCAGCTGGGAGTGCCACACCAGCGTGTGGCCGCGTACGCGCTGGCCGTGAGAGGTGGCGTGGTTCACGATCTGGTCGGCGGGGCCGAAGTTGAACGAGCCGCGGGAGCGTTCGGTGGTGTCCCACTTCATCTCGTTCTCGGGGGTGACCATGTTGAACTCGCGGTTCAGGATGGTCGAGTAGGTGCCGTCGCCGAGCTTGCCGGCGGCCACGGCGGCCCCGAAGTACCGCCCGGACTGAGCCGCCTGAGCGCCCAAGGTGGACGCCTGAACGGAGGCGGAGGCGGAGGCGGAGTCAGCGGCGGTGGAGGTGGCGGGCGCGGCGGTCGCGGTGCCGGCCACCGCCATCACGCCGGCGGCCAGCAGACCTAACGCCGAGGCTCGGCGCCGACCGGGCGCCTTCATGACAGCCATGATTCTCCTTGAAGGTCGGGACTTTCCTTGCTGGGAGCGCTCCCAATGACGGCTGTGGTGCGATCGGCCATGTTTGAGGATGTCCGGGGGCCTGGGCGGCCGGCGTGCTCCTCCCTGGCGGACGTTCGTGCGATCGCCTGCTCAGGGCGCGACGTGCTCGAAGCGTGCGACTCCGACCGGGTCGCCGGTTGCCGTTCCGCACAGACGAGGGGGCGCGGCGGCGATCCGGCGGTCCGGCCGGGCGGGTGCGGGCATGGGGAGACTCCTGTGTCGGCTGGGGGCGGCTCCCCGAACGTCGCTGCCCGTGTGCTCGCACTGCGGCGCGGTGACGTACGGGAGCCTCACCGGATGCGTCCTTCAGCGGTGGTCTGTGGGGCCGACACAAACCTGTCCACCCGGACTGTCGTTCGGGATGTCGAACGGCAATCGGAAGGTCGGACAAGCATGGATGATAGGCGGGCCGCACGGGACGTCAACACCCCGTGCGCCAGCCAACTCGCCGATGGCCGATAAAGACTGTTCGGGTGTCCGGCACTCGGCTCGGGTGCCGGAAAGGCGCTTCCCTCGCCGTTCATCCGCGGAATGCGCGCCAGGGGCCGGTGCTCTCGCGGACGATGAGCGCGGGCTCGTCGCAGGGGTCGGGCGCGGGGGACGCGGGATCGAGCAGCCGGTGCAGCAGTCCGAAGCAGGTACGGCCGAGCCCCTCGAAGTCGAGTCGGACCGTGGTCAGCGCGGGCGCGAGGAAGGCCGCGACGGGTACGTCGTCGAAGCCGGCCACGCTCAGGTCACCGGGGATGTGGCGGCCGGCTTCGCGGGCCGCCCGCAGCACCCCGGCGGCCACGTCGTCGTTGCCGCACAGCACGGCGGTCACCGACGGGTTCGCCACCAGTCCCCGCGCGGCGAGGTAGCCGGTACGCGGCGTCCAGCCGCCTTCCACCACGGGCGGCTCCGGTGCGCCGGCCGCGCGCAGCGCGTCCAGCCAGCCCTGTGTGCGCTGGGCCACGTCCGCGGTCGAGGAGGGCAGTGCCAGGTAGTGGACGGTGCGGTGGCCCAGACCCAGCAGATGGCGGGTGGCGTGGGCGGCGGCGAGCCGGTCGTCCAGCCAGGCCTGGGGCCGACTGGAGACCGGCTCCTTGCCGGAGGGGCGCTCGACCGCGGCCACCACGGGTGTGTCGGCGGGCAGCAGCCGCAGGGCGCGCACCCCGGGGGCGTCGAAGGCGATGACCACGACGGGCTCGCCCGGGCGGGTGAGCCGGGCGCGTAACTCGGCTCGGTCCGGAAGGGCCTGGCGGTCCAGCACGCTGACCGCGACCGCGAACGAGGCGGCACGGGCGGCCTCTTCGATCCCGCGCAGTGTTGAGGCGGCCCCGTACAGACTCGTGTCGCTGGTGACGACGGTCAGCGAGCGGGCTGCCTTGCCCGCCAGCTCGCGGGCCGCGTGATGGGGCCGGAATCCGAGCGAATCGATGGCGGCTTCGACGCGGTGGCGGGTGGTATCGGCCACGGCCGCGTGGCCATTGATGACGCGGGAGACCGTCTGGTAGGAGACCCCGGCTTCCCGCGCGACATCGCGGATGGTCACGGTGGGCGCGCCACCGGTGTCGGGGGCGGCGCCCATCATGCTGCGCCGACGTGTGGGAAGGCGGAGGTAGCCGCTCGGCATGGCTGGCTCCCTGCTCCTTGTGGAGGCGGTTATGTGACCGGTCACTCAAGGGCGGGATCATCCACTCGGCCGTTGTGCGCGGTCGTCGGGCCTGATGGGACGGGAGGAGCCCGGTGAAATGTATGCTGCGCGAACTCTTGACACTTCGGTTTCCGAGGCCACAATCATCCGGTGATGTGACCGTTAACACAAGTGGTCGGGGCCGGACGGGACCTCAACTCCTGCCGCACCCGGGGCTGCCGTCCCCCACGACCACGCTTCCGACGGCTCCACGGCGCCAGGGCCAGCGCCGTGGCGCCCCTTGCGGTCGGCTGACCTACTGTCGGTCGCTCATGCGAAGATGCGCGGCGGTTCGTTCACCACCCCGCGTGTCGGTACCTACATCGAACTGCCCACGCCGACCCAGAGCCCTTCCGGTCTCGTGGTAACCCTGCCGTCCTCGGCCCCGCGCCGCGGGGGCGGGCGCCTATGTCCTCAAGCTCGCTTTCTCCGGCGCGTTCCTCAGGTCTGCGGCCGCTCGCCTGGCGTCGTCGCGTGCAGGCGGTCGACTACAGCGGCGACGCCGCTGTGCTTCCCCTCGGCGACTACACGGCGGCCGACCTGTTTCGCGATGTCCCAGGGTGCCGCCTCGCGGATCTCTTCAACCGAGCTGGGCGTGGCGGCAGGTTCCGGTGAACACGCGGCTGAGGTGGTCGTCCAGCGCGGCGAGGACCGCCCGGTCCGGTGTGCCGTCGGGGTCGATGTGCGTGTGCAGGGCGAGTCCCTCGGCGAACGCGACGATTTGCAGGGCTTGGCCGGCCGCGTCGACCCCCTGACCGACCTCGCCGCATACCGTGCCATTTCTGATGGCCTGGGCGACGCGTGACCGGATGCCCACGAGGGTCTCTCTCTGGACGGCGGCAAGGCAGGCGTTGTGCGCGGCCGTGTCTGCAAAGGCGCGACGGACCAGAAGTTCGGCACGGCGGGCATCGTCGAGCGGCATGAGTTCGGTCAGTGCCTGTCGCAGCATCTCGGCGATGGTGCAGCCCTCGGCTTCACCTCGGTGCACGAGCTCGTCCACTCGTGAGGTGAAGCGCTCGTTGACGCGGGTGAACGTGGCCAGCAGCATCTCGTCCTTTGCCGTGAAGTAGTGCTGCACCAGGCCGACGGACATACCCGCTTCGGCGGCGGTCCGCGCGACGGTCACGGCAGTGAGGCCGTTTCGCACGATCAGGCGTTGGACTGCGTCGGTGATCTGCCCGTGGCGGGCGTCATGGTCGGCAACTCTCGGCACGTGAGGACGGTATCGCGTGCTATAACCGTACGTCTATATTGCTACCGGAGAGGGTTCTTGCGGTGATCCAACGACGCTCAACCCGCCTGTTAGGTTTGGGACTTGCCCTTGCTCTCCTGCTGCCACCCGGTATGGCCACCGCGGGCCAGGCCGGTGACGGACAGATGGCCGGCAGCCGCCGTGACCCGGTCCTGCAGTCCCTGGTCGACAAGGTGGTAGCCGGCCCGAATCCCAACCCAGGCGCCTTCCTGCTCGCCCGCCGCGGCTCGGACGACCGCTTCGGTGCGGCCGGCGTCGCCGACCGGCCCGCCGGCACGCCGATGACACCAGACCTGAAGTTCCGCACCGGGAGCGTCACCAAGACCTTCACCGCAACGGTCGTCCTGCAACTCGTCGCCGAGCACCGGCTGCGACTCGACGACACCGTGCAGAGCCTGCTGCCCGACCAGGTCCGCACCGACAACGCACTGTCCGGCGCGCCCATCACTATCCGCCAGCTGCTCAACCACACGAGCGGGCTGTACGACTACATCGACGGGCTGCTTCCCCACTTCCGCAGACTTGACCAGTTCTGGCCCCGCGACCAGCTGATCAGCATCGGTCTTGCCCAACCCCGGTACTTCCCGGCTCCCGGCACCCGATTCCGATACTCCAACACCAACTACCTGCTGCTCGACCTGATCGTCGAACGGCTCACCGACCGCGACATGCGCACCAACCTCGAACGCCGCGTCTTCGCCCCCCTCGGACTGCACGACACTTCGTACCCGCTGGCGCAGACCGCCATCGACGGACCCCACGTACGCGGCTACGCGGACGTTTCGCTCCTGCTGCCGGACGCGGCGGACCCGACCCGCTTCGACGTCACCGCGTTCAGCCCATCCGAGGCCGGTGCATCGGGCGCCCTCGTCACAACCGCGGCCGACATCGCACGCTTCTACCGGGCCCTGCTGCAAGGACGTCTCCTCCCTCCAGACCTGCTTCGCCGGATGCTCACCGACACGGTCCCCACAACCGGCAGCGCCCCGCCCGCTGTCGCATACGGCCTGGGCATCTACGTCTACGCCACCGGCTGCGGCCGTGCGTACGGCCACGGCGGCAGTGCATTGGGGTACCTCACCTTCGCCCTCAACAGCCGCGACGGGCACGACCAACTCGTCGCCCACACCAACTGGAACTCGTTCATGGACACCGGGATCGACGAAGACTTCTGGGCTGCCTTCCAGCGGGGTTACTGCGGACGGCCCGGCTAGATCAGGCTGTCTTCGGCGCGAGTCAGTGCGTGTTTCGTGTTCCTGCGGCGTCCCCCGGCCTTCCCGAACGAGACCTGGGCGCGACCCATGTCGGCCTCACCCGATCGGTGCTACGACTTCGACAGGTGCCGCCGCCTGCTGCGCAAGCGCTGCATCAAACCACCTGATCGCCTGACGCGGCGTCAAGCGATTGTTTTACTACGCTGAACCACCCCGGCCGCACCTCGGTCAGAAGCGGTTGCAGCGACCCCACTGCGGACCGTAGGTCCTCATCCGTCGCGTCAAGAGGCTCCGGCAGGCTCAGCCCATACCAACGCAGCCGCCAGAGGTCGAAGACTTCACTCCCGTCGGCTGCGAAGTCCACGTCGACCTCGGTGCCGTTGTCGCTGACGAAGCGGCAGCCTGCCCCATGGACCGTGTAGGAGTAGGTGCCGACGTGATCGACTGATTTG
>NZ_MAXF01000156.1 GCF_001704635.1 Streptomyces sparsogenes | reverse complement strand
TGTCCGCCAGCCGCTCAAGTGAGGGGATCGCCACCCTCATGGCCTCATTGATCGCGTACAGAGCGCGGACGTAACCGAGCACGAGGTCTCGCGTGGCCCCAACCCGTTCCATGTGACGTCATCCCCCTGAGCCCGTGACTCAAGGGATTGTTCCACGGGGCCTCGAGCGCCTCCGCGGAACCTGAAGCCAACTGGTTGAGGCCTGCGAATGTTTCGGCTTGCGAATTATGCGAGAAGTATTGACGCCGTTCGCAGGTTCTCTCATCATCCACTTTGCTCGATACTTCGATCCTCGTTCGGAATAGCGAACGCGCAGAACTGTACTTGCATCGCCAGTCCCTGAAGTCCCCAACGGTTCCTTCCAGAACCGCTTCCTCAAGGATGACGAGGCCCCCATGCGCAGAAGAAGGTTCAGCCGCAGACGTCTGTCTGTGATGCTCGCCGCCGCGGTTGCGGCCCTGGCCTCGCTGGCGGCCACGCTCGTCGCCGGTCCGGCTCAGGCGGCCACCAGCGGCGCCTTACGCGGCCTCGGTTCCGGCCGGTGTCTCGATGTGCCGAACGCCGGCCAGGCCGAAGGCACGAACCTGCAGATCTGGGACTGCCACGGCGGGACCAACCAGCAGTGGACGCTTACGGACAGCAACCAGCTCACGGTGTACGGCAACAAGTGCCTCGATGTCCCGGGCCACGCCAATACGGCCGGCGCCCGGCCGGTGATCTGGGCCTGCAACGGCGGTACGAACCAGCAGTGGCGGATGAACTCCGACGGCACGGTCGTCGCCGTGGAGTCCGGACTGTGCCTGGACGTGTCGGGCGGCGCCACGGCCAACGGCACGGCGGTGCAGCTCTGGAACTGCACCGGCGGCAGCAACCAGAAGTGGACCGGCCTGTCCGGAGGGGGCAGCGCGTGTTCGCTTCCGTCGACCTACCGGTGGACGTCGACCGGTGCGCTGGCCCAGCCCGCGAACGGGTGGAACTCGCTGAAGGACTTCACCAACGTGGTGTACAACGGCAAGCACCTGGTCTACGGCTCGAACGTGTCGGGAGGGACGTCGTACGGCTCGATGGCGTTCAGCCCCTTCACGAACTGGTCGGACATGGCGTCGGCAGGCCAGACCGGGATGAGCCAGTCCGCGGTGGCACCCACGCTGATCTACTTCTCACCCAAGAACACCTGGGTGCTGGCCTCCCAGTGGGGTGCCTCGCCCTTCATCTACCGCACCTCCAGCGACCCCACCAACCCCAACAGCTGGTCCGCGCCGCAGCCGCTGTTCACCGGTGGCATCCCGGGAGGCGGCCCGCTCGACCAGACCCTGATCGCTGACGACAAGAACATGTACATGTTCTTCGCCGGCGACAACGGCAACATCTACCAGGCGAGCATGCCGATCGGGGACTTCCCGGGCAGCTTCGGCTCGTCGTACAAGACGGTCATGACCGACACGAGGAACAACCTGTTCGAGGCGCCGGAGGTCTACAAGGTCCAGGGCCAGAACCAGTACCTCATGATCGTCGAGGCGATCGGCACGAGCGGGCGCTACTTCCGCTCGTTCACCGCCTCCAGCCTGAACGGGCCGTGGACCCCGCAGGCCGCCACCGAGTCCAACCCCTTCGCGGGCAAGGCCAACAGCGGTGCCGCCTGGACCAACGACATCAGCCACGGCGACCTGGTCCGCAACAACCCCGACCAGACCAAGACAATCGACCCCTGCAACCTGCAGTTCCTCTACCAGGGCCTGTCGCCCGCCTCCGTCACCCCGGGCATGCCCTACAACGAGCTGCCCTGGCGGCCGGGCGTGCTTACCCTGCAGCGCTGACCAGCGCGGTCCACGGTGATCGCGACGTGGTGCGGTCCGCCCGACGCGGTTGTCAGGCGGCGCGGGAGGGCCGGGGGCTGTCGCCCGTGCCTGCCCTTTCGCCCGCGAGTCGTGAGAGATCCTCGTCTGGTCGGAGGGCGTCTTTCATCCCGGTTCCTGAGTGGCTTCCCGGCGGCGGGCGTCGGCCTCTTGGTCGAGCCGCCAGGTGTGCCCGCCATCGGTCGATCGTTCGTTTCGCCAGTGGAAGGCGGCTGCGGTGATGTCGGTGAAGGTCCAGCGGACGAGGTCGCCGCCTGCGGCGCGTTCCATGACGATCTCATCATCGATCTGGCGGGCGTACATGTGCACCAGGTCGCCGTGGGCGGTGCCGTGAAAGGTGAAGCGCCACAGTTGCAGGCGCGGATCCCAGATTCGCACACACAGGCCGCACTCCTGGTCCGGAGCGCGACCTGAGGCGAGGAGTTCCTCGCGCCCGGGCCATCGCCAGACGTCCAGGACCGCTCTGCCTTCCAGGGCGTAGCCGAATTCCCATTCGCCGCTGACGTGGCGGGCCGGTGAGCCGTCGGTGGGGTAGTAGGTGATCCGGGTTGCCCAGTGTCCGGCCAGGCGTCCGAACTGCTCCATCTCGGTCGCGTACAGGTTGCTGGGGCCGTTGGCGAGCAGTGTCTTCATGCGCGTGTCGCCTCCATGGTCGCAAGCGGGGCCAGGGCGGAGGCGAGGCAGTCGACGATGGGAGCGGCGTACGCGCCGTCCGGGTCGAGCTCCGGGTCGTAGACGGCGACGTCGAGTCCCGCCACCCGGCCGGTGCCGGCCAGGGTCGAGACGAGTTCGGACAGCTGGGAGAAGTCCAGGCCGGGACGGCCCGGGGAGTCCACCGCGGGCAGGACGCGTTCGTCGAGCACATCGAGGTCGAGGTGGAGCCAGACGCGGTCCAGTCCACGCTGCTCCAGGCGGCTGATGACCCGCTCGCCCAGGCGGGCGATGCCGATCTGCTGGATCTCCTGAGCGGTGAATCGGGTGACCGGCGGTATCTCCTCGTGCTCCCGGTCACCGATCTGGATCACGTCCTCGTCGGCGACCAGCGGCCGGCCCACCTCCGGCCAGTGAGTGAGCAGCAGTTCACCGCGGCCGGTGGCCAGGGCGAGATCCATGCCGGCCACCGAGCCGAGGGTCGAACCGGGGTCGTAGTTTCCGGGGTGCCGGAAGTCGCTGTGCCCGTCGAGGTGAACCAGGCCGCAGCGTCCCTGGCTTCGGGCCCCCAGCAGGCACCCCAGCAGGATGCTGCAGTCGCCGCCCAGTACGACCGGGAACCGGGAGGCGGCGAGTGCGGCCCGGACCGCCTCGCCGAGCCGCAGTGTCTGCTCGCGGATGGTCACCCCGTTGCGGATGCGGGTCGCGGGCTGCGGGTCGAAGTCGTACGGCGGACGGTCGAGCTCCACCGTCCGGGCCGGCCGCAGCCGTGCCTCCAGCCCTGCCGACAGCAGCGCTTGGGGGGCGCGCCAGGTTCCGGGCTCGCGCCCCGGCGCCGGTGGTCGCAGGCCGAGATTCCAGGGGGCCGCGATGAGCTCGACGGCAGCAGTCATGGCGTCGCCTTTCAACCGTGAGGCATTCCAACCGACTAAAATCCAACCGGATAAAATCAGTACACTGGTTGGACGGAGTGAGGCAAGCCCATGAAAGGCGGTCATGCGTGACGGGAACCATCCAGGCTCACGCCTTCAGGCCACGTGACCTGGTCGGCGGGCACATCGTCATCGACCTGGTGAACACGGTCACCGCTCGTGACGCGGAGCCGATCGACTGGCTCGACGGCTACCCGCGCCTGCTGGAGTGGGCCGCCCTCACGGGTCAGTTCGCCCCCGCCGCCCTCGCCGTCTTGCGACGGCTGGCCGAGACCGACCCCGGCGGGGCCGCGTCGGCCCTGGAGCACATCCGCGAGCTGCGCGAGGCGCTGCATAACCTGATCACGGCCCTGCTAGACCAAGACGCCGCAGTTGCTGAAGGCGCGGTCGGTCAGGTTGAGAATCACTGGAAGCAGGCGGTCGCCAGTGCGCGTCTCATCGTCCGCGGGACCACGCCGCAGCCCCAGGTCGGCGTCGAGACATCGGGACTCGAGTACCTCCGTCACGAACTCGCCCTGCAGGCGTTCGACCTGCTGCGGTCGCTGCCGCTGGACCGCACCCGCGTCTGTCCTGGTCTGCGATGCGGCTGGGTGTTCATCGACAGCTCCAGAGGCGGCCGCCGCCGCTGGTGCGACATGGCCACCTGTGGGAACGCGGCCAAAGGCCGAACCCACTACCAGCGGAAACGGCAGACCGCGAGCCCGCAGGGCCACCAGCGGCCGCCCGGCTAACGGTAGATCGAAGCATCCTGTGCGTGGGGAATGCCCCGGACGGCGGTGACGGCGAGTGTGCCGGGCGACAGGTCGAGGGCGTAGCGGGCGACCACGCCGGAGCGGCCGAGGGTCACCGCGTCGGCGTCGGCGTCGGCGTCGGCCAGGCTCGGCGTACCCACCGGACAGGCTGGTGACCCACTCGTCAACGGGCCGCGCCCCGGCCTGGGCAAGCCCGAGGCGCGGCCCGTGGGCGTGGAGCTCAGCCGTCGGCTCCACCGCCGCGCCCCGTCGATCCGCAGCCATTCGCCGGTCGTCTGGTCGGTTCGACCGCTGCCTGAGCGAGACCCCGTCCCACCCGTACGCCCTGCGGTCCCCGATCCGGTCCGCAGGCGGCACGGGCGTAGGCGTGCGCGGTGAGTTCGTCGACGCCCGCCACGTGCGCGTACAGGCGGCGCCCTCCGAGCCGCAGCGCGGTGCGGCCGAGCGACCGCTTGAACTCGGCCCGGGCGGGCGCGTGGTGGAGCCAGGCGTGCGCCCGCTCGTGGGCGAGGGTCGCGGCCAGTACCGACCCCGCCGGGGACCAGCGCCGCCAGCCGCGCTGGACGACGAGCCGTTCGGCGCGTCGACCCTGTCGACGTACACCTCGACCACCAGCGGCCGCGACCGCTGCCGGGCCGGCAGCCCGGTGGCGAGCCCGCCGTCCCACTCGATGGCGCGGACCTGCGCCGGGTCGGGGTTCATGCGGCGCCCGAACTCCTCGGCTGCCTGGGCCCATCGGCGCAGGACCAGGGGATCGCGCCCCTCGCGGGTGGGCGTCTCCGCCAGCAGTCGCACCGCGGGCGCCGGCACCCCGCCGTCGCTGTACGGAGGTGGCGTCCCGCACCAGCGAGGCGAGCGCCTCGCCGGCCGCGCCCACGGTCGTCGTCCTCACCCACGCGTCGGACACCCCGAGCCGCACCACCCCGTCCGCGTCCACGACCCGCACGGGTCGCCGCGGTGCGCGCAGCCGACGCGACGCCGTCGACCGCGGCGCCCTGCGCGACGACCGCGCGCTCGGCCTCGCCACGCACGGCGAGGATCTGTTCCCGGGTGGCGCCGGGGGTGATGCGCTCGACCTGGCCGGGACGGAGCTCGTTCCCCGTGGGGCGCGCGCCTCAGGAGGTTACGCCGGTCAGGAGGTTGCGCCGGTCAGGGCGAGGAATTCGCTGCGGGAGCGGGCGTCCGAACGCAGCAGGCCGAGCAGGGTGGAGGTCATGGTGCTGGAGCCGGTGGCCTGGACGCCGCGCAGGGTCATGCAGGAGTGCTCGGCCTCGATGACCACACCGACGCCCTTGGGCTCCAGATGGGTCTGTAGCCAGTCGGCGACCTGCTTGGTCAGGCGTTCCTGTACCTGGGGTCGGCAGGCGAAGTGCTCGACGACGCGCGCCAGCTTGGACAGGCCCAGGATCCGGGCGCCGGGCAGGTAGCCGACGTGGGCGGTGCCGACGAACGGCAGCAGATGGTGTTCGCAGACGCTCCGGACAGGTATGCGGCGGGCAAGGACGAGTTCGTCGTAGCCCTCGTCGTTGGGGAAGGTGGTCAGGTCGAAGGCGCGCGGGCTGAACAGTTCGGCGTACGCGCGGGCCATCCGGCCCGGTGTGCCGCGCAGACTCTCCGAGTCGGTGGAGATGCCGAGCGCGGTGAGGAACCGGCCGGCCGCTTCTTCCGCGGCTTCCAGATCGATGTCGGCGGGCTGGTGGACGACCCGCAGGGCGGGCCGCGCGGGCACCGTTGTTTCCTCGTCGTGCGGATCGATGCGGGTGGCGGTGCGGTGCGGACGCTCGGTCATGTCAGCGGCCACCGATCCCCGGCGTGGGGAACAGGACCAGGGCGTGCGGCCCTGGACGCCCCGGGCCCCACGCTGAGCGCGGACGGGATGAGCGGGCCGGGCCCGCCCCCGCCCCCGTCGCTTTCGTCTGTGGCTCATCGGCCATCGCAACCTCCCACGAGTTTCGCCAACAAATCTTGGTCTTATTGCGGGAGGGCGTCAAGACACCCTGTTCGGGAGGGCAAGAGAGCCTTTGCGCCCGCCCCCGCGGGATTTACCGTGGTCCGGTGGCTACTGACTCGACTCCGCCGGCCGGTGCGGCCGGCACCGCCATCGACTCCGTCAGCGTCCTGAGCGAGGACTCGCGGCGGCGCATGTTCACCTTCATCCGGCGCACCCGCCGCGCCGTGACCCGCGACGAGGCCGCCGCGAGCGTCGGCATCTCCCGCAAGCTGGCCGCCTTCCACCTCGACAAGCTCGTCGACGCCGGCCTGCTGCGCGCCCGCTACGAGACGCCCGGGGGGATCCGGAAGGTCGGCAGGAGGCCGAAGGTGTACGAGCCCACCGACGCCCAGATCACCGTGAGCATCCCCGACCGGCGCCACGAACTCCTCGCGGACCTCCTCCTGGACGCCGTGCTGACCGAGGGGGCCGACGAAAGCGCCGCTCAGGCAGCCATGCGGACCGCCGAACAGCGGGGCCGACGGATGGGCGAGGCCGCGCGGGACGAAGCCCGTCCGGGCCGCCTGGGCCCCGAGCGCGGACTGACCGTCTGCGAGCACCTGCTGGACGAGTGCGGCTACGAACCCGTCCGGGAGACCCCGACCCGGCTCCGGTTGCGCAACTGCCCCTTCCACCCCCTGGCCGCGAAGGCCCCCGACCTGGTGTGCGGCATGAACCACGCGTTCCTCAGCGGCTACCTCAACGGCCTCGAGGTGAGCGGGGTCCAGGCGGTCCTGGCCCCCGAACCCGGGGAGTGCTGTGTGCGGCTGGGCCCGAGCGTCCCCGCCGCCGGCCGGGGCGCGGGCGAGGAGATCAGGTAGCGGGCGGCGGCGATCACGGGCGTCCGGCGTGCCACCACTCCCGCCCCTCCGGCAGGTCGCCCAGGCCGGGGCGGACAGGCGCAGCACCTCGTGGCGCTCGTTCGCGTCCTGGTCCGGCGCGGAGTGTCCGCCCCCAACTCGAGCCGCAGTAACTGCCAGTGGTGGGGGTCCTGAGGATGACGTCCGCCGACATTCCCGAACCACCTGGCCACCTCACTGGCCCGGGACCCACCGCTCCCGGCTCGGACGAGACGGGACAATTCGTGACGACCTGTTCGTCCGCCGCCACTGGCGCGACTCCGAAGGGCCCGCCGTCCAAGAGGACGGCGGGCCCTGTGCGGTGCTGCCGTCAGGCCTGCCGGCCGTCGTCCACCGCATCGTGGTGTCCGCCGGGAGCTTGACCTCGTCGTCGGTCTCGGCGAGCTCGTCCCTGCCGGGCAGGACGCGGCCGTACACCGGGACCCGCACGGCCTCCGAGCGGTCCGCTCACGCCCGCAACCCGTCCACTGCCGCGTCGATCGCCGCCAGGGCCGCCGTCTTGTCGAGCCCCGCCCTCGATACGAGGGAGAGGCCCTGGACGATATAGAGCAGGAGTTGCGCCTGGGCCTCTGGAGAGCAGGTGTCCGTGACTTCTCCGGCGGCCTGTGCGCGACGGAGTGCGCCGGCGACGATGTCGGTGAACCGGCGGTACGAGCGGGCGACGACCTCCGTGGCTTCGCTGTCCTGGGGGACGAGTTCGGCGGTCGTGTTGCCGACCAGGCAGCCCTGCGGCACGCCCCGGTCGGAGATCAGTTCGTCCAGCCGCACGGGATGGGTCAGGATCTCGCGCAGGCCGGGCAGGAGCGGGCTGGTGTCGAGCGCGCTCACGAGGTGCCGTTCGTACACCTGCCAATAGAGCCTGACGGCTTCGAGGTAGAAGCGGCGCTTGTCGCCGAACGCGCCGTAGAGGCTGCCGCGCTCGACGGCCAGTGCGTCGACCAGGTCCTGGATCGACGTCGCCCCGTATCCCCGGGACCAGAACAGTTCGAGTGCGCGCTCCAGCGTCTGTTCCCTGTCGAACTCGCGGGGGCGTCCGGTTCGTGCCACGGGCTCGATACTACGACTTCTTGACTAGGCGTTCAAGAAGTCGTAGCTTCCGTTGCGGCACTTCTTGAACGGACGCACAGAAGTCGGCCGCTCACCGGCCGGCATGGAGGGCGGAGCAATGGAGTTCGCAGGCAAGACGGCACTCGTCACCGGATCGGGCAGGTTCGGGGGACTCGGGCACACGACGGCCAAGGTGCTGGCCGCGGGCGGAGCCGACCTGATCCTGACCGGCACCGATCCGCAACGGGGCGCCCAGGTCGTGGAAGACCTCCGCGCAGCCGGTGGCGAGTCCGCCGGGACGGTGCGTTTCGTCGCTGCCGATGTGTCCGACCCGGGGGGCGTGCGAGAGCTGGTCGAGGGCGCCGGAGCCGTCGACATCCTGATCAACAACGCGAGCGTGATGACGTTCTCCCCGACCACCGCGCAGGACCTGGCGAGCTACGACGCCGCCTTCGCGGTCAATGTGCGTGGCCCGTTCCTGCTCACCGCCCTGCTCGCGGAGAAGATGGCCGCCAACGGCGGCGGCAGCGTCGTCAACGTCAGCTCCACCGCGGCCGGCCTCGGCATGCCGGGCATGGCCGTCTACGGCGCCACCAAGGCGGCGCTCGAATCGCTGACCCGTACCTGGGCGGCGGAGTTCGCCGAGTGGAACATCAGGGTCAACGCCGTCGCTCCTGGCCCCATGCGCACGTCGAAGGTGGTCGCGGCAATGGGGCCGGACATGGGTGGCATGGGCCTCGACACCGCGCTCAAGCGCACCTCCGACCCGGTCGAGGTGGCCCACGTGATCGCCTTCCTCGCCGGCGACCGGGCCAGTTACATGACCGGGGCCATCGTGGCCGCCGACGGTGGCCGCACCGCAATCTGAAGAGAGACGGAACAATGGATCGCCTTGCGGGAAAGCACGCACTGATCACAGGGGGAACGAGCGGCATCGGCCTGGCAACGGCCCGCGAATTCCTCGCCGAGGGAGCGACTGTCGCCATCACCGGCCGCTCGCGGGAAAAGCTGGACGAGGCAGCGCGGCAGTTGGACGGCCCGCTGCTGACCATCGCCAGTGACGCCGGCGACGTACCCGGCCAGGCGGCGCTCGCCGCGCGGCTCCGGGAGGAATGGCCGAAGCTCGACATCCTGATGAGCAACGCCGCCGACGTCACCCACCTCCCGATCGAGGCATGGACCGAGGAGGCGTTCGACACGCTCCTCGCGACCAATCTCAAGTCGCCGTTCTTCCTGATCAGGGACCTGCTACCGCTCTTCTCGCAGCAGTCCTCGGTCATCCTCGTCGGCTCGGTCTCCGCGTACATCGGACACGAGAACGCGACGGTCTACGGCGCGGCCAAGGCGGGTCTGCTCTCCTACACGCGCGGGCTGACCTATGAGCTGAAGGACCGGGGCATCCGCGTCAACGGACTGAGCCCGGGCCCGACGATCACCGACGTGTTCGCGCCCCTCGGCCCCGAGCGCCAGGCCGCCCTCTACGAGGAACTCCGGCAGACCGTGCCTCTCCACCGCCTGGGAACCGCCACCGAGCTGGCGAAGGCGGCGGTCTACCTCGCCTCGGACGAGTCCGCCTACACCGCAGGGACGGTGCTGCGCGTCGATGGGGGCATCGGGCAGCTCGCGTACTAGGGAGGGCTCTTGGCCCGCTGGGCAGCCGACGGCACCTTCGACCGGCTCCTGGCCGCCGACCGGCTCCTGGCCGCGGCCAGACCGCACCCAGGCCGAAGTGGCCATCGACAAGACGCCGCCCAGGGGTGCCCAGGGGGTTTGCGATCACCGGAAGGCGGGAGGAAAATTCTTGCGGGGGAATGGCCGGAGCAGGCTCGATACCGACGCCATTGATGTGCACCGCGCCGTGTGAACGGTGATGCTCACAGCCCATAGGTTCACCGTCAAGGGCGATGCAGCGAGCAAGAGGGCCTGCCTGACCACCGCCACATGGCTGCGTGACCGCGTCGATGGCCGCCGTGGGGCGGGAGGCAGAGCGGAAGGAGTCTGCCCATGCGGATCGCCGTGGACCTGAATCGATGCCAGGGCTACGCACAATGCGTGTATCTGGCTCACGAGGTGTTCAGGTTGAGTGGTCAGGAGGCCCTCACATATGAGCCGAACCCTGATGACGAACGGCGCCTGCAGGTCGAGCGAGCCGCTGCGGCGTGTCCGGTGCAGGCGATCGTGATCGACCGCTTGGACGGCGCGGAGCGGGACGAGACGTCATGACGTTGCCGGCAACGGTGGCGGGGTTGGTGCGTGAGTTCAGGGCCAACGGCCGGATCGTCATCGTGGGTGCCTCGCTGGCCGGGCTGCGGGCCGCGGAAGCCCTGCGCGAGGGGGGCTTCACCGGTTCTCTGACCATCATCGGGGACGAGCCGTATGAGCCCTACGACCGTCCTCCGCTGTCCAAGCAGGTACTCAAAGGCTGGGTGCCGGCCGACCACACCAAGCTGCCCCGCATGCGGGAAGTGGATGCGGACTGGCGGCTCGGGGTGGCCGCCACCGGGCTGGACCGGGCCACCAAGCAGGTGCGCCTGGCCGACGGTGAGCAGGTGCCGTACGACCGGTTGCTGATCGCCACGGGCAAGCGCGCACGGCAGTGGCCGAACCCGGCCGAGGCCGCCTTGGACGGGGTTCATACGATCCGCTCGCGTGATGATGCCGCGCAGTTGCAGAAGGCGTTGGGCGAGCCGCCGTCCCGGGTGCTGGTCATCGGCGCCGGTTTCATCGGCTCGGAAGTGGCCTCTGTCTGCCGGGAGCTCGACATCCCGGTGACCGTCGTCGAGCGGGGTTCGGCGCCGCTGGTCGGCGCGCTTGGTGGGGTGATCGGGGAGATCGCCGCGCAGATGCAGCGTGATCACGGCGTGGACCTGCGCTGCGGACTGGGGGTGTCGTCGCTGGAGGGCGATTCCGGCGGACACGTGCGGCGTGCGCGTCTGTCGGACGGATCCACCGTCGACGCCGATGTGGTGGTGGCCTCGCTGGGGTCGATCCGCAACGTGGAATGGCTGGAGGGCTCCGGGCTCGCGGCCGGTTTCTGGGGTGTCGGGTGCGACGCCGGTGGCCGTGCCTTCGACATCAACGGCGTGGTCACCGACAGCATCTACGTGGCAGGGGATGTGTCGCGTGCACCGCATGTGCTGTACGAGTACCAGTTTCTCGCGATGGAGCACTGGGACAACGCCGTTTTCGGCGCCGAGGTCGCGGCCCACAACATGGTGAACCTCGAGCCCCACTATCGCCCGCATCTGCTCCTGCCCGGCTTCTGGTCCGGCCAGTTCGGCGTGAACATCAAGTCCGTCGGCGTGCCGTCGTTCGGTGACGAGATCGTCTTCACGCAGGGGCCCGTTGCGGAGCGCCGTTTCGCCGCCGCCTACGGTCACCGAGGTCGCATTGTCGCCGCCGTCACCTTCGATCACGGCAAGTGGCTGGAGTACTACGCGAAAATGATCGAGCGATCTGGTCCGTTCCCGCCTCCGCCGCCGGGCTGGGACCTACCGCCCGTCATGAAGCCGATGCCGGCCGAGTTCCCCGACCCAAGGGTCCCGACGGCGATTCCGGACGTCGTCCTGACCGGCCACTCTCCGAGTGGGCGGACGGCCGAGTTCCGGCCTCGACCTCACTGACGCGCCCGCCGGCTTCGGGCAGGTGAGCGGACCGCACCGACAGGAAGAAGGAGGGGAACCTCGTGGTCGAGGAAACCCCTTGGCAGCAGGCCCTGCGCTACGCCAACCGCGCCAATCCGTACCCCTTCTACGAAGAACTGCGCAAGACGCCGGTGGCACGGCAGCCGGATGGAACGTATGTCGTCAGCACCTACCGGGAGATTGTCACGCTGCTGCATGACCCCCGGGTCAGTTCGGACCCGCGCAAGTGTCCCGTCCCGGTCGCAACCCAGGCGGAGGGCTCGGCGCAGCCGGTGGCCGAACCGATCAGGGAGGCGCTGACCGAGCCGAACATCATCACCTGCGATCCACCCGAGCACGACCGAGACCGCCGGATGATGATGCCGCACTTCGCCGGCCCGCCCCCTTCGCCTCACCTGATCTCCGACCTGGAGCCCGAGATCCGCCGCCTTGTGGACGGCCTGCTGGACGGTATGAGGGGCAGGAACCGGATCGATGCCGTCGACGACTTCGCCTATCCCCTGCCGGTGACGGTGATCTGCGAGGTTCTGGGCGTACCGCTGGAGGACGAGCCACGCTTCCACCATTGGATCGAGACCGCCCTGGACGCTTTGGACTTCGGTCCGGAGGCCGCATCCGAAGAGATCCAAAGCCGGCTGACCGGGGGCCGTCAGGCCGTGCAGCAGTTCGGCCGGTTCGCTGCCGGGCTGCTCGACCGGTACGCCCAGCAGCCCGGCCCGGGCATGCTCTCAGCGATGGTGAACGAGGACGGCCCGGAGGGACGGATGTCCAAGGGCGTGCTCGCGAGCAATGCCCTGCTCCTGATCTTCGCGGGGCATGAGACCACGGTCAATCTCATCGCCCACAGCGTGCTCACCCTGCTGCGGCACCCCGAGGCGCTCGAGAAGTTGCGCCGCCGGCCGGAGCTGATCGTGCCCGGGGTGGAGGAGCTGCTGCGCTACGAGTCGTCGGTGCAGTTCTGGCACACCCGCTCCGCCCTGGAAGACATCGACATCGCGGGCACCACCATTCCGAAAGGGGCGCCGATCTTCCTGGTGTACGGGTCGGCGAACCGCGATCCGGAGCGATTCACCGACCCCGACGAACTCGACCTCGAGCGCCGCGATAATCAGCACCTCGGATTCAGCCAGGGCATCCACTTCTGCTTCGGCGCTCCGCTGGCGCGGCTCGAGGTCCAGAGCGCGGTCGGTGAGTTCGTCCGCCGGGTGCGGAACCCCCGGCTCGTCGAGGACCCGCCGCCGTACCGGCACAACCAGATCTTCCGCGGGCCGCGGCACGTCCTGGTCGATATCGACGGAATCCGCGACTGACCCGGCGTAACGAAGGACCGCTGTGCGGGCTTCTCAACTCTTCGGTTGACGGCAACCGCCCGCCCTACCGGGGCTCCCTCACCTGCGCGACGGCAAGATCCAAGGGCGCGCCGTCGTCAGCCCCACGGTGGATCACTGAGTGGCGCGCGTCGGCACGGTGGCCGTCACCAACGCCGGCCGTCACCATCGCCGTCCAGTCCCTGAGGCCCTGCCCTCCACCACGGCGGAACACGTCGGCGCGGAGCTGGACGGGCGTGGGGGAGCGGCCACCGGACGGGGGCTCGGACATGGCCGCGTATGAGCTGACAGCGGCATCACAGCCCCACCCTTGCCGTTCTCCGCTCGCGTCCCAAGGGCCGTGCGGCCCCCTCCGCCGGGACCTGCCTCCCGGGACGACTCCGCCGACCGACCTATCGACTGGCCAGGCCTTCCCGGACGGCTGGCTTCGTGCGGACTTCGCCGCGCATGCGGGGGCGTCCGTTCCGGCATAGCGTGGAAGGGGCGGCTCGCATCGCGTGCCTGGGAGAGGTGAGGCCCATGCCGAGCCAGCAGACAGAGGCACAGGAACGAGCCCTGGTCGAACGGCTCCGGTCCTCACTGCGCGGTGAGGTGATCGATCGCAGTCACCCCGGCTACGACGAGGCGCGGGCCGTATGGAACGGGCTGATCGAGCGCC
Organism: Streptomyces sparsogenes; assembly: GCF_001704635.1. Classification (GTDB taxonomy): domain Bacteria; phylum Actinomycetota; class Actinomycetes; order Streptomycetales; family Streptomycetaceae; genus Streptomyces; species Streptomyces sparsogenes. Next base: position 75,266 of record NZ_MAXF01000156.1, on the reverse strand, counting down.
GACCCTCGGTGATCGCCCGGTGCGCCGGGACGGCCGACGTCGTCGAGGCGGTGGCGGCCGCGACCCGGCGATGATCAACCGTGTGCTGCGCCGGCGGTCCGGGTTCACCGGTGCTCCCGCAGCAGCGCGAGCCGTCGTTTGTACTCGTCTTCGTCGATTTCCCCGCGGGCGAACCGCTCGGCCAGCAGGTCCTCGGCCCGTCTGCTTCCCCATCCCGGCTCACCGGACGAGGGAGGCCGTCCGGACTGGCGGGCGTGAGGGGCGCCACTGCAGTGTGGAGGCGATCTCGAATGCCATCGCCGCGGTGAAGTTCGCACCCTTGCGGAACAGCGAGCGGGCCAGCGCGACGGCCGCATACGAGCAGGACGAGGACGCCGCGCCCAGGCCGGCGGCGACGGCGAGGGTACGGGGTCGGTCATCGCCCAGGAGCGAGACGACAGTGGACTTGCGGACCACGGCCTGGACGAGCGCGGACAGGGCGAAGCCCAGAATCAGGGCCCAGGTGATCTCCCAGGTCATGGCCCCGGCGATCGACAGCGCGTGCAGGGGTGCGCGTCCGGCGGGCCGGGCTGCGGGACGCCGCCAGGGGCGGCGCCCCGCCGGGGTTCAGCCGACGCGCAGGGTCAGGGCGGCGGTGTGGAGCTTGCCGCCCGTCTGGAACTGCAGGAAGAGCCGCCAGTTGCCGGAGGTGGGCAGCTCGGCGTGGAAGGACAGGTCCGGGCCGCCGTTGTCGCCGGTCACCTTGGTGGTCGGGTGGAGGTGCGCGAACGCGGCGTCGCCTTCGTGGAAGGCGGTCAGGTGGGCATAGGTGTCCAAGTAGGGCTCGAGGTCGGTGACAGGCTTTCCTTCTCTGGTGATGGAGACGGTCAGCGGGTGCGCCATGCCTGCCATGGGCTCGCCCTTGACGGTGAGGGTGTACCCGTCGGCCTCCGTGCTGGTGGCCGGTGCGGGCAGCGGGGTCTTCGCCGCGTTGCCGGGCACCGTGACGGCGCGGGAGAGCACGAAGTCCTCGCCCCTGCCCGTGCCCGTGTTCGGGGTGAAGGAGGCGAACACACGCCAGGAGCCCGGGGCGAGGGCGGACAGATCCGCACTCCAGGTGCCGTCGGCGGCCATGGTCGGGTGGATGTGCTGGAATCCGGTCAGGTCGGAGCGGATCGCGTAGAAGTGCATCCGCTTGGTCTGGTCGACAGCGAACTCGGTGACCGGCTTGCCGTCCGGGCCGGTCACCGCGAACCGGTACGCGGCCGGTTTGCCGGACGGCAGCGTGGTGTCCTTCGAGGTGAGGCGGTAGCCGTCCTGGCTGTCGGACAGGCCGTTGCCGGAAGCCATGTGGTCCTTCCCGGGCATGTCACCCATCGAGGGCGACGCGCTGGACGAGGACGCCGCGGAGGACGTGCTGCCGTGGTCCATGCCCGGCATGGACGAGGAGCCGCTGGAGGAACCACAGGCGGCCAGGGCCAGCGCGAGAGCGGCCGTGGCGCCGGCCGTGGCGCCGGACGCGGCGATCGCGCGGCGGCGCGCGATGAGACGGGAAGAGGGGATCATCGAAGTGGGGATCTTTCCGGGTGGGCGCACCACACCGGTGGCGCGCGGAGAGGGACAGGGCACAGGGCCGGTCCCGGCCGGTGGCCGGGTCTCGGCGCGTTCCTGTCACGTCCGCGCGATGCATGCCTGAAGCAGGTGATCTCGTCCGCCGGCCGGCGGGCCGCGCAGCCCGCTCCCGCCCGGTGCCCGCGGCCCGGCGGGCGTCCATGCGGCCGGCACCGTGACGGCGGCCACGGCGAGGAGGCCGGGCACCGGCAGAGGGATCCGCTCGGGGACCGGGATCGCCGCACACAGCGCCCCACGCATCCCGGTGGCCTGGAGGGCGGGGCCCGGGTGACGCGAGGCGGCCGCGTGAGCCGTGGTCATCGAGGAGGCGCCGTGGCCGGCCGCCATCGGTGCGGATGCAGGCATGGAGCTGTGGCAGCCCTCGGCGGCACTCGCCGGGGAGCCGTGCATGAGGAACAGGCCGAACAGCACCGCGCACACCGCAGGCAGCCGGGCGATGCCCCGCCTGCCCGCATGCCCGCCACCCATGTCGCGTCCCTCTCGCCCTCGCCGTTCGGCGCGTCGCCTGTGATCGTCCACCTCACCATACCGGGGCGGGGTATCGACTGCCTCGGATGCGTTCGCCAGAGACGCCGGGTGTATCGCTCACCGCCTCTCGCGAGGGACGATCCACGTTTCCGTGAATTCAGGACGCCGTGTACTGTCGTGTGCGTGCTGACTGTTGCCCCCGACATCGAGGTACTGGCCCGCTTCGGCCGTGCGCTCGCCGACCCGATCCGGTGCCGCATCCTGCTCGCCCTGCGCGACGCCCCCGCCTACCCGGCCGACCTCGCCGACACCCTCGGCATCTCGCGGACCCGGCTGTCGAACCACCTGGCGTGTCTGCGCGACTGCGGCCTGGTCGTCACCGTGCCCGACGGTCGCCGCACCCGCTACGAGCTGGCCGACGAACGTCTGGGCCACGCGCTGGACGACCTGCGTACCGCTGTGGTCGCGGTCGAGACCGACCGCACCTGCCCGGACGCCGGCGAGAAGGGCTGCTGCTGACCGTGACCGCCGAGATATCGCTGTCCGCGGGCCCCCGCCCTGCCCGCCGTGACGCGCTCACCCGCCGGATACGTCTGCTCGTCGCCGCGACCATCACCTATAACGTCATCGAGGCGATCATCGCCATCACCGCCGGCACGATCGCCTCCTCCACCGCCCTCATCGGATTCGGCCTGGATTCCGTCATCGAGGTCTCCTCCGCCGCCGCGGTCGCCTGGCAGTTCTCCGCCCGCGATCACGCGGTGCGCGAGGCACGGGAGAAGACCACCCTGCGGATCATCGCCGTCTCCTTCTTCGCGCTCGCCGCCTACGTCGCCGTCGACGCCGTCCGCGCCCTGGCCGGCACCGGCGAGGCCGAGCGGTCGATCCCCGGCATCGTGCTCGCCGCCGTATCCCTGGTCGTAATGCCGTTCCTGTCCGCCGCTCAGCGCGCGGCCGGCCGCGAACTCGGCTCCGCCAGCGCGGTCGCCGACTCCAAGCAGACCCTGCTGTGCACCTACCTGTCCGCCGTGCTGCTGCTGGGCCTGCTCCTCAACGCCACGCTCGGCTGGTCCTGGGCCGACCCGATCGCCGCCCTCGTCATCTCCGCCGTCGCGGTGAAGGAGGGCCGCGACGCCTGGCAGGGCAAAGGCTGCTGCGGACCCACGACCACGGCGGCGCCCGCCGTCGCCGAGACGGACTCCTGTGCCTGCCGCCCCGGCTGCGACTGCTGCGCCTGACCCCACGCAACGCACAAAGTGGGCCCCGGCGCCACCCAGGACCCACTGCGCGTTCAAGATCATGCGCGCGGAGCGGCTGCCCCGCTGCTCCGCAAGCACCGGGCCCAGCTACCTGCACGGGTTCCTCAGGGCGATAGTTTCACCTATCGGGTCACAGGGCGATGAGTCCGGCGTTCGTCGGCTGAAATCCGCAGGCGTCAAAGTAGAACGGCCGGTGTTCGTCGTCGAAATCTACGTGCAGCCACTCGCACCCGGCTGCCCGAGCACCGCGTACGGCTTCCGCGACGAGGCTTGTGCCGACGCCCCGGCGCTGGAACTCCTTGTCGACCAGCGTGTCCAGGACGAAGGCGTGCACGCCACCGTCCCAGGCGACGTTTACGAATCCGACAAGCCGCCCGCCCGCCTTGGCCTCCCCCGGCGCACCGCCCGTGCCGGCTCCCCCGGTTTCCCTGGCCACGACCCACCCGAGGCTGTGCCGCTGCACCTGCTCCCACCAGCCAATGGGCAGCGTCGAATGACCGAACCCTTGACTGTGCAGGGCGTTGAGGGTGCCGTCGTCGAAGTCGCCGCGCCATTCGTATGTGACCTGCATGCGCCGATCGTAGTGGTCTCTCCCAGACCACCCGGCGCGGTCAACACGCTCGCGGGCCGAGGCGTACGAGAGGTAGCTCTCGTGGTGGAGGCGGATCCCCCGTGTGGATGACGCACCGCCTTCGCGGTGCGGACCATGCTCGAGTCATGTCAGTCATGCGTTCCTTGGACGCGACAGAGTGTTCCGTCCCGTGCCGGAAGGTCCGCCTCTGCCTGAGCAGGTGGCCTGGCTACGCCGCTGCGGCATGGGGGTTCTTGTTCGCGGTACCCAGTTTCTTCTGGGCGACGGGCCATACCTTCGGCGCGCAGTCGACGGTGTCGCCATCGTTGGTGAAACTCGCTCGCGACGGAGTGCCGTGGTTCCTGACCGTCCTGATGGTCACAGGCTTCCTGAAGCTCTTTGGGGCACTGATCGGCATCGGCTTGACGCGGCCGCGGGGCTCGCGGATCAGCCGACTCATGGTGTTCTGCGGCGGTGGCGCGGCGATCCTGCTCACGTGGCATGGCGGCCTCTTCGTCGTCCACGGTGTGCTGGTCGAGGCTGGTGCCATCTCTGTTGAGCCAGATCTGGCTGCGCTGACTGGTTGGTACCTCTACCTGTGGGGACCGTGGTTCATCATCGGCGGTCTGGCCTTCGCCGGGGCTACCGCACTGTATGTCCGCCCACGCGATGACCGGCGCAAGCTGCGGCTCTGCGGCGCCGTGGGCGCGCTGGGTGCCCTGGTCCTGTCCGTGGCCTCGACGGCTACCGGCATCGGTTGAGAGCCGCCACGCAACTGCTGGTCACGGGTGAGATGAGCTCGTGGTGGCTGGTGTGATCATGGCATCGGAGCAGGCCTGGACAACTCCGTACACACCCATACGGTGATGTACGGACGCTGTCCGGCCCGCATCGCCGACGCGTCGCCGTCTACGCGACCGTGCGGATGAGCTTTTTGTTGACGAACTCCTCGATGCCGGGGCGGCCCAGTTCCCGGCCGAAGCCGGAGCGCTTGATGCCGCCGAAGGGCAACTCGGCACCCTCGGCACCGACACCATTGACGAAGACCATGCCCGCCTCGATGCCGTCGGCCACGCGCGCGGCCTGGGTGGGGTCCGTGGTGAAGACGTACGAACCGAGGCCGTAGGGGGTGTCGTTGGCGATCCGCAGCGCTTCCGCCTCGTCGGCCGCGCGGAAGACCATGGCGACCGGCCCGAACAGCTCCTGGCGTGCCGTGGTGTGCTCGGTGGTGAGGCCGGTGAGGACTCCGGCCGGGACGTGGGCGCCGTGGCGTTCGCCTCGGGTGTGCAGCGTCGCGCCCTCCGCGACGGCGGCGGCCACCTGACGCTCGAGGGTGTCGGCGGCGGCGACCGAGGACAGCGGGGCCCCCGACTGACGGTCGAGGAGGGCGGCGGTGAACTTCTCCACGAAGCTGTCGTACAGCCCGTCGATGACGATGAACCGCTTGGCCGCGTTGCAGGCCTGTCCGGTGTTGTCCAGGCGGGCGCTGACGGCGGCGTCGACGACGGAGTCGAGGTCGTCGGTGGACAGCACGATGAACGGGTCGGAGCCGCCGAGCTCGAGGACGACCTTCTTCAGGTGCCGTCCGGCCATCTCGGCGACCGCGGCACCGGCCCGCTCAGAGCCGGTCAGGGACACGCCGTGGACGCGCGGGTCGGCGATGACCTCGGCGATCTGCTCGTTCGTGGCGTACACGTTGACGTACGCGCCGACGGGGAAGCCGGCCTCGGCGACCAGCCGCTCGAGCAGCGCCGCGGTGGCCGGGCACTGCGGGGCGTGCTTGAGGACGATGGTGTTGCCCAGGGCGAGGTTGGGGGCGGCGAACCGGGCGACCTGGTAGGCTGGGAAGTTCCACGGCATGATGCCCAGCAGGACCCCCACGGGGCTGCGCCGGATGACGGCGCGGCCAGGGCCGGAGGTCAGGGGCAGTTCCTCGTCGGCGAGGAACTCCTCGGCGTGGTCGGCATAGTAGTGGTAGATGTCGATGCAGAAGTCGATCTCTCCCTCTGCCTCGGCGAGCGGCTTGCCCATCTCGCGCACGATGCCGACGGCCAGATCGGCACGGTGCTCGGCGTGCAGATCCCCGAGCCGGCGCAGCAGCGCGGCGCGCTCGGACACGGAGCTGCCGCGGCCCCATGCGGTGGCGGCGTGAGCGGCGGCCACGGCCGCGGACACCTCGGCGTCGGTGGCGGTCGGGTAGGTCCGGACGGTCTGTCCGGTGGCCGGGTCGGTGACGGCGTACATCGGATTCTCCAGGCAGTGCGGGGGAGGGGAAGGGCTTCGGGCAGGCCCCGGCCGCGCACCTGCAGGGCGTGGTGGGCCCCGACGGTCCGTGGCGGGACAGTGCGTGGCGGGCCGCGGTGGCGGTGCTACGGCTCGAGGATGGTGCGGGCCCCGACGGCCGACCTGAGGTCCTCGAAGGCGGCGGCTGCCTCGTGCAGCGGGCGGACGTTGCCGATCAGCTCGTCCAGTGGCAGCCGGCCGGCCAGGTAGAGGCGGGCCAGTTTGGGGATGTCGATCGCGCCGACGCTGGAGCCGTAGTTGCAGCCGAGGATGCGCTTGCCCTGGTCGGCGAGGTCGAAGAGGTTGAACGCTCCTGTGGCGTCGGCCGGGGCCATGCCGACCAGGACGGCCGCCCCGCCGGAGGTGAGCATGCCGGGGAGGGTCTCGATGACCTTGGCGCTGCCGATGGCCTCGAAGGCGTAGTCGACTCCGCCGAGTTCCTCCTGGCACCAGGCGGCCACGTCGGTCGTGGCGGCGTCGAGCGTGCGGGTCGCGCCGAAGCGCTCGGCGGCGACGAGGCGCTCCGCCGACAGGTCGACGGCGATGACGGGGTCGGCGCCCACCAGACGCAGCCCCATCACCACGGACAGGCCGACCCCGCCGGCGCCGACGACGACCGCGGACTCACCGGGCCGGACGCCGGCGGTGTTCATGACCGCGCCGATGCCGGTGGAGATGGAGCAGCCCAGCAGCGCCCCGATCCCGAACGGCAGCTCGTCGGGCACCTTCACCGCGGCCGACTCGGGTACGACGACCCGGCTGGTGAACGCGCCGAGCCCCAGATACGGCCAGACCTCCTCGCCCTGCGCGTCCGTGATGGGCGTCGTGCCGTCGGGCAGGGTGTTCGCCACGGCCTGGGTGCCGGTGCACAGCCAGGCCATGCCGGCCAGACACTTGCGGCAGCGGCGGCAGGGCGCGAACCAGGAGAGAACGACGTGGTCGCCCGGTTTCACCGCGCTGACGCCCTCGCCCGCGTGCGTGACCACGCCGGCGGCCTCGTGACCCAGGACGAGAGGGCGGTCGCTGGGCCAGTCGCCCGTCAGGATGTGCAGATCGGAGTGACACACCCCGGCCGCGCGGACGTCGATCTCCACCTCGCCCGGCCCGGCGGGCCGGTGCGAGATCTCGCGGATGTGCAGCCCCGCGACGGGGTCGTAGGCGATGGCGGGGGACAGGTGCGCGGACATCAGTGAGCCTTGACTTCCTCGGTCGAGGGGACGGTCGGCAGGTCGGCGGCGAGCCGGGTGTGGGGCCTGGCGGCGACGACGTAGGCCAGGCCGAGGACGAGCAGCGCGGAGAAGACCAGGACCACCGCCCAGACCTGGATCCAGCTGCCCGAGGGCGGGGCGAGCTCAGCGCGCGGCCAGGCGATGTTGACCGCCTCGAACAACAGCCACGCCACGGCGAGGACATTGATCACCGGACCGGTCCGGCCGAGCCGGAAATCGCCCTCGGAGGGATTCCAGCGGCCACGCAGGCGCGCGATCAGCGCGACGAGCGCGACGGTGAGGAAGACGAAGTAGAAGCCGCCGGACCCGAAGGAGATCAGCGTGGCGGCCGCGTTGCCGTTGAACCCGAGCAGCAGGCCGAGGCCGGCGAGCACGGCGGTCACGGTCAGCGAGACCCAGGGGATCTGGCGGTCGCCGACCTTGGCCAGCTGCGTGGAACAGGGCAGCTGCCGGTCCCGCGCGAAGGCGTAGACGGCCCGCCCGATGTAAGTCTGGATCGAGATCGCGCAGGCGAAGAACGCGATCAGCACGACGACGATGAACGGCTTCTCACTCCAGCCGCCCAGGCCCTGCGTCACCGCCTCGAAGACGGGGTCCACGGTTTTCCCGGACACGGCGTCCTCGGGGCGCCGCAGCGCGAACGTCACGGCGATCGACGTCAGCAGGACCGTGAACGCCACGAACACGTACGAGCGCAGCAGCGCCCTGGGCACGCTGCGCCGCGGCTGCTCGGCCTCCTCGGCGACCTGCGTGGTCGCGTCGAACCCGAGGAATGCCCAACCGGCCACGGCCAGACATGTCACGAACCCCGCCGCGGCGGAACCGCCCGACGCGGATGCCGAGCCCAGGGTGTCGAACAGGATGCTGAAGCCGTGGTGGCGCGCGAAGAGCAGCAGGAACACACTGACGGCGATGGAGGCGACACCCTCGGCGACGATGCCCGCGTTGAGGAAATGCTTGACCGGGTTGACGCCCAGCAGGTTGATGCCCAGGGCCACGGCGATGAAGACCACTCCGAGCAGCACATGGGCCGCCGGGGACAGCTCCGAGTCGCTGACGAGCATGTGCAGCCAGCTCGCACCGAGATACGCCACGGTGGTCAGGGAGGCGACGGCCGAGGCGAGGTAGATCCAGCCCACCAGCCAGCCGAGCCGTGGCCCGCCGAGTCGGCGCACCCATTGGTAGACGCCGCCGGTGATCGGAAACTGCGAGGACAGCTCGGCGTATACCGTGGCGACGAGCAACTGCCCCAGGAAGGCGACGACGACCGCCCAGATCCAGGCGGGGCCGGCGAAGACGAACCCGAGCTGGACGACGGCGTAGATGCCGACCACGGGCGAGATCGTCGCGAAGCCGAGGGCGAACACGGCCCACGCGGACAGGGTGCGTCTCAGCTCCTGCTCGTAGCCGTATTCCGCCAGCTCACCGGCATCGGTGCGGTTGTGGTCCACGTTCTTCTCCTGGCATGTGCTACGGGCGCAGCGCCCGCCCGGTGGCGGCGCTCGCACGGTGGAGGCCGGCCGCCCACCCCGCTGTTCCGGCCGGCTGAGGGACCGGCGCGACGGCAGCCGGGCGGGCTGCGACCCAGAATTGGCTGTAGAGCCAATTGGTATTTGGCTGCACAGCCAATAGCATCCTTCGCATGACGTCAAGGGGTCCTGGGAAGCAAGTCCGCAAATCGGCGGCGGAGCGCCGCCGCGAGATCGTGGCGGAAGCCGCGCGGATAGGGCTCGAGGAGGGCCTGGAATGCGTCACCCGGCAACGGATCGCCGACCGCCTCGGAGTCCAGTCCGGACTCATCCACCACTACTTCCCGGTGATCGAGGAACTCGTGGCCGAGGCGTTCACCAGCGCCACCACGGAGGAGCTGGACGGACTGCTCCCGGAGGCGGACACGGCGGCGGCCGAGCCCGGCGCCGACAGCCCCCTCCGCGTCTTCCAGCGCTTCTTCACCCTCATCTCGGGTACCGAGTTCGACAACATCAGCAAGCTCTGGCTCAACGCTCGGCATCTGTCGCGGTACCGCCCAGCGCTCCGCGACCGGGTCGTCAGCCAGGAGCTGCGCTGGTGCCACCGCATCGAACAGATCATCGCGCAAGGGGTGCGGGAGGGGGCATTCCGCTGCGCCGACCCGTGGAGCGCCGCCGTACGGGTCCTGGCCGTGGTCGACGGAGCCGGCGCGTACATCAACACCAGCGCCGACCGCCGCGTGGAGCCGCTGGCCGATCTGGCCCGCACACTCGCGGAAGCGGAACTGGGCCTGACGCCCGGCGGTCTGAAGCAACCTCCCCGACGCCCGCCGGAGTGAGCACCCGCGGCTACGCCGACACGTCCACTCACCCCGGATGAGATGAGGACCGCCCGTGCGGCCAGGTCTCGGCTGCACGGGCGGTGTTGGCGGGCGCGGGGCCGTCTCAGAGGTGCTGTTCGGTGGCGCGGGTGCGGTGGTACTCGTCCTGGCGTTCATCGGTGATGTACGCCGGGATCGGGAAGTCCCACCAGCCGGGGACCCAGGGACCCGCGGCGTCGCGGTCCGTGGGGACCTCGATCACGGCGGGGGCCCCGGACTGGACCGCCTTGCGCAGGGTCGGCTCCAGGGACGCGGCGTCGTTGATCTTCCACGACTCGATCCCGAAGGCCCGGCCCATGGCCGCGAAGTCAGGGCTGTACGGCGAGCCGTCGGGGTACGAGAACTCGGTGCCGATGTGGCGGGAGGTCTGCTTGCGCTGGCCGCCTCGGATCGACATGTAGCCCGCGTTGTTCTGGACGACGAAGATCACCGGTGCGTCGGCGGTGACGCTGAGGGCGATCTCCTGGGCGGTCATGAGGAAGTCGCCGTCGCCGAGGACGCACACCACGGGGCTGTCGGGCCGGGCCAGCTTGGCGCCGACGGCGGCCGGGACGGCCCAGCCCATGGACGAGAAGCCGCCGGAGGTGAGGTGGGTGCGCGGGGAGTAGACGGGGAAGGTCTGCTTGACCGCCCCCTGAGTGTTCCCCGAGCCGGCGACGATGATCGCGTCACGCGGCAGGACGGAGCGCAGGGCGCCGAGCGGGCGCTGGGAGGTGAACGGGAAGCGGTCGCTGTCGCGGCGGCCGGCGAGCTTCTCCTCCCAGTCCTGCTTGAGCCGGGCGAGTTCGGCGAGGTACTCGGAGCGGTCGACGCCCTGGGAGGGCAGGGAGTCGACGATGGCGGCCACGGCGCGCTGCGCGTCCGCGACGATGCCCACCTCGGCGGGGTAGTTCTTGCCGATCTCGTGGGGGTCGATGTCGATGTGGATGAGCTTCGCGGGCGGGATGGAGAAGCTGATGCCCTTGGCGTAGCTGGATGCGGACCAGTCGGTGAAGCGGCAGCCGACCGAGATGACGACGTCGGCGGAGCTGGCGATCGCGTTGCCGGTCATCGTGCCGGTCTGGCCGACGCTGCCGGCGAACAGCTCGTGGTCCTCGGGGAAGGCACTCTTGCCGTTCCACGTGGTGACGACCGGGATCTGCCACCGCTCGGCGAGCGCGAGGACCTGGTCGGACGCCTCGGAGGTGATCGCACCGCCACCGACCACGATGACCGGCCGAGTGGCCGCGCGCAGCACGTCGACCGCACGCTCCACGGCTTCCGGGTCGGGGTGCTGGCGGCCGACGGGGATGCGCCGTTCGAGGTCGTGGAGTTCCACGTTCGCGGCCTCGGCCTGTACATCCATGGGGACTTCGAGGTGCACCGGGCCCGGGCGGCCGGTCAGCATGGAGTTGAAACAGCGGTGCAGGACGAAGGGGAGTTCCTCGACCCGGGTGACGACCCAGTGCCGCTTGCTGACGGCTTCGGCCACCTTGGGGAAGTCGTTGGCCGTGTAGCGGTCGAGTTCCTGGAGCAGTCCGTGGCCGCGCATGTGGGTCGGCGGGCCGCCCGTGACGACGAGGACACTGGTGGAGTCCGTGAACGCGGTGCCCATGCCGATGACGGTGTTGCTGGCGCCGGCGCCGATGGAGGTCACCGCGGCCTGCGGGCGGCCGGTGGCGCGGTAGTAACCGTCCGCGAGGTGGACGGCGCTCTGCTCGTGGAAGGTCTGTATGAAGGGGATCTTGGATTCGTCGTCGAGGAACGCGTCGGTCAGTGACCAGATGCCGTGGCCGGGGATGCCGGCGACGACGTCGACCCCGTAGTTGCGCAGAGTTCGCGCGACGATCTGGCCTCCGGTGAGGACAGGCATGGTGTGCTCCCGATCAAGCTTGGTTCGGATGGGGGATCAGGCGTTCCGACGGGCGGCCCAGGCGAAGCCCTGGGTGCACAGGCGGGTGACGTCCGGGTTCTGGAGGTCGTCGAGGTCGTGTCCGACCGCGCTGTAGAAGACGCGGCCCTGTCCCCAGGTGCGGGTCCAGGCCTGCGGGACGGTCCGGTCCTCCAGCCAGGGCAGGTGCTCGCCGGTGAAGGTGGTCTCCGCCAGGACGTGGTTATTGGGGTCGACGGACATGTAGTACTGCTCGGAGGCGACCCGAAAGTTTTTCACGCCGTCGGTGATCGGGTGGCCGGTGTCCGTGACGGTGACCTGGTAGGGGTACTTCACGCCTTCGCCCGCGGGGTGTTCGAGAAAGCTGCCGCCGATCAGCCAGTGGTACTTCAGGCTCATCCGGAACGCGGCGGCGGCGCCGTGCCAGGCGGCGATCCCGGTGCCGGCCTCCACCGCCCCCAGCAGACTCGCCTCCTGGGCGGCGGTCAGCCCCTCGGACAGCAGGGCGTTGTTCCAGTTGAGTGCGATGAGGTCGTAGCCGGTGAGGTCGGCGTCGAGCGCGAAGATGTCGTTGGCCTCGTCGACGTCGAAGCCCAGGTCCCTGAAGATCGGCAGGGCCCATTCCTGGGCGACCTGGTAGGGCTTGTGCCCCGGCCAGCCTCCGTACAGGTACAGGACGCGGGTCATGCGGTTTTCCCTCCGGCCGTGGATGCGAGGGCAGCGGCGCGGGCGCGCAGTTGCTCGGCGATCTCCAGGGCGTCGCCTTCCGGCGCGGTGGACTTGCGCTCCGGCTTCGCGGCCAGCAAGTAGACGAGACCCACGGCCGAGACGACGAGGAAGCCGATCAGCGCGATCCACCGGTCCAGGAGCGGGGTTCCGGCGTCGCCGGCGGGCCAGGCCAGCAGAACCATTCCCAGGATGCCGTAGGCCAGGGCCGCCACGTTGACCACGAGTCCCCAGCGGCCGAGGGTCCAGGCTCCGGCAGGACGCCAGCCCTTCAGGCGCATCCGCAGCGCGGCGAGTACGACCATCAGGAAGGCCGCGTATCCGGCCAGCACCTGGAAGGCCACGATCTTGGTAAGCGAATCGGGCGAGTAGAACACGAACACGAAGATCAGCAGCGGAACGACGTTCACGGCCAGCAGTGCGTTCAGGGGGACACGGTGCTTGCGGGAGATCTGCGAGAAGACCCGGGAGCCCGGGAACATGTCGTCGCGGGCGAAGGAGAAGACGATCCGGCTCGCGGCGGCCTGCTGGCTCATGACGCCCGCGATGAAGGACGTGATGGTGACCATGAGCACCGCTTTCGTGCCCACGGTGCCGACCGAGCTCTGCAGGATCGACGGGATCGGGTTGGCGTCCTTGCCCGAGAGGATCGAGGGCAGGTCGGGGGCGGCGAGCGCGTAGCCGACGAACGCGAAGAGCGCGGCCGCTCCGCCGACCGCCACGGTCAGCTGCATGGCGCGGGGGATGCTGCGGGAGGGGTTGGGGACCTCTTCGGCGATCTCGCCGCATGCCTCGAAGCCGTAGAAGAGGAACAGCCCGACGAGTGAGGCGGCGATGAAGGCCATGAAGTAGTTGTCGTGGTTGGAGCTGCTGGTCTCGAAGAAGATCGAGAAGGAGTTGTGCCGCTCGAAGATCAGCAGGTACAGGCCCACGAGAACGATGCCGATCAGCTCCGCGGCGAGCCCGATCTTGGAGATCAGGGCCAGTGTCCTGGTGCCGAAGCAGTTGCAGACCAGACAGAGGACGGTCATGCCGATCGCGATCCAAAGGCGCTCGGCGGGGGTGGAGGTGATGCCAGGCTCGTCAGCGGTACCGGCGAAGAGGCTGGCCACGAAGTCCGAGCTGAACAGCGCGGTACTGGTGATGCCGATGGTGATGCAGCAGATGTAGGTCCACGCGTTGAACCAGGCGTAGCGCCCGTTCCAGAGCCTTCGGACCCACTGGTAGAGCCCGCCGGCGAGCGGGAACTGCGAGACGACCTCCCCGAAGACCAGAGCGACGAGGAACTGTCCCGCTCCGACAATGGCTATCCAGAAGATGGACGGCCCGCCGGCGGTCGCCAGACCGACCGCGAAGAGGGACACGACGCCCACGAGGGGCGAGAGGTACACGAAGCCGAGGGCGAAGTTCGCCCACAGACTGACCTTGCGGTCGAAGCGCTGCTCGTAGCCCAGCGCGGCGAGCAGTTCCGCGTCCTCGGCCGATGAGTCAAGGCCTGGGGTCCCGCCCGGGGGAGGGACGCGGTGGGATCCGGGCGCCGTGGGCGCCTCGTTCTCTGTTGCTGACATGACGATCTCCGTGGGTCGAGGGGGAGGTGCTCCTTGTCGAACGGATGCCGCGCCGCGCCTGCGGTCCGGCGTAAGCCCTGGTCCGTCATCGCGGGTCAGGCCTGGTCGAAGGCGTAATCGGCCCAGCCCAGCGGGGCCGATCCGAAGCGTGCGGCGCGGACGTCTCCCGAGCGCGCGTGTCCCTCGAAGTTCTCGATGCGGGATGCCCTGCCGCAGATCTCACCGAGCCGGGCACTGGCCCCGGCGTCCCTGATCTCCTGGTAGGTCACCGTCTTGAGGTACTTGCCGACCCAGAGGCCGCCGGTGTAGCGGGCCGCCCCCAGGGTGGGAAGTACGTGATTGGTGCCGATGACTTTGTCGCCGTATGCGACACATGTCTTGTCACCAAGGAAGAGGGCGCCGTAATTGCGCATTCGGTGCAGGGCCTCGCGGGGCTCGGCAGTGAGGATCTGGACGTGCTCACTGGCGTACCGGTCGGCGAGTTCGTAGGCAGTGGTGAGGGTGGGAACCACGATCACCTCGCCGTGGTCGCGCCAGGCCCGCCCGGCGACGTCTCCGGTGGGCAGGTCGGGCAGCAGCCTGTCCACCCAGGCGATGGTCCGCGTGCCCACCTCCTCGGACGTCGTGATGAGGACCGTCGGGGAGTCGGGTCCGTGCTCGGCCTGGGACAGCAGGTCCGTCGCCACCACGAACGGGTCCGCGGTGTCGTCCGCGACGATCAGCACCTCCGTCGGTCCGGCGAAGAGGTCGATCCCGACCTCGCCGAACAGCTGGCGCTTGGCCTCCGCTACGTAGGCGTTGCCGGGGCCGGCGAGCATGTCGACCGCGTCGATCGTCTCGGTGCCCAGCGCCAGGGCGGCCACGGCCTGGACACCGCCCATGACGTAGATCTCGTCGGCCCCGGCCAGGTGCATCGCGGCGATGCTGACGGGCGGCGGGGCGCCCCGGTCCGGCGGCGTCGTCGCGGCGACCCGTTCGACGCCCGCGACCTTGGCCGTCAGGACGGTCATGTGGGCCGACGCGGTGAGGGGGTAGCGGCCACCGGGGACGTAGGCGCCGGCCGCGCCGATGGGGATGTTGCGCTGCCCCAGGAACACTCCGGGCAGTGTCTCCACCTCGAAGTCGGTGAGCGAGTCCCGCTGCGCCTGGGCGAAGCCGCGGACCTGCTGCTGGACGAACCGCAGATCATCCAGGACCGTCTCCGGGACGGAGGAGACGACGGAGGCGAGCTGGTCGGGACCGAGCCGGTAGGACTCCGGGCTCCAGTTGTCGAACTTCCGCGACCAGCGGCGCACGGCGGCGTCGCCGTTGGTCCGTACGTCGGCGATCACCTCCGCGACGGTCTCGACGATTTCCGGACGGCTGGTCCGTGCCGTCTTCACGGCGGCCGGAGCCTTGATGGTCTTGTGTTGTGCTGACACTCTGCACTCCTTGCAGGGGTTGTGCCTGCGGGCTTGACCTGAAGTCTGGGGAAACAAGGAGTGGGATGACAGGCACAGGGTGTGCAATATTGGCCGTGGATCCTGCACACACCGAGGTAGTGGATCATGGCTGAAGTGCTGACGGTTCGCGCTGCCCTGGAGCTCGAGGTGTTCACGCGCACCAGCGTGCGCGTGTACGCCGGGGACAGGAATCTCAACCGTCCTGTGCGCTGGGTGCACACCGGTGAGATCCCGGACATCTATCGCTTTCTCACGGGTCAGGAGATGCTGCTGACCGCCGGCCTCGGCATGGGCGCGACAGCGCTCGAGCAGCGGGCTTTCATCCGACGGCTCGCGGACGCCCACGCGGCCGTCCTCGTCGTCGAACTGGCCGGGCGCATGTTCGACTCCATGCCGGAGGCCGTGATCGAGGAGGCCGAGGCGGTCGGCCTGCCCCTGGTAGGACTCGCCGACGAGATCCCCTTCGTCGAGACCTCGGCCCAGGTCCACGAGGTCCTGGTCGGGATGCGCGTCAAGCAGCTGATCGCCGAGGAGGCCACCAGCCAGGCGTTCATGGACCTGCTGCTGGCGGACGAGGACTACCTCGGAGTGGTCAGGGAACTGGCCCGCCGCACCGGGCACCCTGTGGTGCTGGAGAACGTCGCTCATCAGATGCTGGCGTACGGGGGCGCGACGCCGGAGGCCGACCAGGTCGTGGACCAGTGGAGTGCGCACTCCCGGGCGATCCACGAACGCCACCCCTCGCTCTCGGCGCAGGACCCCGGGGTCCCCACCGCCCCGGCGGCCTCGTTCCGCGAGGTCGCGCCATGCGCCCGCCAGGCCGTGGTGCTCCGGGGCGAGTCATGGGGCTGGCTGCACCTTCTGCACGGCGGACAGCGGCCGAGCCCGCCCGAACTGCGCACGCTGGAGCGGGCCGCCGCGGCCGTGGCGATCTCGCTGCTGAGCGAGCGGGAGAGCGGCGCCCGTGCCTCCCAGCGTCAGACGGCACTGCTCAACCGGCTTCTGCTCGGCGACATCACCGGAGAGCGGTTCGTGACTCTCGGCCTGGCGCTCGGCCAGGACCTGCGCGGACGGGACCTGATCGTCGTCACGGCCTGGGCGGGGGACGAGGAGCCCACCAAGGACCACCTCCTCGCCCGTCTGCTGCAGGAGGCCGGCTGGCCCGCCGTCGTGGGCGACACCGGGGACTTCGACGTGGCGGTCGTGGGCCTGCCCACCCGCGCCGACGCCACCCGGGTGCGGACCCTGCTGGCCGATCACGGGATACGGGGTGGCATCAGCCGGATCGTGGAGCCGGCGGTCCTTCCGCTGGCGCTGTCCCAGAGCCGCAGCGCGGCGTCCGTCGCGGCCGCGGCCTCGACCGCGGAGGTGCGTCATTTCGACGATCTGGGCGCGCTGCGCCTCCTCGTCGCGCTCTCCGAAGGTCCCGAGCTCAGACGGTACGTCGAGGATGAACTCGGTCCGCTCCTCGAGCACGACGCCCTGGTGAAGAACCCCCTGTTGCCCACCCTGCGCACCTTCCTCGACTGCGGTGGCAACAAGGCCCGGGCGGCGGAGGAGCTCTTCATCCAGCGACGCACGCTCTACCACCGCCTCGACAAGCTCTCCGAGATCCTCGGCCTCGACCTCACACAGGTCGGCAACCAGCAGCGGCTGCTACTGGCCGTACGCGGACACGATCTGCTGCGCAAGCCGACGCTGCGGCGGACCTGACCGCCCTCACCGCCACGACGTCAGCCCTTCGTCGCCCTGGCGAGGGACGGGGCGATGCGCAGGGCGTTCGCCCCGATCGTCAAGGCCGGGTTGAGCGCCGCGGAGGACGGGAAGAACGACGAGTCGGTCACCCAGAGGTTGTCGACGTCATGGCTGCGGCAGAGGGGATCGAGCACGCTCTCCGCCGGGTCGTGACCCGCCACGGCCGTTCCGCACATGTGGGAGTTGGTCTCGATCCCCATGCGCTGGGTGAAGATCAGCGGATAGCCGGCCTTGCGGACCGCCCGGGTCACCCGGCGCACGAGTTCGTGGTGGGGCGCGAGGTTGGTCGGCGTCCAGTCGATGAGGATGCGGTCCCCGTCCACGCGGACCCGATTGTCCCGGGACGGGAGGTCCTCGGTGGTCAGGTAGATGTCGAGGCTTCTGGCCGCCATGAACTTCAGGGCCCAGGTCGGTGCCCACGGGCGCGCGGGCTTGAGCATGGGGGCCTGCAGCTTGCCCAGCATCTGGAGATTCCCGAGCGGGAAGCGTGTTCCCGGTCCGGCTTCGTAGAAGTCGTTCAGGCCGAGTGTCTTCTGCCACTTCGTGGGGTTGGTCCGCAGCGGGTTGACCCCGACGAAGAACGTGCTGTTGTGGACCATGTAGTTGCGGCCCAGCAGTCCGGACGAGTTGGCGAGCCCTTGAGGGTGCGCGTCGTCGGCCGAACGCAGCAGCAGCGCGGCCGAGTTGACGGCACCTCCGGCGAGGGCGAAGGTTTTGGCGTTGACACGGATGATCCGGCCCGCGTGCCGTGCCTCGGCGGCGACGACCTTCCGGCCGTCGGGCGAGGTGATCAGCCGGGTGACCTCCGCACCCGTGAGGATCCTGACGCCGTCGCGCAGCGCGGGGAGAAGGAGCCGGTTCTCGGCGTCGGACTTCATGCCCGTCTCGTCCGGACAGCCGTCGGCGGTCGTCACGGCGGCGCGGTCGGCCTGCGTGCTGATGTTCAGGGCGTTCGGTGTGTGGAACGGATGCAGGCCCTGCCCGCGCAGCGACCGGGCGAACCGCTCGATCTCCGGTTCGTGCTGGAGCGCAGGATACGGGTAGGGCTTGGAGCGCGGCGGCTCGGTCGGGTCCTCGCCGGTCTGCCCGTGCACCTGGAGCAGCTGCTCCATGGCGGTGTAGAAGGGCTCCAGGTCGTCGTAAGCGAAGGGCCAGGCGCGCGAGACACCCTCGTGGTGTTGCACCTCGGTGAAGTCGCTGCGCCGGAAACGGGGCAGCATGGCGCCGTAGAAACGGGTGTTCCCGCCCACCCAGTAATAGACACCCGGCGCGAACGGCTTGCCGGTGCTGCCGTCGTACCAATAGCCCGCGTTCTTGTAACGGCCCTTGATATACATCTCGACCGGCTGCGAGTTCTCGGGTTCACGTGGAAGGAAGTGACCCCGTTCCACGACGAGTACGTCGAGACCGGAGTCCTTCAGCGCCCAGGCCAGCGAGGACCCGCCCATGCCGGAGCCGATGACCAGGACATCGGTGCTGATCTCCTCGGCGGTACCGACTGAGACGAGGGCGTCGGGCCGAAGCTCCGGAGGCGTGTAATTCTGACGGACCGGGTCGGACATGAGTCGGGATCCCCTCTTCGCCGCAATAGTTCCAAGAGAGCCTAAGCAGCGGCATGGATACAGAACATGCACGGAATGGGTAACGACTGGCGCCATAAGCGCTCACTTCGTGCATGTGCTGAGCATGTCCGGCGTCCCTAGCCTCTCCAGGAACGGCACGCGCCGACCAGGGCGACCAGAGTTCCACGGAGGCGAAATGGACAGGGAATCGTACGACTACGTCGTCGTCGGGGCCGGATCGGCCGGCTGCGCGGTGGCGGCCCGGCTGTCCGAGGATCCGGATGTCACGGTCGCGCTGATCGAGGCAGGACCGCCGGCCCGGGGCCGCCTCTTCGAGATCCCCGCGCTCTTCTCGCAGCAGATGAAGACAGCGTTTGACTGGGACTTCGAGACGGAACCCGAGCCGCAGCTCGCGGGTCGCCGCGCCTACCTGCCCCGCGGCCGCGCGATCGGCGGCACCAGCTCGATGAACACCATGCTGTACGTGCGCGGGCACCGCTACGACTACGACACGTGGGAGCGGCTCGGCAACCCGGGCTGGGGGTACGACGACGTCCTGCCGTTCTTCAAGAAGTCCGAGGACAACGAGCGCGGGGCCGACGACTTTCACGGCGTCGGCGGCCCCCTCACCGTCAGCAACCCCCGCTCCGTCCACCCGCTGCTGACGGCATGGGTCGAGGCGGCTCAGGACGCGGGATACAAGTACAACTCGGACTTCAACGGGGCCGAGCAGGAGGGTGTGGGCTACCATCAGGTCACGCAGCGTAACGGCCTGAGGTGCAGCAGCGCGATCGCGTTCCTGGAGCCGGCCGCGGGTCGTCCGAACCTCACCGTGCTTCCCTCGACGACCGCCCTGCGCCTGAGCTTCGACGACTCGCGGGCCGCCGGCCTGGAGGTCGACCACCTCGGAACCGTCCGGACGATCCATGTCGACCGTGAGATCGTGCTGTCCCTCGGGGCCTACAACTCGCCCCACCTGCTTCTCCAGTCCGGTGTCGGGCCGGCCGACGAACTCTCCGCGGGCGGGATCACCCCCCTGCACGATCTGCCGGACGTCGGCAGGAACATGCAGGACCACACCGGGTGCTTCATCAGCTTCTTCAGCGACACCGAGCCGCTCCTGGGACCGGACACCTCCGCGCAGGAACAGCTGCTGCGCCGGCAGGGCACCGGCCCGATGGCCTGGAACGAGACCGGCGGCTTCTTCAGCTCCAGCGACGACGTCCCTGCCCCGGACATCCAGGTCCACGCCGCGCTGGGGATCGTCCGCGAGGAAGGTCTCGCCGCGCCTCTCGAGCCCGGAATGTCGTTCGGGCCCTACGTCGCCCGGCCCGCGAGCCGTGGCTCGGTGCGGCTGCGGCACTCCCACCCGTACGCCAAGCCGCGCATCTTCCACAACTACCTCGACGACCCCGACGACCGGCGGCGGCTGCGGGAGGGCGTCCGTCTGTGCATGCGCATCGCCCGTGAACAGCGGTTGACGGCCCTGCTGCGGTCGGACCTGCGCGGGGCCGCTGACGCCGGACTCGCCCCGCTGTCGGACAGCGACCAGGACATCGACGACTTCATCCGCACGCAGTCGTTCTCCTTCTACCACCCGTCGGGCACCTGCATGATGGGCAAGGTCGTCGACCACGAACTCCGGGTGCGCGGGCTGGAGAACGTCCGCGTGGCGGACACGTCGATCATGCCGACCCTCGTCACCGGGAACACCAACGCCCCCGCCATCATGATTGGCGAGAGGGCCGCCTCGTTCATACGGACGTCGGCAGGGTGAACCCTTCTGAGCGAGCCGTGCCGGTCTCTCACACGGTCCGGACGACGGTTCCGCCGGCTTCGAGTGCGGTGACCTCGTCGGCGGCCGCGGAGGCGTCGGTGACGAGAGTGTGCACGAGGGCGGCGGGGCCGACGTAGGCGTAGGCGGTGTGGCCGAGCTTGCTGCCGTCGGCGGCGGCGATGACACGGCGGGCGGAGGCGATGCCCGCCTTCTTCACCGCGGCGTCGTCGAGGTCGTAGGCGGTCAGGCCGTCGGCCGCGGTCAGCCCGCAGCAGCCGACGACGGCGGTGTCGAAGCGCAGAGCGGCCAGGGAGGCGAGGGTGAGGGGGCCGGTGAGGGCCCCCTCGGCGACGCGGGGCTGGCCGCCGGGCACGACCAGGGTGGCCGGGCCGGGAGTCTCGGCGAGCAGGTGGATGGCCTGCAGGGACAGGGGCATCACGGTGACGGGCCGCTCGCGCAGGAGCCGGGCCACCTCCAGACAGGTGGTGCCGCTGTCCAGCAGGACGGTCTCGCCGTCGGCGACGAGTGCGGAGACGGCGGCGGCGATCCGGTGTTTGGCGTCGATCGCCTCGCGGGCGCGCAGCGCGAACGGGGGCTCCTCGCCCCGGAGCAGCAAGGTGCGCGCCCCGCCGCGGACGCGTTCGAGGACGCCCTGGGCGGCGAGGGTGTCGAGGTCGCGCCGGATGGTCATCTCCGAGGCGCCGGTCAGCTCCGCGAGTTCCTGGACCGTGGCACCCCCGGAGTCCCTGACGACCTTCGCGATCAGCCCGTGCCGGTCTGCGTTGCTCATACCGCGATTGAACACCACCGTGAAATGAACAACGAATCTGTTCGTTTGCGTAGTCTCCAAACGCTCGAAATGTTCGTTACGCTGGTCGGTGTGGAACGTGCCCTGCGAGCCGCCCGCGTGGCGACCTATGTCTCCTTCGTCCTGTACGGCACCTTGCCGGGGACGTGGGTGGTGCGCACCGGACCCGACCTCATCCGCCAGGCGGAGACGGAGACAACGGCCGACCGCACCCGCCGGGCCGAGACGGCCGCCAACCACCCCCGCCCGTGCGAGATGGCGGCCCGCGACCACTGACCGCTTGTGCGGCACGGTCCGTGACAACCGTGCCGCACCACCTCTCTCCTCCCCGGTCATCAGGGCCGGGAGGAAAGCCCTCAGCCGACCGAAGGAGCCCCCGATGTCCGAGTCCCTCGCCCTGCCCGCCCGTGGCCGGGTCG
Organism: Streptomyces sparsogenes; assembly: GCF_001704635.1. Taxonomy (GTDB): domain Bacteria; phylum Actinomycetota; class Actinomycetes; order Streptomycetales; family Streptomycetaceae; genus Streptomyces; species Streptomyces sparsogenes. The sequence goes on along the minus strand of NZ_MAXF01000156.1, from coordinate 53,568 downwards.
GTGTCATGCTGCCCCGCGATCTCCCCGTCGGCGATGTACTGCCCTTCGCCCGGCGTGCCGAGGAACTGGGGTTCGACCAGGTCTGGGTAGTGGAGGACCTCGGCTGGCGCGGCGGTGTCGCCCAGGCCGCCACCGTCCTGGCCACCACCACGAACCTCACCGTCGGGATCGGCATCATGCCCGCCGGCGCCCGCAACGTGGGCTTCGCCGCGATGGAACTGGCCACCCTCGCCCAGCTCCACCCCGGCCGGCTCATCGCGGGCGTCGGCCATGGCATGCCCGGCTGGATGCGGCAGGCCGGATCCTGGCCCGCCAGCCCCCTGACGCTGATCAAGGAGTACGCGAGAGCGCTGCGACTGCTCATCGCGGGTGAGCCTGGCCCGGCGAACGGCCGGTACGTGCGCTGCGAAGGCGTCGTCCTCACCGAGATCCCGGACATCGTGCCCCCGGTCGTCCTGGGCGTCCGCGGCCCCAAGTCGCAGGAAGCCGCGGGTGAGGTCGCCGACGGACTCCTCTTGGCCGAGCCCGCCGCACCCGCTTACATCACCGCCTCCCTGCGCAACCTGGGCGCCTCCGCGAAGCCTCGGGAGATCGTCGTCTACGACGCCGCGGCCGTCGACGACGACGAGGAAGCCGCCCTGGCCCGCGTCCGCGCCGTCCTGGAGTCGGTCGGCGAGCCGGAGTGGGCCGCGCACATCGCGCCCCTGCCCTTCGCCGAGGACCTGCGCACACACCGCGCCGCCAGCCCCGACGCCGGGCACTTCGCCCGGACGATGCCCGCCGCCTGGGTCCGCGAGCTGAGCATCGCCGGCACCCCCGCCCAGGTCCGCGCCGCGATCGACGCCCGCCATGCGGCCGGCGCGACCAGCGTCGTGCTCGCCCCGGCGGGCCCCGACACCCTGGCCGCCCTCACCTCCCTCGCCCGCGCCCTGCCCGACCGGCACTGAACCCGACGCCCCGAGACCCAAGGGAACCGAGCCTCATGGCCCCCGACCGCCGCCGCATCGTGCTCTTCGACCTCTTCGGGGTCATCGCCCGCCACCAGCGCCCGGGCGCGCTGGAGAAGATGGCCGCCCGCTGCCACACCTCCCTCGACGCCTTCACCACGGCCTACTGGACCCATCGCCCGCCCTACGACGCCGGCCGGCACACCGCGTCCGCGTACTGGACCCACGTACTGCACGCGCTGTCCCGCCCCGCCGACGCCGGCACGATCGAGGAGCTGCGGCTCACTGACATCGACAGCTGGTCCCGCGTCGACGACCGCATGGTCGCCTACGTGTGGACCCTGCGGGACCGCGCCCGGGTCGCCCTGCTGTCCAACATCCCGGCGGACCACACGGACGCCTTCCTCGCCGCCCAGTCCTGGCTGCACGACCTCGACCACGTGGCGTTCTCCGGGAAGATCGGCGCGGCCAAGCCCGACCCGGCCGGCTTCCAGCACTGCGTCGTCGCCCTGCGCGCCGCGCCCGCCGACTTCCTCTTCGTCGACGATCGCGAGGAGAACGTCCGCGCGGCGCGGGCCATCGGCATGAACGGGCACGTCTTCGACGGCCAGGACGACCTCGCAGCCGCCGTCGACGCGTGGCTGTGAACCCGAGGAGCGGCGCTCCCCGACGCTCCCCGACAGGACGGAGACTCCTTCGTCTTCATCAAGGTGATGGAGGGAGGCGGCTGTCGGACGGATGTTCCTGAACCCCCGCCGGACTCGGGCTGGGGTGAGCCGGTCCGGCGGGGCCGGGTTCTCCCAGGGGTGTCTTAAGTCCTGGACCAGCGGGCGGGCGAGTCGGAGCTGGTGTGGGCGGCGACGACGAGCCGGGTCCACCGGTCGGCGGCCTCGGGGCTGCGGAGCCTGATTCAGGCCCGCATGGAACGCACCGTGCCCACGGCGGTGTTCTGGGGCCAAGAGCCGGCCCGACCAGGGACCTCACCGGCCCGTCGGCACTCTCACGGCCTTGGTCGATCATCAGCGTCTCGACAGCACACATCATCACACCAGGGCCGCACCGCTGTCTCCTTCGAGGAAACTCTTCTGCCCGGACCGTCCAGCGAAGCTAGCCTCTTGCCATGAGTTGGGACGAAGGACGCCTGCTGGCCCTGGAGATCGACGCGAACTACGGCCTCGCGCCGGACCCGGACACCCCGCACGCAGCCCTCAGAGATCCTTCCCTGCTCGCGGTGTGGGCATGGTCCCCTCACGCACGTCTCCTGGCACTCTCGCCCGGACTCGCGCTCCCCGACTCCCTCGACGGCATGGAGCAGGAGTACAGCCCCGGTCGTCCACCCGATGCACTTCACTGCCTGGTCGCATCCCTTGACGACCGGACGGTGTCCGTCGAGGGCGGCCCGTGTTTCGTCTTCCCGGACCGTCTCGCCGTCCCAGACCCAGCCCCGCTGCCGATCATCGTCTCCACCGCCGACGGCCAGCGCACCGCCCAACACCTGATCCGGCCGGACAACTGGCAGCCCGACGAGTGGAACGAACTGATCAACGGGCGCATGGGTGAGTGGGCCATGGCCGTCCACGAACGAGAGCCGGTGTCGATCTGCTTCACACCCGCGTCGAACGCCACCGCCGCAGAGGCGGGCATCTGGACCCGCCCCGACTTCCGCGGCAAGCGCCTCGCACCGACCGTCGTAGCCGCCTGGTCCCGGCGTGAGCACCGCAACAAGACCGTGCTCTTCTACAGCACCACCGCAGACAACCACGCCTCCCAATCCGTCGCCCGGGCACTCGGCCTCACCCCACTGGGCTGGATCTGGACCGCACGTTGAAAGACAAGCTCAGCTCGACGTTTCACGCCCCGGTCCGAAATCGGACTCGAACTTGGTCGCTCACCTGGGCATTCGCCGGACGGTGCGGTGGACCCGGCCTGATCCCGTGCTCCGACCAAGGATGCGCGTGATCAGACCGGGGCCCATGAGACGAGTGTGCTGCGACAGCCGGATGCGCGTGAGGCGTTCGCGACGCTGTCACGCTTCCGCGCGGAGTTCTACGAGTGCCTGAGCGGACGGGGGGATGCGCTGCTCGAGCTGGTGGACGCATTGCTGTGCACGGACGGCCCGGTGAAGACGCTGGTGGACCTGGCGCTGGCGCCCGAACCCCGCCGCGGTCACGGATCTCTCCATGGCGCGCTGAACCATGGCCGCATTGAGGTGGACCGGCTGCGCCGGACTCCAGCGAGCCTGGTGCTGCCGAAGGCAGCGGACGACCGACTCGTCCAGGCCGTGGACGTCTCCCCATGGCTGCGGCCGGATGCCGCCACCTGCCCGGACCGCTCGTTCTGCCACACCTACGGCCGCGGCGACGCCAAGCACCAGATGATGCCAGGCTGGGCGCCGCCCGACACCGCCACGGGTCTACGACCCCAAGGGCGGTCGACCGCCCGAACACGGCAGCGAGTTCGTCACCGGCCGCCTGGATAGGCCACCGCCGTCTGGAACGCTGCCGCCTCGACCTGGCCAATCCCCTCCTGAACGCCCGCCCGATCCAGGCCATCGCCGAACTCTGGGGCTTCCACAACCCCACCCACTTCAGCCGCCTCTTCCGCGCCACCTACGGGATCCCTCCGCCGGGACTACAGACACCTCCCGCCCAAGGCGTGCGCGAATCGGCAACCACCCTGCGCGGAATGACAAGGCCGAGTGCCATCGCTCTCGGACATCCTGAAGGCCGCGAAGCCCTGACCTCAGGAATCGGATCGATCAGGAGGCACTACATGAACATCCGACGTGCACTCGCCGTCGGCGCGGCCACCGCCGCGCTCGCCGGCGGATTCGCTGCCAGCCCGGCACAGGCAGCAGGGGGGACCGCGCCCGCCTGCGTCATCCGCAGCGTCAGCGGCACCATCGAGGGCTTCAGCGTCTACCTCGAGAACACCTGCCGCAACACGATGCGGGTCCAGGTCATCGTCAGCCTGGCGCCCGACAGCCGCTGCTACACCCTCGCGCCCGGGGACTGGGACGTCTACACCTACGAGGGCATCACCGGGAACTACGACAGGACTGCGGTCTGCTGAATGGTCTCGGAGATACCTTGGTACTTCCGCCCAAGATCGATCCGTGATGCATGAGGTGTGATCGGGACGGTCACGACGGAGTCGGCGGCGGAGCCGGTGGGGTGACCGGGTCGGAAAAGTGCCGCGGCAAGGGCGGTTGGGCCGCGCGGGACGCGGCTCAAGAATCGACTCGGCTCCCCCTGGCACGGGGAGGGCCCGCGGCCTGTTGGCGGCGGGCCCTCGGCCGTGCAGCTGTCCTCCGCCGGGAAGGGGTTGACCGTCCGTACAGCGGCGGACGTGTTCCTCGACTCGCTCGACAACCCGCACACCCTCCGTTCGTACGGCATCGGCGTCGGCAAGACCGCCGAACGCCTCGACGAGGCCCGTCCGCTCGCCACGGTCGCGGACGACGAGATCGACGAGACTCTCGAACTGCTGTGAGGCACCTCCGCGGTCAACGCGTGGAACGCCCGCCGGGCCTCCGTGCTGTCGTGGCTGGGCTGGTGTGCCGAGCGCGGCTATGACGGCCCGGCGGTCCCGGCCTGGGTGAAGCGGCTCACAGCAGGGCCCGTGCCCTGCTCGACGCCCACACCGCGGTCGGCGGGGCGCCGGGCACGGGCCGGGACCTTCACGAGTACCGGCATTCGAGCCTCACGCACCTCGGCGGAGGCGATCGCCGAGGTCACGAGTCTGCTCGCGCCGGGGGACAGCAGACGGTGAGGCTCTACAGGCCGGGGACGCCGTGGGAACTCGGCCGCTGTCTCAAGGCCCGGGTTCGCTGCTTTGCCTACGGCGTAGGCCATGACCGTACCCACCAGGGCAGGCCCGTCAGCCCAGCAGCGCGAGCAGCCGCCCCAGCGCCTCCACGACGGGCCTGCCCACCTCGCCCACGGTCGCCGCGATCTGTGAGACGGACGCCAGGATCATGCCGCGCTCACGGAGGGCGGCCCGGTCGGGGGTGAGCGCGGGCAGCGCGTCCTCCAGGGTCTGGGCCTGGTCCGGGGTGAGCTCCGGGCGCAGGTCCTGGAGGAGGCGGGTGAGGTCTGTCACGGCGGCCCGCAGCTCGGTGTCCTGAGCGGTGCCGTCGTTGTGGACGACGGTGCCGTGGTTGATCCCCGTGTTTCCCTTGCCGCCGTTCATGTTGACGACGGAACCGAAGTTGTTCGTGGTGTTGTACAGGACGGCGAAGAACTCGTATTCCGGGTGGTCGATCGCGTACACGATCTGCCCGGCGACCGACCCAACGACCAGCACCGGCTTTCTCGACCGGAGCAGGACGGCGCAGACAACGACCAGGTTGAACAGGGTCAGGACGCTCAGGACAGGGCCACCGACCCAGCCGCCCCCGTCCGTGAGGTCGAGCCGGGCGGAGACCAAGAAGGCGAAGACCACCAACGGCAGGAAGTAGACGCCGGCCTTGCCCCAGTCGGGCTTCGACTTGAACACTTCGACCCAGCTGATATTGCGCACCGGAACCGCCGCCCAACCCACCCACAGGATTCCCCGCTGGACCCGGAGTTCCACCGGCTTTCCCCTGCGGGGAGGCGGCGGCATCTGAGGAGGCGGCTGCGGCGGCTGAGACGGGGGCCGGGGCGGAATCTGTGGCGGAGGCCCGGGAGGTGTCCCGGGAGGTGGTACGCCGATGCCGTCTGTGTGATCCATGGTCCCTCGTGCTGTTGTCACAACCATCCGCGCAGTGCGTGGCGCGGGAGCATCATTAAGCCTTTGTGGGGTCGTGGGACGGCAGACGAGATACGGCCAATGTCATCGTCACTCGTCGTCGGCAACGTCCGGGTCCCCCAGCGGCCGCAGACCGCCGGGAAGGTCGGGAAGTTGGAACGAGTACCGGCCCAGCATGTGGAGGTGCTGCCGCACGAACGGGGAGAGGCGGGCGACTTCGCGTACCTGCTCCTTCGACAGCCCCGGCGGATAGGCTCGACCGGGTCCGCGAGATCGCCGAAGCCCTGGTTCTGGGCACCGAGGAGTCGTTGATGCACCGTCCGGACCGCCTTATGCCGAGCGGCTCGCCACGTATGGGACCGTGGCCACGCGCCTGTCCCTTCTGAGTGACCGTCGGCTTGGTGAGGTCGTGGCCGCCGCCGACCCGCTCGGGTCCGGCATCGGCGGAAGGTCGGCGGAGCTGGACATCGGTGGCACGCGGGTGTTCGTCAAGCGGGTGCCCCTGACGGACACCGAGTTGCGGGCGGAGAACGTGCGGTCGACGGCGAACCTACTCGGACTGCCGCTGTTCTACCAGTACGGGGTGGGCTCAGCGGGGTTCGGGGCCTGGCGAGAGCTGGCCGTGCACGTCATGACCACCAACTGGGTCCTCGGGAACGAGTACGAGGGCTTTCCACTGATGTACCACTGTCGCATCCTGCCCGACGCCCCTCCCGAAGGGTTCGCCGACGAGTTCGGGGGCATCGACGGGGCGGTCTTGCACTGGGAGGGTTCATCGGCCGTGCGCGAGCGTCTGGAGGCCATCGGCCGGTCTTCGTCCAGTCTGGTGCTTTTCTTGGAACACGTCCCGCAGACACTCGCCGACTGGCTGCACGAGTACCGGACCGCCGCGCCGAAGGGCGGGGAGGGCTCGCCGTACCTGTGGGTGGAGGAAGCCCTGGCGCGCGGCACCGCCTTCATGAGCTCGCACGGACTCGTCCACTTCGACGCCCACTTCGCCAGTGTTCTGACCGACGGTCGGCTGCTGTACTTCGCGGACTTCGGACTCGCCCTGAGTTCCGGCTTCGAACTGTCAGCAACTGAGGAGGAGTTCCTCTCCAACCATCTCGCGTATGACCGCTGCCACACTGCGAGCCATTTGCTCCGCCACCATCTGCCCGACGGTCTGCGCGGCGATATGGAACACGAGGTGTTCCTGAGCGAGTGGATCGCCGGCCACCGGCCCGATGGTGTCCCGCGCGAGATCGCCGCGATCACCGACCGGCATTCCCGAGCTGCCGTGGTCTTCGGTGAATTCGCCCGTCGTCTGCTCACCGAGAGCAAGCGGACGCCATTCCCGGCCGCCGAGGTCGCGCAGGCCTGGCGCACCACTGCGGTCGCGACGCCCCATTGAGGCCGGACTTCGGCAGAAGGTCGCCGTCAGGACGTCGCGCCCGCCTGCTCGATCTTCGTCTGCTGGTAACGCAGCCTGGCGACGGAGGCGCCGTCGACGGCGTCCTGCTCGGCGGGCCGGGTGAGCTGGTTCAGCGCGGACAGCGGGTCACGGTCGAGCATCCGGACCTCGCTGATCCGCCGTCCGAGGCGGGCCTGGAGCATCACGATTCTCATGAGCTGCTCGTCGCCGAACCCGCCCTCCTCGACCGGTTCGCCGAGCAGGTGCAGGTTGGTCGTGGTCTGGGAGGACGCGGTACCACCCGCGTCCCGAAGGGCCGGGGCAGGAGCGGGGGACTGCCGGGATGGTGGCCTGTGAGCTGCGGGCGGCCGGGCTGGGACATGGACGTGGTGCCGCCGGGGGACATCGTCGGGGGCGGTTCGGCGATCGCCCGTCTGTGCGTGGCGGTGGCGCCGGGCGGGGGTGTCGGCGGGGGAGGGGCGGGCGGGGTCGCCGACGCCCGGGGGTGCGATCGTCTGGCCTGCCGGCCGGACCGCCGGTCTCCGTTGTCTGGTCGTCGGACACGGTGAGGGTGTCCGGCGCGGGGTACGGCTCGCCGCCGGTGCGCAGGTGGCGGGAGCGGTTGCGCACCGCCGCCGCACGGTCCGGCGGCGTACTCACGTGGTCGGCCGGGCAGCTGACCACCAGGCTGACTCTGGTGGCCGAACTCGTCCTGTGAGTGTTGCCGCTCATGCGGCCACTCCAGCGGACGTGACTCGGCCATCCCGGTGTCCTGAGGGATGTGAGGGATCAGGGGAGGGAGCGAAGTGTTCCCCAGGCGGTCAGCGCAGCCATCAGGAGCACGGTGATGTTGCCGATGCCGTGGGGGTATTCACCTCGGGTGACGTGCACGACCGCGCCGCCGGCCATGATGACGGCGAGGCCGGCCGCGGCGGCTGGTGTGAGTGCCGGGGCGATGTTCGTGGCGCGGGGGAGGATGAGCCCCACCGCGCCGAGTACTTCCAGTGCTCCGATCGCTTTGATTGTTGCGGGGCGGAAGTCCACGACCCACGGCATGAGGGGGGCCATGGCGTCCGGGGACATGGCCAGCTTCATCCCGCCCGCGGCGGTGAACAGTGCGGCGAGGAGGGCCTGGGCGACCCACAGAACGACGGGCACGGCACACTCGTTTCATAAGTGAAGGGAACCCTGCGGTTTGTTGGGCTCAAGCTACCAGAAACCGCAGCACCACCTTCACTTGTAGAATCCAGGCCATGGGATCCGAGCAGGGCCGAAGGCTGCGCAGGGACGCTGAGGCCAACCGGCAGCGCATCATGGCGGCTGCCCGTACCGTGTTCGCCGAGCGGGGACTGGGCGCGCCCCTGGAGGACGTCGCGCGGCAGGCGGAAGTCAACATCGCCACGCTCTACCGGCGTTTCCCCGACCGGGAGGCCCTGATCGAGGCGGTGCTGACCGACCGCATGACCGACCTGGCCCGCCTCGCCGAGGAGGCGATGCTCAACCCCGACCCTTGGGAAGGCTTCAAGGGCTTCGTTGAGCGGATCTGCGCCATGCAGGCCGCCGACCGCGCCGTCACCGAGGCCTTTACCGCCTGCTTTCCCGACTCACCGGCCATGGAAGAGCCACGCTCCCGCGCCATAGAGGCCCTGGATGCCCTGATCCGCCGCGCGCAGCAACAACACCGCCTGCGCCCCGAGATCACCAGCAGTGACGTCATCCTGTTCCTGATGGCCAACACCGGTGTTCTGTCCTCCACCCGCCACGTCGCCCCCGGCGCCTGGCAGCGCCTGGTCGCCCTGCTGCTCGACTCCTGCCGCCCTGAGGCGCCGGCGTCGCCGCTGCCGCCCGTTCCCGGCCCCGAAGAGCTTCACGACGCGATGCTCGCGGCGCGGCCGCGTCGCTGATCGAAGCCCCTGCGAGCAGGCGTTTTCCGGGGCAGCTCCTGACCCGGGAGGAACCGCGGGCCTGGGAGACGCCGACCGCGGGGCGGTCCAGCCGTGGACGCGCCGGCCTCCGCCGTCGGGGATGCGACCGAGTGCTCGATCAGCAGCCGCCTGCCGTGAACGGTCAGCCGGGCATTTACGGTGGGACGCGAGGACCTGCGTGCGGTGTGCGGTGTGTTCCTGGACGGCTCCACGGCACCGGAGGCCTACGCCATGATCAAGCCCGGCCGGCGTTGACAGGGCCCGTGATCAGTACACCTGGCGCTTGTCGATGACGAGTTCGCCGTTGAGGATCACCGTGTTGAGGTCGCGGAGGTTGCCGATGTCCGCTGTGGGGTCGGTGTTCAGTACGAGCAGGTCGGCGCGTTTGCCGGGGGCCACCGTGCCGAGGTGGGGGCGGACGCACTGCCGTGACGCGCCGCTGGTGCCCGCGGCCAGGACCTGGGTGGGTGTCATCCCGGCCGCCACCATGAGTCGGGCCTCTTCCAGGGTGTTGGCTCCGAACAGGCCCCGACCGCTGAACGTGTCGCTGCCCAGCGCGATGTGCACGCCGGCGTCGGCGACCTTTTTGAGATTGTGACGGGCGTCCGGGTGGGCATCGTCGATCCACAGGGTGGGTGTGTAGGTGATGTCGTGTTCGAGCATCAGGTCGATGAGCGAGTGGTCGGTGAGGGGCTCGATGGTGACACCGTGCTCCAGGCCGTCCGCTCCGGCCTCGATCGCCTCGCGTGCCGCGGCTTGCTGGGTGGTGTGGACGGTCACCCGAAGGCCCCGGTCGTGCGCCGTCTCGATACCCGCCCTGAGGAGAGGGAGGGGAAGCCGTTCCAACTCGACACCATCCGGAAAGGCGGGATTACGCCAGAGGTACTTCGGCCCGCCGGATTGTGCGCACGCGCCTTCCGACAGGAGTTTGATCGCGTCCACCTTGCGGTCAGCGAGGTGGTGCACCAGGTCGCGGATCTGCTGCACGCTGTCGACCTCTCCCGTGAAGCGTTCGCGCGCCCAGGGGTTGTCGCTGAAGACCGTCGAGCCCGGCCCGCCGAAGAACGAGCCGTTGGCTGCGGTGTCCGGTACGCCGAAGACAGTGCCGAAGGCTCCGGCCCCAGCCTGCGCCGGCCCCAGCCTGCGCCGGGCCCGGCCGATCGCCGCCGTCGTCGGCACCGCCACGGCTTCTCCCACCGTCGCACCCGCTCCAGCCCCTGCGTCGGCAACCGGGCCACTTCCTCGTAGCCCTGCCCCGAGAACAGGCACATGGCCGGCGCGAAGTAGGCCACCACCCAGCGAAGTCACCGGCATTGACCTCAGTCGTGGAAGGTGGTGACTTCTTCGAGTGGAGCCCGTTCGGTTGTGATGTGGTTCACGGGCGCGGCCTCGTCGGCGTAGCCGAAGGAGATGCCGACGAGCAGTCGCCCTGTGCTGACTGCGAGTTCGGTGCGGACGGTGTCGGCGTGGAAGCTCAGCAGTCCCTGCGGGCAGCTCGCCACGCCGTATGCGGTCATCGCCAGGAGCAGTGTCTGCATGTAGGCGCCGACGTCGGCGGCGAGCCGGGGCCCGCCGTCTCCGGTGACGAACAGGAACGCGGCGTGCGGCGCGCCGTAGAAGCGCAGGCTCTGCGCGTCGTAGGCCGCCCGTGCCTGGTGATCGTGGGGGCTGATGCCCAGTGCTCCGTACAGGCGGGCGCCGAACGCCGCCCGGCGGGCCTTGTGCACCTGCGTGTACATGTCCTCGGAATACGGGAAGTCCACCGAGGTGCGGTGTGCGGCGTGTGCCGCCTGCAAGGCGTCCGCCAGTCGCTCCCGCGCGGTGCCGCTGACCACCTCCACCCGCCACGGCTGCGCGTTGGAGTTGGACGGCGCGGCGCCGGCCAGCGAGAAGATCGCGCGCATCGTGTCCTCGGGCACGGCGTCCGGACGGAACGCTCGGGTCGCATGACGGCCGCGTATTAGCTTCTCCGCGCAGCCGCTCAGTTCGGTGGGGGCCGGCAGGCTCATGGATCACTCCTCGACAGCAACGATGTAAACGAATCCGTTTACCTTGCGGATGTGGCGGACCCTAGCAGACGCCGCCCGCCGAGGTAAACGCAGGTGTATACTTGGTGCATGAGCGCGACGACTACGGCCTCCGGGGGGCGCGGGCGTGGCGGGCGGGAGCGCATCCTGGCCGCCGCCGCCCGGCTGTTCGCGGTCCAGGGGATCAACGCGACCGGTATGGAGCAGGTCGCGGAGGCGGCACCGGTGTCCAAGCGGACGCTCTACGTGCATTTCCGGACCAAGAGCGACCTGGTGATCGCCCACCTCCAGGACCTCGCCTCGTCGGGGGCGACCCTGGAGAGCGTGCTGACCCGCGAGGACATCCCTCCGCGGGAGCGGATCCTCGGGCTGTTCGACCAGCCCGTGCCGGAGGCGGCACCGGTGCGCGGGTGCCCGTTCATCGATGCGGCGGCGGAGTTCCCCGACCCGGACAGCGCGGTCCACTCCTACGCCCGCGAGCAGAAACTGCGGATGGTGGAGCTGGTCACCGCACTGGTGACGGAGCTGGGCTGCCGCGAGCCGGCCGCACTCGCCGAACAGCTGGTCACCCTCGCGGACGGGGCGGCCAGCCGGGCCATGGTGCTGGGCGAAGCGGACTACGGCCGGCACGCACGGACAGCAGCGGAGACCCTTCTCGCGCACGCCCTCGCGGGGTGACCCGTCTGCCTCCGGCCGCACCCCGCCGCGGGGGAGTGGGCGGCGGGAAGGAGGCCGAGACCAGGCAGATCGCGTCCTCGGTCCTGGACGCGGACGAGGGCGTCAAGTTCACCCTGACCGCCATCCGCTCCACCGCCGCCCCGCTGAGAGCCACCGTCCGGCTGAAGGTCTTCGTCGGGCAGCACGGGCGGCTTGTGCTGTCGGACCAGGTACGGGTCGGCGCGGTGGACAGTTGGTTCTGGTTCCCGGTCACCGGGCGGGGGCCATCTGCGAGTTCTCGACGGCGAGCACCGACCCCGCACCCGTCGCGGTAAGCCTGCTGGTCACCCCGGCGATCGGCTGCTCGCTGCCCGAGTGCTTCGAACTACGGGACGGGAAGTTCGAAACCGACCGCTCCGGCGCGCGGTCCCCGCACGGCGGAGGGCGCACCGGTGGTGGCGGCACGGCCGAACGGACCGCTGCCCGGGAAGCGTCGGCCGCCTCCTAGGACGTGGGGTTCGCGCGCCGGAGCCAAGTCCATTGATTGCGTCCGGCTCGGTGGCCTCGCCACCGAGCCGGATCCCGCCGGAGGTCAGGCGGTCAGTTCGCGTCGCGGGGATCGAAGGACTCGGTGTCGACGGTCAGCGGTTCGGGGAAGGCGCTCGCGAGGGCGTCCCACCGGACGAACTTGAAGCCGGTACCGGCCCGGTCGCCGTCGGCGGGGGTGGCCTCACCGTCGTGGGCGATCAGCAGGCCCTTGGGAAACGCGCGGCCCAGGGGGACGTTGACCACGGTGGAGCCGTCCGAGTGCTGCACGCCGTCGACCGCGCCGTCGCCGATGCGGAAGGAGCCGACGTAGTCGTTGTCGCCGTCGCGCTCGTACACGGCGAAGGTGTTGTCGCCCTGGCTGGAGGCCAGGACGTACCCGGTGCCGTCCTCGGCGTGGTAGACGGTGACGCCCTCGGCGTCGGCTCGCAGGTTCTCACCGCCGAAACCGGGGTCGTGGGCCGTGTCGAGGACGCACTCCTCCTCTTCGGTGTCGTACGTCCACGGCGTTCCGTACTCACGTACGCGGTCGACCAGTTCCGGGTCCTCGAACTCCCCGTCGTCCAGGTCGACGCGCCACAGGCCGACCCGCTCCTGGGCGGCGTACAGAACGTGCTGTTCCTGGTCGACGGCCATGCCCTCGACCTGGGGGTGCTCACCGGGGTCCGCACACGGGGTCCACGCCTTGCCGTTGGGCAGGGTGAAGGTGCCAGGGAGGTCGAGGGTGTCCTCGGTCTCGTAGCCGACGCGCCCGTCGCGGTCCTTCAGCCGCAGCAGGCGCAGGCGGGTCTCCTCGCGCTGTGACACCACCACGTAGGCGTGGTCGTCCTTGCTGAAGGCGGACAGGCCGTAGGAGGTGCGCTGGTCGTCCACCTCGGCCTCGTCCGCGGCGAACACGGGAGCGGCGTCGCCGGAGGTGACGTCCTTCAGCGGCGGCTTGCCGGCCGCGACGGCGGCCGGGTCGATGGCGAAGGCGCGGACGCGGTCCCGACCCCGGTCGCTGACGAGCGCCAGATCGGTCTTCCGGCCGTCCAACTCGAAGCCGTAGACGATGTCGACGTTGTTGAAACGGCCGGGCTTGGCGTCCTCGCCCGGTGCCAGGGGCGCCGCAATGTGCTGCAGGCGCCGGCCGTCGAGTCCGTAGACGTCGAGGCCGGCCTCCTTCAGTGTGCCGATGACGATGCTGCGGCCCGGGGCGTCGGGGTCGACCCACACGGCCGGATCGTCGGCGTCGGCGTGGCCACCGGCCTCGTCGTCGTACACCGCGGGAGTCTCCACGGCGGCTGTGACGGTCACCGGTGCCACGGGCCCGGTCGCCAGGGTGAACGCGGTGGTGAGTGCGGTCAGGGCGCTGAGAGCTGAGGCGCTCACATTACTCCTTGGTAGGAATGGGGACGCCGAGCAGATATTGGGGATTGCGCGCAGGAATCGTATTGAAGCGATCACGAATGCCGCAATATCCCTCAGTTGTGCCGGGTGGGCGCCGGGTCGGGGCGGGCCCGGGTCCCCATCGCCCTGCCGGGTGGCCGCAGGTGCGCGTTCTCTTTGCCCGAGCAGGTATTGACACGCCAGGGGGCCTCTGCGACGGTACGGGACATCTCTAAAAAGAGATGTCCTGACAAGTGCAGTGAGACGAGGACGTCGCTGTGAACAGACAGGCCCAGGCGCCACCGCGCGCCGCCACGGCAGAGACGACTACGCCGGTCGTCCCTCCCCTTCCGCCGCCCGGGCGTGGCGGACGCGCTCTGCGCTATGGATTGCGGGTGGGGCTTCGCCGGCCCACCACGGCGATCGGGGTGCTCGCCCTGATCCTCTTCGGCTATCTGATCGCGGTGCCGATCGTCACCATGCTGGTGCAGGGCTTCACCGTGAGCCCGAAGGACACGGTCGTCGTGCAGCAGCAGGAGGGGTCACCGACCTCCTACTACCTGTGGCGGGTGTTCCTGTCGCCGGTGGCCGCCGACCTGTTCTGGCGTCCGCTGGTGCACACGCTCCTGGTGAGCACCTGCTCGGTGGTGTTCTCGCTGATCCTGGGCGGGGTGTTGGCGTGGCTGATCACGCGCACCGACCTGTGGGGCAGGCGCTGGTTCAGCACCGCGCTCATCGTGCCCTACATGCTGCCGACGTGGGCGTTCGCGCTCGCCTGGACGACCATCTTCAAGAACCGCACTGCGGGCGGCCAGCCCGGATGGCTGGAGTCCATCGGGGTCACTCCGCCGGACTGGCTGGCATACGGCGGCGTGCCGATCACGATCATCTTCACGCTGTACTTCACGCCGTTCGTCATCCTGCTGCTGGGCAATGCCCTCAAACGCCTGGACCCGCAGCTCGAGGACTCCGCCCGGATGCTCGGCGCGGGCTACGGCACGGTGGTGCGCACCGTGGTGGTGCCGCTGATGCGCCCAGCCCTCGTGTCGGCCGCGACGCTGATCCTGGCCAAGGTGCTCGGTGAGTTCGGCGTGACCTACATCCTGGGTCTGCCCACGGACTTCAACGTCCTGGCGACCTCGCTGTACCGCAGCATATCCACCCGGGAGGACGGCGCCGCCGCCGTCATCGCCGGTGCGATCATCCTGATCGGGCTGCTCTCGCTCTGGGTTGACGTGCACTTCCTGAAGGAGGCCCGGCGCTTCGTCACCATCGGGGGGAAGGGGGCGATGGACCGCACCCGCGCACTGGGCCGGTGGCGGGTACCCGCCACCGCGTTGTGCGGCCTGGCGTTCGTACTGAGTGTCGTGGTGCCCCTGGGGGTGCTGGCGCTCTCCACGGTCATGCGCCGGCCGGCGGACTTCTCCGCGGACAACTTCACCCTCGACTACTGGGTCGGCCACGGGCTGGACACGCCGGCCTTCACCGACGGCGTTCTGGTCAGTGGGGCCGTGTGGTCGGCGGTCTGGAACACCTTCTGGATCGTCGGACTCGCCGCGGTAGCCGCCGGTGTGCTCGGCCAGCTCGTCGGCTACGTGGTCGTCCGTTCCCCCAGCCGGCTGCTCGGTACCACACTGCGGCAACTGACCTTCCTGCCCTACCTCGTGCCCGGCATCGCCTTCGCGGTGGCGTACCTGTCGCTGTTCGCGGTGGACCGCGGACCGATCCCGGCCCTGTACGGCACCAGCACCCTCCTGGTGCTGATCTACATGGTCGAGCAGATGCCGTTCGCCACCCGGGCCGGAATCTCGTCGATGATGCAGCTCGGTCCCGAGCCGGAGGAGGCCGCCCAGGTCGCGGGAGCCGGCTGGTGGCGACGCATGGCCCATGTCGTGCTGCCGATCCAGAAACGCGCTCTGGCGACCGGTGTGCTGATGCCGTTCATCGCCGGTGTCCGCAGCCTGAGCCTGGTGGTGATCCTCGCGGTCCCCGGCATGGACGTGCTCACCACCTTCGCGATCAGGCTTGTCGAGTACGGCTACACACAGGCGGCCAACGGCGTGGTCCTCGTCGTCTCCGCCGTCGCCTTCGGCGGCACCTATGCCATCCAGAAAACGATGAAGACCGACCTCGGTCGGGGACTAGGTGGGTGACAGATGCCGACGATCCGGCTCCAGGGCATCAGCAAGCGCTACCCGGGCAGCACCGCCAGCGCGGTCGACAGCCTTGATCTCACCGTGAACGACGGCGACTTCATGTGCATGCTCGGCCCGTCCGGCTGCGGCAAGACGACCACGCTGCGGATGATCGCCGGCCTGGAACAGCCCACCGGCGGCTCCATCTCGGTCGGCGACCGTGTGCTCGACTCGGTCGAGCAGGGCGTGTTCGTCGCCCCCGAACGGCGCGAGATGGGCCTGGTCTTCCAGAGCTACGCGCTGTGGCCGCACATGACCATCCGGCAGAACACCGAGTACGGCCTGCGGCTGCGCAAGGTCGGCCGGGCCGAGCGCAGCAGCCGCGCCGACGAGGTCATGAACGTGATGGGCATCGGCCGCTTCGCCGACCGCTACCCCTCCCAGCTCTCCGGCGGCCAGCAGCAGCGGGTCGCGTTGGCCCGCATGCTGGCCGTCAACCCCGGTGTGATGCTGCTGGACGAACCGCTGTCCAACCTCGACTCGCGGCTGCGCCTGGAGATGCGCACCGAACTCAAGCGCATCCACCAGGACTTCCGCTCGACCATCGTGTTCGTCACCCACGACCAGTGGGAGGCGATGACGCTGGCCACCCGCATCGCGGTGCTGGCCGACGGTCGGCTCCAGCAGATCGGAACCCCTACGGACATCTACGACCGGCCCCGCAACCGTTTCGTCGCCGGTTTCCTCGGCAACCCCCCGATCAACATCATCGAGTTCACCGACGACGAGCCCGCCCCGCACATCGCCGCGGCCCACCGTTTCGCGGAAACCCGCCTGCACGGCGCCACGGCTGTCCCCGGCTCGATCGGCATCCGCCCCGAATCCATCCGGATCGAGCCGCCCTCCCAGGCCCCGGCCCCCGACGCCCTGACGATCGACGCCTCCATCTTCGCCATCCTGCCGACCGGAGGCAGCTGGACCATCGAAGCTGTCGCGGACGGCCGGCATCTGTTCGCCACCACATCCGTCCCGCCGACCTGCCGACCCGGGGACGACGTACGGTTGCGCGTGGCGGCGCACGAGGTCCACGTCTTCGACACGGAGGGCGAACGTGTCGGTCTCTCCTGAGCCGCGCCCGCGACCGCGACCACAAACGCAGCCGCGACCGGGACTGCCGCAGCCGCGACTGCTCGCCCTCGACATGGGGGGCGTGATCGTCGAGACCCTTCCCGCTCCCGGATGGGCGGCGCGCTTCGCCACCCGCCTGCTCGGCCACGCGCGCCACAGCCTGCCCCCCGGCACCGCCCTGCCCACCGTCGAGCAGGTCGCCACCGATCTCGCCGAAGGCCGCGCCCGCCACGACTCCTGGAAGGACAGCACCCTCGGCGGCGCCGAACTCAGCCAAAGCGAGCTGTGGGCCGAGCTGTCCCGTCCCACATGGGGCAGACCACTGCTCGACCACATCACCCGGAACCGCGCCGACCTCACCGCCGAACTCTGCCTGGTATGGGAGGAGCGCGCAGTACGCGACGGCATCCGCGAGCTGCTCGTCGAGTGCACCCGCGCCGGGATCGCCGTCGGCGTCGTCAGCAACACCATCTCCGGACCGGCCTACCGCAGCGTCCTGGACCGGGCCGGCCTGACCGGCTACTTCCGTGCCCTGTCGTTCAGCGACGAAGTCGGCATCCGCAAGCCCGACCCACGGTTGCTCCTCGACGCCATCGGCGTCGCCGGTGTCCCCCCGGGCGCCACCTGGTACGTCGGGGACACCTATCGGCGCGACGTCGTCTGCGGCCGCCGCGCCGGTGCCGGGACCACCATCCTGATGCGCTCACGTCGCACTGAGCCGGCACCGGGCGGCGGGCCCGAACCCGACCACACCGTCGGCGACCCCGCCGGTCTGCACGCCCTGTTGTGCGCCGCTCTGCACGCCCCCACCACATCACGTGGCGGGGGACTCCATACGACCCGATGAGGATCGCCCTTATGCCCTCGCTGTCCGCCCGCTGCTCCGCCACCGCGCGGCGCGCCGCCCTGGATGTGGCTCCGATGCTGCTCAGCGGGTTCCGGCACGACATGAACATCGACCTCAAGGCCGACTTCCACGACGTCGTGACCAAGTACGACCGGGCCGCCGAAGCCCGTATCCGCGAGATCATCGAAGAGGACTTCCCCGGCTCCGCCGTCGTCGGCGAGGAAGATGGGCTCCGTGCCGGAGCCGATCCCACCTGGTACATCGACCCGATCGACGGCACCTCCAACTTCGCCCGGGGCATCGCGTTCTGGTGTGTGTCCATCGCCGCTGTCGTCGACGGCGAGGTGATCGCCGGAGTCATCTACGACCCCGTACAGGACAACCTGTTCACCGCGGACGACACCGGCGCCCGCCTCGGCGGGAAACCCATCCACGCCCGCGGGTTCGGCGTCAGTGACCAGGCCACCGTCCTCGCCCACTATCCGATGCCCGCCGACCTCGCCGCCGACGAGGAGTTCAGCCTGCGCCGCTACGGTGCGCTGGTGCGCGGTTTCTCCGCTGTGCGCAACACCAGCAGCGGCGCCCTGTGCCTGGCCCATGTCGCCGCCGGCTGGGCCGACGCCACCTTCAACTTCGGTACCAACGCCTGGGACGTCGCCGCGGGCAGCCTCCTGCTGAAACTCGCCGGCGGCAGCTACCACGCCTACATCGACGGAGTGGAGCAACCCGCCCACGGAGACTTCCTGGCCCCCGACTATTTCGGCCACGTCGCCGACGCCGACTTCCCGCTGATCACCCGCACCATGCACGAAGGATCCCGGCTGCGCTCCGCCTGAGCCCAGCCACCGGGTCGCTCCAGAACAAGGAGATTCCATGCACACGCCCAGATCAAGAGTCGGACGCCTCGCCGCCGCCGTGACCGGCGCGGCGCTGTTCACCGCGCTCGCCGCCTGCGCCCCACCCCCGGCCACCGGTACCGAGTCCTCCGCCACCCCCCTGGCGCAGAAGAGCACCCAGCCCGACGAGACCGCCGAGGGCTTCGACCTCGACGCGCTGATCGCGGCCGCGAGGACCGAGCCCGGCATCACCGTCTACGACCAGACGGGCAAGGTCGTCGACACCGCCAAGGCGTTCTCCAAGAAGTACGGCCTCAAGGCCACGGGCGTGAAGGTCGAACTCGGGGCCATCGACAAAGTCCTGCGCGAGAACCAGTCCGGCAACGTCATCGGAGACGTCGTCATCAACGAAGACCTGCCCACCTACGCCGTGGAACTGCTCCAGCGTGGCGTGCTGGTCAACTGGGTGCCCGGCGACCTCAAGGACTCGATCAAACCCGAGGACCGGTACCCCCTGACCGTCCACTACGGGCCCATGGGCTGGGTCTACAACAACAAGACCTACTCCCACTGCCCGGTGTCCAACATCTGGCAGCTCACCGACCCCGACTTCGCCGGTCGCGTCGCCATCGCGGACCCGCTCAGCAACCCCAAGTACCCGTACTGGTTCAACTCCCTCGCCCGCAACGACGACGACGCGCTGCGCGCCGCCTACAAGCAGCAGTACGGCACCGACCTGTCCACCGACCAGCCGGACGCGGCGCACGAATGGCTCAAGCGATTCGCAGCGAACCAACCAAAGATCACGCAGACCGACGAGGAGGTCTCCGAGGCCGTCGGCGCGCCGGGTCAGAAGACCCCGAGCTTCGGCCCGATATCGATGGCAAAGTTCCGCAACGTCGCCCAGAAGGGCTACCACCTGGCCATCTGCGACGGCATGAAACCCAACGCCCTCCAGGCATTCCCGTCGGCGATCGCCTACGCGGCCAAGACCAAGAGCCCCAACACCGCCAAGCTCTACATCCACTACATGCTCACCCAGGAGGGCTTCGCCCTCCAGCTCGCCGACGGCAAGCCCTCCACCAACGCGAAGGTCCCACCACCCAACGACCCCTCACACATCAAGAACTACCTCAAGCAGATGGCCCCGTTGCGCGCCACCGACCTGCTCAGTGACTACCGGACCAAGTCCGACTGGGAGGACTTCTGGCGCACCTCCCACCACTGACGCACATCACCCGTCCCGCAGGCTGTGAGCACCGCCGACCCGGTGCTCACTGCCTGCTACCATCCAACCCGGCGCCGGGTACCACCCAGTGACGCCCCGGGGAAGGACGAGACTCAGCGTGGCCGACGAACGCATCGAATTCTCCCAGTGCTTCCGTCCTGTCATCCACAGCAGCGGAATACCGCTCTACACCCAGGTCGTGCACCAGATCGAAGACGCGCTACGGCGCAACGTCATTCATCCCGGCCAGTTCCTGCCACCGGAACCGGAACTCTGCCACGCCTTCGGCGTCGGCCGCACCACCGTCCGCCGTGCCGCCGAGCAGCTCATCGACAGGGGCATCCTCAGCCGCGTCCCCGGCGTCGGAACTCGAATCAGCAAGGCCCCCACACTCGACTACTCCTCGCTGACGAGCCCCAGCCTGTACGCCGATCTGAAGTCGGCGCACCGGGACCCCGCCACCCGCCTCATCTCCTGGCAGACGGTCACCGCCGACAAAGCCCTCTCCGAGCGCACCGGCTTCCCCGTCGGTACGGAGCTGGTGGCCCTGGACCGGCTCCGCCTGGCCGGCGACACACCGATCGCGCTCCTCGGCAATCACCTGCCCCGGGCCCTCGCCGACTTCGACGCCGAGCGTCTGCGCGACTCCAGCCTGGACGCCGTCATGAGAGGCCGCGGCCACCACACCCGCCGCATCGAGTACGAGGTCAGCGCCTGGCTCGCCACACCCCACGAAGCCGAACTCCTCGACATCGCCGAAGGCACACCGCTGCTGCGGGAACACCGCTGGGCCTACGACATCGACGACAACTACATCAACTTCTCCGAGAACTACTACCACCCCACCCACTTCCACATGCGCGGCGTGCTGCTCGCGGAGGTACCCGAGTAGCGCAGCGGCGCCCTCCGCACTTCGTGGCGGCAGAGCGCCGTCCGGCATCCCCCAAGGCTCAGGCGGGGTCCGTCGAGGAGAGCACGCCCGGGTGGAGCAGCGCGTCCGGACTCCAAGCACGTTTGGTGACGGCGGCCGGGTCCAGGTCGACCGCGGCGCGGGTGAGGGCAGCCACCGTGCCTTGGCGATCCCGATTCCGTGTTCGGCGGAGATGGTGCCGCCCCGGCGGGCCACGGCCCGCAGCACGGCATCGCTCAACCGAGCGTCGCTGTCCCCGGCGCCGAGGATGTTGACGTGGTAGTCGCCCTCCGCGAGGTGGCCGAAGAGCACCAGCCGGGCCCCGGGCGCGTGGTGGGCCGTCAGCCCGCGCACCTCCTGCCCGAAGCTCGCCAGCTCGTCCAGCGGGACCGCGACGTCCAGCTTCAGCAGCACGCCTTCGGCGTTGGCGGCGTCGGTATGGCCCTCGCGGTACGCCCACAGGGCGTGCCGGGCCGACTCGTCGGTGGCGATGGCGGAGTCCAGCAAGTCGGGGCTGCGCTCCAGGGCCTCGATCAGGCCGTCGGGGGTCCCGCTGGGCCGCGCACTCCAGCAGCAGGTGGACCGGGTAGGAAGCCCGGGTTCGGAACGGCGCGAGGAGCCGGAGGTGCTTGTGGACCAGCTCCAAGCCGTCCGCATAGGTGATCCCGGCCGAATCCAGCGAGGGCACCCTGCCGCGTACCAGGGCCAGCACCCGCAGGGCAGCGGCGGTGTCCTGAAGGGCGAGCAGGACGGTGACCAGGTCGGTGAACAGCGAGATCAGCCGCAGCCTCACCCGGGTGATCACCGCGAGTGTTCCCTCGCTGCCCACCAGCAACTGCGTCAGGTCATAGCCGGAGCTGTCCTTGGGCAGCCCGGAGAGCCGATTCAGCACCCGCCGTCAGCGAGGACCGCCTCGAGCCCCACGGCCTGACCGCGGATCGGCTCCCAGCGCAGCACCAGCAGCGGGCTCGCGTTGGTGGCCACCATCCCGCCGATGGTGACGCTGTCGCGGGCGGCCAGGTCCACGGCGACGTCGTAGCCGGCCTCCCGCACACGCCGCTGCACGGCGGCCAAGGTGGCGCCGGTGCTCACCGTCACCTGGCCCGAGAGCTGGTCCACCGGCTCCAGGTCGGCGAAGCCGGGTCGTGCTGAGCACGGCCTCACCGTGCCGGGGGACGCCGCCACCGACCAGGCCGGGATTGCCGCCCTGGGGACCACCGGGACGCCGCACTGGGCGCAGGCCCGCAGCGCCGCCACCTCGTACGCATGGCGGGGGCGGGGAGCTCGCCCCTGACTGACCGGCTTTGGCGTTGTCGGCCATCGGAGTGCCCGTCAGCGCCATCAGCGGTGTGCCGGCGGACAGCAGTAGACCGGGGAGCTGCAGCGCAGTGGGGCTGTGCCGGTCCGAGTGCCGTCCATCGAGCCATCGCGCCGGCGAGGCGAGTTGGTGTGGTCGTGTGGCTGTGTGAAGGTGGCGGGCTGAGCGGTGAGGGCCGTTGTGGCGAGGGCGGGTGTGGCTGGTGTGGGGGTGGTGTGTGGTGGGGCGGTGACGCGATCCCGGTGGTGACTGGTCAGTTTTCGAGAAGCGCTGGTCATCCGGTCGCTTCTACCGTGGGCGTCATGAACGCTTTCGACTCTGTTGTTGTTGAGGTGGCCGACATCGAGGCTGCCGCCTGTTTCTACTCCGCTGTTCTTGGGTCTGATTCGCCTCACGTGTGTCTGCGGGCTTCTCAGGACCCTACGTCCGGTTTCCGTGGTTTCGCGTTGTCGCTGGTGGTGTCTCAGCCGGGGAACGCTGACGCTGTCATCGATGCTGCTGTGGATGCCGGTGGCAGGGTTGTGAAGTCCGCGTCGAAGTCGTTGTGGGGCTATGGGGGTGTGGTTCAGGCCCCGGACGGGACGGTCGTGAAGGTTGCGACGTCGGCGAAGAAGGACACAGTGCCGGTCAGCCGTGATGTCGGGGAGTTGGTGCTCTTGCTGGGTGTGGAGGATGTCAAGGCCAGTAAGGAGTTCTATGCCGGTCGGGGGCTGAGTGTGGGGAAGAGTTACGGCAGCAAGTACGTCGAGTTCGCTGCGGATCCCGGCCACATCAAGCTCGCTTTGTACAAGCGCCGGGCTCTGGCGAAGGATGTGGGTGTCTCCGAGGAGGGGACGGGTTCGCACCGGCTCGTACTTTCCGGCGCTGCCGGTCCCTTCCGGGATCCGGACGGCTTCGTCTGGGAGGCCAGTGCGAGTGCCCCGCTGACCGCCACGGCTTGAGCTGCGCCAACACGTCCTGTCTGTGGGACAGGGCGTGATCAGCATCGCCGACGTCCCTCAACCCACCAGCACCCAGGGACTTGAGCGGCGGGCTGGGGCCGGTCGGCACCGGGACTTTGGGCGAGTGGGCCGTTGCCGCGTCCGCGCTCTTTGAGGAAGGCGCATGGTCGAGGTGCGCGAGACGCTGCCGTTGTCTTCCGTCGGGAGCACCATCACCCCTGGGGGTGCTGGTGCTCGCGACGTGGGCCGGTTGTGGGTGTTTGATCGCGGTAGGGGGTTGGGGTTTTGGGTGTCTGCCGTCTGCTGGCCGGCGCGTGGCGGGCCGGGGCCGTTGTTGTGGGGTTGGCGCGCGCGTAGGGGCAGAGGGCGGTGGGTCGGCTGGCTGGTGGCGTTTTTTCCTGGCGGGGTGGCAGGGCGGGGAGTGGACGCACCTTGGCCGTCCGCTCTTATCTCGTGGCGGGGCCTGCACTGTTCCTGGGCAGATGTGTCCTGTCCGCTTCGCGTGTTCGGCTGTCGCCCCGCACGTGGCTGCCCGCGACTGTCTGCCCGCCCCGGCTCAGCGCCCTCCGCCGTCCCCGTTCCGGTTCCTGTTCGCGTCCCCGGTTCAGTTTGCTGCGCTGTCCCTGTCTCCGGCTTGGAACTGCTAACGAAAATGGGGTGGAAGATGTCCTCCGGCCAGGCGAGGATCTTTCACGACTCGCGGGCGAAAGGGCAGGTATGGGTGTCGGTCCTCCGAGGGAGCTCATCTCCCTTGCTGATGACGAGGGGAACAGTGTCACGGTCAGCGTGCTGGGACGTAACCCCAGGTGGGCTGCCGGACTGAACGCCGAGATCGTCGTCAAGACGCCCTTCGTGTCCGGCCGTATTGACCTCGCGCTGTCGGCTTCGGAGCTGGAAGATTGGGCCGACGCGCTGGACCGGCTTGACGTCGGCGTAGACGTGGCCTGGATGGAGATGAGCAGGGGGCCGTCCATCTTCATCCAGCTCAACGGCGAACGTGGCTGTCCTGAGGTTGTTGTGGAAGACGAGTCGGGGTCCATGGTCACCGTGCGGGTCCCCCTCGTCCCGCCGGACAACTGGATCGCCGGCCACCGGCAGCGCCTGCGCCACGTGATGGATCACTGGGTTCCGATGCTGTCAGGTTAGGGAGACAAGCCGTCGCCGGCAGATGAGCGCGCAGCCCAGCGTGAGGAAGGCTTCGTGGATGTCGTCGCGGATCTTCCAGCGGATCCGCAGGTGACGGAACCCGTGCAGGGGGGCGGATGCGCGCTCCAGGGTTCAGTGTTGGGTGCCCGGCCCAGAGTCGTGTCAGGGGCCGCGGCGGGCGATCAGCGGCTTCACGCCGAGCCCCACCAGGCGGCGGTACTTGTCGTGGTCGTAGCCGGGGTCGGCCGGCGCCATGTCTGGGCGGTGCCGGGGTCGGCCATGCTTGCCATGCACCGGCGGCATGGCTAGCAGGAGGGGGATCGGTTGGGTGACGTCGTTGCGGTTGCCACCGGTCAGGACAGCGGCGAGCGGGAGGCCGGTGGCATCGGTGATCAGGTGGTGTTTGCTGCCTGCCCTACCCCGGCCGACAGGACTTCGTCCGGTCGTGGGTCCCCTTTCCATGCGCGGATGTGGGAGCCGTCGGTGACCGCTCTGGAAAGTTGAGGGTGTTCGCGCTGCGAAGCTCGGCGAGGAGAGCCTCATGCAGCCGAGGCCAGACCCCGGCCTCGGTCCATTCAGCCAGGCGGCGCCAGCAGGTCATGCCGGAACCGAAGCCGGTCATCGTCGACTTCCCACGGCTTCGGCCGCGCCACCCCGTACCTCCGGCTCATCAGTCCCGGAGTGATCCAACCACCTCGGAGATCATTTTGTTGGGAGTTCTTAGCGCTGTCCGCGGGTGTCTGCTGGCCGCGGTTCGGGCTGCGGCGTTGTCGTTGTTCCTGTTCGTGTCCTTGGTTCAGCCTGCAGCGCTGTCCATGTTTTCTGTGTCTGGGTTGTCGGTTTGGTTTTCCTGCAGGGTGGTGGTGAGTTCGTGTACGACGTGGGTGAAGCCTGTTACGTGGGGGTTGTGGGTGTCTTTGTGCCAGGCGAGGGCGACTTGGAGTGGTTCGATGTCGGTGAGGGGGACCCAGGACAGGTCGGGGCGGGCGTAGTAGAGGGCCATGCTGGCGGGGGCGAAGCAGATGGCGGTGCCTTCGGCGACTTGTTCGAGCATTTCTTCGACGTTGTCGTTTTTGGGGCCCCAGTGGGGTGTGGAGCCGTCGGGTCTGGGGTTTACTGCCCACCAGTCGACCCATTCGCGTGGTGCTTTTTCGGTCCACAGGAGGGGTTCGTCTTTGACGTCCAGGATGCTGATGCCCTCGCGCCCGGCCAGGGGGTGGGTGGTGGGCAGGCCGGCGACGCGGGGTTCGGTGTGGACGATTTGGGTGTGCAGGCCGGTGAGGTCGGCGGGCAGCCAGACGAAGGCGACGTCTATGCGGCCGTCGCGTAGGGCGGTGGCTTCCTGGCCCCAGTCGAAGCGTTTGGGTTCGACCCGCACGTCGGGGTTGCGCCGGGCGAACTCGGCACGGGCCCGGGTGGTCAGTTCGCCGGCGCCGCTTGCTTCGAAGCCGACTCTGAGTACCGCCTTCTCCTGTCGCTGGTGGCGTTTGGCGGTGGCGAGGAGGCGGTCGGCCTGGCGTATGGTGCGGCGTGCTTCGGCCACGATGTCGTGTCCGGCGGGGGTGGGGGTGACGCCGCCGGGGTGTCTGTCGAAGAGGGGGACGCCGAGTTCTGCCTCGAGTTTCCGCAGGGCGTAGGAGAGGGCGGGCTGGCTCACGTACAGGCGGGCTGCCGCCCGGCCGAGGTTTCCTTCCTCGGCGATCGCTACGAGGTAGGTCAGCTGTCTGAGTTCCATGGGGGGAGCTTAACCAGCGGCGATAAACGTTCTTTATGGAGTGTGTTGATCTGTGTCTTGGACGGCGGGGCGGGGTGGGGGCCGTAATGGACACACGCGCCGGGATGCCGTCCCGGCGGTGTCCGCCGGCCGCTGCCTGGCCGGCTTTTGGAACCACCCTGGAGATCCCCGTGAGTGACAACGCCCGCACCGCCCCCGCCCCCACTACCGCTCCCACCCGTTCCGCCACTGGCAAGGTCTGGTTGATCACTGGCGCGAACTCCGGGTTCGGGCAGGCGATCACCCGGGCGGCCCTGGCTGCCGGTGACACGGTGGTGGCCGCCGTCCGCCGCCCCGGATCCCTCGACGAACTCGCCGCCGCGCACCCCGGCCGCCTCGTCCCTGTCGCTCTGGATGTCACCGACCCGGCCCGTATCAGTCCCGTCGTCGCGGAGGTGATTCTCTGGTACGGGCGGATCGATGTGCTGGTCAACAATGCCGGCCGGGGGCAGGTCGGCGCCGTGGAGGAGACGACTGACCGGGAGTTGCGTGACTTGATGGACCTGCATTTCTTCGGCCCCGCCGCGCTCACCCGTGCTGTGCTCCCGCACATGCGCCGCCGGGGCGCGGGGGCCATCGTGCAGATGAGCAGTATGGGTGGCCGGTTCTCTTTCCCCGGGGTGGGGGCCTACTCGGCCACCAAGTTCGCGCTTGAGGGGCTGTCCGAGGCGCTGGCGCTGGAAGTGGCCCCGCACGGGATCAAGGTGCTGATTGTGGAGCCGGGGGCGTTCCGGACGGGGTTCGCCGGCGGTGGCGCGCTGCGGCAGTCGGCGCCCCTGGACGCGTACGAGGAGACGGTCGGTCCGGTCCGTGCGGGGCTTCCGGGCAGTGACGGCAAGCAGCCGGGGGACCCGGAGAAGGCTGCCGCGGCGATTCTTGCCGCGTTGGCTGCCGAGCGGACCCCGCTGCGGCTGGCCCTGGGCAACGACGCGGCGGATGCCATCGCCGCCCAGTTGAAGTCCGCCGGCGAGGAGGCGGCCGCCTGGGAGGCGGTCAGCCGGGGCACCGACTTCGACGCGGAGTAAGACGGGCGGGGCCCGGCGCCGGCCCCGAGCACTGAGGCGGGACGGGGGAGTGCCCCCTGCTCCAGGAACGTCCCCCAAGGATCCGGGGCATCCCCGGGGGCATCCCCGAGGGGCATTCCCGGTCTGCTCGGCCTGCGTGCCCCGCCTACCTCCGGTATCCCGCCGGCTCCGCCAGCTGCCCTGCGGGGCGGACACGGTGCAAAGCAGGGAATGTCGTGGGGCGTTCCCCCGGTGAGCTGGACGGGGCTGCACGGTGTCGTGAGGGTGGCAGGCCTCCGTCCTACGTCGGACGCTGGATGATCGGAAGATCCGCGATGGACGCCGGCGTTGTCCGGACCACCACGCTGGCGTTGTCCGGATCACCGCGGTGTTCCCTCCACGGCTCTTGTGGCCTCAGACGGTTCACACTCCCGAGAAAGCAGGAACTTCCGATGTCGAAGATTCTCATGGTCCTCTCCGCAGCCGACAGCCTGACGCTGGCCGACGGATCGACCCACCCCACTGGATTCTGGGCTGAAGAGGTCGCCGCCTCCCACCAGGCACTGTGCCGCGCCGGAGCACAGGTGGACCTCGCGACCCCCGGCGCCGCCCGGCCGATCGTCGATGCCCTCAGCCTCGACGCGCGCGGTGGAGTGTCAGAGGCCGACGCCCAGGAGTTCCGTTCCTACCTCGACTTCATCGCCGGTGAACTCGCCGCCCCGCTCTCCCCGGCCGACGTGCGCATGAGGGACTACGACGCCCTCTACATTCCGGGCGGCCACGCCCCCATGGCCGACCTCGCACACGATGCAGACCTGGGCCGCCTGCTCAACGAGGCCTACGCGGAAGGCACGACGATCACGGCCCTGTGCCATGGCGTCGCCGCACTGCTCAGCGCCACCGCGAAGGACGGAAGCTTCGCCTTCGCCGGCCGCACCCTCACCTCCTTCAGCGATGAAGAAGAGCGTCAGGGCGGCCTCGGCGAGAACACTCCCTTCTTCGTTGAGAGCCGCTTGCGTGAGCGCGGCGCACAGGTCACGACCGGCGCGCCGTGGAGCAGCACGGTCGTCGAAGACGGGATTCTGATCACCCGGTCAGAATCCTCAGGCCAGCGTTGCCACCGCCGAGGCCACCCTGAAGGCCCTGGCCGACAGGGGAGGCACCCTTCAGCGCAGGCGCGGGCCGCATTGTCGCGGCCCGCGCCCTGCCCCCAGCAAGGGCCCCGCCCCCCATCACCTGCCGCTGCATCCCCTCCGGAGGCACCGTTTGTCAGGAAAACCGCCCGCAGCCGAGGCCGGCCTTCGCCGGCGGCCGGTGCCGGCACGATGGGTGATCACCGGCCGGTGTTCAGCACGGCCATCGCCGTCAATAAAGCCGTCGCGCGTGCCGCCGTCCAGATGGTGAGGTGGCACGGTGACTAACCACGATGATGCGGATGCTGGCCGACCGTTGACACTGGCTTGGGTGAGCCGACACCTGGATGTCGGCGAACGGATCGTCAGGACCGAGTCGCTGCACGGCGGCATCACTGCCGAAATGCGGAGGCTGACCGTCGGCACGCCCTCCGGAGGCACCCGTGACCTGGTGCTGCGGAGCTTCGTTGACCCGTTCTACGTGGGGCACGCCGAGGACTCGCTGAACAGGGAGGCTGACGCCCTGACCCTGCTCACGGGGGCCGGGGTGTCGGCTCCTGGACTGGTCGCGGTCGATCCGACCGCCGCGCACTGCGAGTATCCGTCGCTCCTGATGACGCATCTGGCGGGCCGGACGGTCCTCGATGATGAGGATTTGGAGACGCGCGTCCCGCTGCTGGCCCGTCAACTCGTCGCGATCCACGCGTTGCGACCCGCCGAGCGGCCCCGGGAGTATGTGGCGTTGACGACCGCCGACACCGTCGTGACTCCGAAGCGCGCCGACGCGGCGGTATGGGGCGCGGCGACCGACGTGATCCGCAACCCCGCGCCGCCCTATGAGGGGCGGTTCCTGCACCGGGACTTCCAGCCCGGCAACGTGCTGTTCGACGTGGAGCCCTCAAGGCCGGCAGGTACCCGGATCACCGGCGTCGTCGACTGGGCAGCGGCCTCCTGGGGCCCGGCGGATCTCGATGTGGCGCACTGCTCCGTCAATCTCGCGCTGCTGCACGGCCCGGCATGGGGTCTGCGGTTCGCCGAGGCGTATGAGGAGGCCGGCGGGGTCCTGGCCGCGACCGCGAGCGAGCGGCTGTACTGGCAGGTGCGGGACGCACTGGCGTCCTCAGAAGAAGTGCAGTTGGTGGCGCAGCCATGGCGGGAGGCAGGGAGGGCAGAGCTGACGACGAGAGCCGTGGAGGAGCGGCTGGATGCCTACGTCATCGCTCTGATGGACGCGCTGGACTGAGCCAGGGCGGTCCGGGGAGGCAGACCCTGGGGAATTTGGTGGCCCTGGCCGAGCATGTGTGAACCTTCGCTCGCATGGTTGCGGGCCTGCAGGGCTGACCGGCTGCCGGAGTGGATGGCATTGCCGGTACCGCTACGGACCCGCCCCGTGCCAGCCGGTTCGCCCGCCACCGTGCAAGCGGCTTTGACGCCGTCGCTGCTGGCCTGACCCGGCCCTGGAACTGTGGTGTTGCGGAAGGCCATGCCGGTCCGCGTCGCGGCCGCCCATCCGCTCCACCGTGTCACGTTGTTCAAGTGCTGTATGTCCGGTCCGGTCGCGTAGGCGAGTCGGGGTCCCTCTGTGCAACGTGTCCTGCTGGTGTGGCCGGGTGCGGCTGGGTGTCACCACTCTCGCGGACCGGGGCAGGGCTCGGAGATCAGTTACGAATCAGCGAAGGACGAGTCGGCGCGTGACTGAGCATTGGGGTATGACTGCCGGGCGAGGAACTTCTCGAACGCTGCCTTCTGCTTCGGGTCCATGAGGCTTTGGCGCACGTGGTGGGCCTTCTCCTGGAGCCAGTGTGCTTCGCCGGGGTCCAGGAGTTCGGCAATCACCACGCCTTTGCGAGCAACCGCCGTGCGCCTCCCTGCACGCCGGCGAAAAAGCGTGAACGCGCCGTATTCCGCTGGGTGGGCCAGTTCCGGCTCGTCCGCCGCAGCCTGGTTCTTCTCCGGCGCTACTCGTGGGGTAGGGGGTGGGGGCCCAGTGCTCCCAGAGCGCCAGCGTGGCCGCGGGTACCAGCACCACGCGTTCCGCCTCTTCACGCCCCTCCCACATGAATGTGACAGTGACGGGCCCGCCTACCGCCTCCGCCAGCCCGAGCACCCTCTCCACCTCATCGTTGATCGGGTAACCCACCACTACATCGATCTCAATGCCCATGACGCCCGAGGCTACTGGCCGCTTCCGACATGCCGGCCTGAAGCTCCTGCCTTTCGTCGGCCACGGGGCACCGGGCGGACCGTCCGGAACCGCTGTGGTCCGGCACGCGCAGGTGTCCGCCGCCGCGCAGGACTACTACGCCCCTTCCCTGCCGGCCTCGCCCAGCCGACCGCTGCCAGCACTTTGCCCTGCAAAGCACGTAAAGCCCGTTACTTCACACCGTCCAGCGATGGTCCCCGGGTCGCCGGAAGGGGCGTGCGGCCCGGTGCGTGGAGCGGTCCTGTGTCCGCCAGCTGTTGCGGTCTTACACCGCGCACGGCTGCGTGCGCGGCCTCTGCCAGGACCGTTTGTGGCAGCCGGGAGAGCAGTAGCTCGCCGGGGCAGGGGCCAGATGTTCGATCCTGGCCGTCCATGACGTCCCCGCACTCCGGACGGACGTCAGGTCACCAGATGCCGCTGCGGCGGGCCTCGGCAGTCGGTGTCCGGTGGCGTGAGTGGTCGGCTGGGTGCGGCTATCACCGCCTGGGTTCCCGCCCGTGCCTGCTGCATCCGCCACTCAGGGCTGTGACCGGCAGGCTGGCGAATCAGAACACGCCGCTGTCGTCCTCGCTGCCGGCATCAGTCAGCCACTGCGCCCGCGGCGCAACGGGAGGCGCCGCGTCTCCTTTCTCGGCGCCCGGTACCGGCCTCAGCCGGGGTGACCTCCGTCCTGTTGCCATGGTGGTCACCGTAGGGCAGCACCAGGGGTGTTCGCGCTTTCCATAAACAACGGGCGGGCAGGGGGTGGAGGCGTAGGGCGCAGACTTGAGTCTCCTGCAGGGGGAGACGTGAAGGTGGGCTCATGGACGGCGGCACTCTCTACTCGATCGGTGAACTGGCGCAGCGCACGGGGCTGACGGTCAAGACGATCCGGTTCTACTCGGATCGCGGCATCGTGACGCCTGCGGGCCGCACTCACGCCGGCTACCGGCGCTACGCCCCGCAGGCCGTCGCTCGCCTTGCCCTCGTGCGGACGCTGCGCGAGCTGGGTCTTGGCCTCGAGATGATCCGGCGGGTCGTGGATCAGGAACTCACGCTCAGCGAGGTTGCCGCGCAACACGCCGCCGCGCTGGACGCACAGATCGGCGTCCTGCGTCTGCGGCGGGCGGTGCTGGCGGCCGCCGCCACCTGTGAGCCCACCCCAAAGGAGATGGAACGCATGCACCACCTGGCCACCTTGTCCGCAGCCGAGCGCCGGCAGTTGATCGACGGCTTCCTCGACACTGTCTTCGGCGGTCCGCCCAGTAACTCCCACCATGCCGCAGCCAGGCGCTCCATGACCCCCGAGCTCCCCGAAAACCCCACCGACGAGCAGGTCAGGGCATGGGTGGAGCTGGCCGGACTGTCCATGGATCCGGACTTCCGCGCCCATGTGGCGCGCCTGGCCGAAGACCATGTGAGCGCCCTGCCCGGCGGCATCCCCACCCTCCCGCGCCCGGACGTGGTCGCCATCGCCCGTGATCTCGCGGGACCCGCCCTGATGTCCGGCATCAGCCCTGATTCGCCCCGGGCCGACTCTGTCGTCACAGCGCTCACCGCCCAGTGCGCGCTCGCCTACGGCCGCCCCGATGACACCGGGCTGCACCGGTGGCTGCTGCACCGTCTGGAAGCCGCGAGCGATCCCCGCCGGGACCAGTACTTCCAGCTGCTCGCGCTGATCAACGGCTGGCCGGCACCGGAACGCCTCGCCCCGGTGATCGACTGGACCGCCACGGCCCTGCGCCTGCGGGCGGCTCGATGACCCCCAGCCCAGGCCGGGGGCCGACAAGAATTTTTCGCGAGCCCGGTCCGCACGACAACGAACCCTCACAGCCGGCCTGATTCCGACGGCAGCGGACGCCACCTGGCCCCGCAGGGTCCGTGCGAGAAGTGCCGGGGCAGCGGCCCCCGTCCGACGCTGAGGACCGCCCAGGGCGTCCGACAGCCCCGCCCCGTCGCGGAACGCCGGCCCGCCACCGGGCCGGCCGGGCGTCAGAAAGCAGACGGTAACCACCGCGACACACGCCCACCGCCCCCGGCCGGCTCTCTCGCAGGCGCGCTCCCGCGCACCCTCAAACCGTCCCATCCGCCGGTCCCCGTGAAGGACTTTCGTTGCGGGACTCGCTCCGCTACTGCAGCCATACGCCACACTCCTGTGGCCGCAGCATCGAAGGCGCCTGTGCGCCCTGGCGTCTTGGAAACGAAGCCAGAATGCGGCAAGCGCCATGGAAAGGCGCCCGCGCCCCGCGGGGGAGCCAGCCCAGGAGGGCGCGCCGCCCGCCACGGGCCCCACGAAGAGTCCATCGGAAAACCCGGCCGGGCGATTCTCCAGCCCGAACCCGGCAGCTCACCAAGGAGGCGTTGCGGAGTACGGACCCACTGACGTCTGCAGTTGGACGCTGCCGTGCCTCACTCCGCCGCGCCTCCGGGGTGCCCTGCCCGGGAAGCCGTTCCACCGGTCCTCGCAACCGGTGCTGTGTCCCTCCTGTCCCGCGCGGGGTGAGGGAACGGTATGCGGATGTCCGGCCGGCGTGTTGTGTCTTGTTGTCGTCGCTGTCGTTCAGCACAGCGGGTTCAGCACAGCAGGTTCAGCGCCTGGGGCAGGACCCGCGCGGTGACCGGCAGGTCCGCTTCGACCTCGCCGTCGGCGCCGTAGGGCAGGTGCCGGTCGGCCTCGATGCGCACCTGGTGTCCGTGCAGGATCTCCACTTGCGGCCGCCGGATGTGCTGTCCGGTTTTGAGGTCGTTCATCATGGCGAAGAACAGCAGCCTGGACGCGTGGTGGATGACGATGACGTCGAGTACGCCGTCGTGTACGGAGGCGTTCGGAGCGATCTGCCGGCCGAAGCCGTAGTAGCCGGAGTTGGCCGCCACCACGGTGAATCCGGTGCGCTCGTGCACCGTGCCGTCGATGGTGATGCGGTATCGTGCGGGCTTCCAGGTGGTGATGGCCCGCAGCGCGCCCGCGTAGTACGAGGCGGCGCCCAGGGCGCGGCAGGTGTTGGCGTGGCGGTTGGCCAGGGCGTCGACACCGGTGTACACACTGCCGAGGACCGTCGTCCGCTGGTGGATGGCGGACTCGATCTCGATGGCGTCGGTCTTCACGGGGTGGGCCCGCAGCAGCAGTTCGGCGAGGTCCGGGACTTCTCCGGGCAGCCCGAGCGCACGGGCGAAGTCGTTGCCGCGGCCCGCGGGCACGATGCCCGCGACGGCATCGGTCCCGGCCAGGGCGCCGACGACCCGGCCCGCCAGCCCGTCGCCGCCCACGCCCAGGACGACCCGGCCCCGTCCGGCCGCGCGCAGGGCCAGGTCCCGGGCATGTCCGAGACTGCGGCTGTACTCGACTTCGAGGTCCGCGCCCGCCTCGCGGAGCCTGCGGGCCAAAGGGATCAGGGTCTGGCTGCCCGGGCCGCCCGGGGCGGGCTTGACGACGGCGGTGAAGTGGCGCATGGCTACGCTCCGGGAGACGTCAAGGGCGGCAGAAGGATGCCGGGGTTGAGGATGCCGGACGGGTCGAGCCGGTCCTTGACGGCATGCAGGACCTCCACGCCCAGGGGGCCGATTTCTCGTGCGTACCAGGGGCGGTGGTCGGTGCCCACCCCGTGGTGGTGGCTGATGGTGCCGCCGGAGGCGAGGATCGCCTCGCAGGCCGCCTGCTTGGCACCCGCCCAGTGGGCTTCGGGGTTGTCACCCTGGGCGCTGAGGACGGTGAAGTACAGTGAGGCGCCGGCCGGATAGACGTGGGAGATGTGGCACATCACCACGGGCGGGGTACCCGCGCCGGACAGGGCGGTGGTGATCGCGGTGCGCACGTTCTCGTACAGGGCGGGGATCTGTGACCAGTACGCGGCGGTCTCCAGCGTCTCGGCGAACGCCCCCGCGTCGAGCAGGGCGTCGCGCAGATACGGAGCGAAGAAGCGGCCCTTGTCCCACGTGTCGCCGGGCTCCTCGCCGAGGAACGTGCCCGCATGGGCCCGCAGCGCGGCGTGGGCGCGCTCCCGGCGGACGGTCACCTCCTCCGTGCTGCCCTCGTATCCGGCGATGGCCAGGCAGCCGGTGTCCGAGCCGGCGCCTGCCCCGATGGCGGCGGGGTCGGCCAGGCCGACCAGGGTCTCCGTCTCGTCGGACAGCCGCAGCACGGTGGGCAGGGGGCCGTCCTGGGCCAGGGCGCGCAGCGCGTTGCGGCCCTCCGCGAAGGAGGCGAAGCGCCAGCCCTCGTGGACGCGGGTGGCGGGGCGCGGGCGCACCCGCACGGTCACGGAGGTGATCACGCCGAAGGCGCCCTCGGACCCCAGCACCAGCTGCCGCAGATCCGGTCCGGCCGCCGAGCGCGGGGCGCGGCCGGTGTCCCAGGTGCCCTCGGGGGTGGCCACGCGCAGGGCGGTCACCATGTCGTCGAAGCGGCCGTAGCCCGCCGACGCCTGGCCGCTGGAGCGCGTGGCGGCGAAACCGCCGATCGTGGCCCACTCGAAGGACTGAGGGAAGTGGCCCAGGGTGTAGCCGTGTTGGGCGAGCAGCGCCTCGGCCTCGGGGCCGCGCAGACCCGGTTCCAGCACGGCGGTGCGGGAGACGGTGTCCAGGTCCCTCAGCCGGTTCATCCGGCGCAGATCCAGCGAGATGAAGCCGTCGTGGCCGCGGGGGGCCAGACCCCCGACCACGCTGGTGCCGCCGCCGAAGGGGACGACCGCGATCCGGTGTGCGGCGCAGGCCCGCAGGACGGCCACCACCTCCTCGTGGCTGCCGGGCCGCACGACCGCATCAGGCGCGTCACCGGCGGCGCCGGACCGGATGCGCAGCAGGTCGGGTGTGGACTTCCCGCGGGTACGGCGGATCCGGCTCTCGCGGTCGGTACGCACGTGTTCCGCCCCGACGATCCCGGCGAACGCCTGGCGGGCGTCCTCGGCCAGCCGCGAGGCGGGCGGCTCCACAGCCTTCAGGGTGACGGAGCGGCCGTCCCCCGGCCGCACACCGAGCAGTTCGCCCAGCAGGCCGAGGACCGGCTCGGGCAGGGGCGCCGCCCGGTCCGGATCGCCCCAGCCATTCCACAGCATCTGCGCAAACTCCATCTGACTCCTCGCTTCCGCCGCGCGGGTCACGTGACGCCGGTGGCGCGCTGCGACCTTCGCCTGCCACGTCATCGCCGTTACACTGTGACAGATGACGTCCAAACGCAACACCGTTCGGGGTGACGACGCCGTACTCGACGCCGCACGCGACTGCGTGCTCGCCGTCGGCGTCCGGCGGACGACCCTGACCGACGTGGCCCGCCGCGCGGGCGTGTCCCGGATGACGCTCTACCGACGCTGGCCCGACGTCCGGGCGCTGGTCGGCGACCTCATGACCCGTGAATGGCTGGCCGTCACCGTGGGCGCGATGCCCCACCCCGGCCCCACGGCAACGACGAACCCCCCGCTGGCCGAAGCCTTGATCAGCGGGCTCCGGGCACTGCGCGCCCACCCGCTGCTGCGCAAAATCCTCGACGTCGACCCCGAGCTGATGCTCCCGTACCTCTTCGACCGCCGCGGCGCCAGCCAGGACCGGGTACTGGAGTTCATCGAGGAGGCCCTGCGGCACGGACACGCGGACGGCTCAGTCCGGCAGGACCACCCGGTGCGGCAGGCCCGTGCCCTGCTGCTCATCCTCCAGTCCTTCGCGCTGTCGATGCAGATCATGACCGACGACACCGATCCCGAACTGAACGAGGCCGCCTTCTACGCGGAAGCCCGCCACATCCTGGAAAGGATCCTCGTCCCATGAACGCCGCCGCCCCCCACCCCGGCTGCTCCCTCTCCGCCGCCCGCCGCTTGCGGGAACTGGAGGAGCTGGCCGCGGGCACCACCGTCGACGTCCTGGTGGTGGGCCTCGGCGCCACCGGCGCCGGAGCCGCCCTGGACGCCGCCTCACGTGGCCTGTCGGTCGCCGCGGTGGACGCCCACGACCTGGCCTTCGGCACCTCCCGGTGGAGCTCCAAGCTGATCCACGGCGGACTGCGCTACCTGGCCACCGGCGAGGTGGGCGTCGCCTACGAGAGCGCGGTGGAACGCGGCACGCTGATGGAGCGCACCGCCCCGCACCTGGTGCGCGCCCAGCCCTTCGTGGCGCCGCTGACCGGCCTCACCCCGCACCGCAACGCCGCCCTGGTCCAGGCCGCACTGCGCGCCGGCGATGTGCTGCGGCGCTCCGCGGGCACCGCCCGCAGCACCCTGCCCGCCCCCCGGCGGCTGTCCGCCGTCGAGACCCTGGCCGCCGCGCCCGCCCTGCACAGGCAGAGCCTGCGCGGCGGACTGCTGTCATGGGACGGCCGAGTGGCCGACGACGCACGGCTGGTGACCGCCATCGCCCGCACCGCCGCCGGATACGGCGCCCGGGTGCTCACCCGCACCCGCGCGCTGTCGCTCACTGGCCGCGAAGCCCTCGTCCGCGACGAGAGGACCGGGCAGGAGATCCGGATACGGGCCCGGACCGTCATCAACGCCACCGGTGTGTGGGCCGGTGAGCTGACCGACGGGATCCGGCTGCGCCCCTCCCGCGGCACCCACCTGGTGCTCCGCGCCGAGAGCCTGAGCGGGCTGCGCACCGGACTGCACATCCCCGTCCCCGGGGAGACCAACCGCTTCGTCCTGGTGATCCCCCAGGACGACGGCCGGGTGTACGTGGGCCTGACGGACGAGCCCGTGGACGGCGCGCTGCCGGAGGTACCCCAGGCGCCGGAGCCCGACATCGGCTTCCTGCTGGACATCCTGGGCTCCGTCCTCGACGTGCCGGTCCGCCGCGAGGACGTGGCGGGCGCCTTCGCCGGCCTGCGGCCCCTGCTGGACACCGGCCGCGCCACCCGCACCTCCGACATCTCCCGCCGCCATGCCGTCATCACCTCCCCTGAGGGCGTCGTCACCGTCGTCGGCGGCAAGCTCACCACCTACCGCCGGATGGCCCA
Organism: Streptomyces sparsogenes; assembly: GCF_001704635.1. Lineage (GTDB taxonomy): Bacteria > Actinomycetota > Actinomycetes > Streptomycetales > Streptomycetaceae > Streptomyces > Streptomyces sparsogenes. The sequence continues at coordinate 16,458 of NZ_MAXF01000156.1, read as the reverse complement.
GGACGCGGTGGACGCCGCGCTGACCGCCGGCCTGCTGGACGCGCCCCGGCGCTGCCGCACCTCCCGCCTCCCCCTGGTCGGCGCCGCCCCGCGGGCCGTCCTGGCCGCGTTGGCCGCGCCCCGCAGGCTCGTCGACCGCTACGGCACCGAGGCCCCCGCAATCCAGGCGCTGGCCGACACGGACCCGCGTCTGGCGCAGCCGGTGGCCAAGGGCGTTGCGACCACCCGGGCGGAACTGCTGTGGGCGGTCCGGCACGAAGGCGCGCTCGACGAGTCCGACCTCCTGGACCGCCGTACCCGGATCGGTCTCGTCCCCGAGGACCGGACTGCCGCCCTGGACGCGGCCCACGAGGCGCTGGCGGCCATCCCCGACCGGGTGTGATCGCGTATCACCCCCTCGAACTCCTCCGGCCTGTCAGACCGGCGGACGCCCTCACGCCGACGACAGCGGCCTCGGCGACGGCGGGTGTGCATGGAGCACCTCCTCGACCTCGCGCGGATAGACGTTGTATCCGCTGCGGACGATGAGGTCCTTCTTCCGGCCGGCGATGAAGTCGTAGCCCTCCTCGTCGACACGGGCCAGATCGCCCCTGTGGAACCACCCGTCCCAGATGGCCTCCGCAGTCGCACCCGGACGGTTCCAGTAGCCCCCCATCACGTTTTCGCCGCGGATCGCCATCTCACCGATTCCGCCCGGCCCGACCGCCATGCCATCGTCCGCGACCAGCTTCATTTCGACCCCGCGGACGGGCAGACCGATCGAACCAGCCTTGCGTGGCCGATCCGGAGGGGTGAACGAAGCGACCGGCGACCGTTCCGAGAGACCATAGCCCTCCAGCACGGTCACCCCGAATTCCCGTCCGATGCCGCGCAGTACCTCGACCGGCAAGCAAGCACCGCCGGAAACGGCCAGCCGCATCCGCGAGAGGTAGCCGTCGGGGATCCCGGCGTCAAGCAGGGCCGTGTACATCGTGGGGACGCCCAGGAAGACGGTGACCTTGTCCCGGCGCATGATCTCCAGTGCCTTCGCCGGCTCGAACCGCGGCAGCAAGGTCAGCGCAGCCCCGGCGGCTACGGCGGCGTTGAGCGCACAGGTCTGTCCGAAGACGTGGAACAAGGGCAGGCCACCGAACAGTACGTCGTTCGGCCCGACATGGAGCACTGTCCCGGCCACGGTGACCGCGTTGGCCATCAGGCTGCGGTGGGTCAGCTCGGTGCCCTTGGGCGTTCCTGTCGTGCCCGAGGTGTACAGCATCACGGCAGTGTCGTCCTCCGCCCGGCCGACGATCCCGGGCACCGGTGCGGTAGCCCGTATCAGAGCGCCGAACCCCACAGGGCCGGTGACCAGACACCCGGCGCCGGCCTCTGCCGCGGCCGTCGCGGCCTCGTCCGTGAACAGCGGGAACGTCACCACGACGCGGGCCCAGAATCCCGGAGGGTCAACGCTATGTCGCGGGCCCTCAGCAGCGGGTTCATCGGAACCACTACGCCGCCTGCGCGAAAGGATGCCGCAGTACACGATGAGGAAAAGGTGATGTCGGGCATGATCAGCGCGATGCGATCGCCCGGCCGCACGTCCCTGGCCTGCAGCAGCACGGCGGACCCGGGCGCTGGTGTCGTCAAGCTGGGAACAGGTGAGCCCTCTCCCGTCCCGGCGAATAGCGACCCGGTTCCCCGCGGACCAAGCGGATTCCGCCAGGAGCGTGGCGAGGCTGTGCCCATGGCCCCTCACCTCCGGGATGGCGGCGGTCACCGCAGACGCCTCGAGCCGGTGAGGCCGGCTGAGTTCTGTTTCACGACCACCTCCCGCGGGGTGATCCCGCCGCGTGCGGGACCCTCGGTGCAGTGAAGACCGCCCCCAAAGCCCGGCGGCAAGCCGCGTCCCTGCCCGGGGGCCGACCACAGCCGCAGCACGTCGCGCCTGGGCCCGGCCTCGGCGAAGTCCTCGTACGCCGTGCGGCAGTGAAACATCGCGCGGTTGCCCAGCAGCAGGCCGCCGACCTCGAAGCCGACGTCACGCCTGAGCTCCGGGGACACCGCCGGTCCGCCGATGAGGCCGAACAGCTCCCCGTCCGCCGGCTGCGGACGGACAACCCCGGGAAAACGCTGTGCGGACTCCGGGCAAGAGCGGTTGCAGCGGATGCCGAGCTTGCCTCCGTGCCAGGACACGAGCCAAACCGCGTCATACGGTCGTCCGCCAGGGGCCTGCTCCTCCCGGCGATCCAGGAAAGGCCCGCGATACAGCCGCTCGACCAGGTCCGGCCCCCGCGCCGGCACGACACTGCAGACCGCGGCCGAGCTGACGACCGCGGCGCATGCACCTGAGCGGGCTGTTCGCAGGCAGAGCAGCCCGACCAGCCCGACCAGCCCGAGAACATCAGACCCATCGGTGTCGAACAGCAACCCCTCCCCGGTCCGGCAACCCCGCGTCGCGGGGTCAGCCATGCGTCTGCCGGCGCCCCGGGCGTGGCCGAGCACGCGGCCCGCCGCGTTCTGCCACCACGGGGTACCCAGGCGCTGACCCAGCCCCCAGAACCTGGTGCTTGCCGCCGCCCGGCTGCATCGCCCGACGGGAACCCGCGTGATGAGCACCACGCCACGCCCGTCGCCCCATACGCCGGCGACGCGTTCCAGCTCGCCGGCCGGGGCCGGCAGCAGACAATCGCGAGCACTCACCTTCAACAGCGGAACACCTCGCTCGCGCACCACGCGCAGGGCCGCCTCGATCCCGTCGATCCGCGCCGGTGCGAGCCGCAAGGCCCACTCGTCCAAGTCCGCCGGATCCGGGCCGCTCCACACGGCCGGCCCGGCGCAGGGCCGGCGCAGCACGCTGGTCACGGTGGCCTCCCTCGGATTGTGTGTCCGTCCAGTCGCAGTCACGGGCAGCTCCGGTCAGCCCGGGGACCGGAAAACCGTGCAGGCGCCCCTTCCTGCACGGAATTCCGTACTGTCTTCCAGGAGCTGGTAAACGGTCTGATCATTTGCGAGGGTGTTCTCCGTCGGATTTCCCCGGCTGGGATGCCGAATGCCGGGTGGCGGGCTCCGTCGCAGTGGTGCAACGCCAGGTCACGATCCATCGCACCGCTTGACCTGCCGCCTCATGTGACTCACCACATAGGGACACGCCCTGGAGTACGCCCATGAAGCCCCTCGTCCGCAACGCGGCGCTGAACAGCTACGCCGAACTCGGCCGGTCGCTCGGCACCGACCCGAGGGGTCTGATGAAGCAGGTGGGTCTGGACCCCGTCGGCCTCGCGTTCCATGACAGATGGATCTCCGGTGTGGCCGCGACCCGGCTGCTCGAGCTCCCGGCGGCCTCGCACCGCGAGGACTTCGGCTTGCTCCTGGCTGAGCGCCGCCGTCTCTCCAACCTCGGCCCCATCAGCCTGGTCGTACGTGAAGAGCCGGATGCCCGGAGCGCGGTCGAGCTTCGCGTCTGCTACGAGCACATGTACAACGAGATGCTCCACAGCCGGCTCTCCGAGGCAAGCGGCCTGGCCACCCTCAAAGTGGCCCTCGAGCCGGGTGAGGCCATGCCGGCCCGCCAGGCCACAGAGCTGGCTGCGGGCGGTTCTACCAAGTCCTCCGCGGTTTCCTCGGCGCTCGGTGGCAGCCGGTGTCCGTGTGCATCACACACAGCGCACCAGCGGATACACCGACACATCGGCGCGCTTTCGGTCCCACAGCGGAATTCCACCAGGAATGCAACGGGATTGTCTTCCACGCCAGTGACCCCAACGCTCCCAACCCCATGTCGGACCCGCTGCTCCACCCCTACGCGCGGCAGTATTTCGGCTCCATCGCGCTCTCGAGGGATACGACCGTACCGGACCGGGTGCGCGAGCTGATCGAAGTCCTGCTGCCGACCGGGCGCTGTTCGATCGAGCAGGTCGCCCGCAGCCTCGGCGTCGACCGGAGAACCGTCCACCGGCACCTGTCGGCCTCGGGCGAGTCGTTCTCCGCCCCTCCTGAACGCTACGCGCATCCAGCTCGCGGAGCGGCTCGTGGCGAACCGGCGCCGCTCGCTGACAGAGATCTCCGGGCTGCTGGGGTTCTGCGCACCGAGCGGCCATCGCAGCGACGGCCATGGCCACGCTCACCCTGGCCAACAGCCTGCTCGGGGCACGCCCCAGGGCCCGCAACAGCAGGCGTCCTCGCGGACCGCATGGGCCTGCTCGGCGCGCTGCGGGCGGTCCCGCTCGTCGCGGTCGCGGCCGGCGCGGCCTTCATCATCGGCAAACTGCGCTACGAGAAGGATCTGCGCCACCTGGGCCTGCTGCCCGACGTGGCGCTCAGGAACCTGGAGCCGCAGTCATGAACTCCAGCACACCACCGACGGTCGTGATCGTCCCCGGCCCGCGCGACCACGTGCCGGACCACTGGCAAACCATCATCGCCAACAAGCTCAGCGACGCCCGTACCGTACCGCCCTTGCAAAACTGACCGGCTGAACTGCGACGCTCTGGCCGCCGCTCTGGAGGCATCGTGACAGCGGGTTGTCACAGGCGGTTCTGTACTGCCCTCTTTGGTGCGGAGCTCGCCACCCGCGTCGTCAGCCTTGCCAGGCCTGGGTTCGAACTGACCAGAGCCGCGCCAAAGGACGCGGCTGGGAACAGTCGATTCGGTGGTCATCCCATGCTCGAGCCGGGAACGCCTTGGCCTACCTGTGAAGGCGTTCCATTGAGTCTCTTCGCGGTCCTCGACACCGATGCCCTGACTCCCTGGCTCGATGGTCTCATTCCGGCTGGAGCGGGCTTACTCAACTTCTTCTACCTCGATTCCGAATCCGAGCTGTGTGACCCTGCTGCAGTCGAGGTGGCGAGCGGGTCCTTCTGTGATGACCAGGAGTTGGGAGCGGTGATCGCCGCCCGTTCCGGACACGCCGTGGAGACGGATCCCCCCGCCCGCTCCAGCGTATTCACACCGATACCCTGGGCGGCCTCACCCGGATTTGCCTTCCCTGACACTTATGACCCGGCATGGGGAACACTCTGGGCGGAACCGGACGTCTACGACGAGGATATCGAGTGCGTCCGTGACTATGCGAGCATCTCGAACCTCGATCCGGACAACGACTGGGTGTCACGGCCGGGACACATCATCGCGGAGAACCTCGCCTTCGGTTGGCCAATCTTCCCGACAGGAGGCTCTCCGACCCGCCGCAACGGTGAGGACCCGAACCTCTACCATCACTTGCTTCAGCTGTCTGATCAGGACGAGTGGCGTATCGGCGGAGACGGCGGCTGGATGCACTGGTCGATTCCTACCGAAGCCCTCAGGTCCGGTGACTTCAGCCAAGCAATCCCGACACCGGACATCTGGTGATGGTCTGGATCGGCAGTGGCCCCATCGACGGCATGATCGATGCGGTCAGGTGTTGGCTGGTGCCGGTTTCCTTGGCCAGCTGGAGGTGGCGCCTTTCCGGACGAGTCTCCTGGCCATGAGGTGATCGCGGCCACGTGATGAGGGTCTCCTCGTGCTGGACAAGCCGCTCGTAGTCTCGCGCGTGGCGGCGGGCGTGCCTGAGCCACGCAAGCGACCTCTCGACGACCCAACGACGTGACAGCACGATGAAGCCGGAGGCGTCCATGGGACGGCTGACGGGCTTGACGGTGAGGTTGAGGTGCTGTTCCGCCCAGTCCACGAGTTTTCCGGCGTAGGCCGTGTCGGCCCAGACGATGGTGATCTGGGGGTGCAGCAGGCGGAGCCGGAAGAGGACTTCATTGATCGCAGCCGAATCGTGCAGGTCGGCCGGGGTGACCATGATCAGGTGCCTTTTGCGCCTGTGGATCTTTTCCCGGCTGTGAAGTGCCGTTGCAGTGCCACTGAGGGGATGTCGTCACTGAGCCAGCGTCAAGTGTCGGAGATCGGTCGTCTGACCTGCGGTTGAGTGGATGCTTGTGGTGGCGGCTGCTGACATCAGTCGATGGCGTCAAGTGACGATGGTGCTGGACGGGTCGATGGCACTTCCTATGCCGCAGTACTGAGCCCTGAGGCGAAGCGGGTGAGGAGCGCAGCCCCTCAGGTCTGCACCCGCCGGGCGAAACGGCGCAGGGCGAGGTAGCCCAGAGCGGCGGTGCCGGGGGCGAGGGCGGTGCGATAGGCCCAGGTGGGTATGTGGCCGGTGGAGGGCGTGAGGTTGGCGCGTAGGCCCTCGCTCATGTAGACGAGCGGGTTGGCCAGGGTCAGGACCTGGACCCAGCGGATGGGGTGCAGAGCGGTCCACGGGTAGTAGACGCAGCCCAGCATGGTGGCGGCGGCCAGGAGCAGGCCGAGCAGCGGCCCGAAGGCGGAGGCGTCGACCGCGGTTCCGAGCAGCAGCCCGAGGGCGGAAGCGAGCAGCGCGCTGAGGACCAGTGTGGTCAGCAGCAGGGGCCAGTTGTCGATGTGCGCCCGGGGCGCGTTGCCGGGGCGTGGACGAGCCAGACGATCGGGACGACGACGAGGGTCGAGACGAGGCCGAAGATCGCGGATGAGGTGATCTTCTGCAGGCCCAGGGCCCAGACGGGCAGGGGCGCCAGGGCGCGGTCGGTGATCTCGCGGTCGGGGCCGAGTTCGGCGGCCAGCGGCCCGGTGACGGACATGATGCTCTGCAGGGTGAGGGTGCTGGCGATCAGGCCGGGCAGCAGGATCGTGGAGAACGAGGTCGCGCTGCCCAGTCCGCTGCCGATGCTGGGCATGACGTAGGCGAAGGCGAAGGTGAACAGCAGCGGCTGGAGGCCGACCTGGATGAGCAGTGCGGGCAGGTTGCGGCCCAGGACGTGCAGCTCGCGCATGGTCAGCGCAAGGTAGGCGTGCCGGGCGGCCCGGCGGAATGACAGCGGGCTAGGGGTGGCGGCGATGGGGTTCGCGGTGGTCATGGCGTGTAGTCACGTCCGGTCAGGGTGAGGAAGGCGGTCTGCCGGCTGGGTGGTGGCGTCGTGGACGGTGAGCCCGGCCGCGCTGCCGATTCGCAGCAGGTGGCCCAGGACGCCGTCGGAATGCGTGGTGCGGACCCGTACGGTCGGGCCGTCGACGGCCACGTCGTGGGGGCCGCCGGGGATGCTGTGCAGGGCTTCGGCGGCCGGGGTGGCATCGGCGTCGTAGTGGACGGTGATGACTGTCTGCGCTCCGCTGGACGCCTTGATCGCCTCGGGGGTGTCGCAGGCGAGCAGGTGCCCGTGGTCGATGACGGCCAGGCGTTGGCACAGGGCCTCGGCCTCGTCGAGGTAGTGGGTGGTCAGCACCACGGTCTGGCCGGTCTCATGCAGGCTTGCGATGATCTGCCAGAGGTCGTCGCGTGCCTGCGGGTCGACGCCCGCGGTGGGTTCGTCGTGGAAGAGCACCTCCGGCAGGTGCATCAGGGCCCGGCCGATCATGACGCGGTGGGCCTGGCCGCCGGAGAGCTTGTGAGCTTTGGCGTCGGCCTTGTCCGCGAGGCCGAACTGTTCCAGCAGTTCGAGCGCGCGGCGGCGGGCGGCTGGGGCAGGCATCCGAAGTAGCGGCCGCAGAAGGCCAGGTTGTCCGCGACTGCGAGCGCGCGGTCCAGGGTGTTGGCCTGGGAGACCACGCCGATGCGGGACTTCACGCCGACCGGGTCGGCACTCACCTCGCGCCCGGCGACCCACGCCTTTCCGGCGCTGGGCGCGACCAGGGTGGTGAGCATGCCGATGGTGGTGGACTTGCCGGCGCCGTTGGTGCCGAGCAGGCCGAAGAACTCGCCCTGGTGGACTGTCAGGTCCAGGCCGTCCACGGCGACAAGGTCGCCCTGCGCGCGCGGATATATCTTGCGCAGGCCCTCCGTGCGGATGGCCGCCGGGGCGTGGGCCGTGTCGGCGGCCGGGGCGAGGGGCGGTGCAGGGGCGGGGGTTGGTTTCATGTGGGTGCTCCAAGGTGCGGATGAGGTATCCGTCAGCAGGCGTGCCTGGAGTTATGGGGTGGAGGTGTGGCCGGGCAGGCCGGTGCCGCCCAGGCGCGTCAGCAGCGCGGACATCTGGCCGATGTCCTCCTTGCTCCACGGGGGCGCGGCGAAGATCTCGGCGGCGATCTGCTCGGCCGTGGCGAGCATGTCCGTCAGGCGTGCGCGGCCGGTGTCGGTCAGTGCCGCGTAGGCCACCCGGCCGTCACGGGCGTCCGTCTCGCGTGTCACCAGCCCGATCCGCTCCAGTGGCGCCAGCCCCCGGGTCACCCCGGAGGCAGTCAGACCCAGGGCCTCGGCCAGGTCCACCCGGCGCATCCGGCTGCCGGGCGCCTGCCCCAGACGCAGCAGCGTCGTGAAGTCGGCCAGGCTCACCCCGTGCAGCCCTCCCAGGCTCGCGTCGAACCGCTTCACCAGGGCCGTCTGGGCCCTCGCGAGACGCAGCGACGCGTCCAGCGCATCACTCATTGCCACCTCCTTGACTGCTCAAGCATATCAGAAGCTTGCACAGTCAAGGATTTGTTTAGTTGATGGCCGGACGGAGCCCCTGGACAGGAGCTTGAGGTACCAGGGCCTCGCGACCGAGGCGTGGGCCTGAGCGCCGTCTCCCCGCTGCGATGCTCACCGGGACGAGCACTGCCCGGCCAGGATCGCGTGGCGAGGAACGCTCGACGGCTGGGCGAAGACCGTGCAGTTGGAGGATTCAGAGGTTCTTCTGGGCTGCGGCGCGGCGCTGCCGTTTGCTCAGTGGCGCTTGAGAGAGGTCCTCGGCCTGCGACCTGAGGTTCTTGTAGCCGTAGCCGCGCTCGGTCAGCCACGCCTTCGCCGCCTCTTCGGCGCGTTCGGACGCCTCCAGGATGTCCTCCTCTTCCTCTCCGAAATCCAGGAAACGGAAGGTGAAGGCGGATCGCGCTGCCAGGTCGTAACTGAGGTGCCCCTCGGGTGTGAAGGCCGCCCGCAGAACATCGTGTTCTGCGGCGCGGGCCAGGAGTGCGGCACGCTGGTCGGTGCTGAGTCCGTCGAAGACACCGCGGACGGTGATACGGAAGGTGCGAGTACTCATCCCCCGACCCTAACCAGCAAGATCGGCGGACTCCACCGGTGTTTCCTGCAAAAGCGACGGCACTGCGTGACGCCGACGACGGTCCGGCAGGGGCGGTGCGGGATGGTCGTCCGGCGGGGGCGGCGCGGGCCGCCTGCGGGGTGCGGCGCCGCGGCATGCGCTCGGTCCGGTCGCTGAAGTCACTCCTGTCGTGCTGCATGGCGTGTCTCCTTGTGTCCGTCCAGGCCACTGTTCGGCGGTCTTGTGTGAGTCTGTAGATTGATTGGCCTGGTGTGCAGGGCCAATGACGGGGATGAGGCATGGCAGCGAGGAGCGGGGTCCAGCGTCTGGGCGGCAGGCGGCTCGCCGCGCTGGTGACCGGGGTCGCCGGGGAACGGGCCGGCTACCGGGCGCTCGCGCAGGGCGTACGGACCCTGCTGCTCGACGGCCGGATCGCGCTGCACACCCGGCTGCCCGCGGAGCGCGAGTTCGCGGTGGCGCTCGGCATCAGCCGGGCCACCGTGACCGCCGCGTACGACCTGCTCAGGGAGAGCGGTTACGCGGTCAGCCGGCGCGGCGCGGGGACGTGGACGGAGCTGCCGGAGGGCGCGCAGCTGACCAGTGTTCGCCCCCCGCTCGCCGGGGAGGACGTGATCGACCTGGCCATCGCGGCGCCCGGCGCCCTGGCCGACGAACTGTCCGCCGCGTACGCGGCCGCCGCCGACGACCTGGCCCGGCACGCGACGACGCCGGGCTACCACCCTTACGGTCTGCCACAGCTGCGGGCGGCGATCGCCGCGCGGTACACGGGGCGTGGGCTGCCGACGCTGCCCGGGCAGATCCTTGTCACGTCGGGCGCGCAGCAGGCGGTGGCGCTCACGCTCTCCCTGCTGGGGCGGCCCGGCGACCGGATTGCGGTGGAGAACCCGTCGTACGCTAACGCCCTGTCCGTCATAAGGCAGTTGGGACTTCGCACCGTGCCGGTGCCGGTGACGGAGGACGGCTGGGATGCGGAGCTGTTCGGGGTGACGCTGCGGCAGTCGGCGCCCCGGCTCGCGTATCTGATCCCGGACTTCCAGAATCCGACGGGCCGGCTCATGCCGCGTGAGCAGCGGCAGCGGATCATCGCGGACGCGCGGGCGACCGGCACGTGGCTGGTTGTCGACGAGACGATCGCGGACATAGCGCTCGACGCGGCCACGCCCCCGCCGTTCGCGTCGCTGGTGGCGGGGCGCGGCGCCGAGCAGATCGTCACCGTCGGCTCGCTCAGCAAGGGGCACTGGTCGGGTCTGCGGGTGGGCTGGGTGCGGGCGGGCACGCGGCTGATCACGGAGCTGACGGCGCAGCGGGTCACGGCGGACATGTCGGGGTCGGTCCTCGACCAGCTGGTGGCGCTGCGGCTGATCGACCGGGAGCCACAGATCCTGCGGCGGCGGCTGCCGCTCCTGCGCGCGCTGCGCGACCACCTGGCCGCGCAGCTGCGCCGCGAGTTCCCCGACTGGCGCTGGCAGACGCCGCAGGGCGGCATGTGCCTGTGGATCGACCTGGGCCGCCCGATCGCCGGTCCGCTGACGCGGGCCGCGCTGCGGCACGGCGTGCGGATCGAGGGCGGGTCCCGGTTCGGCGCGGACCCCGGCACGTTCGAGCACCGGCTGCGCTGGCCCTACACGCAGCCCGCCGAGGTCGCCGACGAGGCGGTACGCCGGATCGCCGAGGCCCTCGACGCGGGCCTCGACGGCACGGACGAGGAGCCGGGACGGCCGTACTGGGTGGCCTAGGTTCTGTCGTCACAAGTCTTTCCCACATCAGCAGGGCTGCGAGGGTGACGGCTGCTTGGCAGGACTCGGTGGTCGGCGCACCCCGCCTGGCCTTTCTTTCGCAGGACCTGCCACTTCCTGCTCGGCATGCGTACTCGGGGTGCCGGCGCTGGCCGGATCGGACACGGCGCCGGGCGGGTCCGGCAGCATGGCTGACAGGACCTGACCGACAGCGCTGAACGACCGGCACCTAACCACCCTGACCCTCGCCGCCTGCGGGCTCCTCGCATTCGCCGGCACCGTCCTCGCCGCCTCCTGGCCACCTCGGCGTCCTGGCCCGTCCAGGTGCCGCCGCGATCTGGGGCTTCGGCTTCGGCCGTGCCGCCACCCTGCTGCAGACCGCTGTCGCCGACGCTGCGGGCGCGGCCGCCGATCTTGCCCAGTCCCTCCTGGTCGCCTGCGGGAACCTCAGCATCGCCGTCGCCGCATCTGGCTGCGTTCTCCTTCTCGACCACACCGACCCGTACTCGCTGCCCTGACCGTCACGGTCACTGCCCGCCACCGCGGCTTCCCGACCCGCCGATGACCTCGTTCGCGTGACGACCGCAGCGCGGCCAGGTAGCCGACGCCACGGGTACTGCAGCATCACCTGCCCCGGCGATACCGGACGGCATGATGAACGATCAGCCAGGCTGATCCGTCGGAGCGGGGCGCTTCACCCAGGGGTGACAGAGAGGGATCCGGCCTGCTCATGGCGCCGTTTCGTGTCGGCCGGCCGTGTCCGGCGCGAAGCTCGGGGACGGAACCAGGCGCAGTGTCCGGGCCTCACCCCGCAGCAGGCGTGGTCCGGGGACGGTCAGAACGGCGCAGCGCGCTGTGGTCAGGACGTACCGGCGCACCGGGTTGCGGTGGGCCCGCGCCCGGAGACCGTGGGGGCGCGCCGCCCCGACGATCAGCAGGTCCTCGGGGCGGCGCGCGACGGCGCACAGGGCCGGTCCGGGAGCGTCTCTGATGACCAGACATGTGACATGAAGATCCGTCGGGAGCCCGCCGAGGGCCTCGTCGAAGGCGCGGTTCAGCCGCAGCCGGGCCTCGTCCTCCCACATCCTGGCCCATGCACGGTCGGGCTGTTTGGCGTAGAGGGTCTTGCCCTCCGGCGGCTCCCAGGCCGCCACCGCTACGAGTGTCCTGCCATCGCGGCGAGCCTCCAGGACTCCGCGCCGCAGCGCGGCGAGGCTGGCCAGCGAGCCGCTGACTCCGACGACGACACGTCCTGACTCCGTCGTCATGCGGGCCTCCCGCCCCGCTGCGGCGCATGGTGTCGCGCACCTTCCGGATGCCGGCGGCGAAGGTGCCGCCCTGTGGCTGAGAGCAGGCTCCGGATCCACACGCCTACGGGTAGGGGATCCGCGATGCGTTGTTCGTGGCGTCGCTGTATCTCGCGCTCCTCGCGATCGGTCATACCTCCAGCCATGCCAATCTTCCATCCCTCCGGGGATATCTCCCAGGCCAATGCCTATTGGTGCAGAGTCTGTACGCTCATTGGCTCGTAGGGCAGCGCCAATGGGGAGAGATTGGTATGGCAGGCGGGCGAACAGTCCACGCTGTGGACCGAACCCTGGCCGGCCGGCAGCTCGCTGCTGTGATCTCCAGCCCGCCCGGCATCCGGCTCGACTACCGCAAACTGGCCCGGTCGGTGCGCTCCCTGGGGCTGGACGGCCGGATCACCCTGCACATGCGACTGCCGGCAGAGCATGAACTCGCTTCGGCGCTCGGCGTCCGCCGGGCCACCGTGACGGCCGCGTACGACCTGCTGCGGGAGAGCGGCTACGCGCACAGCCGCCGAGGCGCCGGCACCTGGACCGCGCTCCCCGACGGGCGGAGCCCCACCAGCGTCGCCTCAATGATGTCCGGCGAACAGGCCGTCATCGACCTGGCGCTCGCAGCCCTTGCGCCCCCGGAGGACGCGGTCGCTGAAGCGCTCGCCAAAGCCACCGCGCGGGCCGGCACGCCTGGACCGCCACCCCGGGCGGGCGTGCCAGTGAACGAGCCAGGCCGCACCGGCGGGTGCTGCTCAGGAGGACGGGGACACGAGGCCGCTGTCGGCAGCGAAGGTTCATCGCCGGCCCGGCTGGCTCATGTCGGCGGTCTCACGTCCATGAGGTGCTGAACAGCGCGTATTCAAGTAGGTCGGGCGTGGCGTCGGACGGCCAGAACGGCGTTGCCGAGGCCTGGCAGGAGGCCGCCTGCATGAAGGAGAGGTAGACCGCGTAGCGGTGCGGTGACCAGTTCGTGTCCCGCCAGACCCAGCCGGCGATCAAGCCGTCGGGGTCGCGGCCGGTCTCCCGGCCGACTGCCTGGGCCAGGGACCGCATTTGCCGGGCCAGAGCCCTGTCAAGGATGAGCGGCTGGGGGCCAGCTGCCGACCGAACCGACTTACCGGCGAAGTACAGGAACTTGGTGTAGAACGACGGACCGAACTCGGGAACGACGCCCTGGAGTCCCGCGTAGGCAGCTACTGCGCCCTGCTCGCTCAACGTGGTAACCGCTCGACCCAGTGCGGTATCCAGGCCCCCGGCGGTCAGGATCTTGGCCAGGGTGACGGGGCCGCTGCCTCTGCGGGAGCCGCGTTTCCCCTTCCCCCACACATAGGTGGCGACCAGAGCCTCCCGGTAGGCCTCGCGCCGCAGCGCCTCCGCGACGATCGACACCACCTGCGCCCGGCTGACTACGGCATCACCGGCGTGGGACGCTGAAGCCAGCGCCGAGGGCCAAGGGGTGATGTGCGCCCACCGGCTCGGGGTGTAGCGGACCGCGTGCGCGCCCGGCGTCCCGTCCGCGAACTCTGCCCTGTTCCGGTCCCACCAGCGCCCCAACGCCTGCAAGGCTGCATCAGGCAGACGACGCGCGGCCATCTCCCGGTCGACCGCATCCGCCTGGTCCTGTTTGTTCATAGTCGCCCCCTGAAGTCCTGACCGCGGCCAGGGCCTGCGTCCCGCGTTCGTATGCAGCCGGCATCTTCGCCCGGACGCGCCGTACCGGCGAGGTCAGTATGGCGGCCCGCTACCCCTTCCGGGGTCGGAGGCTGATCAGCGGGTGCGAGGGTGAGCTGTTCCAGGATGGCGCGCAGCTTGCTTGGGGCGGATCTCGGGATGGGCCGGTGCGGGGCCGGGCTGGTGCGGGGTGGGTACCGCTGTCAGCCGCGGCGGCCGGACTTCCAGCGGGGTGCCGGCGAGCCGCAGCCGGGAGGGCCAGGGCATGGACGGGAGCCGGTAGACGGCGTCCTGGCACCAGGCTGCTGCCCCGGCGTTGGCCTTGGCGGCGATTTTGCGGGTGAGCCCCTGATGCGGGCGGTAGTGCGCGCGGGGTGTGGAGATGAGCAGACACGTCGGTGACAGCGGAGCAAAGACCTCGACCGTCTCGGGCAGCAGCGGGGGAGTGAGGCAGAAGCTGCCATCCTTTGCGGCGCAAGGCAACTCCACTGTCGGCCAGGACCAGCAACGGCTCCGCCGGGCGCAACACCACCAGTCGACGGCCCGGGACGGTGAGGATGTCGCGGGTGCGCTCGAAAGCGCGGATCATGGTGCGCAGCGCCGCGCGCGGGTCGGCGACCACGGAAGGGCTCCATCCGCTCCGCGTCCGACAGCGGTCGCCCCAGCCGTTCCTCGCAGTAACCCACTGCCTCCGAAGCCCATAAAGCTGGGAAGAGCTGCCGGCCGACCTGCTCGTCGAAGGACCTGAACGCCTGCGTGCGCACCACCTGCCAGGCCAGCGCGTCCAGCGCAAGGGCATGTTGTACCTCGTCCAGCGGCCACCGTCCCTCACGCAAGGCGCGCAGAACCGGCGCACACGGGCCGTCGACGTGGCGGTCCAGGTAGGTCTCCAACGCCACGCGCCGTTCGCCATCTGCGAGGGGGTCGGTGTTGAACTCCCGCGCCACCGCCGCGCGCCGCACGGGAGTGCGATGCTCCGCGCCGCCCCGCCACCGCCCGAGCACGTGCCCGTCCTCGGCGAAGGCCCGCAGCCAGTACTTCGGCACTAGAAGATTCATGAAGATCTTGGGGTTCTGGCCCCGCCGTGTGAGCGGCGGGGCCAGACTCGTTGTTGTGGTGATGGGTGAATGGTCCGGAGAGACGGTCGGGCCGGATGTGTGGGAGACCTGCCGGGAGTTGATTCCGGCGGGGAGTGTGTTCGCGTTCCTGGCCGAGCATCGTGGTGCGCTGTTTCCGGTGGAGATGTTCGCGGACATGTATCCATCGGCGAACGGGCGGCCGAGCATGCCCCCGCAGATCCTGGCCGCTGCGATCACCCTGCAGGCCCTGCACGGGCTATCGGACTTCGAGACGGTCCAGGAACTGCGCTGCGACCTGCGGTGGAAGGCCGCCTGCGGGCTGGGCCTCAACGACATGGCCTTCGACCCGTCGCTCCTGGCCTACTTCCGCCGTCGTCTGGGCCGTTCCACCCGCCCGAACCGGGTCTTTGAGGCCGTGCGTGAAGTCGTGAAGGCCACCGGTGTCCTCAAGGGCAAGCACCGCCGGGCACTGGACTCCACCGTCCTCGATGACGCGGTGGCCACCCAGGACACCGTCACCCAGATCATCTCCGCGATCCGCCGGGTGATCCGCGAGGTCCCCGGAGGCGAGGAGACGGCGGCGCAGTGGTGCCGCGCGCACGACTACACCGACCCGGGCAAGCCGAGGATCGCCTGGGCCGACGAGCAAGCACGCGCCACGCTGATCGACGCGCTGGTCACCGACGCGATCAACCTGCTCGGACACCTGCCCGAGCGGGAACTCGGCGAGAAGGCGGCGAACGCGGTGGGCCTGCTGGCCCTGGTCGCGGGCCAGGACGTGGAGCCGGCCGAAGACTCCGACGGGCGTGACGGACGCTGGCGCATCGCCCGGCGCACAGTCGCGGACCGGACCGTGTCCACCGTCGATGCGGACGCACGCCACATCCACAAAAACCGCACCCGCCACCAGGACGGCTTCAAAGGACATGCGTCCTTCGAGCCGGAGACCGGGCTGTTCACCGCCGTCGCGCTCACCAGCGGCCACGGCTCCGACAACCACGAGGCCGCCGTCGCCACCCGCCTGCTCGCCGACGAGGAACCGGACACGCGGTTAACCGTGCTCGGCGATTCCGCCTACGGCACCGGCGACCTGCGTGCACACCTGCAGGCCGACGGCCATACCCCGGTCATCAAGCCGCCGCCGCTGCGGCAGGCCGTCCCCGGCGGTTTCACCATCGACGACTTCCACATCGACCTGGCGGCCGGCACCGCGACCTGCCCGGCCGGACACACCGCCAACCTCGGACAGGTCAAAGCCGACGGTGCCCGCACCGCTCAGTTCAAGCACCTGTGCACCAACTGTCCCCTGCGCGGGCGCTGCACCAGGTCCAAGACCGGGCGCACCCTCAACGTCCACCCCCAGCGCGAACTGCTGTCCGCGGCCCGCCACCAGGCGGCCACCGACCCCGCCTGGCAGGACGAATACCGCAGATGGCGGCCCCCGGTCGAACGCGCCATCGCCTGGCTGGTCGCCAAGGGAAACCGTCGAGTCCGCTACCGCGGCGTCATCGCCAACAACATCTGGCTCCACCACCGCGCCGCCGCCCTCAACCTCCGCCGGCTGATCAACCTCGGACTCACCCGAACCAGCGGCACCTGGCACCTCACCCCAGCCACCCCATAGCCAAGAGGGGGCCACCCGGCCTCCGGCCGGATGGCCCCCTCTTCAAGATCTTCATGAGCCTTCTAG
>NZ_MAXF01000155.1 GCF_001704635.1 Streptomyces sparsogenes | reverse complement strand
ATGCTGAACCGGATCGAGTGGGACGCCGATGAGGTGCTGGACGACGTACGCCAGTACGTGGTCGACAACCTCGGCGACCTCGACGCCGTCCTGGTCGTGGACGACACGGGCTTTCTGAAGAAGGGGAAACGGTCGGCCGGGGTGCAGCGGCAGTACTCCGGCACCGCCGGGCGCACGGAGAACTGCCAGGTCGGCGTCTTCCTCGCCTACGCCACCGACCGTGGGCGGACACTGATCGACCGGCGGCTGCAAAGCGCCAAGCAGGAGTGCGGCCTGGACGACTACCAGGTCCGCCGTTATCCGGGATGGCATCGCCACATGACCCTCGCCATGGCCGCCCATGCCTGCCTGACCGTTCTGCGAGCCCGCGAGTTGGATGTGGGGAAAGCAGAAACGGATCCTCCCAGCTCATCCACCTCAGCCTTGCCGAGATACGACGGCTGATCACCCGCCTCACCGACCGCACCCCCGCACCCGTCGGGCACATCCTGCACTGGTCGACCTGGCGCCGAAGGCGACAACACCAGGCCCGCATCAGCCACCACCACTAACGGCGCGGACACAGCCCCTGACCTGGCCACCAGTCACGGCAAGCACCCTTGCAGTACTAGCTTGATCTTTAACGTCCGGCCTCGAATGATGCCTCGAACTTGATCACTCGGTTCGGTATCCGTCGTACAGCGAAGTGGCCTTCGGCTGAACATGTGCTCCGACCAAGGAACACACACGTCCAGCACGAAGGCCGTGAGAATGAGTCTGCTGCATGGTGATGCCCAGCGAGAGCCATTGGCTGAACTGTCACGCTTCCGGGGTGAGTTCTACTCCTGTCTTACCGCTCGTTCGGACGGGTTGTTCGAGCTGGCTGACGCTGTTCTGTGCGACGACGGGCCGGTGAGGTCACTGGCCGAGTTGTCACTGGTGGGCGAACACCGCCGTGGCCATGAAGGGCTCTATGCGGCGCTGGCCCGCGGAGAGATCGACACTGGCCGGCTGCGACGGGCCCTGGCCGCAGTGCCCCTGCCTCGGGCTGCCGATGGCCGGCTGGTCCTGGCCATCGGTATCACTTGCTGGCTGCGGCCGGCCGCCCGCACCTCACCCCAGCGGATCCTGTGCCACACCTACGGCAGGGGCAAGGACCAGTACATCCCCGTTCCCGGCTGGCCGTACTCCATCGTCTGCGCGCTCGAGCCCGGCCGCAGCTCGTGGACCGCGCCGCTGGATGCACTGCGGCTGGCTCCCGGGGATGACACCGCCACCGTCACCGCCCGGCAGCTGCGCGACCTGCTCCAGCGTCTGATCACCGCAGGGCAGTGGCAGCCAGGCGACCCGGACGTCCTCATCATCGCGGACGCCGGCTATGACGCGCCTCGGCTGGCCTTCCTCCTGCGGGACCTGCCCGTGCAGGTGCTGGCCCGGATGCGTTCGGACCGTGTCCTGCGCAGGACTGCTCCACTCCGCCAGCCGCACATCCTTGGCCGCCCGCCCCGGCACGGAGGCGAGTTCGTCTTCGGACAGCCCGACACCTGGGGCACCCCGGACACCGAGACCGTCACCGACACCCGGCTCTATGGCACCGCCCTCGCCCGCTCCTGGGACCGGCTGCATCCCAAGCTGACCCACCGCTCCTCCTGGGCCGCAGCCGACGGCACCCTCCCCATCGTCGAGGGAACGGTGATCCGTCTGGACATCGACCGCCTGCCCAGCGGGGCCACCCCCAAGCCGGTCTGGCTGTGGTGGTCAGGCATCGACGCAACTCCCGCAGATGCCGACCGGCTCTGGCAGGCATACCTGCGGCGCCTCGACATCGAGCACACCTTCCGCCTTTTCAAGCAGACCCTGGGCTGGACCTGCCCCAAGATCCGCACCCCCGAGGCAGCCGACCGATGGACCTGGCTGGTCCTCGCCGCCTACACCCAGCTGCGGCTTGCCCGACCGCTGGCGGCCGACCGGCGCCGGCCCTGGGAGAAACCCAGCCCCGTCGGACAGGCTCACCCCCTCCCGCGTTCGCCGGGACTTCCGGCACATCCGCCCAGCGACCACCTGCCCGGCCCAGGCACCAAAACCCTCCCGGCCCGGTCCCGGACGACCACCGGGCCGAAAGAACACCCGGCCGACACCCCGCCACGACGTACACACGCCCCACAAAACACAGCCAGCGCAACGACAAACGAAGAAGTCAGCCACTCCACGACCCCGCCGCACAGGTTAAAGATCAAGCTAGGGATCCGGCCAATGGCTTCGGGTCAGGTCCGCTTGCGGCTCGCGATCTCGTCAGAGAGCTGCTGCACGTGGGCGGGGTCCGCGTCCCGGGCAAGGGCGACGTAGTGGTCCATGACGGCCGGCCGATAGCGCACGGGCAACGTCTGTCCCGGGGCGAGTCGGGTGAGCTCGGTGATCGTGAGGGTTTCGTCTGCGATACCGCGGAACGAGCGGCCGCCGGCGGTCTCCACGTCGAACATCAGGACCACGCGCGGGTTGCTGTTGACCTCCCGCCAGTCGACGAGAACGCCGAGCGCAAGCGCCCCCGTACGCAGTTCCGCATTGCGCTGCCGTGCATCACTGCTCAGGAGCGGGTTCGGGGCGACGCCCGGGAAATTGGGCCCTACACCGAGCGATTCCCGACTCAGATCGGGCCTGAGCTGCGCCATCGCATCGTTGAGCTTCTTCTGCGAACTGAACATGTTGATGTTGAGCTTCTTCTTCGAACCGAACATCCGGACCCCTCCCTCACACCGGTGCCGGAATCTCGGCCTGGCGCTTCGCCTTCACTGGGATTGTACGTCGCGGCCATTCCCGACCTCCGGTGCATCGCCCCGTCTCGGTGGGGTCGCCGTCTGCGGTCGCGGACGGGCTCGGTCGGTGCACTTGTCTGTCGGACGAGCCATGTCCGCACGCGGACAGGAGGACCAAGTCGTGATCGATATTGACCCCAACAGTGTGTCCGTGGCAAGACCGTGCGGTGCCGCGATCCTGTGCGGAGCGGCGGTCACGCTGATCAACTTCTTCTGGACCGTCGGCCAGTGAACTCTGAGGGGAATGGTCCCGATATGAGATCAACACCGATGGACAGAGAAGCTGCGGAGCGGATCGGTGCCGCGACAGAGCGGGACCCGGAGAGCGCGACAGCGCTGTCCGGGTTCGACGAGCGGGCTGCGGACGCGGCTGAACGCAATGAGCCAGAAGACGATGACGACGACTTCTGGGAAGAGGACTACTGAGAGCGGTTCCCGGCGTGCTGCTGCGTGATTCGCCTGGTCATCGGGTCAGCGCAGAGTGGTAGGGGCGAGGCGGATCGTGCGTGGCTGCAGCGACCGCAGGCGTATGGGCTTGGGCTTGCCGGCCGCTTTCACCGGTTCGACGGGGTGTGGCTCGGTCCGCGGTGGCCGGGGCGGGCGGGTGAGGCGGCGGACCATCAGGGTGATGAAGGTCCAGGTGATGTGGGCCTCGCTGTGGGAGACAAGCCGTTCGTAGTCCCGGACGTTTCTTCTGGCTCTCATGATCCACGAAATGGCCCGCTCGACCCGCCATCTCTTCGCCAGGACGGCGAAGCCGTCCTGGTCCTTGCGGCGGGGCACTGTCTTCAGGGTGATGTTGAGGAAGGAGTGGGACCAGTCCACGAGACTCCCGCCATAAGCGGAGTCCACCCAGGCGATGGCGAGTTCGGAATGGGTCAGGCGCAGGCGGAACAGCTGGTCACGGGCGGAAATGCTGTCGTGCGGCGAGGCGTTGGTGACCATCACGGCAAGCGCAAGGCCCTGCATGTCGACGGCCAGGTGCCGCTTCCTCCAGTTGATCAGCTTCCCGCCGTCGAAGCCACGGCTGTCCGCTCCCACCGTCTCGGCGCCCTTGACGGACTGGGAATCCAGGATCACCGCGACGGTGCGGGGATTGAGGCCGTCGTGGATGCGGACCATCTGGTGCAGCTCGGCATGGATGTGGGCCAGCGTTCCGTTCGCCCGCCATCGCTGGAAGAAGCCGTAGACCGTGCGCCAGGGGAGGGAGTGCCTAGACACCGGATCTGACACAGCTTCTGAGCAGGATGCCGAGGCGGGCGACGTGGTCGACGGGCTCGGCGGCTGTGAATGCCAGACGGAGCCGGTAGTCGGTCGCGGTGCCGATGTTCCCGGCCTCCGTGCCGACGCCCGGCCCCGGCATCAGGACGTGGCTGCTGCGGTCCTGAGCCCGGAAGCTCTTACGCAGCGGGTGGGCACCGGCCGACAGTTCACGGTCCAGGAACCGGCGCAGCGGCGTGCGTGGACAGTGAATCCCGGAGGTCAGGCTCATCAAGTCACCGCCTTGGGCAACAGGCGCCACCAAGGCGCGGTTGAGTCGCGATGAACCGGGACGGCACGCAGCAGGACTGACAAGCCGTCACCCGTAAGGAGTAGCCGACAGGCCCGGCAAGTAGGCGGATCACCCGATCGTGTGATCAGGGCGGGGGTGGGGCTGCTGGAGGGCGGGCTTCGCCCTGAAAATGCACCCCGCCCTGCCAATGGCTGTCGGTACCGTCCGGTCATGGAATCGCCGGTCACGTTCGATCGTCTCTACGAAGGTGCCAAGCGCTTCGCGCGCCTGGCGATGGAAGCCCACGCCGAAGAGGACCAGGAGGTCTTCCTGTTACACGCCGGTGTCAGCGTCGAACGCCTGGCGAAGGCGGCACTGGTCCGTGTCCATCCCACCTTGCTCACCGAGGTGAACGGCAAGGACGACATGCTGCTCCACTTCGCGGGAGCGGTGTCCAAACCGCCGGCGCGGCTCAGGACCATCGGCGCGTCGACGGCGATCGATCGGCTGCGGAAGATGGACGTCCTCCCGAAAAAGCCCAAAAGCGAGGCTGCTGACCTCGACGGCCTGATCGAGCTGCGCAACGGTGTCGCTCACCTCGGTGCAGACGACATGGAGGACTACCTGGGAGTCTTCACAGCGACCGTGGACAAGCTCTTGCAGCATGTGAGGCGGGACCGCGGAGCCTTTTGGGAGTCGTGGTCGGACACGGTCCAGGTGATCCTCGACGACAGGGCAGACCGCTTGCAGAAGGCCATCCGGCTGAGGATGGACCAGGCCCGGCACCGGTTCCGGACGCGCTTCGCCGACCTCCCGCACGGAGCGGTGGAGGGCGCCGCGCAGGCGGTGAGCGAGCGCGGGCTGATAGTGGTCGAGGTCGGTCCAGGAAAGGCGCTGTTCCAGACGCTGAGCCAGTGCCCCGCCTGCGACCGGGAAGCCGCCGCTCTGTTCCTGGCCGTGGGGGTGGGCTCCCCCCTGTTCGACATGGAACTGACGGCCGAAGGTCTCCTGTGCGGGCTGTGCGGGTTCCACCTCTCCAGCACGAATGAGGTCGAGGCCGCCGGCTTGCCGACCGTTGTCCGCTACTCCGTGGAGGACCTGACGCGCATCGTCGCCGAAGGCCCGGACCCTGCAGAACGCCTTGCCACACTCAAGCTCGCCCTGCCGACTGTGCGAACCCATGCCCACGACAGCTTCTGAACGACGTGCTTGGCTCCCAAGACGGTGGGGGCCGCGGAGGTCTGGAAGGCTGTGGCGCCCGGGGAGCTGTCGCGTCTTGCCGGAGGAGGGGGCCCGGGTGGCGGGGATCGAACGTGAGCCGGCGGAAGTGCGGATAGCCCAGGCCGCGCTGGACGCCTTCGCCGCGGCGCTGAGCGTACGCACGGTGGCGATGCGGACCTGGCCCGATGGCATCGAGTGGATGTATCCGGTGGGGACGTGGGAGCAGCCGCACCTGGAGGTGGCACTCATGCCCGGCGGCGAAGAGGTGTGGCTGCGGATGTCCACCGACCGCTCCAGCGTCGCCGTGTGGACCATCCAGCAGTGGTGGGAGTTCGCCGGTCAGCTTCCCGGCGCGGCGCCGCCGCACGGCTGAGGCCGCCGGCCTCAGCTACGAGCGGATACGCGTTGCCGCACGCGTGGCTACTGGTGGATACGGTCGTGGCTACGATGCGGAACGCCCCGACCCCGGCAGCTGCAATGCCGGGGTCGGGGCGTTGTCACCAGGCGGCTCTCCGGGCCAGACGATGTCCAGCGTGGCGGGGGCTGCGGGGCTCAAAGGCTCCGTCCGATGCGGGTGAAGACGTAGCCCCGCTCCGCCAGGTCGCTTCGGGAGTCGGTCTGCTCCCGCGCCCACACCAGTGGGAGGACCAGGTCCTCGGTGGGGTCGGCCGTCGGGTAGTCGGCCCAGACCCCTCTCTCGTTGTCCAGCCACACGGAGGCGTACTGCGCGGACCCGTTCACCTGCGGCATTCCGAAGGTGGTGACCAGGTCGGTGCGGCAGACCGCGATCCGGGACAGGACACACCCGCGTGCCCCCAACTCGCCCCGGGAAACAGGGCGATCGCCATCCCACACCAGCGGCAGCATGTGGTCGTCCGGCGGCACGGTGGGATAGTCGGCCCACACGCCGCCGTCTTCTTCCAGCCACACGGCGGCATGGGCGTCGGTGGGAGCGGTCTCCGGTACCGTGACGCAGACTCGTACGCGATCAGGAAGGCGGGCCTCCTGACGCTGGCCGGGCCCGCGGACAGCGTCGACGGCCGGTGTGCCGAGGCTCGATAGTTGTCACCGGCGGAGCCGAATAGGCTGGGAGAAGAGCCGGGCCGAAGCAGCCTGGTTGTCACCTGGGAGGCAGGCTACTTGTCACAGCCGCTCCATCAGAAATCGTTCTGTCACCAAGTCAACGTGGGACGTTCGTAGTTGCGCGGCTCTCGGCCGGAGGCCGGGGGGCAACAGCTTCGCCCGCCCAGGGGGCCTGGTCATGTGTAGGTGGAGATTTCGATCAGGTTGCCGTCCGGGTCGCGCAGGTAGGTGCTGGGGATCGGGCCGAGGGCGCCGGTGCGCGGCACCGGGCCTTCCTCCACGGGTACCCCGCAGGCGACCAGATGGGCCAGTACCTGTTCCTGCGGGGTCTGGGTGACCAGGCAGAGGCCGGCGCTGCCGGGGGTTGGTCGGGCGGCGTGGGGGAGGAGTTCGTGGCCGGCCAGGTGGAGGTTGATCTTGCTTCTGCCGAAGTCCAGCGCGCGGCGCCCCGCCCCGAAGGTGACGGGCCGCATGCCGAGGACTCGCTGGTAAACGGCAGTGGTCCGCTCGACGACGGTGACGGTCGGCACCAGGTGGTCCAGGCCGCTGATCACGATCCCCCGGGGGCGTACCGGGCCAGCTGCTCGGTGCAGGCGTTCCACGCTGGCGCGGACAGCAGCTCGCGTGAGCGGGCGAACAGGCGGTACAGAGCCGGGCCGTGGCGTTCGGCCAGCCCGACGTTATGGGCCAGCACGTCGAGCTCGTTGGCGGCCGTGATCTCCACGATGGCGCGTACGTCCGCCGCGGCCGGAGTGTGTTCCCGGCCCGTGAAGCGGTCATGGAAGCCCACCGGAAGCCCGTTGCCCAGGCGAGGATAGACGGCTGCCCGGTCGCAGCTCGCGTACAGGTACACCAGGGCCTCCGCGCGATCGCCGATCAGTTCGGCGAGCACCCAGCGCTCGGTGATGCCCAGGAGCGACCCGTCGAATCCGTCCGTTCCGTAGGCAGCGTGGCACAGCCCCGCGAGCTGGACGTCAGGGTCGGCGCCCCAGGCGGAGAGTAGGCGGGTGACACGGTGCAGGTGGTCCAGGAGCGTTCCGCCCGGATGGGCCGTCCGGGCGGCGCCGCGGTCGGACAGGAACTTCTCGGCCCGCGGCCATCGCGCCGGGGCGGGCCGCCCCATCAGGCCACCCGTTTTGCGGACTGTGCCAGCTCGGCGACCAGTCGGGCGGTGGCCGGGATGGCTATGCCGTGGGCGGCTCCGGCGCGTAGGACGGCTCCGCCGATGGCGTCGAGTTCCAGCGGACGGCCGGCCTCGGCGTCGCGCTGCATCGAGGACCTCATCGTCCCGGGGACGCGTTCGAAGAAGGAGAGCAGCCCCTCGGCGGTCACGGACGCGCCGGCGGCGCGGGCTACGGCCGCGATCTCGTCGAGGACGGTGAGCAGCTCGGGCCGGTGCCGATCACGGACGGCACCGACGTCGGCCTGGTGGCGGGTGGTCAGCAGGGCGAACGGGGCGAGGAAGGCCAGCTTGTCCCAGAGCATCGCGCTCTCGTCCTCGCGTACGGTCACGCCCAGACCGGCCTGTCGCAGCAACGCCACGAAGTCATCCACGGGGGCGGCTAGTAGGTTGTCGCGGCTAATTTTTGGGATAGAGGTGGCGTAGTTTGATGCGTGCGTCGTGGGTGGTGAACTGCCAGTTCACCTGACGCTGGTCGGTGTTGGTGGCGTTCTGCCAGGCTGAGAGTTCGGTGTTGAGGATGTCGAGGTCGCTGATCCGGCGGTCGAGGCATTGCCGGGTCAGCGCGGAGAGTTCGATCTCGGCGATGTTGAGCCATGACCCGTGCTTGGGCGTGTAGTGGATCTCGAGGCGTTGGGCCAGGGTGAATGCCTCTTGCGGTTCGAATGCCTCGTACAGCGAGGCGATGTTGTGGGTGTTGAGGTTGTCCATCACCAGCACCACGGTCTCGGCGTCGGGGTAGTCCACGGTCAGTAACTGTTTGACCTGGCCGGCCCAGTCGGTCCGGGTCCGCTGGGACAGTGCCTGAACGCGACGCCACCCGCGCAGGGGTTCGACCCACACGAAGATCGAGGACGTGCCGCAGCGGATGTACTCGCTGTCCCGGCGGGCGTCGTGACCGGGACGGACCGGGAGCGGGGCGCGGGCATCGGCGAGGAGCTGGTAGGGCTTCTCGTCCATGCACACCACCGGACGTGCCGGGTCGTAGGGCCGGGCATAGACGGCCAGCACGTCTTCCATCCGCGCCGCGAACTCCGCGTTCGCCCGGGGTGGAATGGTCCAGCACTTTCTCAGGTGAGGGCGCAGTTCCGTTTTTTTAAGACCCGTCCGATGGTGGAGTGGTCCAGATCGGGGATGTCCTCGGCCAGCGCGACGTGCTTCTCCAGCAGCCGCAGCGACCACCGTGCATGGCCCTGGGGTGGCTGGGAGCATGCCATCGCGATCAGCCGGGCTTCGACCTCGCCGGTCACCGGCGAGGGCACCGGCGGCAGGTCGCGCTTCTTGCGCGCGATCGTGGCGTGCACATCGCCACCGGTCTCGGCGAAACGCTTGGCGACCAACCGTAACGTCTCACCGGAGACGCCGAGCCGGGCCGCGATCACCTCCTTGGATTCCACCTCACCCACCGAGGTGTCCAGCGCAAGCAGTACCCGCGCACGCCTGATCATCGAGGCTGGGCGGACACCCGTCGTGGTCGCCCGGACCAACTCCTCACGATCCTGCGGTGTCAACCTGACCGGCCGTTTCTTCTGTGAACCCATGACGACAGTCCTGTCCGGCAAAAGAGAAGGAGGAACCCACCAGACGCCAGCCTCCCACCAGACACCAGCCTCCCACCAGACATGCCACAACTAAGCAGCGACGCGCTACTAGACGGTGTAGCCGCTGCCGATCGGTCAGCCTCGCAACACCGGAGCGGTGACCGTCGGCAGCGGCTCCGCGAGGGCTGCCGGGTCCACCCGCAACCCGAACTCCTCCTCCACAGCCTCCAGCGCGGCACGCGGGTGCCGGAAGCCGTCGGGCCGGTCCTCCGGGGGGAGGAAGAAGCCCGCGCGGGTGAGGATGCGCTCCAGGCCGTCGGCCTCGGGACCGGAGGGCCGCTCATCCAGCCAGGTGTCATACTCGGCAATCACGACCCCGTCTCGTGCGAGTACCACCTTCGTCGAGAAGCTCTCGATCTTGCAGACCGATACCGCCTCGGTACCCCGGCACAGCCGCAGGAGCACGGGAGCGGACTGGGACCACCCCTGCGAGCCGATAGCGTCGAAAAGGTACACCCAATCCCCACCAGGGGCATGGACCTGTACCGCTTCGGACTCGAAGCCCACATGACTGATGACGTCTTCCATGCGGTAGTAGGGCACCGAGCTCGCCGTCGTGCCCAGACGGCTCAGCACCTCCGCCTCATCCAGCCCCCGCAGGGCCGTCACGCAGAACTCCTCGTTGCCCAGCACTTCAAACAACGCCGATGCCACGACTGCCCTCTCATCCACACTCGGGTGAACTCAACCTACGACATCGGCGCACCGGCCCGCTGGGCGCGGGGGCCCCAAGGCAGCGGCCGCTGCCGGGTAGGCGCAGATAGATGTTTCGCGTGAGCGAATCCGTGGCATCCCGGTGCGGCACTCGCATGAGGGAACTGCGCCGCTCGTCATCAATGGCGGCGCGCCGACAGGCCCAGTGTTGGGGTCACCATCATTGGATTCGATCCTTCAGGCGCCGCACTTCGTTGGGGGACTGATGGAGGAATGGATCACCAATGCTTGCTCGTAGTACTGGGGCGGCCCCAGCAAGCACGGCGGTGCGCCGGGAGATCTCTACGTCACCGTGCACATACCGACTGATAAAGTCGCCGGACTCCGGCTCACAGAGCTCCTGCACCCAGGCCTCCACACCGCACGCTACTCCGCTGTCGTATGAGTGCCGGCAGCGGTCAGCGGGCCGGGACGCAGGCGCGGCGGGCCGCACTCGACCGAGCAGAACTGACGCCTCACCGGCCGACGACTGTCAGAAGTCGTACGGCTTCTCGGTGTTCCAGTTCAGCACGTCGGCCTCGTTCCAGCTGAACTGCTGCTTCTGGCCCTTCATGACGACGGAGTAGTAGGGGCTTTCGTGGCCGTCCGCGCCGCGCAGCGCGATGGCGAGCGACTGCGCCGTCTGGTGCCCGGAGCCGTAGTCGCAGAGGTTCACCGCGCTGTAGGCCTTGCCGCCGGGCTGGAGGGTGATGCGCTTGGCACCGCCCGGGTTGTCCTTCTTCGAGTGCGGCAGTTCGAGGCTG
The DNA here is from genome assembly GCF_001704635.1 of Streptomyces sparsogenes. Taxonomy (GTDB): domain Bacteria; phylum Actinomycetota; class Actinomycetes; order Streptomycetales; family Streptomycetaceae; genus Streptomyces; species Streptomyces sparsogenes. The sequence continues at coordinate 379 of NZ_MAXF01000155.1, read as the reverse complement.
TCGTCGCCGAGCCTCACGGCCGGGTACGAGGTGACCCAGCACGGCTTGGTGCCCTGGTTGGACGCGGTGACCAGCAGGTGGTCGCCCTGCTGCCCGGCGAACCGGTGGACCGCGGTGACCAGCATCTCGTCGCCCACGCACTGCTGGGCGCCGACCGTCGCGTCCTTGCTCGCCACCTCGTCCGAACCGCCCGAGGTAGTCGTCGAGCGCGCCCCCGCCTTGGTGTCGGCCCCGCTGGTGGCCTGCTCCGCGCCGCCCTTGCCGTCCCCGTCGGACACGGGCCGGCTCTGCGCGGTGCCGGAGGCGTGGTCGCCGCCTGCCGCCTTCGAGTCGCCGTCGGCGCTGCCGCAGGCGGTCAGGCCCAGCGCCGGCGGTGACG
>NZ_MAXF01000154.1 GCF_001704635.1 Streptomyces sparsogenes | reverse complement strand
GGCGGTGCGAATCCGGGAAGTACGCATGATCAGGATCCCCCTGCGTTCCGTGCGGGATTCCTCTTTGGCGGCTCCCGCGGTGTGAACACCACTTTTCCCGGGGCCACTGACGTTCCGGAAACGTCTCACTCACGTCCTGCAAACCCACCGCTCGCGACCGGGAGAGACCGAGCCGCGGCCGGCCTGGAGTTCCTCACCACGGGAACGCGGACGAGCAGCAGACCCGCAAACTCCCGGCGCTCGAGAATCACGATGGCCGCCCCGCTCGTCGCTCGGGCTGGGGGTGTACACCGTGGACGGTCCTGCTGCCAGGGTCAGCATTCGTCGTCGCGATGGTGAGGTCGTCGAGGGCCGTGAGTGGGTGGCGACAGCTGTCGACTTGCTGCAGTCGGCAGCGCCGTGGCGGATATTCGGCTGGTTCAAGGGGCAGAAGCTGGTTCCTGGAACGCTTCCAGCTCGTGGGGGGATACCGGGCGGTTCAGGGTGTGACCGTGTCCGGGAACCGGCGCTGTGTGCGGCCGGCGACGAGGAGTTGGTGGAGGCGTTCGAGTGCGGCGATGAGGGCGGCTCGCTCTGTGTCGTCCGCCCTGGCCAGCGCATTGGTCAGGGCCTTGTCGGCGCGTCCGGCGCGGCGCTGTTGGCCGGCGGCGCGGATGGGCTCGGTGACGTCGACCAGGGTTTTGCGTCCGTCGGAGGGGTCGGCTGCGGTGGTGACCCAGTTGCGGCCGGCCAGGGCCCGCACGCTGGTGGAGACGCGGCTTTGGGCCAGGCCGGTGCGCTTGGCGATGTCGCCTACGGCGCTGCGGCCGTTCAGGAAGAGGTCTTGGAGGACCAGGAACTCGCCGGGGGCCAGATGGGGTGCGTCGGCGCCCATGTCTTCGAGGGCGATCTCGGCTAGGCGTCGGCCGAGCTGATACAGGTCGCTCATCTCCATCCCCTCAAGTTACATCTCCTTTGATGCATCTCCAACATATACATCTTGACAGATCAATCTCTAGAGATGCATCATCCGAGATGTAAACGGCGAGCCGTACCACTGGAGAGACACCGTGAGCCTCAGCGACTACCTGCTCTGCACCGGCGTGTTCATCGCGATACTCGCCACCCAGCTCGGCACACGGCGTCCGGACGCCAGGCGGCTGCTACTGCCCGTGGGAATCGTCGCGGGCGTCGGTTTCAAGTACCTCAAGGAGATTCCCTCCGGAAGCACGGCCCACCTGATCGAGGCGGCCGGGCTCGCACTCGGCCTGCTGTTCGGCCTGGCCTCGCTCGCCCTGATCCAGGTCCGCCGCGACCCGGCCGACTCCCGCCTGGTCACCGTCGCAGGCTGGCCCTACGCCGCACTGTGGACGGCCGCGATGGCCATGCGCCTGGGCTTCGCCTACGGCTCGACCCACTGGTTCACCCACGCCCTCGCGGCGTTCTCGATCCAGCACCAGGTTCCGGCCGCCACCTACGGCACCGCCTTCGTCCTCATGGTCTTGGCCATGATCACCGTCCGAACCGCCGGCGTCCTCATCCGCGCCCGACTCGCAGGCGCCACCGTCGACTTCGGAGCGCTGGGCATCGCTCGACGCTTCGCCCGCTGAGCACCCCGGCCGGTCTGCGGGTGCTCCTCCACCGGGATCGGGTGTCCACCCACGACTCGACGACCGCTCTCATAGCGCGATACCCAGCAAGCCCCTCCACCTCGCTCAGACCCGCACCAAGACGAGAACCGCGAGGAAACGAAACGGAGTTGCGACAGCCAGCGGATGACATGGTGTGAGACACCAAGAGAAGGCCCAGGTCACAGCGTCTGCCGGCGGCAAGTACGGTGCGCTCGTGAAGAGCGCGCGCATCCTCGACGCCGAAAAGTACAACCTCTCCGTCGTCGACTGACAGAGGACACAGCACAACGTGGGGCCCCGAGGATGATGCTCGGGGCCCCGTCCGGCAGAACCTGAAGGGACACCAGTGAAAGACTCCATGACCGGGCCGTGGGCATGGGCCGGGGATCCGCGCGCCGTTATGTGGTGCGTGACCATCACCCGCGGCATCACACCCGAAGAAGTGCTCGCCCGCTACGGGGCCGACGCCCACACCGCCCGGCTTCTCACGCGACAGCAGGCCACCCACCTGGCCGACGGCGATCTGCCGGAGGGGTCGGTACTGCGGGCAGGTCAGGTGGGCGACTGGTCGTCTGCTTCGAGGACTACGGGGTCATGGGGTGCATGCCCGGCCCCTTGTCCGCACTGTCCCGCGGCACGGAAACCTTGAGTGTGCTGCGGGGCGGGGACGGCATGAACGGCTTCACGTACTGGCGGGAAGGACAGTGCGCCGAGCGGTTCGAGCCGGGCGCTGCTGGCACCAAACCGCGTCCTCCGCACCCGTGGTGGGATGCAGTACAGGAGCGGCTCGACGCATCGGGCGAGGAGTACCCCGGCTTGGTCCCGGTGCTGGAAGCGACAGCGCACCACTCTGGGGCCGTACTTGACACGGACACCCTCGACGGCCCGCTGCTCACCCTACGGCTCGTGGACAGCGACCGGACCCCTGACCCTCAAACGCGCCTTCAAGCACCTCGGCCTCCAGAAGGCGTGCGGGGCGTCCCAGTCCGACCTGGGCCACCCCGGCCACCCGCCATAGGGCAAGCCGTCAACGTCTCCAGCACCCGACACACCCACGGTGCCAAAGACGAGGAGTAGAGAAGCAGGCCCGCGCAAGGTGGTCCCTACTCGCCTCGCGCCACACGGTTACCCCCAGAGAAGGCCCGGCCGTCACCGGAGATTGGGCCTCTGGCGCTACCGCCCTGCGTGCATACCGGGCGTGGGTCGGGCTCTACGGGACCATTTCCCTGGCCGTGTCATCCGCCTGATCGAGGAAGTCGGCGGTCTTCGCCACGTGCTCAGGACCTGGACCGTGCAGGGGGAAGTCGAGACGCTGCCGGGCGATGGCGGGCGCCAGGGCCTGGGCTCCGCTCGGTGATCAGGCCGCGTGCGGCAAGGTGGGGTGGCGGCTGGGGGTATCGGCCACCGTGTCTTCCCTGAGACAATCGAGGCCGGAAAGACCACGCCGCCAACGGCGGCGGGTACGGGCAGCGCCGAAGCCTCGGTCCGCAGGCGTGAGACCGCCTCGCCGGGCTACTACCGTGCGTTGGCCGCTTTCCAGGCGAGCCGGCCGGAGCATGCCCGCGACTCGGGAATCGCGGAGTAAAGCGGCAGACCGTCGCGATGCGCGAGCTGATCCGCCCGCGTTCCCCCAGCCGGACGTCGTTCCGGACGACGCGCCGACCCCGATCGACACGACCCGTGCACAACGCCGCCGCCAGGCCACGGCCACCGAGACCGCCGTCCTGCGCCGGGCCCGACAAGAGCGTGCGGCCCGGGAAGCTAGGACGCCGACCCTCGAGCCCCCGACTTCGGCCATGGGATGGACGCCCGGACCGCCTGGGTGTGGGCCCGTCTCGCCCACCATCCCCACGAACGCGGCTACGCCATGACTCACCTGGACGACATCGCGGTGAATATGTCCCGATCATGCAGAGGTGCTGGCGTAGGTGTTGGCCTGAGTGCGCCACATTGCCGCGTACGCGCCGCTCCCGCCGCCTTGGGTGAGGAGGGTTTCGTGGGTTCCTTCTTCGACGATCTCGCCGCCGTCGAGGACGATGATGCGGTCGGCGGTGCGGGTGGAGCCGAGGCGGTGGGTGATGAGGATGACGGTGCGGCCGCTGCTGCTGAGGGTGCGGATGCGTTCGTAGACGGCTTCTTCCGCCAGGGGGTCGAGGGCTGAGGTGGGTTCGTCGCAGATCAGGGCGGGGGCGTTGCGGTAGAAGGCGCGTGCTGCGGCGATGCGCTGCCATTGGCCGCCGGAGAGGTCGCGGCCGCCCCACCAGGAGGGGGCGAGGTTGGTGTCGAGGCCGTCGGGGAGGGCGGCGAGGACGTGGTCGGCTCCGGCTGCGGCGGCGGCCGTGGTGATGGTGGGGTCGTCGCCGGGGCCTTGGCCGAGGGTGATGTTCTCGCGGGCGGTGACGGGCCAGCGGCGGAAGTCCTGGGGCAGCATCGCGAGGTTTTGCCAGATGGGTTCGGGATCGGTGCGGGTCAGGTCGGTGTTGTCCCAGGTGATGGTGTCGGTGGTGGGGGTGTAGAGGCCGGCGAGGAGTTTGGCGAGGGTGGATTTGCCGGAGCCGTTGGCGCCGACGATGGCCAGCACCTCGCCCCGGTTGACGCGGACGCTGACGTTGCGGAGGGCGGGCAGTTCGCTGCCGGGGTAGTGGAAGGTGATGTTGCGGGCCTCGATGACCTTGGGGTTGGCGGGTACAGGTTCGGGCTGGGCCGGGAGGTGGGTGCGGGCGGCGGTGTCGGTGAGGAAGTCGTCCCAGTCGCCGAGGTACAGGCCGGTCTTGTAGGTGGTGTTGGCGCTTTGGACCAGGCTGGCGAGCAGGCGCTGGCTGGTCTGGACAGTGACGAAGGCGGTGCCGGCGGCGGCCGGGGCGATGTGGCCGCCGGTGGTCAGCGACAACAGGGCGGCGTACATGCCGCCGGTGGCGGTGCCGGCGATGGCGTCGCCGAGGAGCTGGTAGCGGGCGGTGGCACGCCCGACCGCGGCGGCGGCGTCTTCGAGCCGGCCGGCGACATCGGCGAACCGCTCCAGCAGCCAGGTGCGCATGGTGCACGCGCGGACGTCCACGGCGGATTCCCGGCCGGCGGTGTGGTACATCAGGGAGTGCCGCAGGCGGCGGTCGGCGAGGGTGTGACGGTCGGCGAGGTAGGCGGCGCGGGCGGCGCGTACGGCAGCCCAGCCCCGGGGGATGACTGCCAGCAGGAGAAGAGGCAGGAGTACGGGGTGGAGGTGGGCCAGGACGCCGGCGGCCGCGAGCAGCCCGAGCAGAGCGGCGGTGACGGCGGTCAGGGCCTCGGTCATCAGGTGGGCGTCTTTGGCGGCGCGGCTGGCGGCCTCGGACTGGTCGCACCAGGCGGGGTCGTCGTAGGCGGCAAGCGGTGCGCGGGTGGCGGCTTCCAGGTAGCGCTTCTCGGCGATGCCGTCCACGCGCGGGCCGATGCGTGCGGTGGTGGCGACGGTCAGCGCGGCGACCAGGGACCGGACGCAGGCGGCGGCCGCGACGACGATCAGCGAGGGCACTGCCTGGTGCAGCCGGTCGGCCGTCGGGCCGGCGGTGAACAACGGGGCCAGGGCACTGGTGGTGGCGTACAGGCCCACAGCGGTCACGGCGCCGGTGAGGAGCTGGAGCGCGCCCGTGAGGAGGACGGGGGGGCTGCGGCCCAGGCCAGCCGGAGGGCGAGAGCGGACAGGCGCGGCAGGCGGCGGGCGATGGTCCACCAGGAGGCGTCGAGCGCGTCGTCGTGGCGTTCGGCGCTCACGCTGTACTGCGGAATCACTGCCGGCTGGAGCGCCAGGCGCCCTCGGCGGGTGTGGTGCTTGGCGGTCTGGGCGGGTGCGGAGTTGGCAGGTGGAGAAGTCGTCACACCCGCGGCAACGATTCACTCTTTCGGGTGTCACGGCCCGTTGCGGTGGCGGAGGGTGGCGAATATACGTTCTGATGCTGTCCGGCTCTCCCGCCCTCAGATGCGCAGGGCAGGCTGGTACGGCCAGACTCGCTCGGCGGGACCCTGCCCGATCACCTCACCGTGGGCCTGGACCCAGGCGTGGGCTCGTCAACCCGTGGGGGCGGGTTGGGGTTCGTGGAAGGTGCCGTCGCGGAGCATTGCGAACAGCACGTTGATGCGTTGTCGGGCCAGGCGGAGAAGTGCCTGGGTGTGGGTTTTTCCGCGGGCCCGGCATCGGTCGTAGTAGGTGCGGGAAGCGGGATCGTGCAGGGCAGCGAACGCGGACAGGAACATCGCTCGTTTCAGCTGCCGGTTGCCGCCTCTGGGTGCGTGTTCCCCGTGAATCGAGGTCCCGGACGACTTGGTCGCCGGGGCAAGGCCGGCGTAGGAGGCGAGGTGGGCGGCGGTGGGGAAGCTGGTTCCGTCGCCGACGGTGACCAGCAAGGTGGCGGCGGTCCTGACCGCGACCCCCGCAAATCGAGGTCAGGACCGCGGAAAGAGGGTGAGCCTCCAGCAGCTGTCCGATCTGCGCTTCCAGGGCTCGTCGTTGTTCGTGGACGGCCGCGAGCGAACGGGCCAGGGAGGGGATCACCAGGTCCAGGGTGCCGGTGCCCGGGACCACGACGGTCTGCTCGTCGAGCGCATCGAACACCTCGTCGATCAGCCGCTGGGACATGCGCGGAGCCTTGGGCCGGATCACCTCGACCAGCTTGCGGCGTCCGGCTTTCCGCAGGGCGGCTGGGGATCCGTAGCGTTCCAGCAGCCAGGTCACCGCGGGGTGGTCCAGGCGCGGGCCCAGGACGCGCTCCAGGCTGGGGTGGAACTGGGTGAGCAGGCCGCGTATCCGGTTCGAGGTGCGGGTCGCCTCGGCCGCCAGGTCCTGATCGAAGCCCACCAGCACGGTCAGTTCGGCGGTGATCTCGTCGGTCAGTTCCAACGAGCGCAGGGTGTGCGGCATGGTCCGGGCGGCGTCCGCGATCACCGCGGCGTCCTTCGCGTCGGTCTTCGCCTCGCCCGGGTAGAGATCGGCGATCCGCCGCATGGACAGACCGGGCAGGTAGGCGACCTTGCAGCCGGCATCCCGGGCGACCGTCAGGGGCAGGGCTCCGATCGAGGCGGGTTGGTCCACGATCACCAGCACGGTGCCGAACTTCGCGGCCAGCTTGTCGAAGACGGCCCGCAGCTTCGGCTCGCTGTTGGGCAACTGCTTGTCGAAGACCTTCTTGCCGGCCTGGGTGAGGCCGTGCCCGTGGTGGGCCGTCTTGCCGACGTCCAGACCGAGGAAGACGCCCACGTCGTCGATGTCGTCCAACCTATCCTCCCGAACGGGTTCGTGCGGTGCTGGCCGGGGCTTCGGCGCCGTATGCGCGCATCCACGTTATGCAGACCTGCCGCCCGCAAGCGGCCATGCATTGCGCCAGGCCAGGCGGTAGTCGGACCTCTCATCAGCGTCTCCAACGGCGCCTCCCGGGCCCGGGTTGAGTCGGCCTGGGACGCGGTGCCGGGATTGCTCCCGGTCCGTTTCCCCAGGCCGCTCGCCGAACCCGCCGTGCGCCTTACGACGCAACGGGCTCTCCACGGTCTCTGCCGTCGTGCGTGGTTATGCGGAGGTCCAGGGATTGGGAATCCTGTTGCCCCGGTAGCGGTAGCGGGTAACCGGCACCGCCGCCATATCGAAACAACTCGACTCCGTCCGCAGAGATCGGCTTCCAGCTCCCGTCTGGAGCCTTGAGCCACCGGCGAACGTCCTTCCGCTTCCAGCGATGCAGGGTTTGCATCCATTTCACCATCCGCCACCAGACAAAATTCGCCAGGTTACTCAGGGTGTGTTTGCAGACCGCATGCCGGAAGTAGTTGGCCCAACCGCGCATGATCAGGTTGATTCTGACCAGCACCTCCCTGGGATTCTGCTGCGACTTCCTGCTCGTCAGGGCACGAATCCTGTCCTTCAGCGACCGGATTGGCCGGTCCGCGATGAACGTGTAGACGTACCACTTGTCCGTTCCTCGCTTGTGTTTCCACTGGATGCGGAACCCAAGGAAGTCGAACGCTTCACTCATGTGCACGATTCGGGTCTTGGCCGGTGAAAGCCGCAGCCCGAGCGGTTCGAGCACTTCAGTGATTTCGTGCTGCAACTTCTCGACGTCGTCGCGGGAGCCGTGCACGAGCACCACAAAGTCGTCCGCGTAACGGCAGACCTTCCAGTTCGGCAGGCCCTTTGCGCGGCGTCGCACGCGTCGGCTAGCGGTTCCCATGGCCCCGCCGTCCTTCCACGGCCCTTGCAGGCGCTCATCAAGCGCCGACATGGCTATGTTGAAAAGCAATGGAGACAGAACACCGCCCTGCGGCGTCCCGGTGTCGGTAGCCCTCCGGTCTCCGAGTTCGGTAAGAACCCCGGACTTGAGGAACGCCTTCACCAGTGCCACGACCCGCTTGTCCTTGACCCGCTTGCGCACTCGCTCAAGGAGAGCGGAATGCGAAACGGTGTCGAAGGCCGCTTCAATGTCAGCATCCAACACCCAGCGGTAGCCTTTGGTGCCGAACAGTTGAATCTCGGCGATCGCGTCGTGGGCTCGCCGTTCGGGCCGGAATCCGTAGGAGACCGGCTCGAAGTCGGCCTCGAAAATCGGTTCCAGCACCAACTTCAGCGCCGCCTGGACAACCCGGTCTGCCACCGTCGGAATCCCGAGGGCGCGAACCTTCCCCGAACCACCCGGCTTGGGGATCTTTCGTTCCCGCACCGGCTGGGGCCGAAACGAACCATCCTTCAGGCTGGTCCGCAGGTCGTCCAGAAAACGGAAAACTCCGATCTGCTCTTCGACATGGGCGACAGTGACGCCGTCCATGCCCGCAGTTCGGGCCCCCTTGTTGCCTGCGACCCGATTGAACGCATATCGCAGCGTCATCGGATCGTGAACGAAATTGAACAGGTCGTCGAACCTGCGGCCAGGATCGGCCGCCGCCCGACGGTGAAGCTTGGCCTGCATCCCCGATACCCGCCCATCGGACTCTTCCGAGTCCTCGACAAGCGCGGCACCGTCGTTCAACGGTGCGTCTTTCGGCATTGCAGCCTCCTTCCCTTCTCGATACCGCTGCCGCCCTTCCCCATGTACGCGCCTTTCGCGCGCTCGGAGTACTGCGGCGGCTCCGCCCCGTTCCGGCCCGATCGGCCGACGATGAACCCAGCCCTTCCACCAGGACGGATCCCTGGCAGAGGGCGAGAGCCAGAACGGTTCCCGTGTTCACTGCAACTCGCTCGACGAAGTAGGAGCCCAGCTCTGTCCCTGCGGCCTCGCCACGGCTACCCCGCAGCACTTCACCGTGGCCTCCCGACGGGCATGTCAAAGCCCATCCAGGAGTTCCCCGCCCCGGTCACCCGGTTCGAGGACGCACCGCATCCGGCCCATATCTGCACAGGTTTGAGCCGGCGGGGGGTTGAGAGACGTAGACGCTGGTTCCTCTCGTACTCCTCTTCATCACGCTTGCCGGACCCGAACCATCTGGCAGTTCTGGCCCGTCCCGGCTTTGTCGGGGCCGCTCTCACCCTCACCGGCATCTCCCGGATCAGGCTGCCCCCAGCTTCACCGCCCTGCTGCGACAGGACGGCGGCGACGGTCTCTCACCTCCGCACGAGTTCACAACGCTTCATGGCGCACTGACACCACCCCCCAGGTCATCCGTTCGACAGGGGGGAACAGTCATGCCGGGCCCGGAGGCCAGCGGTCCTCTTGCAGGACCGCGGAAAACATAACGGGGGGGCTGTTCGCCGCGGATCGACGAGCCCGAGCTGCGGGTCGCCGGAGCGAGTCCGGCGTAGGCGGCGAGGTGGGCGGCGGAGGGAAAGCTGCTGCCGTCGCCGATGTCGATGAGGATTCTGGCTCCGGTCCTGACGCCGATGCCGGGCATGGACGTCAGGACCTTGGAAAGAGGGTGGGCCTCCAGCAGTTCCTGGATTCTCGTGGCGAGGAGTTTGCGCTGGTCCAGGACGGCTTGGAGCGAGCTGGCGAGGCTGGGGACGATCAGGGCGGCGGCGTCCGTGCCGGGGACGACGACGGTCTGTTCGTCGAGTGCGGTGAAGATGTCCTCGACCAGCCGCTCGGCCATCCGCGGAGCCTTCGGGCGTATCAGGCTGATCAGCCGGCGCCGTCCGGCCTTGCGGATCAGGGCTGGCGAGCCGAACTGGTCCAGCAGTCTGAGGACGGCCGGGTGCTGGATGCGCGGGCCCAGGACACGTTCGAGGTGCGGGTGGATCTGGGTGAGCAGGCCGCGCAGCCGGTTGCTGATGCGGGTGACCTTGCCGGCCAGGTCTCGTCGAAGCCGACGATCATCTCCAGCTCGGCGACGGTCTCATCGTCCAGCTCGATGGAGTGGAGCGTGTGCGGCAGCGACCGGGCGGCGTCGGCGATGACGAAGGCGTCACGGGCGTCGGTCTTGGCCTCGCCGGGGTAGAGGTCGGCGATCCGCCGCATCGTGAGACTGGGCAGATAGGCGACCTGGCAGCGCATGTCGCGGGCCACCGCGATGGGCAGGGCGCCGATAGAAGCCGGCTGGTCGACGACTACGAGCACGGTGCCGTGCTTGGCCTGCAGCTTCGCGAAGAGCTCGCGGAGTTTGGGCTCGTTGTTGGGTAGCCGCTTGTCGAAGGTTTTCTTCCCGGTCGGGGTGACAGCGGTGGCGTGGTGTTCGCCCTTGCCGACGTCCAGGCCGAGGAAGACGCCGATGTCGCTGATGTCGATCACGTGCAGTCTCCGGTCGTACTCGCCCGGCCGTCCAGCGGCACCGATCGCCACATCCACATTACGAAGAGCCTCCCTGCCTCCGGAGAAGCTGGTGGTCATGCCCCTAATCAGCAGTCTGTCGATGCCTCCGGAGCCGGTGACACCACCCCCCGGGCCATGCGTTCGACAGGGGGGACCAGTCATGCCAGCTCCAGAGGCCGGGAGCCCCATTGCGGGGCCACGAAGAAGGTAATGGGGGAGGCTCCAAACCGCCTCATGCTGGGTTGGCTGAAGACCGTCGTGGTGAGCGATGAGGAAAAGGCGCCGTATGAGGCGTCAGGTGGGGACTGGAAAGGCGAACGCAAGTGAATCGCTGCTGACGTGTCGAAAAAGATGAAGACGACATCGAAACCGGGATGTGACCACTATCCCGGGATGAGCCTGGCGGGTGCCCGTTTATTGGCCAGGTGGTGTCCGGCATGTAGGCGACGCGAGTCCAGTCTGCTGCTTTCGCATGGAACAGGAGAAGGCAGGTCGCGACACACCCCGCCACGGCGCGGGGGAGAGGGAGTGCTCCAAGCGGCGGACACCGCGAGGGGTCGAGTACCGACGCGGGACCTGCTGGCGGACCTGCTCGTAGTAGTGACGAAGCCTCTGTAATGGGGGTGGAGCGAAGGGGCCGGGTCGTTCGTGATGAAGCTGGAGCTGCGGCTGTTGGAAGTCTTCGGACACGGCGGAGCACTCAAGAGCTCCTGGTACGGCGACTGCCTCCCAGGGTTCGGCCCGGACAGCCGCGACACATCACCGCGCTCACCCGCACCGGCAACGAGTACACCCTGAAGCTGACCGGCGCCCCTCGCCCCGGCTACAGGAAGGAGCCGGCCTCCCTGGCCGCCGACGTCGCCTACACCGCCGACCGGATGCTCACCAGCGACCCGAGCGACTCGGAACGCGCGACGGCCGAACTCCTCAACTACGTCGCCGCCACCTGGGAGGAGCAGAACGTCCCGCCGCGCCAGCACGCCCAGGCCGTCGCCCGCGCCCTGACCCGGTAGGGGATCCGTCCATGCCCGCATCCATGGGTACCCGGCGCGCGTACCGCGAGGTGACGACCCGCCGGGAGGACCAGCCGCTGAGCGCGCAGCCCGACCACGCACCTCTCACGCCGTACGCGCCCGCACCGGGAGCTCCGGCCGAACTCCTCGACCAGCTGCGCGCCGATCAGCGCGCCGCACCGTGGGTGCCGGCCTTCGAGCAGGAGTGGGCGACGGCGCTGGAGGAGTCCCGCCGGGCGTTCTCTCTCGCTGGGCTGTACGAGGTAGTCCAGGTCTGGCAGGCCCGCCTCGCCTCCGCCCCGGCGGTCGAGGCATTTCTCGACTCCAGCCGCGACGAGACCGGGTTCGTGGACCTGGAGGAGATCCGGAGCAGGCGCCGGTAACAGGACAGCTGTATACGGTTCGGCTGTCGCCGTCGGCCGACTACCTCGCTGCCTGCCAGGCCACCGAATGGACCCCGAACTCGCTCTCACGCGCAATTTAGGCTGTCGCATGGGGGCGGAGCCCGGAGCCCCGGGCCTCCCTGTGGATCCGGGCTCCGCCCCCATTCTCGGCGATGGTCGACCGCCCGGTGCTCGACTGCCGACTCGATGGCTCAGCTCAGCCGGTCGTCGTCCAGTTGTGCCACTTGTCGTTGTAGAAGCAGTTCTGCCAGTAGTGGTAGCCCTGGTTGACGTAGACGATGATGCAACGGCGCGGATCGCCGGTGCCGTTCGGGCCCATCATGTTGTCGGCACGGCCGTTGCCCGGCATCTCCTTCCAGCCGCCAGCGCTCTTCCAGACGTGCCAGATCGTCCGGTCCGGCGCGATCACGAAGACCTCGTCGGTGCGGCCGTCGCGGTTCCAGTCGACGCGGCTGACATCAGTGCCGCATTTGTAATAGCCCTGGTAGCCCCAGACCTTGATGGGCTTCTTGCAACTCGCCGCGGAGAGGGCGACCTCCTGGTGTGCCGCGGTCGAGGTGGCCGCGTTGGCCGGCAGGGCAGCGCCCGTCAGGCCTGCCAGGGCCACCGTCATGCCGAGAGCAGCTTGTGTGATGACGCGCATCGGTCTTTCCGTTTCTGTGTGAGTGGTTCGGTCGGGTGCGGTTGAAGGATGCGAGGACGGTGCGGGGTGGACCGCACCGTCTGGGCTCGCACCACCGAGATTGCTGGCCATTCCGGAGCTGGACCAGCGAAGTCCGTCCCGTTGGGACACCGTGGGACATCCAGCGCGTTGACCTGCTGGGACGTCCGGCAGAACGCGGCATGGCTGGGATGCCCGTCCCAGTAGGGGTTGGCCGAAAGACATGGCCATGGCCCCTCTGCCGGGCTCGCGGCGTGTGTGCAAGGTGTATCTACCGGAGAAACAAGAGGGCGAAAGCCTTGGGGATCCTTGACGCGTACGGGGTGGAGCATGTCGCGTTGGCAGGAATTGCCGGATTCGCTGGACCAGAGGGTCCGGCAACTCGTGGCGCAGTTACGGAGGTTAAAGGACCGCAGCGGGCTGAGCCTGGTCTCGCTCGCGTCCAAGACCGGATACAGCCGCTCGTCGTGGGAGCGCTATCTCAATGGCAAGGCGCTGCCGCCACGGCACGCGGTGGAGGAGCTGGCACGGGTCGCGGGGGCGGATCCGGTCCGGCTGCTGGTGCTGCACGAGGTGGCCGAGGAAGCCTGGCAGCAGCCGACCGCGCCGTCCTCGTCGGCCGGTGCGAAGGACGGAGGCGGGCTGGGAGTACGGGGCGAGGCTGCTGCCGAGCGTTCTGCGGCGTCGGAGGAGCTGCCCGCGGTTGCGCAGCCGCCGGGTGTGCGCAGGTTCGTTGTCCTCGTTGCCGTTGTGGCCGCCGCGCTCGCGGGACTGGCCGCCGGGATGCTGATCGCCGCGCCCTGGGGCGATGACGGCGGCGGGGGCGACGGGACCAGGAAGGCGGTGGACACGGCAGACCCCCGGCCGGACAGCGACGCCGCCGCCCTGAACGGGTCGGGCCGGTACGTCTTCAAGTTGGGCGAGTCCTACCCCTGCAAGGTCCGCAGGACCGGCGCGGGTGGGGGACTGGGCGCGGGATACAGCACGACACGCACCGCTGTCCTGGCCGGGCCGGGCTGGGAAGTGGTGGAGGCCCAGTGCCTCCTGCGTCATCACCGGTTGAATCCCGGTAACGTTGACGGGGTGTACGGGCAGCAGACCATCGCGGCCGTCGCGCGGCTGCAGAAGAAGGCCGGGCTGCCGGCGGACGGCATCGTCGGTCCGCACACCTGGCGGGTGCTGCGCCGATGACCGGTTCCGCACCGGAGTGCGTGGCACTGGCCGAGAGTCTCCGCGAGATGAGGGCCCGTACGGGCCTGAGCCTGGCGGCGCTGGCCGAGCGCACCGCGTACAGCAAGTCCTCGTGGGAGCGCTACGTCAACGGGAAGAAGCCGGTGCCCCGGCAGGCGGTCGAGGCGCTGTGCGCGATCGCGGGGGAGTCCCCGGGGCGGCTGCTGGCGCTGTGGGAACTGGCAGACGCCGAGTGGAGCGGACGTGCCCGACAGACCCGCCCCGCTGTCCCGCCCCTGCCCGCCCCGGCACCGGCGGGGGCTGGAGGCACCACGGGCGCCGACGGGCGGGCGCGGCGTCGGCGGCTCTTCAGGGTGGGTGTGGGGGCGGCCGCATTGGTCGCCGCCGCGGTGACAGCGCCGGTCTGGGGGTGGAGCCGCCCCAGCACTGAACAGCCGACGAACCCGGCGTCCCCCGCGCCGGACCCGGCCCCCGGGTGTCAGGGGAAAGCGTGTGACGGGAAGGATCCCGACGCCATGCTCTGCGGACTGCCCGGCCGGGTGGACTCGCTCGGGCCGCAGCACCGCACCGGAACCGGCGCGGGTGTGGAGATCCGGTACAGCGAGGTGTGCGCCGCCGCGTGGGGCCGAATCTGGCACGCGAGGATCGGGGACACGATCGAAATCTCGGCTCCCGGCACCCGGCCGCGTGGCATCGTCGTCAGAGACACGGCGGATACCGGGGTCTACCGCTTCACGCCCATGGTCGGGGCTCGGGACCGCACCGGCCTGCGGCTCTGCTTCGTACCGGCGGGCGGCACGGGCGAGGAGTGCTTCGACTCCTGAGAGTGAGACGTTTCAGCCGATTCTGGACTACCGATCCGCCCACGGACGGCCAAGGGCATCGAGACGGCATGCGCGTGGTGGGCGCGCATGCAGTGTTCGGTGTTCGGGTCGGGGGGCGAGTACACCGGTGATCTCCCGCAACTTGAAGGCGGTGAGGGAGGGGTGAGCGACGGCGTCGGCCGCCTCCCTCCAGTGTGACGTACCGGAGGCAGCCGCGTACCCGGCGCCGGGGTGCCCAGCGCGAGGACTTCGTGCTGGAGACCGTGTACTGGGACGCGGACACCGCTCATCTGCTGCCCCGGCTGATCAGGCTCCGTAGCGCGGCCCGGTGTTCGTCACCCACCGCCGCCCGGGGTCCGGGAAGGTCGTGAGCCCGCGCGACGTCTGCCCGGACACCGGGCTGGTCCGGCTGTCGTACGGGCAGGCCCGCGCCCTGGCCCGCGCCCTGCTGGACGCGCACACAGCCGTCGGCGGGGTGGCGGGCACGGGGCGGGACCTGCGTGAATACCGGCACTCCGGACTCACCCACCTCGGCGAGGCCGGGGCCAGCCTGCCCATGCTCATGGCGAAGTCACGGCACAAGAAGCCGGAGAACGTACAGCGCTACTCCACCCGTCGGCGGAGGCGATCGCTGAGGTCAACGGCCTGCTCGCGCCAGGTAACAGCAGGCGCTGAGGTCAGCCGTGGACGACCATGCCTTCCCGCACGATCGTCAGCTTGTGCGGACCGGCCTCCATCCAGGGCCCGAAGAACGGGTCATCCGGCGTGTACTCACGCGCGTACGCCCCCCAGAACCCGCGACCAGCAACTTCAAGATGAACACTGCCCAGTCCGGCGGGCCGGCATGTCCCACACGTGCGTCACACGCCGAGCTGTCCCGGCAGGTCAGCCGGTGGAACGTCCCACGAATCACTCGTTTGGACGCAATCCCTGGCAACTGACGTTGGCTGGCGCGCAATCTCGATGTGCAGCTAGGAGGCAGCCCGCGCTGCCTCCACCACTAAGGGAGGACAACAACAATGCTGACGACGAAGAGCAAGGCCATCATCAGCTCAGCCGTTCTTGTGCTGGCAGGCGCCCTGGGCGCTACGGCTCCGGCACAGGCTGCTTCTGCGCCCGTCGCCGCCGCCGGCGGAACGGCACCCGCGTGCATCGATCGGAGTGATGTCACCAACAACCCCGACGGCGGCATATCAGGCTATGTGTACAACGACTGTGGCACGACGATGCGCGTCAGGATCATCGTCCACAGCTGGCGGGACACCTCCTGCCAGTCCATCCCAAACAAGCACAGCAAGTACTTCCACACCGTCGGCGGGCGTTACGACCGAACTGCGGTCTGCTGACACGTATGTACAGCTGACTTCACGACTCGGGAACAAAGCCAGTGTCAACCTGCTTGGACGTGGTGTCGAACACGACCCTAAACGCCAAGGCCATGAAGTTACGGGTCTGGGTGTGGCCGCAAGTGAGGTCTGATCTGGAAGAACGCCGGACACGAGAAGCGGAGCCCCGGTAGAACTGGCTGGTCCGCCAAGACAAGCCGTTCACAGCACTGGAGGCTCCGCTGTCGGGTCATTCGGGCTTCCGGTCCCCGGCCAGGCGCCGCTCGGCGAGCGCCATCTCCTCGCCGTCGATGACCTCCTGTCAGGCCCGTTCGACATCGGCGGCGGGTACGACGCCGGGGTGCCGATAGGCGGCGAGGAACCTGATGTTCTCCAGCAGGATCGGCTCGGCACCCGACCAGATCTCGTACTCCCAGCCGTGCCGCTCGATCAGATGCCCCGGCCAGGCCAGCGCCTGCGCGATCTTGGGGTCCTGCAGGCGCGAGGCCGGCTTGACGTTGACGACGCGCACCGTGCCCGAGCACATCACCAGAAGGAAGTCCGGAACATGGCTGCGTACCTTGCCCTCGATTCGCGCCACCATGCGTAAGGGCTGGGCGTAGATGCCGCACACCGCCGGATCGAAGTCGGCGAGCAGCAGGCGGGCCAACTCCAGGCGACTCTCGTAGACGACCTGGCCGCCCGTCGTCGCCGACGCGTAGTCGCCCGAGTAGTGCGCCATCCCGTGTACCGAACGAACCCTGCGCCACGGCTCCGACTCGTCGCTGGACCGAATTGACGCTGTCGGGACCTTGTTCTTGCTACGGCCCCTCCTCGGGCGCTGCTGGAGCGCGGTCAAGTACGGCAGTCGCTCGGGAAGCAGCCGGGTGGGGGTGATGACGGCGGTCTGGGGAATGGTCGAGGGCACTGGTCCTCCGGTTGCGGTTGGGCTTGGTCGGGTGATGCCGCGCGGGAGACGCGGGCGGGCTAGGAGTGGCTCGGGTGGGTGGTTGCGCGGGGCCTGCCCGGGCGCTGCGACCAGGGGCCGATCACGGACGTGGTGGTGAGCGCGATAAGGCTCAGGTGCTGGGGAAGGGTCAGGTGGAAGGCCGCGAGACGCTCCGTGTCGTGCAGTTCATGGGCGGGGGGCGCGGTCGCGACTATCTGGGCCAGCACGCCCGGTGCTTGAGCGGCAGCGCTCTCGGGCGCACACCAGCGCACGGCGAGCAGCTGGCCGGTGTCTCGTCCAGCCGTCGCCCAGATCCAGGCCGGACCTGCCCGCGTTGACGTCCGTCGGCACGAAAAGGTCCTCCCAGCTGCACTGATGCGACCAGACGGACCCGGTGTCAGCGGCTTCGACTACCCTTCCCGACCCAGCGTGTGTAGCGGCCATGAGCTCATCGAAGCGCCGTGGAGAACCTCATGCTCCCGATCTTCGTTTCTGGTGACGGAAAGACTGCTGAATGAGCGTCTGTGACAAGTCGGATGCCTCGCTGGTGACAACCAGGCTGCCTCGACCGTCCCCATTCGCCAGCTCAGCCGGTCCCGCTGGTGACAACTCCTGATCTTCGGCTCAGGTGTGACTGAGCGCTTCACTTGGCGGATGAGCGGTTGAGTTGGCGAGTTGAGTTTGCGCGCGTTGACAGGTTGCGATGTGCCGGGTTGGCATCTTGCTGGGGCTGCTGGCATCTGCCGCCGCGCCGGATGGGCGTGTGCTCGCGCCGCCTTGGGTGAACACCTGCACATGGCGGTACCGTTCCCAACGTGTCCTGCGGGCAGTACGCAGTGTCGCGTTCCGTTGGGGCACTGGCCGGCCCTGGCGGCCTGGCCAAGGACCCGTGGCGGGAGGAGGGAAGGTGTCAGTTTCATGATCGGCCCTACTGCCCCACGAGTACGGCGGATCACTCGCCCCGATGTGATCCTGCGCGGGGAGGAGGTCGGTGCCGGACTGACCTTCCTGCTCCTTCACGCCGGTGGCGAACGCCGTCAGGTGTGGGGACCGGTCAGCGAGGTCCTCGTCGATGTCGGGTACCGGTGTGTGGCCTTCGACCAGCGAGGTCACGGCGACAGCGCGGGCAGTGCTCGGACACTGTCCGCGTGCGCGGACGACGTCGCCGCGATGGTGCACACCGAGCCACCGGCAAGCGTGGTAGTCGGTGCCTCACTCGGCGGGCTCGCCGCGATCGCCGCTCTCGCGGATCCGGCAGTGCGAGCCAGGGTGGCGGGGCTGGTGCTGGTCGACGTCGTACCCTGCCTCGAACCTTCCAGGGTTCGCCGCTTCCTCGCTTCCGTCGGCCCGCTCGGCGCCCACACCGAGCTCGTCGAGGACGTCCTCGCCCAGGTCCCACGGCTACGGCAGGTCACCGCGGAACTCGACCTGCCCTTCCTGCTCGTCCATGGCGACAACGGCTCGTCGCTCACCGACGAGGACATCGACCAGTTGCTGCACCTGGCTCCTCACACCACAGTTCGGCCCATTCGTGGCGCCGGGCACCTCATTGCCCGCGATCAGCCCGTGGTCTTGGCCCAAGCCGTCATCGCCACCACCGCTGCCTGGCGGTGAGCACGCCACTAGTTTCCGGTACCCCGCGAAGGAGGGTGACGTCATCGCAGGCGAGGCCGCGGTGCTGGTCGAGTCCGTCAACGACAGGTGCCCGGCCAACGCGCAACTCGCCAATTGAACTGCTCAGTCACACCCGGCCGTGAGCCGAGGCACGATAGTTGTCACATAGGCAGGATTGTTGTCACCGGCGACGCTGTGAGTGCATGGAAGGTTGATCTGCCGGTTGAGGCTTCACTTTCCGGCCTGGCGGGCGCAGTGGTGGGCGACGGTGTCGGCGAAGGCGCGGGCCAGTGGGGAGAGGGCGTCCCAGTGGCGGACGGCCCAGCCCGCGGTGAGCGCGGGGAGGGCGGGGATCGGGATCAGCCGCAGGCCGGGGTGGCCGGGGCCGGTCCACTCGGGCAGGGTCGGGACGACCGCGTGGCCGAGCCCGAGCTCGGCCAGCAGGATCGCGGTGTCCCAGTCGGTGACGCTGGTGTCGAAGATCGGCCGGATGCCCGATTCGGCGAGCCGTGAGCCGAGCTGGATACGCGCGGTCGAGTTCTCGGGCAGGCCGATGAGCCGGGCATCCTGCAGGTCAGCGGGGTCGATGAAGGACTTGGCGGCGAGCGGGTCGCCGGCCGCAACTGCGAGTGACCAGGGCAGGTGGACGACGGGGCGCTGCTCCACGGCGCTGCCCGCCGGCCGCAGGGTGATCCAGGCGAGGTCCACCGCGCCGACGGCGAGCGCGTCGAAGCAGCCGCGGCTGGAGGTCTTGGTCTGGAATTCGAGACTGGCTCGCGGGAAGCGCCGGCGGAAGTCGACCACGGCGGCGGCCATGAAGTGCCGGACGGTTGTGGCACCGGTGGTGACCCGTACCGATCCGCCCTCCGCGCGGCCGAGTTCCTCGATCCGGCGCACTGCCTGGTCGATGCGCCCCAGGCCCTCGGTCACCGCCGTGTGCAGCAGCCGCCCCGCCGAGGTCGGCGCAATCCCGCGCGGGTGGCGTTCGAGCAGGCTGAGTCCCAGTTCGCGCTCGAGTCGCTTCACGTGCTGGCTGACGGCCGACTGCGTACAGCCCAGTTCACGGGCGGCACCGCTGAGCGAACCGGTTCGGCAGGCCGCGGCAAAGACACGGAGATCGTCAAGTGTCACGGACCCAAGCTACTGCTTGGGTGTTGCCCAGCCAATCCGTGGATTGACTTGGGTATCGCGAGGTTTGATCATCGTTCCGGGCCCAGGGCGGCAACCCGCCCGCTGTCTCTTCCGCGGTCCGGACGCGGTCCTGGATGCGGGCGGGTGCCGACCCGCCACGGGCCCGACTGGCTTCCCGGCCCCGGCCGCCCCACCTCTCGACTCATTGATTTCCCGGACAGGAGCACACATGAGCACAACCACGACCGTGGCGGTTCTCGGCCCAGGCGGCGTCGGCGGCCTGGTCGGTGCGCTGCTCGCCCGTGCCGGCCACCGCGTCGTCTGCCTGGCGGGGGAACAGACCGTCGCCGTGCTGCGCCGGGACGGGCTGCGCGTCGACAGCAATCGGTACGGGGAGTTCATCGCGGTGGTGGAGTCCGACACCGAGTTGCGCGAGCCGGTAGACGCTGTCTTTGTGACGGTCAAGCAGACCGCGCTCGCCGAGGCGCTCGACCGCATCCCGGCCGAGGTGCTCGGCACGGCGGTCGTGGTCCCGCTGCTCAACGGCCTCGACCATCTCGCCGTGCTCCGCGAGCGCTTCCCCTCTGCCCGGGTCGTCGCGGGCACCATCCGGGTCGAGGCCACCCGCACGGCGCCCGGCCGCATCGCCCACACCAGCCCGTTCGCCGACCTCGAACTAGCCGCCCCCGTTGATGACTTCGCGGCGTTGCTGCGACAGGCTGGTCTAGGCGTGACCGTACGCGAGGACGAGAGCGCGATGCTCTGGGACAAGCTGGCCTTCCTCGCCCCGTTCGCCCTGCTGACCACCCACCACCAGGCCGACATCGGCGCCGTCCGTGATCGGCACCGGCTCGAGCTGCTCACCGTCCTCGACGAGATCGCGGCCGTAGCCCGCGCCGCCGGCGCGCCCGTGACCGCCGAGGGGCTGCTCTCCTTCTTCGAACGCGTCCCCGGGACGATGAGGTCCTCGATGCAGCGCGACGCCGAGGCCGGCCGTCCGCTGGAACTCGACGCCATCGGCGGAGCCGTCCTACGCGCCGGAGCCGCCCACGGCATAGCCATCCCGGCCACCGCCCGACTGGTCGCCGAGCTGGCACAGTCCGCAAAACGGGTGGCCTGATGGGGCGGCCCGCCCCGGCGCGATGGCCGCGGGCCGAGAAGTTCCTGTCCGACCGCGGCGCCGCCCGGACGGCCCATCCGGGCGGAACGCTCCTGGACCACCTGCACCGTGTCACCCGCCTACTCTCCGCCTGGGGCGCCGACCCTGACGTCCAGCTCGCGGGGCTGTGCCACGCTGCCTACGGAACGGACGGATTCGACGGGTCGCTCCTGGGCATCACCGAGCGCTGGGTGCTCGCCGAACTGATCGGCGATCGCGCGGAGGCCCTGGTGTACCTGTACGCGAGCTGCGACCGGGCAGCCGTCTATCCTCGCCTGGGCAACGGGCTTCCGGTGGGCTTCCATGACCGCTTCACGGGCCGGGAACACACTCCGGCCGCGGCGGACGTACGCGCCATCGTGGAGATCACGGCCGCCAACGAGCTCGACGTGCTGGCCCATAACGTCGGGCTGGCCGAACGCCACGGCCCGGCTCTGTACCGCCTGTTCGCCCGCTCACGCGAGCTGCTGTCCGCGCCAGCGTGGAACGCCTGCACCGAGCAGCTGGCCCGGTACGCCCCCCGGGGATCGTGATCCGCGGCCTGGACCACCTGGTGCCGACCGTCACCGTCGTCGAGCGGACCACTGCCTTCAACCAGCGGGTCCTCGGTATGCGGCCCGTCACCTGCGGGGAGGGGCGCCGCGCGCTGGACTTCGGCAGCAGCAAGATCAACCTCCACCTGACAGGCCGCGAACTCCTTCCCCACGCCGCCCGACC
>NZ_MAXF01000153.1 GCF_001704635.1 Streptomyces sparsogenes | reverse complement strand
GTTTGGTTTGGGCGCGGGAGCAGACCGACTCCCGAAGCGAGCTGGCGGAGCGGGGCTGCGTCTTCACCCGCATCGGATGGAGGTGAGCCTGGTTTTCGAACCGCCAGTATTGGGTCGCTGCCCAGACCAGGTCGTGTCCCGTTTGCGCTCATGCCCTCCCGTGCGCAAGGAGATCCAGGCCGAGGGGTGTGCACCAGTGCCACATGGCCTTGCCGTCGCGCTGGGAGACGATCAGTCCGGCTTCGCGGAGGATCTTGGCCTGCATGGACGCGGCTGCTGGGCTGACAGCGAGTTCACGGGCGAGGTCGGTGGTGGTGTGCTGCCGGACGAGCAGGCGCAAGGCCTGTGCCCGGGTACTGCCGACAAGAGCAGCCAGCGAGTCTGCGGGGGTTGAGGCATCCCGCAGCGGCAGTGGCGTGACGGCTGGGTAGATCAGGAGAAGCCGTCCGTCGGGGTGCGGCGCTGTTAAGAGATGGTCGGCCCAGAACAGGGCCGGCTGCAAGATGATGCCGTGCCCGTGCAGGGTGAGATCGAGATCGCGGGGAAAGGGTGCTTCTAGGGTCATGCCGCGCCAGCGGATGGACGGCGCCAGCCCCGTCAGGGCAGCGTGCAGGCCCTGCTGGGCAAGGATGCGGGAGCGCCAGGCGGTTTCGGCGTGGAAGCCTGCCTGGATACGGGGCCATGCCTCGGCGATGACACTGGCATGGCTGGCATGGACGGCCAGCTTGAGGACCTGCCAGGCGTCTCGATCCCGATCGGCGAGGCCACGCACCCACGGAGTGATCAGGCGATCAATCGCGCACATCCGGCGCAGCTCTGCGCGGGCTTGGGGACGGGGCGTGGACAGGATCTGGTCCATGCCTTCTTCTACATCGTCGCTGGGCGGGTCCATGAACATCGGCCCGGCACCCAGCGGGGAGACCAACTGCAATATGGGGTGTGCCAGTCGTGGAAGGGACCGGGCCAGGCGCCGCCGCCATGGACTAAACACCGGGTTCCCGTCTCGACGCTGCAGCATCGCCATGGCCATGCCGAGTTCCATCAGGGGTGCCGGCCGGTCGGCGACCGTCACCCTCAAGAGATCCTCTGAAGTGCAGTGAATGCGTAGCACGCCAGCCTCCGGAACGATTCAGCCCTCGCTGAAAGCATGCCGCAGCTCTGCTGGAACGGGGAGCCTGTACGCGACAACCAACAACCGGCCCTCACTGCTGATGTCACGAGGGCCCGCAGGAAGGCAACGGAAGGCAAACATGATGCTTCGTCTGCGCAGGATGGCCATGGCCACGGCCTGTACGGCCGCACTGGCCGGTTCGTTAACGCTCGGGGCCGGGGTGGCTTTCGCCGGGAGCCACGGTCAGCAGATCCATTTCCAGGACAGGCGGCACAAGGTGGCGTCAATCTGGCTGGACGGGAAGAACCAGAACGGTAGGACCGTGCAGTTCTGCTGGATGACGCCATCGAAGGACACCTACATCCGTGACAACTGGTGGGTCGGCAGGGTGGACATCACGGAGTTCAGGAATCGGCATTGCGACCACGAGAACAACGGAGTGGTCGGCTACCTGCACCCGAACGTTCCGCGCATGCAGGACAGCGACTGGTACCTGGTGCACAACTGACCCAACACACTGCCGAGGCCCCAGCGCGAGTTCCTCGGGGCCTTTTGAGCCCGGCAGCCTCGCCACGCCGGACATCGTCTGGCCCGGAGAGCCGCCTGGTGACAACGCCCCGACCCCGGCATTGCAGCTGCCGGGGTCGGGGCGTTTCGCATCGTGCCACGGCGGTATCCACCAGTAGCCACCCAGGGGGGTAACGTGTAGTCGGCTGGGTGGCTCCTGGTCGCCAGGTGCCGCGGGGCCGTTCGGCCACGAGCTGGACCTCGCGCAGGCATTCGCGGCAGTCCGGCAAGCCGCTCACGGGGCGGCCTTCCTCCGTCGACCAGGTGAAGCCGCACAGCGATGTGGGCAGGCCTCTGTAGTCATCGGAGGTGGCGTGGGAGCCGTAGCCCGGGACGTTC
Source organism: Streptomyces sparsogenes (assembly GCF_001704635.1). Classification (GTDB taxonomy): domain Bacteria; phylum Actinomycetota; class Actinomycetes; order Streptomycetales; family Streptomycetaceae; genus Streptomyces; species Streptomyces sparsogenes. The sequence goes on along the minus strand of NZ_MAXF01000153.1, from coordinate 32,469 downwards.
CATGTGACCGGCGTTCCGCCGTCGTAGGGGGCGCCGTCCGGCCAGTCGTAGACGGGCTCAGTGGTGGTGCAGCGCAGCCGGAGGTCAGGGCCCTCCCAGCGGGAACCCTGCCCGGGCCTTGGCGGCGGCGTCGACGGCGTCTGCCAGGCGTTCGAAGGACAGGTCGTAGTCCCTCATGTGCTTCCAGCTGCCAGGCTCCTGCTCGCGGACCAGCGAGCGGAACATCAGCAGCAGTCGCTCCAGGTCGTGATGCCCGACCCGGACCGTGTTGGTCTCCGGGTCGTAGCCGTACGAATCCTCGGTGCCAGTCTTCTTGGGCATCGCACTTCTCCTAGAAGCTGTCGTGGGCGTCGGGCCTCACGGTCGGCAGGGCGAGTTTGAGCGAGGCCCGGGGCTCTGTCGGGGGCCTGCCAGCCGGCATCGTCGGCAGCCATCGAGTTGAAGGTCTCCCGCATCAGCTGGTCGGTGGCGCCGGGCTGTTCGACCAGGCTGTCGAAGAGGTCGGCGAGCAACCAGAGCACGAAGTTGTGTACCAGGGCCTCCTTCGGCGGGATCGTCCCGAACTGGTCGCGCCAGGCCACGGTGTCCATGCCCATGGCCGCGGCCATGAGGACGCCGGTGACCATCGGCACCTGGGCGGGGTCGGCCGACTCGAAGTCAGGCAGCTTGCGGATCACGGCCGGGATCAGATCACTGAGCGGATCGAGGCGGTCCTCCTCTGCGCCGTGTGGCTGGCCGATGATGTGCGCGGTCAGCACGCCCACCAGGAAGACCGCGCCCCGGGACACTTCCTCCCGGCCGTAGGAGTCCATCGCAGCCTGGACACGCTGCTGCGCCTGCCGGCGCTCCTTCTCTGGCGTGCGCTTCTCCAAGATCCGGTACGAATCCCATGCCGCGCGCACTGCCTCGTCCACGACTACACCCTCACTGGTCATGCGCTGACCGTAGTGAGTCGGCGGACTGCGGTGGCGGTACTCACACAAACCGCCGGCACGGAATCGGTGCGGCCCGCCGTGTTCCGGCCAGGCCGCTGGTCAGCCGACCGTTCTGCCCGGGAGCGGGCTGTCGCAGGGGCAGTGCGTGCAGACGGTGCCAGCGAACGCATGGTCCGCCGCGGCGACGTTGCGGCCGGTGAGATGGGCGGCCGCGTCCAGCGAGACGGACAGCGGCCGACGGGTGGCAGTGCTGAACTGGTACGGCTTGCCCGTGGTGATGTACCTGTCAGCTGAGGCGGCAGCGCGACCAGGGTTCTCTCGATAGATGCTGGTTGCTCGTGTCTCTCGGCGCCACTGCTCTACCGCATCACCCCACCGCGCTTCAGCATCCGGCGCTTCCATGCGGAGGGCCTCTGCGATCGTCTCCCAGCTGGTCCCACGGACCCGCTCTGCGATCACAGCCTGCCTCAACACCGAATCGAGCGAGTCGAGCGAGTCGAGACGTTTCGCTCGACGTGCATAGTCGCCGGCCTGCGCCAGGTCCTCGCCCACCGTCTGCGCGTACTGGCCGAGGGCGGTCGCGGCGGATTCGATCACGGACACCAGATGGATCCTGGCGATGTCGGATTCGGTGAAGCTGTCGGCCGGCAACTCACACGGATCCACTCGGATAGTAACTGCCTCGCTACTCATGGCGAGGATCGTAGGGGTGTGCTTGAGCACTCCGAGCCACCTGTCACCCGTAAGGCTCACAGGCGATATCGGCTTGGTCCCTCTTTAGACGCCGTCTCATTTGGGCCCGTAATCTTGAGGCATGGTGATCGTGGAGCGGCTGGTCCCGGACGGGTTGTGGGAGTTGTTCCAGCGAGTGGTGCCGCCCGCGCCGACGCGTCCGCAGGGCGGTGGGAGGCGCCGGTACGGCGACCGTGAGGTGCTGGCGGCGATCATCTTCGTGGCCACCTCCGGCTGTACGTGGCGGCAGTTGCCGCCGGTCTTCGGTCCTTCGGGGCCGACCGCCCACCGACGTTTCACCGAGTGGAGTGCCGCCCGGGTCTGGGCGAAGCTGCACCGTCTGGTGCTGGACGAGCTGGGCTCGCGCGGGGAACTGGACTGGTCTCGGTGCGCGATCGACTCGGTGAACATGCGGGCCCTGAAAGGGGGGACCTGACAGGTCCGAATCCTGTGGACCGGGGCAAGAAGGGCTCGAAGATCCACTTGATCACCGAGCGGACCGGTCTGCCCCTCTCGATCGGGATCTCCGGCGCGAACCTCCACGACAGCCAGGCCCTCAAGCCCCTCGTTCGCGGCATTCCGCCGATCCGCTCCCGGCGCGGCCCGCGCAGGCGCAGGCCCGCCAAGCTCCACGGTGACAAGAGTTACGACTACGACGACCTGCGCCGGTGGCTCCGCAAGCGTGGCATCCGACACCGCATCGCCCGTAAGGGCATCGAGTCCTCCACCCGGCTGGGCCGGCACCGCTGGACCATCGAACGCACCATGTCCTGGCTGGCCGGCTGCCGCCGCCTGCACCGCCGCTACGAACGCAAGGCCGAACACTTCCTGGCCTTCACCGCCCTCGCCTGCACCCTCATCTGTCACCGCAGACTCACCAAATGAGACGATGTCTTAGTACTGCAACGGTGCTTGCCGTGACTGATGGCCAGTTCAGGGGCTGTGTCCGCGCCGTTTGTAGTGGCTGGTGCGGGCCTGGTGTTGTCGTCGTCGGCGCCAGGTCGACCAGTGCAGGATGTGCTCGACGGGTGTGGGCCGGCGGTCGGTGAGGCGGGTGATCAGCCGTCGTATTTCGGCGAGGCTGAGGTGGATGAGCTGGGAGGATCCGTTTCTGCTTTCTCGGCATCCAGCTCGCGGGCTCGCAGGACGGTCAGACAGGCGTGAGCGGCCATGGCCAGGGTCATGTGCCGGTGTCAGCCGGCGTAGCGGCGGACCTGGTAGTCGTCCAGGCCGCATTCTTGTTTGGCGCTCTGGAAGCATTCCTCGATGGCCCATCGGCTGCCCGCGATGCGGATCAGGTCGTCAAGCGTCGTATCGGCGGGACAGTAGGCGATGTAGTAGGAAATCTCCGCGGGGCGGGCGACGCTGCGGCGGGCGATCACCCAGTGGCGGCGGTCAGGTCGGTGCCAGGGCCGCACCTCGACGCGGGCCCAGTCGTAGATCCGCAGGCCGTGAGCCCCGGTGCCGCAGGGACGGCGCTTCCATTTCTGCCGTGGCAGGCCATTGAACAGGTCGTGGACGGGGTGGTCGATCGCCCAGTGAGTGACGACGGTGTCGTGTCGGGTGGTGGCCATGACGTGGAAGACGTCCGCCCCCTCCAGCTCAGAGCGCCAGCCCTTGGAGAAGCCGTAGGCAGCATCCGCGGTCACCCACCGAAACGGGATCTTGTCCGTGATGGCGCGGCGGACCATCGCCTTGGCCATGGCCACCTTGGTCTCGAAGGCGACCTCGTCATCGATACCGGCCCGGCGGCACCTTTCGCGATCGTCGGTCCAGGAGGTGGGCAGATAAAGGCGGCGGTCGATCAGTGTCCGCCCGCGGTCGGTTGCATAGGCGAGGAAGACGCCGACCTGGCAGTTCTCCGTCCGCCCGGCAGTGCCGGAGTACTGCCGCTGCACCCCGGCAGACCGCGTCCCCTTCTTCAAGAAGCCCGTGTCGTCCACGACCAGGACGGCATTCGGGTCGCCAAGGTTGCCGACGACGTACTGGCGCACGTCGTCGAGCACCTCATCGGCGTCCCACTCGATCCGGTTCAGCATCCGGTGGATGCGGTCCGGGCCTGCGTGACCGGCTTCCTCAGCCAGCGTCCAGCCGTTCTTGCGCTGCAGCGGAGCGATCAGGCCCCGCATAAAGGCCAGCGCCGACTCCCGCGGCTCCGACCTGCTGAAACGGTGCACGAACCGCTCATGCACGGCTTCCAGTTCACCCGCCCACAACCTGACATCAGCAAGGTCCCCACCCATAACCACACCAACGACCGACCTGGCCATCAGTCACGGCAAGCACCGTTGCAGTACTAGTCCAGCGCCTTGCGGATCGTGGACACGGACACCGGCCGGTTCTGCCCGCCCCAACGCCACTGGAACAGCAACGGAAGCGGCGGGTTCCAGACGCGTTCGTTCGGGTCGTAAGCACGGACCATGGGAATCGCGCCAGAGGCATCCCGGACTCGGCAGACCATCGCGCTGAGCACGTCGGCGAGTTCCGGACTCACCAGCAGGAGCCGCTCCTCGTCGGTCTTCGACGGGACGATCTGCAGGCGCAGTTGTAGTGGCCCTGGCCGCGCTTGTCCTGGCTGTCCGGATGGCTGCCGGGGCAGTCGGCGTACTGAAGGATGTCTGGCCGGTCGTGCTGATCCTCGTGTTGCTCGCGGGGGCCGCGGCGGTGTGGAGGAGCAGGCAGACGGCCGCGAGGCGGCGTCGCGAAAGGGAACGGCTGGCCGCCCTTCGGATCACCCTGGAGGAACTGGACGCCATGGGCGACCGCCGGTTCGAGTACGCCCTGCGGGATCTGCTGGTCCGTGACGGCTGGCCGGCCCGGAGGGTAGGCGGCGGTCGCGACCAGGCCGCCGATGTCATCGGTGACCACCCACAATGCGGGCGGATCGTCGTGCAGGCCAAGCACACCTGTGTCGGCGGGAAGGTGGGGTCATCGGTGATGTACGAGGTGAAGGGGACGGCTGGGCCGGCCCATAAAGCCGATCACGCTGTCGTCGTCACCCACGGGGCCTTCACCCGTAACGCCATGGCGTGGGGTGACCGGCGCGGCGTGCGCTGGGTCGACCGGGAGAAACTGCAGCGCTGGGCCGAGAATGGCGCCGCCCTGCACGAACTGCTTGGAGTATCCGCGCGCTTGCGCCCGAGCTGGTTCAAGCGCGCTGCCTGACCAGCAGGGTCCTGGATCATCATTCATCACGTCTGGAGGTGTGGTGTTCGAAGAGGATGGGTCGCTCGACCCGATGCTGAAGTTCCTGCTGTACGCAGTCCTCACACTGGCTGCGGGCAGGATGCTGTGGGAATGGCTGACCGAGGATGTCAGCCGGTGGATCACCGTTGACCTGTGGGGCCTGATAGCCGACCACCCGTGGGGAGCCGGAGTCCTCGTTGCCGGCGGACTGCTCCTGCTTCTCCTGGTAGGCAAGCTCCTGTCACGCCTGCTCGATCCCGGTGTCTACGCCGGCCCGCACGACACGTTCGTCGATCCATCTGACAACTGGGCCGACCCGGATGTGCTGACGTTCAAGATGAAGCAGCTGTCCGCGATGAGCGCGACGGGCTTCGAGCAGGCGTGCGCCGACCTTCTGGCCCGGGACGGATTCCGGAGTCCGCGGCGGGTCGGTGGCGCCGGGGACCTCGGGGTGGACGTTACCGCCCGTGATGATGAAGACCGTCTCTTGATCCTGCAGTGCAAGCAGTACCAGAACCCAGTTGGCTCAGGGCATGTGCAGAAGTTCAACGGGACAGCCCGGCTGCACCATGGAGCCGACGTCCCCATCATGATCGCGCTCAACGGCTTCACTCAGCCGGCAGTCGACTTCGCCCAGCACCACCAGCTCATCCTCATGGGCCGCCCGGAACTGAAGAGGTGGGCCCATGGCCAGCACCTCTACGACGTCCTCGGCATCCCGAGCACGACACCGTGACGCCAGGCCGACCGCGATCCGGCAACCGCACCCGCGTGCCGTGGGAGGGGGCCATCCCGTAGGCGTGTCCAGTGCCTCGCCCCTGCCGTCCCTGTTTGCGATTCCGTCTTCGCGCACCAGATCACCGATCCCCACACCTTCTTGCCCGCCATCTCCACTGCCCTCCGCTCTGGCGGCTGTCTGGCATTCAGTACGCGCTGGCGCACTCCAGCACGGGCGAAGCTCCTGCGGACTATGTATGCCCGCCCAGGTACGGGCGGACGGCACCTGGATCAGGATGGGCGGGTGCACGTCACTCACAAACTGTTCGCAGGCACCTGTGCGCCATCGGACTACCACGACGCACAGGCACGGGCCTGCGCGTATCGGCTCCCCCTGGGGCATCCTGCCCGGCCCGCCCCCGCGGGGCGGGATGTCCCCGATCCCACCGCAGGACGAGGCGGTGGTCGGCTGAGTTGTCAGAGGCTCGACGCGCTCTGGGGGCAGCCCCAGTATCTGCGCGGAATTGCTCTATGGCAGCGCGGCTGGTTCGCTACTGTCCCGGTATGGGTTCCACCCGCGGTGCTGGCCGTCGCGGGAAAAATGGGGAGGCTGGAGCCTGACGGCGGGGGAGGGTTGCGTGCTTGACGAGAAGGATGTCCTGGAAGCGGTACGGCGACGCATCGAAGAGCGCGGTGAAGCCTCGAAGCTGGGCTTGCCTGATACCGCGGAGATCACCTGGCATTCCCTCCTGGAAGGCGAGATCGTCCGGTCCATCGAGACCCGCACCCAGGAGGAACGGAAACACTATGGCCCCATTGACCTGGCGGACCAGCCGGAGTACGACACCCTCGATCGCTACCACGTCGCCGTGCCGAAGGATCTCACTACGACGCAGACGATCACACTGGTGCGGAGAGGCTCGGTAACCGAGCGGTCCTGCGACTGCAGCAACGGAAAGACCGCCTGCCCGCGCTGCCAGGGCCGCGGAGACCTACCTTGCGATCCGTTAACGGCCTGCGCCGCCTGCCGTGGCACCGACTCCTGCCTACGGTGTGAGGGCACCGGCAACAGGATTCGCAACAACCCCGACGGCCAGCAGCCGCTGGAGGACCGCGCCACCTGCCGGCAATGCGGAGCACTGGACGCCGCCTGCCCCGTCTGCCGTGGCCGTGGCCGCACCACCTGCTCGACATGCGACGGCCAAGGCGTACGGGACTGCCCCGACTGTGACCGGACGGGAACCGTGCCTCACCAAAGATGCAAAGGCACCGGCAGAACCGTCACGTGGATCGAGGGCACCATCAGGCGCAAACCCCTGGTCGAAAAGATCAAGCACCCCAAGGCAGGCGTGCCGTACCTGGCCTGGGAGGGGGCACGCGAGAGCGGCCACTGGGATCGGGCACATCTGACTCACCAAGACACGCTCCCCATGGATCTGACCCACGGGTTTCGCAAACTCGTGCAGCCGCACCTCACGCCGTGCAAAGGCGAGATCGCCCGCCAGGCCACCTTCAAGTACCTGCAACTGGCCCGCGCCGAGGCTCCCAACCACCCGCACCGGGTCTATTACGTCTTCCCCACAGCCTCCTCGCCTCGCGTGCTTGTCCTGCCCTCGCAACGGAGAACCTGGCAGATCGCCGGAGCCACCCTGTGCGTCGTCCTCGTGCTCTTGCTCATTCTCTGGCTCATGCCATAGCAGGCGATCCCCGGGAGAAAGGGCCGACGAGGGGGAGGACCCCATTGGGCCACAAGAGAGCGCGTGGCTCGTCGGACCCGGTCCACCAGAGGCGGCTTTGGAAGGGTTTCCCAGCTCAGATCATCCTCCGGAAGACGGCCAAGGCTACCGCCGCCTGGTCGACGAGGGCGGGCCCTCGCGGACAGCTCGGTAAAGCTGTGTGAGGACCACTGCCACGGTGTCGTTGAACCTCAGCTCGTTCCCGCCCAGGCAGTGCATGGGGCGAGGGTGGTGGGCACAACCGCCCAGACCGTCTTGCCGGTGTTGCTGTGGAGTGAGTACCCCCAGTCGTGGGCGAGTTCGCTGATGATGAGGAGCCCTCTGCCGCGAGTGTCGTGAGGGGTGGCTGTGCGGGGGAGGGGTTTGTCGGGGCTGGGGTCCTGTACGGCGCAGACGACCGTTTTGGTGGTGTTCATCAACCCCAGCCACCCGTGGCGGTCGGGGTGCGGGGCGAGGGCGTGCCGTACGGCGTTGGCGACAAGCTCTCCGACAACCATCGTGACCTCATCGGCACAGTGACGCCGGCCCCACCGGGCCAGTGTCTGTTGGGTGAAGCGCCGGATCCGGCCCAGGCTGGCGGAGCTCGCACGGAAACGGTGCCCGGCAACCCCGGCACCTTCTTCGTCGATTTCCAGCTGGCCCCAGAGCCAGGCGCCCAGGCGTCCGTGTGACCCTCTCGTGGGACAAGCCCTTCGTGGATCGGATTACCGCTGGTCACGAGCTTTCCTCGCGCAGGTCGACCGCCGGGGTCGGCTGGTCCTGGCCCGGCAGGAAGACCTCGTAGTTGATCCGCTGACCGAGCTCCTTCGTGCGGTCGTTGTCGATCAGCCGCAGGTAGTCGGAAAGCCGCCAGTGATCCGTAGCCACCCTCAACCGTAGGCTGAGGGATCCGTCCAGAAAGGAACCTCTTCAGAGCCTTGCTCGCACAAAGAACCTTCCGAGACGAAGGGGGTGCTGGAGTTCTGTCCGGGCGCGGGAATGGCGGACTCCGCGGGCGCGGGCCGCCGTGGAGGCGGAGCGGGGGAGTGGCGAAGGGGCTCGGCGGCTACTGCCGCATCCGCGGTGACGGCCGCGCAGGCGCGGCAGACGTCGCTCAGCCGCCACAGGCACCCGCTGCGCTCACGGGCCAGCAGCAGGACCAGAGGGCCACCACAACCGCGGTGCCGGGGATGCCACTGGCAGCCGTGCTCGCCGCACTGGCAGGTACGCAAGTGATAGGCGAGGGCTTCGCCGCGTGCATGGTGGCCCAGGTGAGCCACCACAGAAGCGCGGACGCCACCGGGCCCCACGGGAACCGGGCCGCAGCGGTCACACAGCAGTGCCCGCCCGAGGGAGAGCGGGCGGATCTCCACCGTCCAGGTGCGCCGCCCCGGGCGCGTGGTCGTGCCGGACCCCATCGGTCGTTCCTCCGTGCCGTGACAGGTGTCGCCGGCTCTGCTCACCGCCCCGTATGCGAGGCGCGAGAGGGCTGGCGGCGGCACACGGTAGTGCAGATGTCTGCCCCGGGTGTCTGTTTGACACCGGACGAAAATAGGGCAGAGGCGCACTGACAGGGCAGGGGTCTGCACCGTGCGATGGACGGGTGACGATCTTCCCGCCCGGCCCGAACCTCGACGAGCTCCGCCTGGAGCTCTCCCGGCTACGGGCCGCGCGCGGATGGACCTACGACCAACTCGCAGCGCGCAGCGGCCTGTCCCGCCGCACTCTCATCGAGCTCGAGCAGGGTCGCACCATCGGCACCCTTCAAACCTGGCACGCCCTCGCCCATGCCCTCGACGCCCCCCTTGACCTGCTCCTGGGCAGATTGTGCGACGGCCATCAACCGCCCACCCCGCCGGAGCACTGACCGCACACAGCACCTGCCGGGCCTGGCAAGCGGCGCCACCTGAACTGAGGACCGCACCCGAATCAACTACCGACCAAAGAACATAAGTGCGGCCCCTTGCCGCCGCGCGGGGGACATCCGCGGCAGCGCTCCGCTACATACGGCGTGTCGCCTGCCAGCTTCCCCGCCATGCACGCCACGAACACCGCCGCGACGACCGACCTCGCGTGGGACGGCAGCCCGAAACACCGCCAGCCCCCACGCTTCCTGCGCGTGGCCCCCGACAGCCCTACCCGCCTCCTCCGCGCAGCCCAACAGGGCCGGTGCGCCGACTGCGGCAACCGCATCGAGTGGTACGAGCGCACCGGCGGCCGCAACCCCGTCCCTCTGCACCCGCACGAACTGCCGGCCGCCGCCGTACCCACGAGCCAGCGCTGGCACATCAACTCCGGCATCGCTCACCCGGCCGGCGACGGCTCACCGTGGTGCCGCGTGCGCCACCGCGCCCTGTGCCCCGCCCACACCGCCGAACCCCACACCGGCCTCCTGAAGGCACTGCGCCGAAGCCTGGCCCTCCACACCCGGCGCCTGCGCGACACCGGCCAGCTCACCCCACCACCGCCCTCGCCCCCTGACTCACCGCCCGCACACCCGCCCACCTCGCAAGCGCGGCCCGTCGTGCAACTCCTGTGCCTGCGCTACCTCGCCCCCGGCCCACTCGAACACATCCCCTGTGTGGCCCAGACCCGCGCACGCCGCCGCTGCCCTCATCCCGTCCTCGACCCCGACGCCCTCCCCGGCACCTGGATCCTCGCCCCGCTCCACCCAGGCCACCACCCAGGCCACCACCCCGGCCACCACCCAGGCCAGCTCCCCCTCGCCGAACTGTGGCTGGCCCTCTACGGCCTGACCCACCTCCCCTACAGCGAACAACTCCGCTGGCGCGCCCAACGCTGCACCGCCCACGCCACCGCCCCCCAGGCCGCCGACATCGCCCGCACCACCTGGGAACCCTTCAACCCAGCCACTCACCACCAGCACATCCAGCACCACCTCCCCGACACCGCCCTGCACCCAGCCCAGCGAGGACGCAGGTGACAGAGTCCGCCTCCCGCGTGCTGATCTGCGGAAGCCGCCGCTGGCCCTGGCCCGACACCATCACCACCCTCCTGGACCGCGCCGCCGCCCCGCACGGCAACGACCTCGTCATCATCGAAGGAGCCGGCACCGGCGCCGCAAGCGCCGCCCACCACCGGTGCATCAACCACGACCTGCCCGCCTGGCGCCACCGCTGCCACCCCCTCACCCTCACTCCCGGACGCCGCACACGCACCCGCTGCTGGAGCGAAGCCGAACGCAACCAGCGGATACTCCACGACGAAGGCCCCCGCCTGGTCATCGCCTTCCACGAGAACTTCCACCCCCACCACACCGGCAGTACCACCGACATGTGCCGCCGCGCCCTCGCCCACCAGGTCCCTGTCTGGCTCGTACCCACCGCCGACCCCGACAAAGGCCTGTGGCTCAACCCCAGCCACTACACCACCCAGCACCCCGGCCACGGCTCCCCGCACCAAGACCGGCCCGACCCCCAGGCCGACACCGACACCCCACCCCAGACACCGGCCGCCAGCACAGCAGAAGCACCGGCATAGCCCGCACACACCACATCATCGACACCACCCGACTGACCCAGGTCGCCCCAGGCCCAGGAAAGACCGCACAACAACCGGATAAACCCGCGCGAGAAAACACCCCCCATGACCGTGCCGCCCGCCCCACCATCCGGCGACCGCATCGACGGAGTCGTCGACCACCTCATCCACGTCACCTACAACCACCACACCATCCTCCGCCTGGCCGTTACCGATGACGCACCGACCTCCCGCACGGTCACCACCGTCGGCAAGGCACTGTTCGGCACCCAGCCGGGGGAGAGCCTGCGCCTGACCGGCACATGGATCAACCACCCCCGCTACGGCCGACAGTTCAAAACCGAGACCTGCGAGCGGACCTGGCCCGCCACCACCCGCGCCATCCGCCTCTACCTCGCCTCCGGAATGATCCACGGCATCGGCAAAACCCTGGCCACCGCCATCACCAACCACTTCGGCGAGGAGACCCTCCACATCATCGACACCGAACCCCAGCACCTCCTGCAGGTCCACGGCATCGGCCCCACCCGCCTGGAACGCATCAGCCAAGCCTGGCGCACCCAGAAGACCATCGCCGAGATCATGGTCTTCCTCCAAGGCCTCAACATCCCCGCCCACCTGGCCGTGAAGATCCACCAGACCTACAGCAAGGCCGACCAGAACCCCATGGAGATCATCCGCCGCAACCCCTACCAGCTATGCCGCGACATCCACGGCATCGGCTTCGAAACCGCCGACCGCATCGCCCTCGCCAGCGGCATTCCCAAACACAGCGACCAACGCCTCCAAGCCGCCCTCCTCCACACCCTCACCCAAGCCCGCAGCCACGGCGACTGCCACCTACCCGAACGCCTCCTCCTCGCCCGCACCCGCCACCTGCTGACCGACGACGACCCCACCACCACAGAAATCCTCGAAGACCCCATCGTGCGCCAAGCCCTGGAAGTCCTGCGCGGCCGCGGCGAGACGGTCATCGAAGACCTCCCCACACCCGTCCTCGAGGACGGCGACGACTTCCACGCGGTCACAGTCGTCAGCCTCGCCCGGGTGCACCGCGCCGAGACAGGACTGGCCGAAGACATCCTGCGCCTGCACCACGCCCCGCCCACCCTGGCCGACCACGCGGACCGGGCCACCCTCCTCACCCACACTGCCCCCACCAGCCTGACCAGCGAACAGCAACAAGGCGTCCTGTCCGCCCTCACTCAGCCACTGTCCGTTGTGACCGGAGGCCCAGGCTGCGGCAAGACCCACCTGCTGCGCACCCTGGTCACCCTCGCCGGTCAGGCGGGTATCTCTGTCGCGCTGGCAGCCCCGACCGGGAAAGCCGCCAAACGCATGGAAGAGGCCACGGGTCACGCGGCCATGACCGTGCACCGCCTGATCAGGCCCCTACTCGACACGCCGCCCCAGGCGGATCACAGCAGTCTGCTGGAGGACGCTGACCTGGTCGTCATCGACGAGGCCTCCATACTGGATGTCCAACTCGCAGCCCAGCTCGCCGCGGCCATCCGCACCGGCTGCCACCTTCTCCTGGTCGGAGACACCAACCAGCTGCCCAGCGTCGGCCCCGGCCGAGTCCTGCGCGACCTCCTCGCCGTCCCCGACCTCCCCCGCACCAAGCTCACCCACGTCTTCCGCCAGGACACCGACAGCGCAGCCATCATCGACAACGCCCACCGCATCCTGCGCGGCCAGCTACCGCAACCAGCCCCCGGCGTGTTCGGCTGCCGCTCCCTCGAAGACCCCGAAGCCATCGTCCAACACGTCGTGGACCTCGTCGCCACCCACATCCCGCAGCACTTCGACGCCGCGCCCGAGGACATCCAGGTTCTGTGCCCTGCCCTGCCCGGCGCCACGCAGCCGGCGCCCTTGCCCTCAACGCCCGTCTCCAGGCCAGGCTCAACCCACCCTCACCGGACAGGCCGCAACATCACCACGGGGGAGTCGTCTTCCGTCTCGGCGACCGTGTCCTGCAGATCCGCAACCAGCCGCACCGCGGCCGCACCGGCGTCTTCAACGGCTCCACCGGCACCATCACCGCCATCGACACCGAAACCCGGGAACTCGCCGTCACGCTGAACGACGGCGAAACCGTGCCCTACGCCTTCAGCGACCTCGATGAACTTCTCCACGCCTATGCGCTGACGGTTCACCGCTCTCAGGGCAGCGAATTCCCCTACGTCGTCATCCCTGTCACAACATCGGCCGAACCGCTTCTCCAGCGCAATTTCCTCTACACGGCTGTCACTCGCGCTCGCCGCGGCGTGGTGCTTCTCGGCCAGCCCACCGCCGTGCACCGGGCCGTGGCCAACACCCACACCCGGCGCCGCTTCACCGCACTCGGACACCGCATCCTCCAGCGAGCCACAGCCACGTCCCTTACCCGCAGGCTCAACCTCAGCGGACAACTCGCCTGGGAATGACACACGTACGAAGGCCGTACTTGCGAGACGGCGAGTTCGGGTGGCAGTAAACTCCGTGCGGCGGCAGGGGACTGGGCTCCGTGGGGCGGGCAGTTCGGCCTTCGGATGATTCGCTCGCTAATAGGACTCCCCAACGTCCGGCTCCACCTCACGGCGAGAATGCGGGAGTTCATTGTAGTGAATGCCGACTGGCTCACCGTGTTCCAGCTGCCGGCCTACGCACCTGACCTCAACCCGCAAGAGGGCATCTGGTCGATGATCAAGCGCGACATCGGCAACCTCGCCGCCGCTGGCCTCACTCAGATCACGACGGCCGTCAAGCGCCGGCTCAAGAAGATCCAGTACCGCTCTGACCTGGTCGACGGCTGCCTCGCTGCTACCGGGCTCACTCTGGACCTTTGAGCGAAGCATGATCAGAAAAGCTCCGGCAGTTCCGTCAAAGTTGCGATGGACGGGACGGGAGGAATGTCCGGGAGCGGGGAGTCCCGGCGGATCGCACGCCCCGCATAACCGAGGTCGATGGCCGCTTGGACCAGGTCGGGATCCTCGTCGATGAACAGGCATTGCGTGGGCGTCAGGCCAAGCGCGGTGCTGGCGTGGTGATACATGCGCGGATCCGGCTTGTTGCAGCCCAACTTGGCGGAGATCGCGTAGGCCTCGAAGAAATGGTGGATGCCCAATGCCGCGTGCAGGCCGGGCAGGTCGGGCCAGGCATCGGAGACCACGGCCATCCGCACCTGCCGCTGGCTCAGCTCCTCCAGGGTCTTCCTCACGTCCGGGTACAGCTCCAGCACTCCGTCCGCGGGGACTTCACGGCGCAGATCGGCCAGGAGCTGCGAGGTGGCCTCCATCCCGAGGTGGCGTAGCACCACGCGGTGGTAGTCGTCGTAGTCGGGGGTCGAGGACAAAGCGGCGAAGAACCGGTCTCCGGCGGCGATCGCGGCGGCGAACCGGTCATTCGTGATCGACGGATCGTGAGCGAGGACGGTCTCCTCGAAGTCCGCACGCGGGTTCCACCGGCCTCCGATCGGACGCATCAGCACACCACCGGAGTCGAAGAGAATGGCCTGAACATTCCCGGAACCGGGAGATCGTCTCGTCATCTGTCCAGCCTCACGGCCACGGGGCCGCCCTGTCGATCCGCGGTAGCCGGCCGGTCTGCCTCAGCAGCGCCAGACGCCGCCCACTTCGCCCGACATCACGATTTCGAGTTCAGTAACCGGGAACTGACCCGGGCACTGAACCAGGCCCGCTGACGCGGTCTGCGCGGCCGTGGCGTCCTGAGCAGCACCGGTCTGTTTCAGCGGCCCGCTCGTCAGCGCGCGGTGTAGTCCGCGGCGAGCCGGTCGAGGAACGTCATGAGCATGGCGTTCATCTCGGTGTAGTCGTTGGCGCGCAGCTGGTCGGGCTGCTGGACAAATGGCCGGTCGGCGAGCGCGGCCAGTTCCTTCTCGCCGTGCTCGATCAGGGCCTCGATGCAGTCGGGGGTGAACTCCATGTGGCACTGGAAGGCGTACACGTAGCGGCTGTAGGCGATGATCTGGCGGGGGCATCCGGCGCTGGTGGCCAGCACAGTCGCGTGGTCGGTGAGGCCTGGCATGTCGTTGTGCCAGTGGCCGGTGTGGAAGGAGTCCCCGAAGCCGGCGAGGAAGGGGTGCTCGCGGCCGGCGTCGGTGAGTGTGACGGGGAAGGATCCGATCTCCGTGTTCGGGCTGGGCGCCCAGGCGGCGCCGAGGGACTCACCGACGAGCTGGGCGCCGAGGCAGATGCCGATGACGGCCTTGTCCGCCTTGATACAGGAGGAGATGAGGGCCTTCTCCGCGGCGGCGTCGAAGTGCGGGCACTCCTCGACGGTGGTGCTGGGCTGTTGGGGGCCGCCCATTACGATCAGCAGGTCGATGTCCTGTCCGGACGCGGGCAGCGCGTCCCCCTCGTAGACCCGCGAAATGCTGAGGGAGTGGCGCCGGGATCTGGCCCAGTCCTCGAAGGCCCCGGGGGCCTCGAACGCCTCGTGGACGACGATGTGGGTACGCATGACTGTGCCAGCCTCTCTGTCTCTGTGTGTGATGGGAGCGGTGCGCTGCGGTAGCTCATGCCGCCGACGGCATGGCCGGGCCGGGTCAGGTGGGGTGGACGGGGAGGACGGCGGCGAGGTCGGCGGTGAACTCGCGGGCCTGCTGCGGGGTGAGTGTGGAGGTGGTTACCCGGATCTCCCGGCTGGTGCCGGCCTTGGCTGCGAAGAGGTGGCCGGGCTGGACTGCCCACCCTCGTCGTGCCAGTGCATCCGCGATGGGGCGGGCCTCCGTGCCCAGTGGCACCCAGACGTTCAGGCCGTCCGGCCGGTAGCCGGGCGGACGGCCGATGCCCCGCTCAGCCAGCTCGGCCAGCAGCAACGCGCTGCGCTCGGCATAGGCGTCGCGCGCGCGGGCGGTCAGCTCGTGCACCTGCGGATCACTCACCAGCCGGTACACCGCGTGCTGCAGCAGCCGGCTCACCCACGTCGTCCCGGTGTTCAGCCGCGTCTGCAGGCGCTCGGCGCTCTCCTCGTCCGTCGCGACGAGCGCGAGCCGAAGATCCGGCCCGAGGAACTTCGACACCGAGCGCACCAGCGCCCACCGGGAGACCTCGGACGGCGTGATCCGGTGGTACGGCGCGTTGGAGACGGCCCAGAAGTGGTCGTCCTCGATGACCAGGACCTGGGAATGCGCCGCAAGGACCGACCGCAGTTCGGCGGCGCGCTCGCGGGTGACGCTCACACCGGTCGGGTTGTGGGCCCGCGGCGTGCACACCACCGCCCGCACCCCGCCCTCCAACGCCGCCCGCAGGGCCTCCGGCCGCATCCCTGCCTCGTCGACCGGGACCGCGACGGTGCGCAGACCGTTCAGCCGCAGGGTACCGATACTGGCCAGGAAACACGGATCCTCCACCGCGACCGCGTCGCCCCGGGTGAGATATGCGGTCAGCAGCCGCTCCGTGGCATCGACCGCGCCGTGCGTGACCAGAATCCGGAAGCCGTCCGTGGACACGTCCGGCGCGAACTGTTCCGCCGCGCAGCCGGCGAGGTCCGGATCGACCGACGGTGCGCCGTAGAGTGCGGGCCGGTAGTCACCACCCCGGAGCGCCTGCAGTGCATCGGGGAGCAGTTCCGGGTCGGGGTTGCCGCTGGCCAGATCGATCAGGCGGCCGCCGAACCACGCGCCTTCGCTGGCCAGTTGCGGCACCCCTGTCACGACAGTCCCGCCGCGGCCACGGGTCTCCGCCTCGCCGGCAGCCACCAGCTGGCGGTACGCCGAGGCCACCGTGTTCCGGTTCACCCCCAGCTCCTCGGCCAGCTTGCGCACCGGCGGGAGCAGGTCCTGCGGCGCCAGCTGACCCGACGCGATCAGGTCCCGCACACTGCTCGCGATCTCTGTCGCCGTCATCCCGCTGATTCGCACCGAGCACCACCTCCTCCCACGACCATAACCTTTGGCATAGGCCAAAAGAATTATGTCCTATGCCAAAGAGCCAGAACTCCCGACCGTACCGGACCAGCGAGCCGTTCGTTCATCCGGGCGACTAGACCGCGGCTGCGTCATGTCGGCTCTCAGGCGCCCTGGGAGGCGGGGAACACCTCGTCCGACGGCACGGTGGGAGTTGGCGTGCCCACGACCTGATGCAACCCCACTCCCGGATCCGAGGTGGGGGGATCAACAGAGCACGTCCGTCCGTCTGCTGAGCATCCGGTGGGGATTTCCTCGGGTTCAGCCAAGGTGAGCCCAAAAGCCGCCACGTGATGATCTTGAGTCCTGAAGGCGGCTGGTCAGGATGCGGTAGGCATCGCGCGGGCGAGCGGCGCCAGGTTTCCGTGCAGGGCGGCTGCGAGTTCGCGGGCCCGGCCCTCGACTCCTCGTCGCGACCCCGCTCACGGTGGCTCGCCCCGGAAGTACCGCTCCACCGGCCGAGGCGTCTGCGCGCGATGACCCGACAGGGGGGAGGGCTGTCAGGTCGTGGTCGTGTCGGTCTTGCGCGAGAACCATCGTTCCCGTACGGTTGTGCTTGTCGGTGAGAACGTCCGTTCTCGAGACGGTGCACCCGCGTCAACGGAACGCACACCCCGCCGGCGGCGATACCGCACAGACCCAAAGGAAGCGACATGACTGACGAAGCACGCCCTCCGTTCCCGCCGTTTACCCGGGAGACCGCCATCGAGAAGGTCCGCCTGGCGGAAGACGGCTGGAACACCCGCGACCCGCAGAAGGTCGCCCTGGCCTACACCGTGGACTCGCGCTGGAGGAACCGCGCGGAGTTCGCCACCGGCCGTGACGAGATCATCTCCTTCCTCACCCGCAAGTGGGACCGGGAGCTGGAGTATCGGCTCATCAAGGAGCTGTGGGCCTTCGACGGCAACCGCATCGCCGTACGCTTCGCCTACGAGTGGCGCGACGACTCACGCAACTGGTTCCGCTCCTACGGCAACGAGAACTGGGAGTTCGACGAGAACGGCCTGATGCGGCTGCGCTACGCCTGCATCAACGACCTCCCCATCAAGGAGTCGGAGCGCAAGTACTTCTGGCCGCTCGGCCGCCGCCCCGACGACCACCCCGGCCTGAGCGACCTCGGCCTCTGACCGCCCGCCCCCGCGCCGTGGATCGGGGCCCGACTCCGGATCCCTGGCGTGGCCGTTCGTGCGTGAGGCTGTACCTGCGGCAGGGGCCGCCGCGTACCTGGAGGGCTTTGGGCTCCGGATTCCCTCGCAGGCCTTGAAGGCCCTCTCACCTGCGGTGAGCGTGGGGGATTGCTCCAGATTTCGGCAGTTCAACGCATCCTCTTGCGCTGAGAACGATCGTTCTATGGGCTGATCTCAATTGATAGAATGATCGTTCTCAGTTGGAGGCTCACGACACTGTCAGCGCTGGCCGGACGGATTGCCGGTTCGGCCGCCGCGAGTGCCGCAGGACCGCCGCCTCGGCCCTGAGGCCGACCCAGTCCAGGGCCGAGGGCAAAGAAGCTGCAGAACATGAGCCTCTTGATGTGGGCTCGGAAAGTTCGGATGGGCGTTCCCATGACCCTCTCGCGCACCGCAGCGCAACCCCCGCCGATGGCGCTGCCCTTGTCCGGCGAGCAGCCCTGGACAGCCCCTGTGACCCCGGCGCTGGCCCATGGTCGTACGGGCATGCACCGGCACGGCATGATCGCCCTTCCCGCCGAGGAGCGCTGGGTACACACCGCCCGCCACTTCGCCGCGTCCCTGCTGGCCCGATGGGACGTCGTCCCGGAGGATCAGGACTCCGTCCTGCTGGTCGTCGGCGAGCTTGCGGGGAATGCGGCCCAGCTCGGACGGGCCGACATGATCGTGAGCCTCACGTTCGAAGGCCGCGCCGTGCGTATCGAGGTTGCGGACTCCGGCGCCACGGCGCCCTCGCCCCACCCTCGCTGCACCGGTGCCCATGATGAGCACGGCCGCGGCGTGGGCATCGTCGAGTTGCTGGCGGACTGGACCGAGACGCTTGAGGAACGGCATCGCCGACGGGACCGCGCCGGTGTGCGCGTCGCCACCGCACCGGCCGGGGCATCCCGGGCGGACGTTGTGCTCGCTTGAGTGGGCAGCGGGCAACACGCCCGGCCCTGATCCGGGCAGGCGCGTACGGCGACGAGCTGGCCCGCACCCGGGAATATGCCGTGCGACCTGGCGCGCTGCACCGTAAGAGAACGTTCGTTTTCTAGGATGGGTGATCGAGGTGGAACTCGAAGCGACTGAGCAGCGGATCCTCGACGCTGCCGAGGAACTGCTCTACGGCCGAGGCATTCAGTCGGTGGGAATGGATGCGATCCGCACCGCCTCCGGCGTGCCCCTCAAGCGCTTGTACCAGATCTTCCCTTCCAAGAATTCCCTGGTCGAGGCGTACCTGAGGCGGCGGGACGCGAGGTGGCTCCGCGATCTTGCCCAGTACGTGGATACCTACGACTCACCCGAGCAGCGGGTTCTGGCGGTCTTCGACTGGCTGTTCCTCTGGTTCAACGAGCAGGGGTTCCGCGGCTGCGGCTTCATCAACGCCTTCGGGGAACTGGGAGCGACCTCCCCGGCTGTGGCCGATTCCGCCAAAGCCCACAAGAATGCCTTCCGGCGCTGTCTCGCCGATCTCGTGGCCGCCGCGGACGCGCCCGCGTGGCTGACCGACCAGCTCGTCCTCCTCGCCGAGGGCGCGATGACCACAGCGGCCATCTCCGGGTCTCCAGAGCCCGCCCGTCACGCCAAGGACGCCGCCCGCACCCTGCTGCGGACCGCTCACACAGGCATCGCCCCCGCTGACTGAGCACGCGGCCGCCTTCACTCACAGCCCAGCTTCCGTTCCCTCCGAGGTGCCACCCAGTGAGCAAGTGAGCAGGGCGCACGTGAGGCTGGTCCTCGGTAGAGGCTTTCCGACCCTTTCTCCAGTGTTGAGGTGCAGAGCGGGGGACAGCTTGAACGAGCTCGGCGACGTTCTTCCATCGGTCCACTACTGATTCTGTCCGACGCCATCGCCCGCGGTCACGGCCGTGTCGACGACGGCGCCCTGCAGGCCACGCGCGACGCGGGCGCCTCGGACGCCGAGATCGGCGAGGTCGTCGGCCACCTGGCCCTGAACGTCCTGACGAACTACTTCAACATCCTCGCCAAGGTCGACAACGACTGGCCCGTGGTCACACCGCGCTCCGCGGTCTGACCCGCACCCGCCCCGCCGGCCCGGCCCCACCCCCCCCGACCAGGGCCAGGCCGGCGGCCCCCCTCGCCCGCCGGTCGGCGACATCCCCGACCGCCCGTGGAAGGAAGAACGATGACAGACCCGGCGCGTAGCACCCCAGCGGGCTTCCACGAGGGCGAGCTGGCCGTCCAGCGTCAGGCAGGCGTAGCCAGAGACGCGGCACGGCTCTCCGGCATGCTGGCCCCCGCCCAACTGCGCGGCGGCCTGGCCCGATTCCTGGCCGAGCGGACCTTCGCCGCGATCACCGCCCGCGCCATGGACGGCACGCTGTGGGTCTCCCCACTCACCGGCCCGCCCGGGTTCCTCCACGTCGCCTCGTCGGCAGCCCTCGCCGTGCGGGCACTGCCCGCCGAAGGCGACCCACTGCATCACCTACCGGCGGCCCAGCAGGTCGGGCTGATCGTGGTCGAGTTCGCCACCCGCAGACGCCTGCGGATCAACGGCACCCTCTCAGCCACCGGGAGCGACGGCCTGCGCATCGATGTGGAGCAGGCATACGGCAACTGCCCCCAGTACATCCAGAGCCGGCAACTCCACGCCACGCCCGCGGGTATCCCTCGCGGGGGGCCGGTCCGCAGCGCCGACACCCTCGCCGCCAGCGACATCGGCCTGATCCGCCGGTCCGACACCTTCCTGATCGGCACCACCCACCCCGCCCGCGGCAACGACGCCTCACACCGCGGCGGTCCTCCCGGATTCGTCCGCGTCGAGGACGGACGACTGTGGTGGCCCGACTATTGGGGCAACAACATGTTCAACACCCTCGGCAATCTTCAGGCCGACCCCACCGCCGCCCTGCTCTTCTGCGACTTCACCACCGGCCGCACCTTGCACCTGTCCGGCCGGGCCGCCCTGGAATGGACCCGCACGGGCATCCCCGGCGACGACGACCGCACCGGCCGCCGCGTCCACTTCACCCCCCGCCATCTCGTGGCCGGCCGCCCGCTGCCGCTCCAGGCCGACACAGTTACCGCAGCCCCCGACAACCCGCCGCTGGCCGACCAGCCCACCGCACAATGAAGGACCGCCCCGCCATGACCGACAGCCGCCCGATCTTCCCTCCGTTCGACATCGACAGCGCCCTCGCCCAGGTCCAAGCCGCCGAAGACACCTGGAACACCCGCGACCCGCGTCAGGTCGCCCTCGCCTACACCGAGGACTCCGCCTGGCGTAACCGCGATGCCCTCGTCACCGGCCGCGAAGAGATCACCGAGTTCCTCACCAACAAGTGGGAACACGAACTCGACTACGTCCTGCGCAAGAGCCTGTGGGGCTTCCGTGACAACCGGATGGCCGTCCGCTTCCAGTACGAATGGCACAACGCCGAAGGCCAGTGGTTCCGCTCCTACGGCAACGAACTGTGGGAGTTCGCCGACAACGGTCTGATGCGCCGCCGCGAGGCCAGCATCAACGACCTGCCCATCAACGAGGAAGACCGCCGCTACTTCGGCCCCCGCACCGACAGCGAGCGCGGCCCCGGGCACGACCTCCCCCTCGCCTGAAACCACCGCACGTCCCAAGGCGCCCATGACGGCGCCTGAGCATGGCACAGCAATGAGTGAATGGCCATGACCGTCAGCTTCCGCACCATCGACGTGGGTGTATACCGGGTGTTCTACCGGGAAGCCGGTGAGCCTGGCGCACCGAAGCTGGTCCTCCTGGGCGGTTTCCCGTCCTCGTCGCACCAGTGACCAGGGACAAGTCCATCTCACCCCGCTTCGCGGCCTCAGCGATCAGCCCCTCCAGCAGGGCTTCGAGGACGTCGGCGTCTCTCCCTTGCCGGAATCGGTTGTGGACGGTCGGCCAGGCACCGAACTCGCCCGGCATCTCCCGCCACTGCCGCCCGTCTTGAACCGCCAGAGCAACCCCTCGAACTGCCGCCGTGGCCGCTCGAGGTACGGGCCGAACCTGCCGATCGGCAGGCAGCGCTCGATGAACTCCCATTCCAGGTCCGTATGGCGGTGGCGGGGAGCTTGGCGTGGTGCCGTTTGTAAGCCTCCTGACGCGGGGCCTGGAAAGTTCAAGGGTGCGTTCCCATGCCCTCTCTCGTTGCCCCGGAGGATCAGGACTCCGTCCTGCTGGTCGTCGGCGAGCTCGCGGGGAATGCGGCCCAGCACGGCCGGGCCGACATGATCGTGAGCCTCACCTTCGAAGGCCGAGCCGTGTGCATCGAGGGACTCCGGCGCCTCGGCATCCGTGCCTCACTCTCGCCGCCCTGATGCCCATGATGAGCACGGCCGTGGCGTGGGCATCGTCGAATACCTGGCGGACTGGACCGAAACACGCGAGGAACGGGGGCGCCGGCGGGACCGCGCCGGTCTTCGCGTCGCCACCTTGCCGGCGGATGCGCCCCGGGCAGGACCTGCGCTCGCTTCAGCGGGCAGCAGGCGGCGGGCAGCACTCCCGGCTCCGCCCCGCACAGGCCGCCAGAGGGGCGACCGGGTCCGTACGGGGAATACACCCTGTCGCCCGGCGCACTGTACCGTGGGAGAACGGGCGTTTTCTCAGATGGGGTGATCAAAGTGGAGCTTGAGGCGACTGAGCAGCGGATTCTCGACGCTGCCGAGGATCTGTTCTATCGCCAAGGCATACAGGCGGTGGGAATGGATGCGATTCGCACCGCCTCCGGCGTGCCCCTCAAGCGCTTGTACCAGATCTTCCCTTCCAAGAATTCCCTGATCGAGGCGTACCTGAGGCGGCGGGACGCGAGGTGGCTCCGCAATCTGGCCGAGTACGTGGACACCTACGACGCACCCGAGCAGCGGGTTCTGGCGGTCTTCGACTGGCTGTTCCTCTGGTTCAACGAGCCGGACTTCCGCGGCTGCGGCTTCATCAACGCCTTCGGCGAGCTGGGAGCGACCTCGCAGGAGGTGGCAGATATCGCGAAGGCTCACAAGGACGCCTTCCGGCGCTGTCTCGCCGATCTCGTGGCCGCCGCGGACGCGCCCGCTTGGCTGACCGACCAGCTCGTTCTCCTCGCGGAGGGCGCCATGACCACGGCGGCCATCTCCGGGTCCCCGGAGCCGGCCCGGCACGCCAGGGATGCCGCGCGCGTCCTGCTGCCGGTCGCTCACGCGGCAGCATCGCCGCTGCCGGAGCAGGCGGTCGCCTTGGCTCACAACCCGGCTCCCGTTTCCCCCGGGGGTACCACCACCCGGTGAGGTCCTTCGTCGAGGCAGCCTGGCCCTGCCCGGCTGGGAGCAAGGACCGCTTGACCGAGGGCGGTGATGCTGCGCGGCGGCCACAAGGTGCTGAGTGTGGCGCCGCGGCCTGTTCGCTCAGTGTCCGGAGCGGGCGCGGGAGATGTTGACGGCACGCTGACCGGCAGCCGGGGCGTCGATGATCGGCGCGGGTACGGACCGCCTTGGCGCGTAGCTTTCCGGTCGCGGGCCGCCGACACCCCGAACCCGCAGAGTCCCAGCGACACTGCCGTGGTCTGCTCACGTGCGACGTTCCTCAACCAACCTGGCCGATCTCGTGGCGGAGCAGGCCCGGGCCTCTGCCTCCTCAGCGCGAGCACCTGTGGCGCCCAGGCTCGGGAAGCGTGGCTGTGCCGGCGGTCATGCATTTCCCGATAGCTGCTGAGAGAAGGAAGCACTCCCTGCGGATTTGGGTCAGTGCCGTTCCGGATCGAACTCCAGCACCTGCGTGAGCCGGATGTTGTTGCCCGACGGATCCCGGAACGACGTGTCGATCCCGTACGGCTGCGCCGTCGGCGGATCGTTGACTCGACACCACGGGCGGACAACTCGTCATACGCGGCCTTGCAGTCGTCGGTCTCCAGGAACAACGTGCCACCCGCGCCTTTGGCCACCAGATCCGACAACTGGGCACTGCTCACCTCATCCAGCATCGGCTGCCCCGGTACCGGCATCAGCACCAACGCCGGACCGTCCCCGCCGGGCGGGGCGACGCACAGCCACCGGAAACTCCATGCCGGCATCGTCACGTCCGCCCGCACCTCCCACCCGAGTTTCCCGGTGTAGAAGGTGTAGAAGTCGAGCGCCGCGTCCTGGTCGTGCACCCAGAACTGCGCATTGGTGATGTTGATAGTCGTCATGGGCGCTCCTCGGTCGGTCGTCTGCAACCGACGCTAGGCAGCGGGCAACCCCGCTTGACTGCTCCGCTGGTGGCGCCGGCGGTGACGTAGCGCTGAGCGACGACGAGCAGTGCGGCCGCCGGGATCACGGTGGCGCCTTCACCTGCTCAGAAGGCTTGTCGAAGCCAGTCACCGCTGCCGCGACCGGTGCTCTGTTCGGCGGCTTCCCGGATCATCGCGACCACGGCGTCGGGCTGCGACAGCACCACGGCGTGTGAACCGTCCAGCACGTACTCGGTGGCCGCCATGCGCTGTGCCATGAAGCGCTGAGCGGTGGGGTTGAGCAGTCGGTCGGCGCTCGCGATGGCGTACCAGGACGGCGTGGAGGCCCATGCCGGGGGGCCCGATCTACCGGTCAGCGCGCCGCAGGCGATCGGCCGTTGTGTCACGGACATCACACGGGCGACGCGGGGCGGCAGGTCGGCGGCGTACTCCTGCGGGAATCGCTCCTTACTGATGTAGAGCTCGCTGTCCGGGCCGCCGGCAATCTGGGCGGGGAGGGCGGCGGCGAAGGTCGCGTCAGCCACCGGCGCGGGGGCGAAGCGGTTCGTGATGTCCAGGACGCACTCGCCCGCGTCGAGGCCGAACCCCGCGACATAGCACAGGGCCACGACGTTGTCGGCGTCGGTTGCGGCGTGTGTGATGACCGCGCCACCGTAGTCGTGGCCGACCAGCACGACGGGGACATCGATGTCACGCACCACGCTCCTGATGTATGCGGCGTCCTGCGCCAGGCCGCGCAGTGGGTTCGCCGGGGCGCGCACGGTCAGTCCGGCGGCGTGAAGGAGGCTGATGACCCTCGCCCAGGATGAGGCATCGGTGAACGCCCCGTGCACAAGCACGATGGTCGGCGGTGGGGGGATGGGTGGCATGGCGGTGCCCTTCGACTGAGTGTGGGAGATGTCCCAGCCAAGCGCGTTCAGGTGGCGGGGCATCGTGTGAACGGACCTATTACCCACAGGTCCGTCACGTCTTCTCGAAACGTGTGGTTCCGCGGCCGTCCACAGGCCATCGCCACACAGCGAGGGATGCGCACATGACGTGCGGCGGGCGGGTGCGCCGCCCGGTACGTCTGCGGGGTCATCCCATACGTCCTGCGGAAACTCGTCGTGAACGAATCGATACTCCGCGCACCGACGGCGGCGCCGATCGCGGTCACCGTCCAGTCGGTCGCAGGCAGCAGGGCGGCGGCCCGCTCCAGGCGGCGAGTCAGCAGGTACTGGTGTGGCGACTCGCCGAACGCCGCCTTGAAGTAGCGGCTGAAGTGGGCCGGGGACAGCGCGGCGGCCGAGCCATGTCGGCGACAGTGAGTGCCTCGAAGTAGCGGGCATCCGCGAGATCCGTGGCACGGAGCAGATGACGAGCGATCGGAGCATGGGTCACGGGCCCATTGTGCGGTCACCGGAACCCGGCGCTCCTGGGGCGCGGTCACCGTCCCCGTATGCTCACGCGATCGCGTCGCCGGTGTCCCCCTGGCCCCGTTACGTGAACACGAGGCCGGGGGCAACGCAGACGTCCGCAGGCAGCGGTCCGCGGCGGCAACTCCGATCACTCGAAGCCGACGGCGGGACCACCGGGCGCCTCATCCACACGGCCCCGGCATGGCCGATCGCCGGATCAGAACGGTTTGGTGGGCAGGTACTTGCCGTCCAGGGTGATCACCGCGCGCTCGCCGCCTTCGGGGTCGGCGACCTTCTTGACGTCGAGTTTGAAGTTGATCGCGCTGATGATGCCGTCGCCGAACTGCTCGTGGACCAGGGCCTTGAGCGTGGTGCCGTAGATCTGGACGATCTCGTAGAAACGGTAGATCGTCGGGTCGGTCGGGACGCCGCCGGGAATGGAGCCCCGGGTCGGGATGGCCTGCAGCAGCACTGCCGCCTCCTCGTCCAGGTCCAGCAGCTCGGCGACCGCCCTGGCGGCGGCCTCCGGCAGCGGATGCTGGCCCAGCAGGGCGGCGGTCGTGAACGCGACCGACAGGCCGCTGGCGTCGGCGATCTCCTGCCAGGTCAGGTCCTTGCGCGTCTTGGCCTCGACAACCACAGCGGCCAGGGCCTGCCGGGCGGCAGGGTCGAACTGAGCGTGCACCATGAGGGTGCTCCTTTCCAACATGCCGGCCCGCCCTACAGCGAGCTCAGCGGAGTCATACGGTCAGGGGATCAGGCCGCCGGACGGCGGCCTGGACGAAAGGGCCAGGGCAGCTCAGGCCGCGAGGGCGGCGGAGCAACCCGTGACCGGGTCGAGCTGGTCGACCGCGCCGGTGGGGATGTCGTAGACCCAGCCGCGCAGCGTGAGGGTCTTCGCCGCCAGTGCCCGGACGACGCTGGGGTGCGTCGCCAGGTTCGCCAGCTGAGCGATCACGTTGTTCCGTACCAGGACGCTCACCTTGTCCTCGCCGGGCTCGGCACAGGCCGTACGGACCCGGGAGGCCTCCGCATGCCGCAGCCAGTGGGCGACGGCCGGCAGGGCGGCGAGGTCGTGCTCGTCCGCCAGGGCGGTCATCGCGCCACAGGCGGAATGCCCGCAGACGACGATGCCGGACACGCCCAGGACGGCGACGGCGTACTCGATGCTCGCCGCGACCCCATCAGCGTTCGGGGTGTAGGCGGGCACCAGGTTCCCGGCCGTCCGGATGACGAACAGCTCGCCCGGCTCGCTCTGTGTGATCAGCTCCGGTATGACGCGGGCGTCGGAGCAGCTGATGAACAGGGTGCTGGGCCGGTGCGTGGTGGCCAGGTGCTGAAAGCGCGCCGCCTTGGCGGGGAAGACGCCCCGCTGGAAATGCGCGACTCCCTCGGCGAGGTCTTGCATGATCACTCCTTTCGGCCAGTGCCCGACTGGTGCGGGTTGACGAAATCCACCATGCATGAACTGTGCTTATAGCGTCCAAGACGCCCTGAATATAAGATCTATTGGCTACATCTATAGTGATGTCATGGGCTTCGAACTCCGTCATCTGCGCTATCTGCTCGCCGTCGCCGAACAAGGCAGCTTCACCCGCGCCGCCGAAATCCTGCACATCTCCCAGCCGACCCTGTCCCAGCAGATCAGACAGATGGAACGCCTGATGGGCACGCAGTTGCTTGACCGTACGGGTCGTGCCGTGCGCCTCACCGACGCCGGCGAGACCTACGTCCACTACGCCCGTCGCGCCCTGCAGGAACTCGCCGCTGCCGAACGCGCCGTCCACGACGTGGCCGACCTCTCCCGCGGCAGTCTGCGCCTGGCGGTCACCCCCACCTTCACCGCCTACCTCATCGGCCCCCTCACCGGACAGTTCCACGTCCGTCATCCCGACATCACCCTGAGCATCAGGGAGATGACGCAGGACCGCATTGAGTCCGCCCTCCTTGCCGACGACCTCGACCTCGGGATCGCCTTTCGCGGTGCCCACCTGCCCGGCATCACCACGGACGACTTGTTCACCGAAGCCCTCAGCCTCGTCGTCGGCACCCACCACCCCTACGCCGACCGGACAGACCCACTACCCGTGCGCGAACTGGAAAGCCGCCCCCTGGCCCTGCTCAGCAGCGACTTCGCCACCCGCAGGCACATCGACACCTACTTCGATCAGCACCGCACCACACCGCGCATCGCGATGGAAGCCAACTCGATCAATGCCGTCGCCGAAATGATCCAGCGCACCCCTCTGGCATCTGTGCTGCCCGAGGCCATCGCCCGGGATCACCCGCATCTGCGTGCCGTCCCCCTCGACCCGCCTCTGCCCGAGCGCACTGTCACTCTGCTCTGCCGCTCGGGCTCCTACCAAAGCGCTGCCGCCCGGGCTTTCACCCACCTCACCCGACAATGGGTCGCCTCCAGCGGATACTCCTCCTCCCCGTGAGGTCGCGGAGGCAGCAGGCGGTGGCCCATGGCACAGGGACGCCGTCGGTCGAGCGGACAGGCCGAGCCGTGGAACTCTCCCTTCGTACGGCACGCCCTCTGATCGGCTGGCAAGGCCCGCACGGCTCGCTCAGCTCTCGCGGTCGGTCACGGACGCCGCTGTCACCGTCACGGCCAGCAGCCGGGCAGGACACAGGCCCGACGTTCGGGAATGCCGCCTCCGGAGCGATTTCTTCCGGCTTGAGGGCGGACCGTGGATACGTGTGGCCACCGGGACACCTGATGCGCGAATGCCGCCGCGCCCTTCCCTGACCCGCTACTTAGCGGGTCAGGGAAGGGCGCGGCGGCATCTCTGATGCTTCTCTGGGTCTTTGGGCCCGCGGGCGGGCTGCGGACCACGCTCCACTGGCTCTGCCGACCGGCTGCGGCTGGGCGAAGGCCGCGTCGATGGCGGCGCCGTCCCGTGCGCCGGGGGAGGTCGAACTGGTCCTCACGCTCCCCGCCGCGGGCCCGGGCTCGGCGGCACGGCCGGAGCCGGTCCGCTCTGGAGCGGGGGTCAGGAGCCGCTGTGAAGGCCGGTGTAGAGGAAGTGGTTGGCCTGGTCGACGGCTGTCTTGGCGGCGTTGGTGTGGGCGAGGGCGTTGAGCATGGCGAAGTCGTGGATGGTGCCCTGGTAGCGGACGGTGGTGATGTCGTTGCCGGCGGCGCGGAGCTTGGCGGCGTACGCCTCGCCCTCGTCGCGCAGGACGTCGGCCTCGTCGGTGATGACCAGGGCCTTGGGCAGGCCCTTGAGCTGGTTGAGGCTCGCGCGCAGTGGCGAGGCGAGGATCTGCTTGCGATCCTCGGCGTTGGGGGCGTAGGCGTCCCAGAACCACTTCATGGCCTTGCGGGTCAGCCAGGGTCCGTCGGCGAACTCCCGGTAGGAGGCCGTGCTGAAGTTGGCATCGGTGACCGGGTAGAAGAGCACCTGCTCGCGCAGGGCAGGGCCGCGGCGCTGCTTGGCCATGAGGGTGACGGCGGCGGTCATGTTGCCGCCGACACTGTCGCCGGCGACGGCGATCCGGGAGCCGTCGACGTTGATCTCGTCACCGTGCTCGGCGACCCACTTGGTGGCCGCGTACGCCTGCTCGATGGCGATGGGGTAGCGCGCCTCGGGCGAGGGCGTGTAGTCGACGAAGATGACCGCAGCGCGGGCTCCGTTGGCGATCTGCCGCACCAGCCGGTCGTGGGTGTTCTCGTTGCCGAGGACCCAGCCGCCGCCGTGGAAGTACATGACGGCCGGGAGCTTGCCGCTCACTCCGGCGGGACGGACGATCCGGATGGTCACCTCGCCGGTGGGTCCCACCTTGAGGGTGCGGTGGCTGATGTCCGCCGGGAGCTTGTCCACGGGGCCGGCCTGCGCGCTGTCGAGTGCCTTGCGGGCGTCGCCGTAGGACAGGGTGTAGATGGGCGGGTTCTTCGCGGCCGCGTCGGCGAACGCCTGGGCGTCCTTTTCCAGCACCGGGGCGGTCGTGGTGGCGGACGGTGCGGCGGGTGAGGCCGACGCGTGGGCGGTGATGGTCACCCCGGCGATGAGGGCGGCTGCTGCGGCGACGGCGATCTTGCGGTTGATTCGGACAGGTGCGGTGCGCATGGGGAACTCCTGGTGCGTGGTGCAGGGTGCGCGCCACGCGGGTACTGAGGCGGGACCCGGGCGGTCCGGCCGGGTGTAGTGCGGGGGTGTTACGGGCGCCGGATGTGGCTGAGCGCGCTCAGGCGGTGCCGAGTGCGGTGCGCAGGGTTGCGATGGCCTGGGCGATGGCGGCCTCGGCGGCGTGCGTCTCGCGCAGGGCGTTGAGCATGACGAAGTCGTGGATGATGCCCTGGTAGCGGACGGCGGTGACGGGGACGCCGGCGGTGCGGAGCTTGCCCGCGTAGGCCTCGCCCTCGTCGCGCAGGACGTCGGCCTCGTCGGTGATGACCAGGGCCTTGGGCAGGCCCTTGAGCTGGTTGAGGCTCGCGCGCAGTGGCGAGGCGAGGATCTGCTTGCGATCCTCGGCGTTGGGGGCGTAGGCGTCCCAGAACCACTTCATGGCCTTGCGGGTCAGCCAGGGTCCGTCGGCGAACTCCCGGTAGGAGGCCGTGCTGAAGTTGGCATCGGTGACCGGGTAGAAGAGCACCTGCTGCACCAGGGGGACGTCCCCGCGCTGCTTGGCCATCAAGGTCAGCGCGGCTGCCATGTTGCCGCCGACGGAGTCACCGGCCACCGCGATCCGGCTGGCGTCCAGGCCCTTTGAAGCGCCGTCAGTGACGACCCAGCGGGCGACGGCGTAATTCTGCTCGATCGCGACGGGGTAGCGGGCCTCGGGCGAGAGGTCGTACTCGGGGAAGACGACCGCGGCGTTAGCGTCGACGGCGAGTTCGCGCACCAGGCGGTCGTGGGTGTGGGCGTTGCCGAAGACCCAGCCCGCACCGTGGATGTAGATGACAACGGGCAGCGGACCGGCGGCACCGACGGGACGGACGATGCGCGCCCGGACGGTGCCGGTGGGCCCGCCCTGCACGGTCACCCACTCCTCGGCGATCTCGGGCTTGGCGATCTCGCCGGACTGGACCTCGTCGACGGCCTTGCGGCCCTCGATCGGACCGAGGTCGAACAGATACGGCGGGTTGGCGGTGGCCTCGGAGAATGCGGCGGCGGCCGGTTCCAGTGCGGGGCCGGTGATGTTCTCGGGCATGGGGACTCCTTGGGCTGATGCCGGGGCGGTGGCCTCGGCGACCGATGTATCCGGCCGTTCGGCGGTCACGAGAACACCATAGCGCTCGATTCAGTCGCGCACAACTTAATCGAGCAAGACATAGTCGCGGGCGCTTGGAATGGGTAGGATGTACCTGGCCGAACATCAGAGGTAAGGACGGCGCTCATGGACCAGAACGCGCGCGACGACGCCGCAGTGGGTTCGCTGCTGCTTCAGGACCAGCTCTGCTTCGCCCTGTACGCGGCCTCGCGGTCGGTCACGACCCGCTACCGTCCACTGCTGGACGAGCTGGGGCTGACCTACCCGCAGTACCTCGTCATGCTGGTGCTGTGGGAGCAGGGCTCGGTCTCCGTACGGGAGCTGGGCACAGCGCTCCAGCTGGAATCCAGCACCCTTTCGCCGCTCCTCAAGCGCCTTGAGACCGGCGGCCTGATTCGCCGCGAACGACGCGCCGAGGACGAACGCTCCGTCGCCGTACGCCTCACCCCGGCCGGCGCGGACCTTCAGGAGAAGGCCCGCGCCGTCCCGCTGGCCATCGGCGAGGCCATGGGTCTGACACCCGAGCAGGACGCCACCGCGAAGCACTTGCTCCGCCTGCTCACTGAGAACGTCACCCGCAACTGACCCCACCGGGCGAGCCGACCTTCAGCGTGTCACCCCCCGGCTACACCTGCATGATCAGGTCGAGCTTGGGGCGGGAGGACTTCGCGCCGCTCGCCTTGTCGATGTAGATGTTCTCCCTCGCGACCTCTCGAGAGGGCTTCAGCAGCTATGAACAGTGCCCGTGACAACGTCGTCTGGCGCGAGTGCCGCGCCCTGAGCCGATGTCTGCTGCCCCTGATCGACCAGGAAACCTGGCGGCGTGATCGTCGCCATGACGACTTCCGCGAACGCGGCCTGGACGTGCCCCAGGGGGAGCGATTGCTCGGGACCTTCGCAGCACTCACCATGCACACCGTCATCCTGGACGCCGCAGCGGCCGGACGCCCGTCCACTGTCGAAGCCCTGCACGCCACGGCACTGCGCACCGTCGCCCATACCGTCATGAATAGGCGCGACTACGAGTTCCTGTCTGCGGCGCCCGCGCAGGCGGACGACGACATGGAGGAACACAATCTCGCTGCCTTTCGGCTGCTCGCCTACCAGACCGGCCGCGCGGCTCATGTGTTTGCCTACCTCGGCAGCCAGGTACGTGCCACCTTCGACACTCTGGCCAGCCGTAGCCGGACAACAACCGCAACCTGCGGCGACCTCCGGCAGTGGGCGAGCCAGGCGAAACTCCTTCCGTAATTGAGTGAACGCGTCGGCCGCCGGCGGGGACACCGACCACGTCCAGGGCGAAAGAGTCGGCTCAGGGGCGGCACTGTCGTTCAACGCGGTCACGGGGGAACATGATCAGTTCCGCGATGCCCGGCAACAGCCCCGGCAGGTGCTGCACCTCGGGCACGAGCCGCGCGGCCTGGGCGTCGTCTCCGGTCACCACCGCCAGGATGTAGTCGAAACCCAGCTGGAGCAGGCGCGGGGCAGCGAGGAAACGATGGAGGACATGGGCAGCGCCTGCCGTACGGGCGCCGTGCCGATCACGGCGACTACCGCAGCAGGACGCCACAGCGTGGGTGCGGGCGAAGCGGCACGAGACGGACTGATCGTCACGCAAGTTGAACCGCTGCCGTCGGCCGGGGATCCGCGGCAGTGGGGTGGACCGGCTGCCGGGTGAGCCGCCGGGTCATCAAGGCCAAGAAGCCGGCGGAACGTGCTCCTGCTGGTCGCACTGCACGCCTGGGCGCACGCCCCCGGCCAGCGGTGTCCCCGGGTCATGGCCGAACGTCGTCCGTATCCGAGTGACCGATGCCCG
>NZ_MAXF01000152.1 GCF_001704635.1 Streptomyces sparsogenes | reverse complement strand
GGCGCTGAGCGCCTGGCGGGCCGAGCGGCGCCGGCATGCGCTGAACATCGGCCGCCCGCCGGAGCGCGACTTACGCGAGATCATGAACGCGTCCATGACCGACCTCATGGCCCGCCGCCTCACCGGCGAAGCCACCATCTCCTGGCGCGACCCGACACTATGGGATCAAACACCAATTCCGGGATGAAACTCGGGAGAAAACGACCTCTCAGGGCTGTTGCGCCTGTATCACGGCGTACGTGAGCTCGGTGAGGGCGGCATGGGCACGGGACATCTCCTCTCCCACCACGCTCTGCGGCTGTGGATGACGTGCGGCATCTCTCCTCGCCCGCTGGCGTCGCTGCCCGACGAAGCCGCCGTCGGAGTGTGAGACACAACGACGCTGAGCGGCTCCAGCGCTGAGGCATAACCTGTCAGGGCGGCGAACGCCGCCCTGACAGGTTGAAACCGTGTGAAACGGGGCCGAACGGGATCATCCTTCCCGGCTCCGCCTCAAGTCTGTACGCCGCTGCCCCAGCGCATCCCGATCGCGGACAGCTGCTCCACCCGCTCCGGCGACAGCGTCGCGGCCCTGC
>NZ_MAXF01000151.1 GCF_001704635.1 Streptomyces sparsogenes | reverse complement strand
GCTCCTCTCCTCCTGGTCCTCGCCGACGATCCGCTCGACGTGCTTCCTCGGCACCCGAAGGTGCCTCTCATCGGCAGCCCCGTATTCATCGCCGACTTTCGGGGCGCGTACGGCGCGGCTGGGCTGGCGCGCAGGGACTGATCCGTACGCTGGGGTTGTCCGTCGTGGGGGTGGTCAGGCGGAGCGGGCGGCCGGAGCAGGTCGTGGTGGCGGAGGAATGCGCGTGCCCAGTTCCGGGCGAGGCCTGGTGCCCAGCTCTGGGCGGGGCTCGGGCCGGTGCTGGTAGCTCCGGTGCTGCTGGTAGCTCTTGAGCTCGAAGACGAGCGTGCTTCCGTCGGTGGTGTGCGCGGTGAGGTCGACGCCGTGGTCGACGAGGGATGTGGCGGTGACCAGATTGGGCGCGGCGGTCCCGTTGCGGTGCGCTTCCTCGCTGACCGCCTGTGCCAGCGCTTGGAGGAGTGCTTCGTTGAACTTCGCCATGGGGAGGGGACGGGCAGTGCTGGTGGCTGGCCCGGCGGTGAGCTCGTATCGGGTGTCGGTTCCGCCTTGGGCCAGGGGAACCGGGTGGGGGTGGCGGATGGTGCGCCGTGCGTGCGGAGGGGCGGGGCGCATGGCGCGGTCGGCGATGATGCGCTGGTAGGCGCCGATGTACGGGCGTTGCTCGGCCTGGGAGACGCCGCAGGCGGTCAGGAACGTCACCAACTGCGCGGTGGTGGCCGGTAGGCCCTTGCGCTTGACGATCCGCCACGCGGTGGTAGGCGGCAGCGGGAGCCGTCCGGGGACGAGGCGGCCGAGCTCGCGCAGGGAGGGGCACCGGCCCGCTCGTAGGCCGCGGCCAGGGCAGCGCCGAGATCGTCCCTGGTGTGGATGAGGGCGGGCGCCGGGGCATCGAGGCAGCTCAGCCGGTCACGCTGGGCGGTGCGGCCGCGGTTGCGCAGGACGCGGGCGCGAGCGGCCTCGGCCTGACCGGCCCCGCATGCGCGGATGTAGGCGTTGAGGACCGCCGCGCTGGACGGCGCCGCGGGAGATGGTTGCGGCGTCGGCCAGGGCGCGCTGGGTCAGCCGCGCGGCCCGGCGGAGGGCGGTCAGGTACTCGGCGAGGTGGGCGAAGGGGCGGCCCGGGACGCCGCCGACAGAAGAACGGGTCATGGCCGGCCCTACGTGCCCGCGCCGGAGCGCACCGCGGCCTCGACGAGGACCGTCATCAGACGGCGCCCGCCGCCGGCGGCGGCCAGGGTTACCGCGCCGATCGCCCCGCAGCCGCCCAGCAGCGCGAAGACGGTCTCCAGCTCGGTGCCGGCGAGGAACAGAGCACAGCCGAGCACAAGGACGGCGATCAGCAGGATCAGCGCGTGCGTGGGCCCGAACCGACCGGCGGAACCGGCCTGCCTAAGGCCGCCGTCCGCTGGCACTGCGGTTCCGCCGGGACAGGGACAGTCCGGGACAGGGACAGTCCGGGACAGGGACAGTCCGGGACAGGGCCGACCGTACGGGGAGGGGGAAGGTCGCTCATGGTGCGCAGGACTCCGTCCTGACGGGGGACCGCCGGCAGCGCGCCAGGGCCCAGGCTACTTGGTCGCAAAGTCGCACAGTCCATGGACAGTTGGCCCTGCCACGAGCGGGCTGTGCGGCACGCACACAGCCTTCCACGCTCCGGATTTTCACCGCCCCGCACCGGGCGCCTTTTGTCCGATGTGCGGCTTGCTGGCCCCGCTGGTGTTCCTAGCCTCGCCGCAAAATCCGCCTCCTTACAGACTCGCGAAAGGCGGCATGACGACGACGGGTTCTGTGCCTGCCGCGTCCGTGGCGGCCCACCGTTTGTTCCGGCCGACTTGCAGCCGAGGCCATATCAGAAAGACGCTGCTCCCAGCACGACACCGACGGCGAGCCGCTGGTGTCCTCCTGACGGCTCCTGGTCGCAAGCCCGAATCCGTTTCAGGACTTCGGGCAGGCGCTTTGGCCGGCGCCCACCGATACGTCGAGTCGGCACCGTTCTCGGTACCGACTCGACGTGCTTCCTCGGCACGCGGAGACCCGGATCCGTCTCGTGCCCCGCCACCCCGCGGCGGCCCCATTAGCCATTTGGAACGCCAGAGTGTAATCGCACGATGGCGGGGCCCGGACACGGAGACCCCGTCCTGGCCCTACTCGGTCTGTACGGCCGCCAGCGGCGCTCGCTCACGCTGCGGTGGTCGGGCGATGTACGACCCGCGCCCCGGCGGCCCGGCCCGGTTCAACT
The DNA here is from genome assembly GCF_001704635.1 of Streptomyces sparsogenes. Classification (GTDB taxonomy): domain Bacteria; phylum Actinomycetota; class Actinomycetes; order Streptomycetales; family Streptomycetaceae; genus Streptomyces; species Streptomyces sparsogenes. The sequence goes on along the minus strand of NZ_MAXF01000151.1, from coordinate 4,513 downwards.
TGGATCGGCGTCCCTCCCTAACTGCCCCGGGCCGGCTCGCCCCTCGAACCGGCCCGGGGCACGCGGGGAGGCGTGGCCAGCGCGCCGATCGTGGTGACCGGCTCGCCCGCACGGGCGGCCTGAGAGGCCGGGACGGGATCCTGGCACCGCCTACAGTGACCACGACCTGGTCGTAGTCCTCGAAGGCGCCGGCATCGCTGACCCTGAGCCCATCCTGGACGAGTCGCAGTGGGGTGGAGTGGCACGACAGCCCCGCCCACCAGTTCAGCGCCGCCTGATGTTCGAGGCACGGCGGGGACTGGGCAGGACCGCCCTGCCGGTCAGCCAATCAACTTGTGGAGCATGGGAACGCTGAGCCCGAAGGCTCCCAAGCCTGCGGCGACAGCCGCGGGCACGGACTTCGGTGGCTTCCTTTGCTACGCACGCTCCCCTGGTTACCCAGTCCGGGCCGCGTTCGGGCGTCGGTACCCGTATCCCATGTGCTGGGTTCCGCCCAGCCCTCGATGGCCTTCGAAACGAAGGCTCCGGTTAATCGTGTGCTGCACGCTGGATTCGGAGAACGGACCCTTGACCTGTGGAAACTGGCAATATGTCACAATAAACGAAGGTTGGGCAATCGTGGCATAAGTCTCACCACATATTCCATGCTGATGAGTCTCGCTGGGGCTCTGATCAGGCAACTTGCCGTCCGTGAAGGTGATTTGTGGGTATTTGGCTTCCATGCCTAAGAACCGTAAGCGCACATAGGATTGGTGTCGCTTCTACCGCTCGTGCCGTCCCAGCTGGAGGCACGAACACCTCCACGGCGATGGGACCGGGTCCCATGTGGACGAGGCTCCCCCGGAGCCTCGGGAAGGAGACGGTCTTGAAGACTCTGTTTCGGAGGATGATGGACCGTTGGAAGAACCACTGCCGCCCGAAGTTCACTGCGGCGCGTGTGTCGGCAGCAACTGCTGTTGCCGGGCTCGCGATCACGGTGATCGAAAAGCAGCCGTGGTTCTGAACAAAAACGAAAGGCCCTAGCTGAGGCATCAACCAGGGCCTTCGTTCAACGGTGCGAAGAGCTCTGTCCTGCGGTCCCGGGGTTGCGACCCCCGGGGGATGGAGCTCTTCGCTATTCACCCGTGAGAGTGAATCTTTCCACCCGACGGTACCACCGTGGCTTCTCCCGAGCAGTGTCTTGGCTCTCACTGAGCGGAAGAGTGAGAACCATCCACACCGGCGGTGAACAGCAGATTCGCCCTTGTGATGGCACCTCGTTATAGAAACGGTGATTCCACTCACCAGGGTGACTCCGGCATCCTTATGTCCAGCGCATCGCGATCGCGGACAGCTGCTCCACCCGCTCCGGGGACAGCGTTGCGGCTCGGCTGCGCTGGTTGCTGATCCACGAGCCGAGCCGGAGCTCGTGCTCCTCCTGGTCCTCGCCGACGATGATGCGTTCGACGTGCTTCCGAGGTACCCGCAGGTGCCCCTCGCGCTCGTAGAACTGCTTGGCGGCCTCGTAGTTCATCGCCCACTTGTCAGCCTGCGTACGGCGCGGCTTCGGTTTCTCGTCCTCGGCTGCGGGCTCGATCCCGAGGATGTGCTCGCACATCCACTGCTGCACGGTCGTGAGCTGGTCCCAGCTGAGCCGGACCGACTGCACCCACCGCCCGAGATCCTCGCCCTGGCGCACGACGTCGCCCGCCTCGGTGGGCAGCGCCTCGCCCGCGGCCAGGTGCATCCGGACCAGGTGGAAACAGCGCTGCCAGGTGACGGGCCAGCTCGGGCACCAGGAGGCGTCGATCTCCTCCAGTTGCTCGCGCCGCTCGTCCGACAGCGCCCCGGCCGCCGACTCCACCGGCAGCCCCTCGGCACGCCGCTGCTCAATCTCGGCCGCCTTGCGGGCGGCGGCCCTGGCGTTCTTCAGCCAGATGCCCACCCGGTAGCCCTGGAAGGTGGCGTCCAACGGGGCCAGGAGGTGGCCCGCCTCGGCCGCCCACCCGCGCGCCGCCGCGAGACCTTCCTCCCACGCGACGTCGAAGTGCGACCACACCATGCCCAGCTTCTCCAGCTGAGCGATGCGGTCCTCGTCCATGTCACCGCGGGCGTAGAACCGCCGGTTGTCGGCGATCCACTGCCCGAGAGGGAACCCGGCGAGCGAGGCCGGCCACCCCTCGGCCTCCACCGCCTGGTCCTCCCCGCCGGGCACCCGGTATGTGAACGGGACCTTGAGGTCGCCGTGCTCGCGGGCGTAGATGACGGCGGCCTCGATGCCGCGCCGCCAGTGCTCGTGCTCGGGGTTGAGGACCCGCAGGTTGATGAACGCGGCCAGCTGCGCCGGGTCGCGCGGTGTGCTGAACTTCAGCAGCTTCCGCGCGGAGGCCGACGGGCCGCCAGACCCGTTCCCCTCGCCCCGGCTCTCCTGGCCGTGTGCGCCCTTCTGGACGGGCTTGTAGGCGCTGGGGGCCTGCTGCTGCGCCAACTGCTCCACCACCCGGGCGTCGTGCGCCCTGAGCGCCTCCAGCAGCTTCGCCAACCCGCCGAACGCCCGGGACGTGAGCATGTTGTCCGTCGTCTCGCCCGGCCCGAGCAGGACCGGCACGACCAGGCTGGCCACCTTCCCCTCGCCCGGCTGCATCCGCAGCGCGCGGCCCACGGCCTGGACGAGGTCGGGCATCGAGCCGCGCACATCCGCCCAGTACACGGAGTCACAGTTCTTGGTGTCGACGCCCTCGCCCAGGACCTTGACCGAGCCCAGGAAGCCCTTCTCCACGACCGTGCCGTCCGTGGCGATGCCGTCGGCGAACTCCCCGAGGACTCGCCGCCGGTGGTTGGGCTTGTGCTCGCCGCACAGCCAGTCCGCCCAGATCGTTTTCGGGTACAGCTCGGGGTCGGCGGCGTGCAGTTGCGCGGCGACGTCGGGGAGGCCGGCCGCGAACGCCTCGGCCTCCTTGACGACGTGGTGGAAGACGAGCGTGCGCCGGAAGTTCTCCTCCGAGGACGCCTTGAGCAGCGCGGTCTGGAGAGCGGCGAGCCGGGCCCCGCGGACCTCGTCCGAGCGTCCCTCAGCGCCCAGGAGCTGCGCGGCCTGGAGCTGGGTGTCGGTGATGTCCACGCACACCACCTGGTAGGGGGCACAGATTCCCCGGTCGATCGCCTCCGAGAGCGTCAGGGTGAACGCCCGGCTGCCGAACGGCCCGTCCGGATCGTCTTCCATGCTCGCCACCAGCTCGCCCGGCGCGCCCTGGTCGGCGTCCTCGTCCAGCTGCCACAGACGGGGCGTGGCGGTCATGTACAGGCGGCGCAGGGACGGGATGCGGGTGTTGTCGTGGACGACCGCCCACGGCTTACCCAGCCGACCCGACGTCCGGTGCGCCTCATCGACCACGATCAGGTCCCAGCCCGGAAGGCCGGCCTTGTGCGCGCGCTCCAGCGTGCCCAGCCCGAGGGAGGCGTACGTGGCGAATACGGTGACCTTGTCGAACGGCCGCACCCAGTCGACCAGTTCCTCCACATCCGTGGTGTTGGGGAAGGCCACGTCCTCACCCTGCAGGGAAGAGACCCCGATCATCGGGCCCGCACGGCCCGCCTCGCGCCACGCGGCCTCGGTCTGCGTGAGCAGATCCAGCGAGGGGACAAGCACCAGCACGCGGCCCGCACGGAGCTTCTCCGCGCTGCGGGCCGCGACCCGGGTCTTGCCGGACCCGGTCGCCATGATCACCTGAGCCCGGAGCCCCCTCTCGGGCGCAAGCGATCTTGCAGGCAATTCGAGGGCACGGACAACCGCGTCAACGGCTTCCTGCTGCGCCGCCTCACGCTGATCGGTTCGGCTTGTGGTCGACATATCCGTCTGCCTTCTCCTGGGCTCTTAGCTGGACAGGAAACAGGAAATCTGCATGTGGACGGCGTGTGATCGGCTACGGTGAACCTCACTGGAACCAGGTCACAGCCTCGGGACAGTAACCGGAATCGTGATCAGAAACCGGCTCAGTTCCCTTAGTGGTGGCGTTGTCTGAGTCAAGAATATATCTCGTGCTTCAAAGTGAAGCACTCGGAGCATGGAAAATCCCTCGAACGTGGCTGGATTCTGTTACCGCTACCTTATGGCCACCCCGCAAAGCAGCCTGACGGCTGATCAATTCGGCCCACGCTCCCGGTTCGGCCTTTCGCTCTCCCGACGGCCCGTCACCCCTCCCCTCCTTGCCGCTGCTGGGGCCGTAGGCCCGTGGGTGGGCCGCGCGGAGCGTGGCACGCCTGCCTTTACCCGAGTTGATGCGGGGTCATGGGGTGGCTGGAGCGCAGCGGAGGCCACCGGTCGGCCGGAGGGCAGCCGCGCCGCGCGGAGCGCGGCACCTTGGCCGGGTGCGAAGCACCCGGCTGATCGCTTGTCAATCCTGGAGCGGAGCGGAGGGATTGGCCCCGCGTATCGCGCGGGGTTGCGCACTCGCGGAGCGGGTGCGCAACCGCCTTGCGGAGCAAGGCGGTTCGCTGCTAGCGGGCGCAGCCCGCTAGGGGCCCGCTCCGCGGG
>NZ_MAXF01000150.1 GCF_001704635.1 Streptomyces sparsogenes | reverse complement strand
TCCTGGAGGCCGGGGCTTGTCCTGGAGGCCGGGGCTTGTCCTGAAGGCCGGGGCTTGTCCTGACGAAGACCCGGCCTGCTCCCCGGGGTTTTCCCGAACGCCCCGGCCCGCGGCCGGCTCAGCCGCCGCGGCTGCTCCAGCGCGGCTCGACCTCGGCCCAGGCCCGCTCCCACTCCTCGGCGCGGTGGCGGTCCAGCCGCCACCGTACGACCCGCCGGCCGGCCAGGGTCACCAGGCCCACCCCGGCCGCCGCCGTGGCTCCGGTCAGGGCCGCCCTGGTCTCGGCCTCCCGGGGGGTGAGCGGCTCGGGGACCAGCCGGCCGTGCCCGTCGGTCCACACCACGGTCGCCGTGCCGGCCGCGCGCCCCTCGGGCACCTGCGCGGTGCCGGTGCGGACCGAGCCGTCGGGCGCCTTCCACCGCACCTCGGCGGGCACACGGCCGGCCCGGGAGCCGTCGGCGGAGGGCTGCGTCGCGGGGGCGTCCTCGAGCAGCCGCGCCGGGACCTGGTGCCGCTCCGCGCGCTCCACCAGCAGGGGCCGCTCCACGGCGTCCGCCGTGGCCACGCCCGCGGCCGTGCCGCCGACCGCCATCACCAGGCCGGCCACCAGCGCGACCCATGCCTCGACGACGTCCGAGCGGCGCCTCAGCGGATTGCGCCGCCACCGCCACAAGAGCCGCGTGCGCACCTTCGCGCTCATCGCCGCACCCCCTGTCGCGTGCTGCCCGAGCGGGACCCCGCGCGGCAGCGCGGGGGCTCCCTGTATCGACCGTCGCACAGACGGGCCGCCAAGGGCGAGGGCCGGGCAGGCCCGGGGGCGGGACCATCGGCCCCGCCGCGCCCTTGAGGGCCTGTCGTGGGCCGTTCGGCCCTGGCACGGCCGCCCGGGGCGAGCCAGGATCGATGCGGGGGCCGGGCGACGACCACGACCACCGTGCGGGAGGGCGCCATGACCGACTCGGCACACACCGCTCCCCCGTCGCCGATCCGGGTGTTCCTGCTGGACGACCACGAGGTCGTACGGCGCGGACTGCACGACCTGTTGGACGCCGAGCCGGACATCGAGGTCGTCGGCGACGCGGGGACCGCCGCCCAGGCGATGGCCCGGGGTCCCGCGCTGCGGCCCGACGTGGCGATCCTGGACGTGCGGCTGCCGGACGGGGACGGCGTCACCGTCTGCCGCGAACTGCGCTCCGCCATGCCCGGGCTGGCCTGTCTGATGCTCACCTCGTTCGACGACGACGACGCGCTGCTGGACGCGATCATGGCGGGGGCGGCGGGGTACGTCCTCAAGCAGATCAAAGGGTCCGACCTGGTCTCCGCCGTTCGCACGGTGGCGTCCGGACAGTCGATGCTGGACCCGGCCACCACCGCCCGGCTGATGAGCACCCTGCGCGGGGACGGCGGCGAGCCCGGGCCCCGGGACGAGACGCTGGCCGGGCTGTCCACCCGGGAGCGGGAGATCCTGGCCCTGATCGGCGAGGGAATGACGAACCGGCAGATCGGCAAGCGGCTCTATCTGTCCGAGAAGACGGTGAAGAACCACATCTCCCGCCTCCTGGCCAAGCTCGGCGTCGAACGCCGCGTCCAGGCGGCCGTGATCGCCACCCACGCGGACCCGCGACCCCCCGATCCGCCCTCCGCGCGACCGGACTCCGCCCGCTGACCTGGCCACCTCCCGCCCCGTCCCGGCCGAACGGCCCCCGTCAGTCCCGCCGTGGTTCCCCGTCATTCAGTCCCGCCGTCGGTCCCCCGTCGGTCAGTCCCGCCGTCGGTCAGTCCCGCCCCCGTCAGTCCCGGCGCAGCGGAACGCTCCACACCAGGCGCGTCCCGCCGCCCTCGGGCGCCTCGACCGCCAGCTCACCCCCGCGCTGTACGGCGCGCTCGGCGAGGTTCCGCAGCCCGCTGCGCCGACCGCCCTCCGGGACGCCCACCCCGTCGTCGGTGACCGTGACAGTCAGCCGGCCCGACCCGACGACCAGGGAGATCTCCGCACCGCCGGCCCGGGCGTGCCGGGCGACGTTGGACAGCGCCTCGGCCAGGACCGCGACCACGTCGTCCGCGACGGCACCCGGCACTTCGGTGTCCACCAGCCCCTCCGTACGCAGGGACGGCGTGAACCCCAGCGCCGTCACGGCCTCCTCCACGGTCTTGGCGGCCCGCACCCGCAGCCCCCGCGCGGTCGGGCCCGCCTCGTGCGACCGGAGCCCGAAGATCGTCGAACGAATGATCTTGATGGTGTCGTCCAGGTCGTCCACCACCCGCGACAGACGCTCGGCGCCCTCCGGGTGGTGGACGAAGCGCATCGTGCTCTGCAGCGTCATCCCGGCCGCGAACAGCCGCTGGATGGCCAGGTCGTGCAGGTCGCGGGCGATCCGGTCGCGGTCCTCGAGCAGCGCGACCTGCTCGGCGTCGCGCCGCCGCTCGGCCAGCTTCATGGCGAGCGCCGCCTGACCGGCGAAGCCCAGCAGCAGGTCCGTCTCCGTCGGGGTGAACGGCGGACTGCCCGCCGCGCGGGCCAGCGACAGCACCCCCTGGACCCCCTCGCCCGTCCGCATCGGCACCGCCACCGCCGGGCCCAGGCCCGTCCACCGCTTGGGGCCCCGGGTGATCCGCGGATCGTGCTCGACGTCACCGCTGGTGACGGCCCGCGACCCGAGGAAGGCGGCGCCGGCGAACGAGCCCTGGCGGGACAGCACCAGCCCGCGGTGCGCCTCGGCGTCGATGCCGTCCGCGAGCGCGACCCGCAGCTCGGCGGTCCCCTCGACCGGCAGCGTGAGCACGCCCAGGTCCGCGGCGAGCAGCCGCCGGGCGTGCCCGACGATCAGGCCCAGCACCCGGGTCTCGTCGGCCCCGGACAGCAGGCCCTGGGTCACCTCCGCGTTCGCCTCGAGCCAGCGCTGGCGGTGCCGGGCCTCCTCGTAGAGCCGGGCGTTCTCGATGGCCACCCCGGCCGCCACGGCGAGGGTGGACAGCACCGTCACGTCCTCGTCGTCGAACTCCTTGCCGCTCCGCTTCTCCGTCAGATAGAGATTGCCGAAGACCTCGTCCCGCACCCGGATGGGCACCCCCAGGAACGAGTGCATCGGGGGATGCCCCTCCGGGAAGCCGTACGAGGCCGGGTGCTCGGACAGCTCGGCCAGCCGCAACGGCTCGGGGTGGCGGATGAGTTCGCCCAGAATGCCGTGGCCGGACGGCAGCGCCCCGATGGCCTCGGTCTGTCCGGCGTCGACGCCCACGGTCAGGAACTCCGCCAGCCGCTGGTCCTCCCCGATCACGCCCAGGGCCCCGTACTCGGCGTCCACCAGGACCACGGCGGCCTCGACGATCCGCCGCAGCACATGCGACAGGTCCAGCTCCCGGCCGACCGAGAGCACGGCCTCCAGCAGGCTGTGCACCCTGCCCTGGGTCCCCCGCACCGTGTCGATCCGCCCCTGCAACTCGTCCAGCAGCTCGTCGAGCCGCAGCCGAGGCAGGTTTCCGGGACTCCTCGCGCTACCCATGGCCACCGGTGCCTCCTCTCCTCACGGTAGCCGGGGGCGGCGGGTCGCGAATCCCGTACGGGGCTCAGCCGCGCAGCCGCTCCTCGAGCCGGTCGAGGAAGACCGCCTGCTTGGCCACGATCTTCCGCCTGGCCTCGGGGAGGTCCAGCCATGCCACCCGGTCGATCTCGGGGAAGAGCCGAAGGCGCCCGGACCCCTTCGGCCACTCCATCTCGAACGTGCCCGGGGTGACCCGCGACGGATCCAGGTCGCCCGCCAGCGCCCAGACGGTCACCACCTTGCCGCCGGTCTGGCGGACCGAGTCCAGCGGAAGGAGATCGCCGGGCGGCGGCGGGAGGCCCAGCTCCTCCTCGAACTCCCGGCGCGCCGCGTCCACCGGGTCCTCGTCCGGCTCGTACTCGCCCTTGGGCACCGACCAGGCGCGCTCGTCCTTGCGCGCCCAGAAGGGCCCGCCCATGTGGCCGAGCAGGACCTGGGCGCCGGACGCCGGATCCGTCCCCGCCGGGTCCGCGCCACGGAACAGCAGGATTCCGGCGCTTCGCTTCTCCGTCACGGAGCCCAGTGTGCGCGGGGCCCGCCCGGCCCGCCGCCGTGGCTCCTCAGACCTTGCGGGCATGGCCGAGATAGGTGACCTGGGGCCGGGTGTCCGGGGCGAGGACGAAGTCGACCACGGGCGGGATCTCCTCGTCGGTGATCCGCCCGCGGCGGCGGGCCATGGTGGCCTTGATCAGGCCGCGCGGATCCCGGGGCTTGAAGTCGCAGACGTCCTCGTGGCGCAGCCCGTGGCGGGCCAGCGCCTCGGTCAGTTCGGCGGGGGTGCGCAGCCGCCCCGCGGCGTAGCGGCCGGGGGGCATGATCCGCGTCATGGGCAGGCGCTGGAAGGCGAGGAGGTAGACGAGGCGGGACAGCGGGGTGCGGTTGACGGTGTCGTAGACCAGCAGACCGTCCGGCGCGAGCGCCCGGGCCCCCTCCGCGAGGACGGCGTCGAGGTCCGGGGCGAGTTCGAAGGTGTCCGCGTAGTAGATGAGGTCGAACGCGGCGTCGGGGACGCCCAGCGCGTCGGGCGGCGCGGTTTCGTGACGGATGGCGAGGCACTTTTGATCCCCCGCCTCGCGCGCCCCCGCCTCCCGTTCCCCCGCCTCCCGATCTCCCGCCTCGCGGGCGAGCGCCGTCGCGGTGGGGGACGGGTCGAGGGCGAGGACGTCGAACCCCAGCCGGGCCAGGCCGCCGGCCAGCGGTCCGCGGCCGCTCCCCACCACCAGGGCCCGGCTCCCCGCCGCGGCCAGGCCGACGCTCCGCAGGGTCCTGCGCACGTACTCCAGGCGGCTTGCCTGGAAGGCGACCGCTCTGATCTGCCGGCCGTCCACCGCGTCGGGTGACCGTGAGTCCAGTTCGATGCGCGGCGCCGCGGCCATCTTCGTCTCCCTCGCCGGTCCTGCCGTCGTGTGAGCCTCGCTCGACGGTAACAAGCGGCCGACGAGCGGCGTACGACGGCCCGTTCCCGCCGGCGGTTCGCCGAGGCGGCCGTGGGCACTCGGCGGACGATGCGGACAACGCGACGCTGGGGGTGCTGATCATGCGCTACGAAGAGCTGACGGGGCGGGTCCAGACCTTGGCGCGGCTCCCCGACCGGCAGTCGGCGGAGCGGGCGGTGCGCGCCACGCTCGAAACCCTCGCCGAGCGGATCCCGGACGGGCTGTCCGACCACATGGCGGCGCAGTTGCCGAGCGAGGCGGCCGACCCCATGCGGCGGGTGGTCGCGTCCCACGAGGCCTCGCCCGAGCAGCGGGCCCACCGGCGCGACCACGGCGAGCGGTTCGACCTCACCGGTTTCGCGGGGCGGATCGCCTGGCGCGCCCGGACCTCGGAGGAGGAGGCGATCCGGGAAGCGAGCGCGATCTTCGAGGTGCTGGACTCGGCGGTGAGCCCGGAGCTGATGGAGAAGCTCTACCACGCGCTGCCGGGCGACATCCGGGAGCTGCTGCCGGAGGCGCGGGCCTTCGAGGAGCGGCGGACCCGGGAAGAGCGGTAGGCGAAGCGCGACGAGCGGTGGCCGGCCCGCCGCACAGCGGCGGCCCTCACCGTGGTCGCGTGCGCCCTCGTCCGGCCTTGCGGCGCCGCTGGACGACCGCGTAGTCCGCGAGGGCCAGCAGGGCGAGGACCGCGCAGACGATCGCCAGCACGCTCAGCACCGTGGGGCTGGGCGAGTCGCCGGGCCGGGCGCGGGAGGCCCAGAAGCCGAAGATCACGGCTCCGACCACGAAGAGCGGCACGTACACCGTCGCCAGGGCCACCCGGAGGCCGAGCGCGCTGCGGGCGGTGGTCGGCTCGCTCCCGGTGCGCCCGTCGGGGCGGTGGCGCTCGTGACGCATGGCATCTCCTCCACGCTCCTGGTTCCAGCGTAGGTCCGCGCACGGCGGCGCCTGCCGGAGCCGCGGGGGAAGAGCGGGCCGCGGAGGGGTGTGAGAAAAGCCACGCGAAGCGCCTCCTACCGCCACGACCAGCGCATTTGGGGGATTCATGGCACGGCGGCCACGGTCCGGTGGCGCGGGAGCGCCGAAGCGTCTGTGACCATGGATCGTCGTCGCGCCGGCGCGGCGGCCACCCCGGGGACCGGGGGTTCTTTTTTTGCGCCCGTCCGTCGCCCCGAATCCGTGTCCGCCCGCCGCCCGAGCCCCCGGGCCCCCTGTGATGAAGCCTCTCCGATGAAGCCCCTCCGATGAAGCCTGCCCCCGCGCCCCGCGTCCCCCGCCCCCGTACGGCCCCCGAGGCATCCGCCACGCCCGGACGCCGCCCGACCGCCGGTCGGCGTGCCGGCCGGCGCGCCGACCGGGCGGTGTGGCGATGCCTGCGGCACCGGAGCATGCGGTGGTGGTCCGCCGCGAATCTCGTCTCCAACGCCGGGACGTGGATGCAGCTGACCGTGCAGAACCTGCTGGTCTTGCAGCTCACCGGCTCGGCCGCCGCCACCGGCCTGTCGCTGACCGTGCAGGCCGCGCCCGGACTGCTGCTGGGCCTCGCGGGCGGCGCGGCGGTCGACGCCTGGCCGCGCAAGCTGACCGCCGCGGTGAGCCAGGCCGTCCTGGGGGCGGTGGCCTTCGTCACGGCGGCGCTGGTGGCCTTCGATCTGCTCACCATGCCGCTGCTGATGGTCCTGGCCGCGGTGACGGGCCTGGTCGCCACCGTCGACGGGCCGGCGTGCGCGCTGCTCGGCAACGACCTGGTGCCGGCGGAGGACGTCCCGTCGTCGATCGCGCTGGGCTCGGTCGTGCACAGCACCGGTCGGCTCGCGGGGGTCGCGCTCGCGGGGGTGGCCGTGGCCGGCTTGGGCGAGGCGGCCGCGTACGCCGCCAACGGCCTCTCGTTCCTCTTCGTGACGGCCGTCATCCCGTTTCTGCGCCTGCGGCCACGGGCGGAGGCCGCCGGTCCCGAGCCGGTCGCGGTGGCCCCGGGCAGAGCCCGCGACGGTCTGTCGTTCTTCATGAGCCGGCCCCGGCTGGTGGCCCTGACGGCGATCACCGCGGTCAGCGCGGTCTTCGGGCGCAACTACAGCCTGACCCTGGCGGTGCTGGTCACCGGCCCGCTGGCCGGGGGCGCCGAGGAGTTCGGGACCGTGTCCACCATGCTCGCCGCGGGCGGCATCGCGGGCGCCGTGCTGGCCGGCCGGATGCGCCGGCCCTCGGTCCGGCTGGTCGCCGCGCTCGCGGCCGCCGGGGCGGTGCTGCAGATCGCGGCGGGGTTCTCCCCCGACCTGCTGCTGCTGGTCCTGCTCGTGGCCCCCATGGCCGTGGTGGAGTCGATGTCGGACACGGCGGGCACCACGGTGCTGCAGACCGACCCGCCGCCGCACATGCGCGGCCGGGTGCTCGGGGTCTGGCGCAGCGTGAGCACGGCCTGGGGCCTGGCGGGCCCGCCGTTGCTCGGCCTGCTGATGGAGTGGACGGGGGCGCGGGGCGCCCTGGTGATCGGCGGACTGGTCATCGCGGGCTCGATCGGAGCGGGGGCGCTGCACCAGGGGCGGCGCGCGTCGCGCGTGGTGGCGGCCGGGCCGCTGCCGGCCGCCGGGCAGGCTCCGGTCGAGGAGCTGACCCCCACCGCCTGACCCGCGCGCCCCGACCGTTTTGTCCTGATTGACCGATCAGGAGAGGGGTACTGGGGAGGGACCGATCCCGTGGGGGGCGGATCGGAATCACACCCCCACCCTGGGAGGATCACCATGGCCGAGATCAGGCCCACCGACGTGCAGAAGGCCCTCAAGGGCGCGAGCTACCCCGCCGACCGGGAGTCCCTGACCGACCTGGCGAAGAAGAACAAGGCCGACCGGAAGGTCGTGGAGGAGATCTCCCATCTGAAACGCGACCGGTACGAGGGCCCCAACGAGGTGCAGAAAGAGCTCTACGGGTCCTAGGCACCGACGGCGCGCGGAGGGAGATCCCATGCGAGAGGCAGCATCCGCCCACCACTTCCAGCGCGCCGTCGTCACCGGCGGCGCCGGTTTCGTCGGCTCCCACCTGTGCACCGCGCTGCTCGACCGGGGCACCGAGGTCATCTGCGTCGACGACTTCTGTACGGGCACCGCCGGGAACGTGGCCCACCTCGCCGAGCACCCGGGCTTCTCGTTGCTGCGCGCCGACGTCAGCGAGCCGTTCGAGGTGGGCCGCCCCTGCGACCTCGTCCTGCACTTCGCGTCGCCGGCTTCCCCGGCCGACTACCTCCGGCTGCCGCTGCACACCCTGGACACCGGCAGCCTGGGCACCCGCAACGCGCTGGCCCTCGCCCGCCGCCACGGGGCCCGGTTCGTCCTCGCCTCCACCTCCGAGGCGTACGGGGACCCCCAGCAGCATCCGCAGAGCGAGCGCTACTGGGGCAATGTCAACCCGGTCGGGCCCCGCAGCGTCTACGACGAGGCCAAGCGCTTCGCCGAGGCTCTGACCACGGCCGAGGCGGGGGCGCGCGGCACGGACACCGGGATCGTGCGGCTGTTCAACACGTATGGCCCGCGCATGCGCGGCTACGACGGGCGCGCCGTGCCCACCTTCATCCGGCAGGCGCTGGCGGGCGAGCCGCTGACCGTCACCGGCGACGGGCGGCAGACCCGCTCCCTCGCCTACATCGACGACACGGTGCGCGGCATCCTCGCCATGGCCGCCTCCGATCTGCTCGGCCCGGTGAACATCGGCAACCCGGACGAGATCACCATGCTGGACCTCGCCCGGAAGATCATCGACATCGCCGGCTCCGACGCCGGCATCCACTTCATCGAGCGGCCGACGGACGACCCCGCGGTGCGCTGCCCCGACATCACGCTGGCCCGCGGCAAGCTCCAGTGGGAGCCGCGCGTCCCGGCCGACGAGGGGCTGGCCCGCACGGTCCGCTGGTTCCGCGAGCACGCCACGGCCTGACCCGCCCGGTCCCCGGCGGCCGGTTCCCCGGCGGCCGGCCGCAAGCCCCCGGCGGAAGGCCTCCCGCCACCGCACCATCCGCGGCCGCAGGGCCGCCGAAAGGCGAACCTCCATGCGCATCCTCGGCATCAACGCACTCTTCCACGACCCCGCCGCCGCCCTGGTCATCGAGGGACACACGGTCGCCGCCGCGGAGGAGGAACGCTTCTCCCGGCGCAAGCACGGAAAGCGGCCGGTGCCCTTCTCGGCCTGGGAGCTCCCGGAGAAGGCCGCCGCCTGGTGCCTGGCCGAGGCCGGGCTGCGCCCGCAGGACCTGGACGCGGTCGCGTACTCCTTCGACCCCGCCCTGGCCCGCCCGGCCGACGTGATGGGGCTCGACGACCCATGGGACCACCTGCGGCTCACCTACGCCCGCCAGGCGCCGGGCTTCCTCGCCACCGCCCTGCCCGGGCTCGACCCGGACATCGTGCGGTTCGTGCCGCACCACCTGGCCCACGCCGCCTCCAGCGCCTACGCCGCGCCCGGCGCGGAGACCTCCTCGGTGCTCGTCCTGGACGGCCGCGGCGAGGCCACCTCCCACCTCGCCGCCCGCCGCCTCGGCGACCGCCTGGAGCCGCTGCGCGGCCAGGAGCTGCCGCACTCCCTCGGCCTGGTCTACGAGGAACTCACCGAGCACCTGGGCTTCCTGCGCTCCTCGGACGAGTACAAGGTGATGGCCCTGGCCGCGTACGGGGCCCCACGGCTGCTGGACGAGCTGCGCCGGTACGTCCACCCGACCGGCGACGGGGGCTTCCGGGCCACCGGTGTGCCGTGGGCCGAGCTGTGCCCGCCGCGCCGTCCCGGGGAGGCCTGGTCGCAGGCCCACGCCGACCTGGCCGCGAGCGCCCAGGCGTGCCTGGAGGAGACGCTGCTCGACCTGGTGCGCTGGCTGCACGGCCGCACCCACGACAGCGTGCTCACCATGGCCGGCGGGGTGGCGCTCAACTGCGTCGCCAACTCCCGCGTGGCCCGGGAGGGCCCCTTCGACCGGGTATGGGTGCAGCCCGCCGCGGGGGACGCGGGCACCGCCCTGGGCGGGGCGCTGCACCTCGCCGCCCACGGCGGGCAGCGGACCGAGCCGATCCCCGGCGCGGACCTCGGGCGCCGCTGGTCGGACGCGGAGCTGGAGGCCTGGCTCAAGACCGCCGCGGTGCCGTACGAGCGGCCCGCCGATGTCGCGGAGACCGTCGCCCGCGCGCTGGCGGACGACGCGATCGTGGCCTGGTTCCAGGGCCGCTCCGAGTACGGGCCGCGGGCGCTGGGACACCGCTCGCTGCTGGCGCACCCCGGCCGCTCGGGCAACCTGGAGCGGCTGAACGACGTCAAGGGGCGCGAGCAGTTCCGGCCGGTGGCGCCGATGGTGCTCGCCGACCGGGCCGCGGAGATCTTCGACGGCCCGCTGCCCAGCCCGTACATGCTGTTCGTGCACGAGGTGGCGCCGCGCTGGCGGGACCGTATCCCCGCCGTCGTCCACGTCGACGGCACCGCCCGGATCCAGACCGTGGACCCGGCGGCCGAGCCCCTGATGGCCCGCGTGCTCGGCTGCTTCGAACGGCTCACCGGGCTGCCGGTGGTGGTGAACACCAGCCTGAACACGGCCGGACGGCCCATGGTCGACGATCCGCGCGACGCGCTGGAGTGCTTCGGCTCGGCTCCCGTGGACCTGCTGGCGATCGGGTCCTTCGTGATCCGGCGCGGCGCGTTCTTCGCGGCCGGCCAGCCGGACGCGGCGGCCGCGGCGCCCCGCCCCGGGCCGGGGGCGGGGGCGGCCGCGGACGGCGGGCCGGAGGACGACGAGCGGGAAGCGGACGGGCGATGAGGCCGGAGCGCGCGCTGAAGGCGAACGGCCACGACCCGCTGGCCGCGCCCGCCCCTGCCCCCGGGCCCGCCCCCGCCCCCGGGCCCGCCCCTGCCGCGGCGCCCGAGTACGCGATCGTCATCCCCACGCTCGGCCGGCCCAGCCTGAGCGCGGTCCTGAGCGCCCTGGACCAGGCCGGGGAGCCCCGGCCCCGCCGGATCGTGCTCGCCGACGACCGCCGACCCGAGGACCACACCCCCCTGCCCGTGGAGATCCCCGAGGGGCTGCGCCACCTCGTGGAGATCGTCCCCGGGCGCGCCGCCGGCCCCGCGGCCGCCCGGAACGCCGGGTGGGCCGCCGCGCCCGAGCCGTGGATCGTCTTCCTCGACGACGACGTCGTCCCCGGCCCGGCCTGGACGGCCTGGCTCGCCGGGGACCTCGCCGCGGCCGGCCCCGGCACGGCCGGGGTGCAGGGGCGGATCACCGTGCCGCTGCCCACCGACCGCAGGCCCACCGACTGGGAGCGCAACACGGCGGGGCTCGCCACGTCCCGCTGGATCACCGCCGACATGGCGTACCGGCGGACCGCGCTGGAGGCCGTCGGAGGCTTCGACGAGCGCTTCCCCCGGGCCTACCGGGAGGACGCCGATCTGGCGCTGCGCGTGCAGGCGGCCGGCTGGGCGCTGGCGGTCGGCGAGCGCCGTACGACGCACCCGGTGCGGCCGGCGGACCGCTGGGTCTCGGTGCGCGTCCAGGCGGGCAACGCCGATGACGTGCTGATGCGCCGCGTCCACGGCCGCGACTGGTGGGGGCGGGCCGGGGCGCCCCGGGGGCGGCTGCCCCGGCACGTGGCCATCACGGCGGCGGCCACGGCCGCGCTGGTGTGCGCGGCGGCGCGGCGGCCGCGGGCCGCCGCGGTCTGCGCCGGTGTGTGGCTGGCGGGCACCGGGGAGTTCGCGGCGGCCCGGATCCGGCCCGGCCCGCGCACCCGCGAGGAGGTCACCACGATGATGGCGAGCAGCGCCGCGATCCCCCCGGTGGCCACAGCCCACTGGATCGCCGGCCTGGCCCGCCACCGGGGGCGGTCGGGCTGAGGCCCCGGCCCCGGCGTCCCGGTGCTCGCCACACACCTCCAGAATGTCGTCAATCGTCACGTTTCGTTGCGATTTACGCGGTTACTCGCTGGGCGTGTTGATCACGCCAGTCGCACACCCGGCACGCGCCGACGGGCCCTGGGTCTTCGCCCCGGCCCGCCAGGCGCGGCGGCGTGTCCGCCCCCCGCGCCCCGCTCCCCCCGGAGCGGCGCCGCCGATCTCGGCCGTGCTGTTCGACCGGGACGGGACGCTGATCGAGGACGTCCCGTACAACGGGGACCCCGGCCGGGTGCGCCCCATGCCCGGGGCCCGGGCGGCCGTGGAGGCCGTGAGAGGGCGCGGGCTGTGCCTCGGGGTGGTGAGCAACCAGTCGGGGGTGGCCCGGGGGCTGCTGACGCGGGAGCGGGTGGCGGCGGTGCGACGGCGCGTCGAGGAGCTGCTCGGGCCGTTCGGCGTGTGGGCGGTGTGCCCGCACGGCCCCGACGAGGGGTGCGGCTGCCGCAAGCCCGCCCCCGGGCTGGTGTACGCCGCGTGCGCGGAGCTGGGCGTCGACCCGGCCCGCACCGCCGTGGTCGGGGACATCGGCGCGGATCTGGCGGCCGCCCGCGCGGCGGGTGCGCGAGGGGTGCTGGTGCCCACGCCCGTGACCCGCCCCGAGGAGGTCGCGGCGGCCGAGGACTGCGCGCCCGACCTGCTGACCGCCGTCCGGCGGCTGCTGGACCCCGAGGACGCGCCGCTGGGCCCCGAGGACACGGAAGGCCCGCCCGCGCAGGAACCGCCCCGGCACCGGCCCGCACAGGGTCCGGCGGGAGGGGCGCCATGAGGCCGCGCACGCTCGTCGTGCGCCTCGACAGCGCGGGCGACGTGCTGCTCGCCGGGCCCGCGGTGCGCGCCGTCGCGGCCGGGTCCGCGTACACGGTCGTGCTGTGCGGGCCGCCCGGCGAGCCCGCGGCGCGGCTGCTGCCGGGCGTGGACGAGGTGCTGGTCCACGACGCCCCGTGGGTGGGCCTCGACCCGCCCCCGGCCCGCCGGGAGACCACCGACGCGCTGCTGGACGCGGTGTGCGCCCGGCGCTTCGACCGGGCGCTGGTGCTGGCCTCGTACCACCAGAGCCCGCTGCCCGCCGCGCTGCTGCTGAAACTCGCCGGGGTCCCCTGGGTCGCCGCCGACAGCGAGCACTACCCGGGCGCGCTGCTGGACCTGCGGCACCGCCGGGCCCCGCACCGCCACGAGGCGCGCGCCGCCCTGGACCTCGCCGAGGCGTCCGGCTTCGCGCTCCCGCCCGGCGACGACGGGGCCCTGGGCATCACCGCGCCCCCCGACACCACCCCCCTGACGGGGGCCGATCCGTATGTCGTGGTCCACCCGGGCGCGGCCGTCGGCGCCCGCGCCTGGACCCCGGAGCGGGCCGTCCGGGCGGTCGCCGCGCTGGAGGGCGCGGGGCACCGGGTGGTGGTGACCGGCGGCCCGGCCGAGAAGGAGCTGACCGCCGCCGTGGCCGGGGACTGCGCGCTCGACCTCGGGGGCCGCACCAGCTTCCTGGAGCTGGCCGGGGTGCTGGCGGGGGCCGCGGCCGTGGTGACCGGCAACACCGGGCCCTCGCACCTGGCCGCCGCGGTCGGTACGCCCGTCGTCTGCCTGTTCGCCCCCGTGGTGCCCGCCGAGCGGTGGGCGCCCTACCGGGTGCCGCACGTGCTGCTGGGCCGCCCGGACGCGCCGTGCGCCGGGAGCCGGGCCCGCGAGTGCCCGGTGCCCGGGCACCCGTGCCTGGACTCGGTGACCGACGCGGAGGTGCTGGCCGGCGTCGGCTCGCTGCTGAGGACCCGTTGACCCCATGGACGAGGTGAGCCCATGAACATTCTGATCTGGCATGTGCACGGCTCCTGGACCACCGCGTTCGTCCAGGGTCCGCACCGCTACCTGGTGCCGGTGCTCCCCGATCGCGGGCCGGACGGCCTCGGCCGGGCGCGGACGTATTCCTGGCCCGCCTCGGTCGCCGAGCTGAGCCCCGCCCTGCTGCGCGACGCCCCGGTCGACCTGGTGGTCCTCCAGCGGCCGCACGAGGCCGCGCTCGCCGAGTGCTGGCTGGGCGGACGCCGCCCCGGGCGCGATGTGCCCGCCGTCTACGTGGAGCACAACGCCCCGGACGGCGACGTGCCGCGCACCCGCCACCCCTGCGCCGACCGGGACGACCTGCGCGGCGTGACCCTGGTGCACGTCACCCACTTCAACCGGCTCCTGTGGGACGCCGGCACCGCCCCCACCACCGTCGTCGAGCACGGCGTCGTCGACCCGGGCCACCTGTACACCGGGGAGCTGGAGCGCGCCGCCGTCGTCGTCAACGACCCGATCCGGCGCGGCCGCACCACCGGCACCGACCTGCTGCCCGAGCTGAGCCGGGCGGCGCCCCTGGACGTGTTCGGCATGCGCACCGAGCGGCTCGCCGCGTACCTGGGGCTGACCGGGGACCGCCTGCGCTGCGCGGACCTGCCGCAGGCCCGGCTGCACACCGAGATGGCCCGCCGCCGCCTGTACCTCCACCCGGTGCGCTGGACCTCGCTGGGGCTGTCCCTGCTGGAGGCCATGCACCTGGGCATGCCCGTCGTCGGGCTGGCCACCACCGAGGCGGTCGAGGCGGTGCCCGAGGGCGCCGGTGTGCTCTCCACCCGCCCCGAGGCCCTGGCCCGCGCCGCC
Organism: Streptomyces sparsogenes; assembly: GCF_001704635.1. Lineage (GTDB taxonomy): Bacteria > Actinomycetota > Actinomycetes > Streptomycetales > Streptomycetaceae > Streptomyces > Streptomyces sparsogenes. The sequence continues at coordinate 5,636 of NZ_MAXF01000150.1, read as the reverse complement.
CGGACCTATCTCCACGAGCCGCGGGCGGCGGCCGAGGACGGGGCGCGGGCCCGCCGCGCGGCGCTCGACCGGTACGGACTCAAGCGCTTCCTGGGCGACTGGGAGCGGCTGTTGGAGGAGGTGACCCGCTGATGTCGGAGCCGATCCCCCGCGACGGCCTGGCCATCGCACTCGTCTCGGAACACGCCAGCCCGCTCGCGGCGCTGGGCGGGGTGGACTCCGGGGGCCAGAACGTCCACGTCGCCCAGCTCGCCTCGGCGCTCGCCGACCGGGGCCACCGCGTCACCGTCTACACCCGCCGGGACCGGCCCGACCTGGCGCCGACCGTGTCGCTGCGGCCGGGTGTCGAGGTGCGGCACGTGCCCGCCGGGCCGCCCGGCGCCGTGCCCAAGGACGAACTGCTCCCCTACATGACCGAGTTCGGCCGGCACCTGGCCCGCTGGTGGCGTGACGAGTCGCCCGACGTGGCCCACTCCCACTTCTGGATGTCCGGCCTCGCCACCCTCCGGGCCGCGCGCGAGCTGGACCTGCCGTTCACCCACACGTATCACGCCCTCGGCACGGTCAAGCGGCGCCACCAGGGGGCCGCCGACACCAGCCCGCCGAGCCGTATCGGCTGGGAGACCGAGGTCGGCGAGGCCTGCGACCGCATCATCGCCACCTGCCGGGACGAGGTGGCCGAGCTCGCCGCGATGGGCCTGCCGGCCGGGCGCGCGGCCGTCGTGCCCTGCGGCGTGGACACCGAGCGCTTCACCCCCGACGGGCCGGCCGCCCCCCGCCGCTCCCGGCGCCATCTGCTGGTTCAGGTGGGCCGGCTGGTGCCGCGCAAGGGCGCCGAGGTCTCCCTGGCCGCCCTCGCCCTGCTGCCGGACACCGAGCTGGTCATCGCGGGCGGCCCGCCGCCCGCCGGGCTCGACGACGACCCGGAGGTGGCCCGGCTGCGCGACCTGGCCCGCCGGCTGCGGGTCGCCGGCCGGGTGCGGTTCACCGGCGGGCTGCCGCGCGGCCAGGTGCCGGCGCTGCTGCGCGCCGCCGACGTGGCCCTGTGTCCCGCGGACTACGAGCCCTTCGGCATCGTGCCGCTGGAGGCCATGGGGTGCGGCACGCCCGTGGTCGCCAGCGCCGTCGGCGGGCAGCGGGACACCGTCGCCGACCCGGGCACCGGCCGGCTGGTCCCGCCGCGCGACCCGATCGCGCTGGCCGACGCCGTCGGCGAACTGCTGGACCACCCCGCCCGGCGGGCCGCCTGCGGAAGCGCGGGCCGCCGCCGGGTGCTGACCCGCTACGGCTGGGACCGCGTCGCGGCCGCCACCGAGGACGTCTACCGCGAGGTCCTGGCCCGGCGCCCGGCCCGGATCACGGGAGCGGCGTGAACGTCTCGCGGGCACCGACCCCGACACCCGGGAAGGGAGGCAGGGGACACGCCGCCGTCCGCGTGACCGCGGGCCCCGTACGCCATGACCGATTCGCTGCGCGCCGCGCACGAGCACTGCCAGTCACTCCAGGACGCGCTGGGCCGGCTGAGAGACCACGGCCTCGGCCAGGTGGCCGCCTGGGGCCGCCAGCTGGCCGCCGTACTGCCGGTCGGGGGGCGGCTGCTGGCCGCGGGCAACGGCGGCAGCGCCGCCCAGGCCCAGCACCTGACCGCCGAACTCGTCGGCCGCTACTGGGACGACCGCCCCGCGTACTCGGCCATCGCGCTGCACGCCGACACCTCCAGCGTGACCGCCATCGGCAACGACTACGGCTTCGAGGAGCTGTACGCCCGGCAGGTCGCCGCCCACGGGCGCCCCGGGGATGTGCTGGTCCTCATGTCCACCTCCGGGCGCAGCGCCAACCTGCTCGGCGCCGCGGACACCGGCCGGGCGGCCGGGCTGCGGGTGTGGGCGCTGACCGGCCCCCGTCCCAACCCGCTGGCCGCGAGCGCGGACGAGGCGCTGTGCATCGGCTCGGACTCCCCCGCCACCGTCCAGGAGGCCCACCTGGTGGCGCTCCACCTGATGTGCGAGGCGTTCGACGCGGCGGCGGGCCACCACCGTCCCGCTCCGGCCGCGGCCGAGGCGCCCTCGGTGTCCTGGGGCCGGGGCCTGGCATGACCTCCCGCACCCCGCCGGATCCCCGCACCCCCACCCCGTCCCGGAGGTACGCATGACCGCCACGCGCCCCCTCGTCGTCGTCGGCGACGCTCTCCTGGACCAGGACATCGACGGTGAGGCCACCCGGCTGGCGCCCGACGCCCCCGCACCGGTCCTCGACGTGGTGGCGGACCGCACCCGGCCCGGCGGCGCGGGTCTCGCCGCGGCCCTCGCCGCCCGTCAGGGCCGGGAGGTGGTGCTCGTCACCGCGCTGGGCGGCGACTCGGCGAGCGCGGCGGTGCGCGAGGCGCTGGAGCCGCGGGTCCGGCTGGTCGAGCTGCCGCTGGAGGGCAGCCTGCCGGTCAAGACCCGGGTCCGCGCCCGGGGCCGCCCGCTGGTGCGCATCGACCGCGGCGGCGGCACCCCCGGGCCGCCGGGCGAGGCCGTCCGGGCGGTGCTCCGCGCGGCCGGGGCCGTCCTGGTCTCCGACTACGGCCGGGGCCTGGCGGCCGCGCTGCGGCCGCAGCTGGCCGAGGCCGCCCGCGGCCGCCCCTGTGTCTGGGACCCGCATCCGCGCGGCGCGCACCCCGTGCCGGGGGTGCGGCTGGCCACGCCCAACGCCGCGGAGGCGCGCGCCTGGTCGGCCCCGGACCGTTCGGCGGGAGCGGCGGCGGGAGAGGACGACTCGCTGTGCGCCCACGGCGCGCGCGGCGCCCGGCTCGCGCAGCGGTGGCGGGCCGCGGCCGTGACGGTCACCCTGGGCGGGCGCGGCGCGATCCTCACCCGGGCGGGCAGCGGCGACCCGATGTACCTGCCCGCGCCCTACGCGGCCGACGGCGACCCGTGCGGGGCGGGCGACTGCTTCGCGGCCACGGCGGCGATCGCGCTCGCGGACGGGGCGCTGCCGGAGGAGGCGGTGCAGCAGGCCGTCGCGGAGGCCGCGGACTTCGTGGCCGCGGGCGGAGTGGGCAACCCCGCGCTGTGGGCGGGGGCCGCGCACCTCGCCGACCCGGCCGGCGCGCCCCCTCCGCCGCCCGCCGACGCCCTCCCCCACCTGGGAGGCGCCCTGGCCCTCGCCGAGTCCGTACGCGCCCGCGGCGGCACCGTCGTGGCCACCGGAGGCTGTTTCGACCTGCTGCACGCCGGCCACGTCGGTCTGCTGGAGAACGCCCGGCGCACCGGCGACTGCCTCATCGTCTGCGTCAACTCCGACGCCTCGGTCCGCCGTCTCAAGGGCCCCGGCCGGCCGATCACCCCGCTGGCAGACCGGGTGCGGGTGCTGGCCGGGCTCGGCTGCGTGGACGCGGTGGCCGTCTTCGACGAGGACACCCCGGAGGCGCTGCTGCGCGTCCTGCGCCCCGAGGTGTGGGTCAAGGGCGGCGACTACAGCGTGGACGCGCTGCCGGAGACCGCCGCGCTGCGCGAGTGGGGCGGGCAGGCGCTCGTCCTGCCGTACCTCGACGGCCGCTCGACGACCGAACTCGCCCGCCGCGCGGCGGGCGCCCCCGCCCGGACCCGCCCATGACCGAGCCGTACCGCCGGGACGCGTACCGCGGGGGTGGCGGGGCCCCCTCCCCGACCGGGCCCCGGCTGGTGGTGCTGCGCGCGCTGGGCCTGGGCGACCTGCTCACGGCCGTCCCGGCACTGCGCGCGCTGCGCCGGGCGTACCCGGACCACGAGCTGCTGCTGGCCGCGCCCGCCCGGCTGGCGGAGGCGGCCGCGGCGACCGGGGCGGTCGACCGCCTGCTGCCGGCCGAGGCCCCGGGCCGGGCCGTGCCCCGCCGGATCGAGTGGGACGGGCCGCCGCCCGACCTCGCGGTGGACCTGCACGGCAACGGCCCGGCCAGCCGGCTGCCGCTGCGGGCGCTGCGGCCCGCCCGGCTGTTCGCCTACCGCCACCCCGGCACGCCGGACCTGCCCGGCCCGGTGTGGCGGGAGGACGAGCACGAGCGGGACCGCTGGTGCCGGCTGCTGGGCTGGTACGGCGTCCCGGCCGACCCGGCCGACCTGCGGCTCCCCCGCCCCGGCCGCCCCTCCCCCGCCCCGGGCGCGGTGGTGGTGCACCCGGGCGCGGACGCGGCGGCCCGGCGGTGGCCCGCCGGGCGGTTCGCGGCCGTGGCGCGGGCGCTGGGCGACGCCGGGCACCGGGTGGTGGTCACCGCGGGCGCCGGGGAGGGGCCGCTGGCCCGCGCGGTGGCGCGGCGGGCCGGGCTGCCGCCCTCCCGGGTGCTGGGCGGCGCGGCGGACGTGCCGTTCGCCGAGTTGTCCGCGCTGGTGGCCGGGGCCCGGGCGGTGGTCGTCGGGGACACCGGCCTGGCGCACCTGGCCACCGCGCACGGCACGCCGTCCGTCGTGCTGTTCGGCCCGGTGGCCCCGCGCCTGTGGGGGCCGCCGAGGTCCCCGCTGCACCGCGCGCTGTGGCACCACCCCACCGACGGCGGGGCGCGGCCGGGCGACGCGCACGGCGACCGCCCGGACGAGCGGCTGCTGCGCATCACGGTGGCCGAGGTGCTGGACGCCGTCGCCCGCCTGCCGGAGACCGGCCCCGGACGCGACCGCGAGACGGCCGGCCTGGCCCGGCCCGAATGACCCGCCGCCGCACATGCCTGATTCAGGCGGCCCGATCAGGTGACACGACCCGGTGAGACCCGGCCGGGTGACGTGACGGGGTGACCTGACCGGGCCACCCGGCCCGCAGGGGGATCGAGGGAGTGAGGAATGACATCGAGCGAGCACCAGTCCGCCACCGGCGTGGCGGTGATCACCGGAGCGGACTCCGGCATCGGCCGCGCCACCGCCGTACGCCTCGCCCGTCAGGGCCTGGACATCGGCATCACCTGGCACACCGACCGCGAGGGCGCCGAGGAGACCGCGGCCGAAGTCCGGGGCCTCGGGCGGCGCGCGGAGGTCGAACGGATGGACCTGACCGCCCTTCCTGAGGCGGCGGAGGCGGTGGACCGGCTCGCCGAGCGGCTCGGGCGGCTGGACGTCCTGGTCAACAACGCCGGAACGGGCACCGCCACCCCGTTCCTGGAGCTGGACCACGACACCGTGCGGCAGGTCCTGGACGTGGACCTCGTCGGCCCGTTCCTGTGCGGACAGCGCGCCGCCCGGCGGATGGTCGCGCAGGGCGGCGGCCGGATCGTCAACGTCACCAGCGTCCATGAGCACCAGCCCCGGGTCGGCGCGGCCCCCTACTGCGCCGCCAAGGGCGGACTGGGTCTGCTCACCCAGGTGATGGCCCTGGAGCTGGCCGAACACGGGATCCGGGTCAACGCCGTCGCGCCCGGGGAGATCGCCACCCCGATGACCGGCCAGGAGGACACGGACGTACGGACCGAGCCCCGGCCGGGGGTGCCCCTGGGGCGGCCCGGCGACGCGCGGGAGGTGGCGGCGGTGATCGCCTTCCTGGCGAGCGAGGACGCGGGCTATGTCACCGGCGCCTCCTGGGCCGTGGACGGCGGGATGCTGCGGATGGGCCCGATGGCCGGCTCCCATCTGGAGAGCGACGCCTGGCGCGGCGTCTGAGCCGGGCCGGGATCCGCCCTGACCCCACCCTGA
>NZ_MAXF01000015.1 GCF_001704635.1 Streptomyces sparsogenes | reverse complement strand
GACGCCGAACGGCAGACCCGCGCCATGGTCATCGCCCACGAGATGGCCCACATGTGGTTCGGCGACCTGGTCACCATGAAGTGGTGGGACGACATCTGGCTCAACGAGTCCTTCGCCGAGTACATGGGCTACCAGACCCTCACCGAGACCACCCGCTACACCGACACCTGGGCCGACTTCGGCGTCCGCCGCAAGAACTGGGGCTACGACGCCGACCAGCGCCCCTCCACCCACTCCGTGGCCCCCGAGCCCGAGCAGGTCCCCGACACCGGCGCCGCCCGCCTCAACTTCGACGGCATCTCCTACGCCAAGGGCGCCTCCGCGCTGCGCCAGCTCGTCGCCTGGCTCGGCCAGAAGGACTTCCTCGCCGGCATCAACACCCACTTCGCCCGCCACCGCTTCGGCAACGCCACCCTCGCCGACTTCATCGACTCCCTCGCCGAGGCGTCCGGCCGCGACGTGCACACCTGGGCCGACCGCTGGCTGCGCACCACCGGCGTGGACACCCTCACCCCGACGATCACCGCCAACGGCGGCCAGTGGACCGCCGAGATCCACCACCGGGGCAGCCACGACACCGGCACGACCCGCCCGCACCGCATCGCCATCGGCCTGTACGACCACGAGCCCGCCGCCCCCCACAAGCTGGTGCTGCGCGACCGCGTCGAGGCCGAGCTGAACGGCGCGCCCGGCGACGCGCCGGACGGGACCCCGGGCGGCGACGGCCCGACCCTGACCCTCTCCTTCACCGGCCCCCGCCCCGACCTGCTGCTCCTCAACGACGGCGACCTCACCTACGCCAAGATCCGGCTCGACCCCGGCTCCTGGAAGACCGTCGTACGCTCCCTGTCCGGCCTCCCCGACGCCGTCGGCCGCGCCCTCGTCTGGAACGCCGCCCGCGACATGGTGCGCGACGGCGAACTGGCACCCGGTGCCTATCTCGACGCCGCCCGCGCCCACCTCCCGCACGAGACCGACATAGCCATCGTCCAGGGCGTCCTGGCCTTCGCCCGCACCCAGATCGCCGACCGCTACCTCCCCGCCCACCGGCGCGCCGCCGCCCTCGCCACCATCACCGCCACCTGCCGCGACCTGCTGCGCCGCACCGAGGACGGCTCCGGCCCCGGCCTGCGGCTCGCCGCCGTACGCACCTTCGTCGACAGCGCCACCTCGGCCGCCGAGCTGCGCGACTGGCTCGACGGGGACACCGTGCCCGGCGGCCCGGCCCTCGACCCCGAGCTGCGCTGGCAGATCCTCGGGCGGCTCGCCGTCCTCGGCGCCGCCACCCCCGACGACATCGACGCCGAACTCGCCCGGGACTCCAGCGCCACCGGCCAGGAGGGCGCCGCCCGCTGCCGCGCCGCCCTCCCCGACGCCGACGCCAAGCGCGCCGCCTGGGCCGCGCTCTTCGCCACCGACGGCGGCCCCGAGCTGTCCAACTACCTCGTCACCGCCACGGCCGGGGGCTTCTGGCAGCCCGAGCAGCACGGCCTGCTCGCCGAGTACGTCCCCGCCTACTTCCCGGCCGCCGTCGCCGTGGCCACCCGCCGCGGCCCCGCCATCGCCGACGCGGTCGCCCGCTGGGGCTTCCCGACCACGGTGGACGCGACGACCCTGCGGCTGGGGGAGGAGTGCCTGAGCGCCGACGACCCGTCCGCCGCCCCGTCCCCGGCGCTGCACCGCCGCCTCGCCGACCAGATCGACGACCTGCGCCGGGCGCTGCGGGTGCGAGAAGCGCAAGAGGCCGAGGAGGCCAAGGAGGCCGAAGGGACCGAGAAGGCCGAGGGGGCCGAGAAGGCCGAGGGGGCCGAGAAGGCCACGGAGGCCGAAGCGGCCCAGGGGGCGCAGCGGGCCGAGGCGTAGCCGGCCGGCCCGCGCCGGTGCCCGCAAGCCCTGCGCGGGTGCCCGCGCGAGGCCCAGGCGGGCACCGCGCGAGGTCCGAGCGGGGGCCCGTACGAGGCCCGAGCGAGGTCCGAGCGGGGGTCCGTACGAGGCCCGAGCGAGGTCCGAGCGGGGGCCCGTACGAGGCCCGAGCGAGGTCCGAGCGGGGGTCCGTACGAGGCCCGAGCGAGGTCCGAGCGGGGGTCCGTACGAGGCCCGAGCGAGGTCCGAGCGGGGGTCCGTACGAGGCCCCGTGCCCGCAAGCCCCGCGCGGGGCCCGCACGAGGACCGCGAGGGGCCCGCACGAGGTCCGAGCGGGGGTCCGTACGAGGCCCGCGCGGCGCCCGGGCGGGGCCGGCGGGGGCCCGTACGAGGTCCGAGCGGGGGCGAACGAGCCTGCCCCCGGCCCGTTCGGCCCCCGCCGGCCCCGCCCGGAAGGCTCCCGGCGGGCCCCGGAAGGCTCCCCGGAGCCTCCCCAGAGGGCCCCGGAGACCTCCCGGAGGGCGTCGCAAGGGCCTTCCGGCCCCTTGCGACGGGGGTGTTCACCTGTTCGCGGCGCCGTTCGCGACAGGGCTTCGACCCGCCCGGCCCGGACGGGGCCGGGCGGCGGCCCGCCGGGTATTGGATGTCTCTGCCCGGCGCCAAGCGATTACCAAGACGGCGTGGCGAAATCATGGGGTGCCGTTGGCCGAACACACCCCCGTCCGGCGTCAGCGCCGCCGAGGCACGGCGTCGGCCCGCCTGGCCGGTGGCAGCCTGCTGGCGTGATGTGGACGAAGTGTGTGCGGGTGGAGCCGGAGCTGCGGCCCGGCGGATTCGCGCCGGTGATGGCGACCGGGATCGTCTCCCAGGCCGTCGGGGCGGCGGGCGCGCGACGGCTGTCCGACGGGCTGCTCGCGGTGGCCGTGGCGCTGTACGGACTGCTCCTGGCGGGCTGGGCGCGGCGGCTGGCGAGACATCGGCGGGACGTGGCGCGGGAGCTGCGGGAGCCGGCGAAGGTGTTCGGCTTCTTCACCTTCGTGGCGGGATCCGACGTCCTCGCCACCCGGCTGGCGGCCGGGCCGGGGCGGCCGGTGGCGGCGGTCCTGCTGGCCGTGGCGCTGCCCGTATGGCTGGCCCTGATGTGGTGCGCGGCGCGCGTGGTGCGCGGCCTCGGGGTCGGGGGAGTGCTGCGGCACGTGGACGGCAGCTGGTTCCTGTGCGTGGTGGGCCTGCAGTCGTTGGTGCTGGCAGGCGGCGCGCTGGAGCCCCACCGGGCCCTGGCGGCGAAGGTGGCCGGCTGGGTGCTGGGGGTGGCGCTGTACGTGGCGGTGGCCGCGGCGGTGGCGGGCCGGGTGGTGTCCGTCGGCCTGCGGCCGCGGGAGCTGACCCCGCCGTACTGGGTCACCATGGGCGCCTGCGCCATCAGCCTGCTGGCCGGCGCCCGGCTCGTCCCCCAGGGGCTCGACCCCGCGCCCACGGGCGGCGCCGTGGCCGATTTCCTGCTGGCGATGTGGGGCTGGATAACCCTTCTGGTACCGGTGCTGCTGGCCGCCGGGATCTGGCGGCACGGAGTGCACCGGGTGCCGCTCGCCTATGAGCCGACCTGGTGGACGATCGTCTTCCCGCTGGGCATGTACGCCATGTCCTCGGCCGTCCTCGGCACCACCGAGGGGCAGCACCGCCTGGTGTCCGTGGGGCACGCGATGGCGTGGGGTGCCTCTGGGGCATGGACGCTGGCCGCGCTCGGCGCGTTGCTCCCCCGGCTGCCGGGGGGTGCCCCAGGCCGGGGATCCGGTCAGAAAAAGAGGTCAAGAAAAGGCAAGGCCCGTCGTCAGGCGCCCTCCGCGTCGTGAGGGAAGCCGGCTCGCACCCCCGGGCCAGGCAGGTTTGAGGCCCCGTCAACTTCCGTTAACTTTTTGCCTCCCGGGCAGGACGTACGCCTGAGGCAAGCATTGCAAAGTGCAAGAAAAAACAGTTTCAGGTGATGCTAAATGGCCGAAAGCAGGCAGGCTGTGTGGCTGAGACGCGAGTGATGCTGTGGCGCGAACCGAAGCCGGTCACGCCCGCTGCCGGGGAGACGGCGCGGGCCCCGGCCCCATCCCAAGGAGTAGCTCCGTGGCGCGTCGCACCACACGATCGCAGGCCGAGGCCGCCGCGTCAGCGGTGACCGAACGCCTGCTACGGGCCGGGGCGGCCCTGCGCCGCACCGCCACCACCCCGGACCTGCGGGCCGTCTACCGGACCGACCAGGCCGTGGAGGACTCCCCGTACCGGGAGCGCTGGGCCCACGACAAGGTGGTGCGCTCCACCCACGGCGTGAACTGCACCGGCTCCTGCTCGTGGAAGGTGTACGTCAAGGACGGGCTGATCACCTGGGAGACCCAGCAGACCGACTACCCCTCGGTCGGCCCCGACCGGCCCGAGTACGAGCCCCGGGGCTGCCCGCGCGGCGCCTCCTTCTCCTGGTACACCTACTCGCCCACCCGGGTGCGCTACCCCCACGCCCGAGGCGTGCTCGTCGAGCTCTACCGCGAGGCCAAGGCGCGGCTCGGCGACCCGGTCGCCGCCTGGGCGGAGATCACCGGCGACCCCGCCAAGCGCCACCGCTACCAGTCCGCCCGCGGCAAGGGCGGGCTGGTCCGCATCGGCTGGGAGGAGGCGCTCGAGATCGCGGCGGCCGCGCATGTGCACACCCTGAAGGCCTACGGCCCCGACCGGATCGCCGGCTTCTCCCCGATCCCCGCCATGTCCATGGCCTCCCACGCCGTCGGCGCCCGCTTCATGTCGCTGATCGGCGCCCCGATGATCTCCTTCTACGACTGGTACGCCGACCTGCCCATCGCCTCCCCCCAGGTGTTCGGCGACCAGACCGACGTACCCGAGTCGGGCGACTGGTGGGACGCCGCCTACCTGATGCTGTGGGGATCGAACGTGCCGGTCACCCGCACCCCCGACGCCCACTGGATGGCCGAGGCCCGCTACCGGGGACAGAAGGTGGTGGTGGTCTCCCCGGACTACTCGGACGCCACCAAGTTCGCCGACGAATGGCTGCACCCCCACCCCGGCACCGACGGCGCCGTCGCCATGGCGATGGGACACGTCATCCTCACGGAGTTCTTCACGAAGCGGCAGGTCCCCTACTTCACCGACTACGTCAGCCGCTTCACCGACCTGCCCTTCCTCGTCGAACTCGTCGAACGGGACGGGACCCCCGGCGGCCACACCCCCGGCAAGTTCCTCACCGCGGCCGACCTGCGCGCCACCCACCCGGACCTGGCCGCCCACGCCGACGAGGCGGCCCAGCGCTGGATGCCGGTGCTCCACGACGCGGACACCGACCGCCCCGTCGTCCCCGGCGGCACCCTCGGCGACCGCTGGAGCAAGAGCGGCGAGGGCCGCTGGAACCTCGACCTGGCCGGCATCACCCCCCGCCTCACCTTCCACCGCACCACCGGCGCCCGGACCATCGACGTCGAACTGCCCCGCTTCGACGAACCCGGCGCCACCGTCCGCCGCGCCGTCCCCGCCCGGCGGATCGGCGGCCGGCTCGTCACCACCGTCTTCGACCTCCTCCTGGCCCAGTACGCGGTCGGCCGCCCCGGCCTCACCGGACAGTGGCCCACCGGCTACGACGACGCCTCCGTGCCCTCCACCCCCGCCTGGCAGGAGGCCATCACCTCCGTCCCGGCCGCGGCCGTCATCCGCGCCGCCCGGGAATTCGCGCACACCGCCGAGAAGAGCCGCGGCCGCTGCATGATCGTGATGGGCGCCGGCACCAACCACTGGTTCCACTCCGACACCATCTACCGCTCCTTCCTCACCCTGCTGCTCCTCACCGGCTGCCAGGGCGTCAACGGCGGAGGCTGGGCCCACTACGTCGGCCAGGAGAAGGTGCGCCCCTTCACCGGCTGGCAGCAGCTCGCCACCGCCGCCGACTGGGTGCGCCCCTCCCGGCAGATGGCCGGCACCCCGTACTGGTACCTGCACACCGACCAGTGGCGCTACGAGCGGTACGGCGCCGACGCCCTGGCGTCCCCCACCGCCCGCGGCCTGTTCACCGGCCGGCACACCGCCGACCTGGTCGCCCAGTCCATGCGGCTCGGCTGGATGCCCTCCTACCCCACCTTCTCCGCCAACCCCCTCGACCTCGGCCGCCGGGCCAAGGAGAGCGGACAGCCGGCGGGGGAGTGGATCGCCGGACAACTCGCCGACGGCGCACTCGACTTCGCCTGCGAGGACCCCGACGCGCCACAGAACTGGCCCCGCGTGCTCACCGTCTGGCGGGCCAACCTCATCGGCTCCTCCGCCAAGGGAAACGAGTACTTCCTGCGCCACCTGCTCGGCGCCCGCGACAACGCCACCGCCGAGGAGGCACCCCCAGACAACCGCCCGACCGACGTCACCTGGCGCGCCGAGGCCCCCCGCGGCAAGCTCGACCTGCTGATGGCGCTCGACTTCCGGATGACCTCCACCACCCTCTTCGCCGACCTCGTCCTCCCCGCCGCCACCTGGTACGAGAAGCACGACCTGTCGTCCACCGACATGCACCCCTACGTGCACGCCTTCACCCCGGCGATCATCCCGCCCTGGCAGGCCCGCACCGACTTCGAGATCTTCCACGGCCTCGCCCGCAAACTCAGCGAACTCGCCGCCGGACGCCTGGACGTCGCCCACGACCTGGTGGCCTGCGCCCTCATGCACGACACCCCCGGCGAGACCGCCCAGCCCGGCGGCACCGCACCCGACTGGCGCGAGGGCCGCACCCAAGCCGTACCCGGCCGCAACCTCCCCGACTTCGCCCTCGTCGAACGCGACTACACCGCCGTCGCCGACCAGCTCGCGGCCTTCGGCCCGCTCGCCGAACGCCAGGGCATGCGGGTCAAGGGCGTCAGCGTCGACCCCACCCCCGAAGCCGGCTGGCTGGCCGACCGCTGTTCCACCGCCACCTCGGGAGCCGCCAGGGGACGGCCCCTGCTGGACACCGACACCAAGATGTGCGAAGCCATCCTCGCCCTCTCCGGCACCACCAACGGGCGCCTCGCCGCCGAAGGATTCCGGCAACTCGCCGAACGCTGCGGCGCCGACTCCGGCCTCACCGAACTCGGCCACTCGGTCGCCGAGCGCCGCGTCGCCTTCTCCGACACCCAGACCCGCCCCGTCCAGGTCGGCGCCAGCTTCGAATGGTCCGGCAAGGAGGCCGTGGACCGCCGGTACGCGCCCTTCACCATCAACACCGAACACCGCAAGCCCTGGCACACCCTCACCGGCCGCCAGCACTTCTACCTCGACCACGACTGGATGGCCGAACTCGGCGAACAACTGCCCGTCTACCGGCCCCCGCTGGACATGGCCGCCCTCGGTGAAGCCCCGCCCCCCGGCACCGCCGACACCGGCCGCTCGGTCACCGTCCGCTACATCACGCCGCACTCCAAGTGGTCCATCCACTCCGAGTACCAGGAAAACCTGATCATGCAGACGCTGGCCCGCGGCGGCCCCGTCATCTGGATCGGCGTGGAGGACGCCGAGGCCATCGAAGTGGCCGACAACGACTGGATCGAAGCCGTCAACGCCAACGGCGTCGTCGTCGCCCGAGCCGTGGTCTCCCACCGCATGCCCCAAGGCACGGTGTTCATGTACCACGTGCAGGAACGGCTGGTGAACGTGCCCAAGTCCGAGGCCACCGGCGGCCGCGGCGGCACCCACAACGCCCTCACCAAGCTGCTCATCAAACCCACCCACCTCATCGGCGGCTACGCCCAGCTCTCCTTCGCCCCCAACTACTACGGACCCACCGGCAACCAGCGCGATGCCCTCACCGTCATCCGGCGCCGGTCCCAGAACGTGGAGTACTGACATGCCCCGCCGCCAGCAGACCGGGCCCCGGGTGATGGCCCAGGTCGCCATGGTCATGAACCTCGACAAGTGCATCGGCTGCCACACCTGCTCGGTCACCTGCAAACAGACCTGGACCAACCGCTCCGGCACCGAATACGTCTGGTTCAACAACGTCGAGACCCGCCCCGGCCAGGGCTACCCCCGCGGCTACGAGGACCAGGACAAGTGGCAGGGCGGCTGGCGACTCAAGGGCGGCCGCCTCGTGCCCCGCGCCGGCGGCCGCGCCCGCCGCCTCGCCCGCCTCTTCGCCAACCCCGAACTCCCCTCCCTCGACGACTACTACCAGCCCTGGACCTACGACTACGACAACCTCACCACCGCCCCCCTCGGCGAAGACCTGCCCACCGCCCCGCCCCGCTCCCTCATCGACGGCCGCCCCACCGCCATCACCTGGGGCCCCAACTGGGACGACGACCTCGGCGGCGGCCCCGAACACCTCGCCGGCGACCCCGTCCTCGCCAAGATGACCGAAAAGGTCCGCCTGGAGTACGAGCAGGCTTATCTGTTCTACCTGCCGCGGATCTGCGAACACTGCCTCAACCCGTCCTGCGTCGCCGTCTGCCCCTCCGGCGCCCTCTACAAACGGGTCGAGGACGGCATCGTCCTCGTCGACCAGGACCGCTGCCGCGGCTGGCGCATGTGCGTCAGCGGCTGCCCGTACAAGAAGGTCTACTTCAACCACCGCAGCGGCAAAGCCGAGAAGTGCACCTTCTGCTACCCGCGGATCGAAGCCGGAGAGCCCACCGTCTGCTCCGAGACCTGCGTCGGCCGGCTCCGCTACCTCGGCGTGCTCCTCTACGACCCCGACAAGGTCGGCGAAGCCGCCGCCGTCCCCGACGAGAAAGACCTCTACGAGGCGCAACTCCGCTGCTTCCTCGACCCCCACGACCCGGACGTGGCCCGCGCCGCCGAAGCCTCCGGCATCCCCCACGACTGGATCGAGGCCGCCCGCCGCTCCCCGGTCCACGCCCTCATCTCCCGCTACAAGGTCGCCCTCCCCCTGCACCCCGAATACCGCACCATGCCCATGGTCTGGTACATCCCCCCGCTCTCCCCCGTCGTGGACGCCCTCACCACCACCGGCCACGACGGCGAGGACCCCGCCAACCTCTTCGGCGCCATCGACGCCCTCCGCATCCCCGTCTCCTACCTCGCCGAACTCTTCACCGCCGGCGACCCGGAACCGGTCGAAGCCGCCCTGTGCCGACTGGCCGCCATGCGCTCCCACATGCGCCGGATCAACCTCGGCGAGGAACGCGACCCCGCCATCGCCCACGCCGTCGACATGGACCAGGACACCATCGAATCCATGTACCGCCTGCTGGCCCTCGCCAAATACGAGGAGCGGTACGTCATCCCCACCGGCTACGCCGCGGGCGCCGGCCACGAGGGGATGAACGACGGCTGCAGCCTCGACGGCGACGGACTGCCCGGCATGATGCCCGGCGCCCTCCCGGACACCGACGCCTTCCACGCCCCACCCGTGCCCACCCCCGCCGGAACCGGAAGCGGGGCCGGAACGGGGCTCGCCGGCCGGTTCAACCTGCTCAACTGGAACGGCCGAGGGCGCCCCAGCGGACTGTTCCCGCAGCGCGGAGAGGCCACCGAGTGAACCCCGCCACCCCCGCCGTACACCAGGCCGCGGCCCTCCTCCTCGGCTACCCCGACCAGCGGTGGCCCGACCGCCTGACCCTCGTCCGGGAAGCCTTCACCGAACTCACCGGCCCCGGCACCACACCACTCCTGCGCTTCTGCGCCGCCGTCCAGGACACCCCCGTCCTCGACCTCGCCGCCCGCTACGTCGTCACCTTCGACCGCAGCCGGCGACGCACCCTGCACCTCACCTACTACACCGACGGCGACACCCGGCGCCGCGGCGGCTCCCTCGCCGACTGGAAGGCCCGCTACCGCGCCCACGGCTGGGAACCCCCCGAGGACGAACTCCCCGACCACCTGCCCCTGGCACTCGAATTCGCCGCCCGCTGCCCCGGCCCCGGCACCGAGCTGCTGAACGAACACCGCCCCGCCATCGAACTCCTCAGAATGGCCCTCGCCGACCACCACAGCCCCTACGCCGACGTCCTGCTCGCCGTCTGCGACACCCTGCCGGGCGCCTCACCCGCCGACCGCGCCACCGCCCTCGCACTCGCCCGAAGCGGACCACCCGCCGAAGCCGTCGGCCTGGCCCCCTTCTCCGCCACCCCCCGGCACGCCGGCCACCTACCGGGAGGAACCGGCCGATGAACCACCTGAACATCGCCCTGTGGGGCGTGCTGCCCTACCTCGTCCTCGCCCTCTTCACCGCGGGCACCGCCTGGCGCTACCACTACGACCGCTTCGGCTTCACCACCCGCTCCAGCCAACTCCACGAAAGCCGCCTGCTGAGCATCGGCGGCCCGCTCTTCCACTTCGGACTGCTGTTCGTCGCCGCGGGCCACGTCGTCGGGCTCGTCGTCCCCGAATCACTCACCGAGCGACTGCACGTCACCGAAGGGCTCTACCACGCCAACGCCCTGCTCGTCGGCGGCACCGCCGGCCTCGCCACCGCCGCCGGCCTCGCCCTGCTGCTCTACCGGCGCCTCAAGGTCCCCGCCGTACGCGCCGCCACCAGCCGCAGCGACCGGGCCGTCTACCCCGTACTCGCCGCCGTCCTGCTGGCCGGACTCACCGCCACCGGCGCGAGCGCCCACGCCTACGACTACCGGCAGGGCGTGTCCGTCTGGTTCCGCAGCCTGTTCGCCCTCGACCCCGACGTCCCCGCCATGGCCCACGCGCCCCTCGTCTACCGGCTCCACGCCCTCCTCGGCATGGCGCTGTTCGCCCTCTGGCCCTTCAGCCGGCTCGTGCACGCCTTCACCGCACCCCTCGGCTACCTCGCCAGGCCCTACGTCGTCTACCGCTCCCGAACCCCCGCCCGCCCCTACCGCCACCCCGCCCTCACCGGGCCCGACGACGCGGACGCACCTCTCCGGAAGCGGCGGCGAGCACATCGCTGAACCGCGCCGGACCCGACCCCGACAGCCCGGCCCCCCGCAGGTCGGGCTCGTCGGCGACCGCGCCCAACGCCCGCAGCCCCCGCGCGAGCCCCGCCCGCTCGGCCGCGGGCAACCGCCCCACCAACACCGCGATCTCCCCCCGCCGGTACTCCAGAACCCGCGCCACCAACTCCGCGCCCCCGTCCGTCAACCGCAGCACCACCTCCCGGCGGCTGTCCGGATTGACCTGCCGATCCACCAGCCCCCGCGACTCCAGCCGGGCCACCGTCCGCAGCGCGGTGGACGGATTCACGCCCAACCCCGCCGCCAGCTCCGCCAACTTCACCGGCCCGCACCCGTCCAGCACCATCAGGGCCCGCAGCTGCGTCAGCGTCAGCGTCTCGTCGATCGACGCCAGCGCACGCGCCGAAATCGCCACCAGCAGCCGTGAGGCGGCCATCACCGAAGCGATCAGCTCCTCGGCCAGGCCACCGTCCTCCGGCTGCTCATCCATGCCCGCCCCCGCCCACTCGTCCCACCGGTCCCGGGCATCCTAGGCGCGCCCCCCGGATCACGCCGGGCTCCCGACGCCTGCCACGCCCGACCCGACACGGGCCCCGGCGGCCGAAAACCTGCCCCCCGAACAGGGGCGCGCGGCCCCCACCGTACGCCCCTCACCCCGCCCACCATTACCACGTACGAGTGGACCCACGCCCACCCCCCACCGAACCGCCCTCCCGCGAAGTACTTTTAAGCCGTCCTCACCCGTGAGCCGCCCTCACTCCTGAGCCGTCATCGCCGTGCCGCCACGCGCGAAAAGCCGTGGCCCGGACCCTGGCACAGACCATGGCCCGGACAGCCCCGGGACCCCGCCTCCACCCCCGCACACCCACCCCCCGGCACACCCACCCCGCACACCCAGCCCAGCGCCCCCGGACGCCGGTCGAACCGTCGAAGGCAGCCCCCATGAGCACCACCCAGCCCCCCACCCCCGCCGCCGCCCCACCCGACCACCCCCTGGACCTCGCCGGCATCGGCATCGGCCCACTCAACCTCTCCCTGGCCGCCCTCGCCCACCGCATCCCCCACCTCCGCACCGCCTTCTACGAACAGCGCCCCACCTTCCACTGGCACCCCGGGCTCCTCATCGACGGCGCCACCATCCAAGTCCCCTACCTCGCCGACCTCGTCACCCTCGCCGACCCCACCAGCCCCTGGAGCTTCCTCAACTACCTCAAAATCCACGACCGGCTCTTCCCCTTCTACATCGCCGAGCGCTTCCACATCGAACGAACCGAATACGACGCCTACTGCCGCTGGGTCAGCCGCCAACTCCCCGGCCTCCACTTCAACCACCAGATCGACGCCATCCGCTGGAACCACGACCACCTGCTCTTCGAGATCGACTACACCGAACTCGACCCCACCGGCGAAGCCCGGCACATGGGCCGCAGCTACGCCCGCGCCCTCGTCCTCGGCGTCGGCACCGAACCCCACGTCCCCCCACCCCTGTGCCCCCTCGTCGACACCCCCGGCGTACCCGTCATCCACTCCGCCGACTACCTCCAACACCGCGACCGGCTCCTGACCGCGGGCCACATCACCGTCGTCGGCTCCGGCCAGTCCGGCGCCGAAGTCTTCCTCGACCTCCTCCGCAACCGGCCCCCGGGCGCCGAAGGACTCCACTGGCTCACCCGCACCCCCGCCTTCGCCCCCATGGAATACAGCAAACTCGGCCTCGAACACTTCACCCCCGACTACGCCCGCTACTTCCACGCCCTGCCCGAGTGCGTACGCGACCAACTCCTGCCCCGCCAATGGCAGCTCTACAAGGGCATCGCCCACGACACCATGACGGCCATCCACGACGAGCTCTACCGCCGCACCCGACACGGCCGCTGGCCCGACGCCGTCCTCACCCCCGGCGTCACCGTCCGCACCGCCGGCCGCATCGCCACCGCCCGCCTCGAACTCCACCTCGAACACCACCAACAAGGCACCCGCAGCCGCCACACCACCGAAGCCGTCGTCCTCGCCACCGGCTACCGCGAACGACGCATCGAGACCCTCATCGCCGCCCTCGACCCCTACATCCGCCGCGACCACCGCGAACGCCCCCGCATCGACGAACACCACCGCATCGTCCTCGACCCCCTCGTCAAGGGCCCCATCTACGTCCAGAACGCCGAACGCCACGCCCACGGCGTCGGCGCCCCCGACCTCGGCCTCGCCGCCTGGCGCTCCGCCGTCATCCTCAACTCACTCACCCCCCGGCCCACCTACACCCTCCCCGCACGCACCGCCTTCACCACCTTCGGCCTGACCCCCACCACCCCCGGTGGCCCCACCACCCCCGGCGGCCACCTCCCCGAGCAGCGCGACAGCTTTCGATCACCCGACACCCAGGCCATGCTTGGGTGATGGCCAACAGACAACTCAGAGTCGCCGCATACGCCGTCTGCATCCAGGACGGCAACATCCTCCTCGCCCGATGGGTCGGCCCCGACGGCAAACAATGGACCATGCCCGGCGGCGGCATCCAACACGGCGAAGACCCCTACGACGCCGCCATCCGCGAAGTCGAAGAGGAAACCGGCTACACCGTCGAGATAGACCAACTGCTGGGCATCGACTCCGTCCACCACCGCTACACCCGCCGCCGCGGCCGCGACGCCGACTTCCACGGGCTCCGCGTCATCTACACCGCCCACGTCACCGGCGGACAGCTGCGCCACGAGACCAACGGCTCCACCGACCAGGCCGCCTGGATCCCACTCGACCGCGTCGCGGAACTGCCCCGGGTCCCCCTCGTGGACATCGCCCTCTCCCTGCACCGGACCCGCCCCGCGCAAGGCCGCGTCCAGACGCCCGCCTGACGAGCGTCCTCCCCACCCCCTACGCTCTCCTGCCACCACCACCGACGCCACCACCCACCGACCCAGGAGCCCACCCCATGGACCAGGCCTCCCCGCAGCCCACGACCGCCCTGCCCTACGGCACCCCCGAAGCCCCGCGCGTCGCGGTCCGCGGCGAGGCCCACCTCGAATTCGACCCCGAGATCGCCCGCCTCGGCATCACCGTCAGCGCGCGCGGCAGCGACCGCCGCACCGCCCTCGAAGACCTCACCCGCCGCAACGGCCAGGTCATCGAGCTGGTGAAGTCCTACGGACAGGCGGTCGAGAAGCTGGAGACCGGCGCCTTCGCCATCACCCCGCAACTCACCGCCAAGGGCCGCCACGAGCGCGTCCACGCCTACCACGGCCGGGTCCACCTCTCCGTCACCATCGCCGACTTCACCGCCCTCGGCGAACTCACCACCCGCCTCGCCGACCTGGAACTCACCCAGGTCAACGGCCCCTGGTGGGCCCTCCGCCCCGACTCACCCGCCCACGGCGAGGCGCGCCGCCAGGCCGTACGCGAAGCCGTCCAGCGCGCCCGCGAGTACGCGGGCGCGCTCGGCGCCCGGCTCGTCGCCCTCGTCGAGCTCGCCGACCTCGACGCGGAGAGCACCGAGCAGCCCTACCCGGTCGCCCTCGCCGGGGCGCGCAGCGCGGCCGGCTACGGCGCCGCCCCCCAAGCCGCCCCCGCCCTGGACCTCGAACCCCAGCGCCAGACCGTGTACGCCCAGGTCAACGCCCGCTTTACGATGTCCCCTCCGCAGCTGTGAAACCGCCCGGAAACCGCTCATCGGAGCACCGCCCTGCACGTTTCATTAGTTGTCGACGAGCGGACACCCAAAGGCCATGGAGGAGTGGCAGGTTCCCGGTTCTTTACCCGCCGGTAAGTCATAGGCTCGCCGCATGCGCCGAGCAAAAATCGTCTGTACTTTGGGACCCGCAACCGACTCGTACGAGCAGATCAAGGCGCTCGTCGAAGCCGGAATGGACGTGGCCCGCTTCAACCTCAGCCACGGCACCTACGCCGAGCACGAGGAGCGTTACCGGCGAGTCCGGAAGGCCTCGCTCGAAACCGGTCGCAGCGTCGGCATCCTCGCCGACCTTCAAGGCCCGAAGATTCGTCTCGGCCGCTTCCGCGAAGGCCCCGTACTCCTTGAACGCGGCGACGAGTTCACCATCACCGTCGAACCCATCGAGGGCGACCGCCTGCGCTGCGGCACCACCTACAAGGGCCTGGCCACCGACGTCAGCCGGGGCGAGCGCATCCTCGTCGACGACGGCCGGGTCACCCTTGAAGTAGTGGACGTCGAAGGCCCCCGCGTGCACACCATGGTCATCGAGGGCGGCATGGTCTCCGACCACAAGGGCCTCAACCTCCCCGGAGTCGCCGTCTCCGTCCCGGCACTCTCCGACAAGGACATCGAGGACCTCCGCTGGGCGCTGCGCACCGGCGCCGACATCATCGCCCTCTCCTTCGTCCGCAACGGCAAGGACGTCGTGGACGTGCACCGCGTCATGCGGGAGGAGGGCGTCCGGCTCCCCGTCATCGCCAAGATCGAGAAGCCGCAGGCGGTCCAGGACCTGGAAGGGATCGTCGACGCCTTCGACGGGATCATGGTCGCGCGCGGCGACCTCGGCGTCGAGATGCCGCTGGAGCAGGTGCCGCTGGTCCAGAAGCGCGCGATCAAGCTCGCCAAGCGGAACGCGAAGCCGGTCATCGTCGCGACCCAGATGCTCGACTCCATGATCGAGAACTCCCGTCCCACCCGCGCCGAGGCCTCCGACGTCGCCAACGCGGTCATCGACGGCACGGACGCGGTGATGCTCTCCGGCGAGACCAGCGTCGGCAAGTACCCGATCGAGACGGTCAAGACCATGGGCCGCATCGTCGCGGCGGCCGAAGAGGACATCCTCGCCAAGGGCCTCCCCCCGCTCACGGAGCGCAACAAGCCCCGCACCCAGGGCGGCGCGGTCGCCCGCGCCGCCGCCGAGATGGGCGACTTCCTCGGCGCGAAGTTCCTCGTCGCCTTCACCCAGAGCGGCGACACCGTCCGCCGCCTCTCCCGCTACCGCTCACCCATCCCCCTCCTCGCCTTCACCCCCGAGCCCTCCACCCGCTCCCAGCTCAACCTCACCTGGGGCGTGGAGACCTTCCTCGGCCCCATGGTCGACTCCACGGACGAGATGGTGGCCCAGGTCGACGAGGAACTCCTCCGCATCGGCCGCTGCCGCAAGGGCGACCTCGTCATCATCACCGCCGGCTCCCCGCCCGGCGTCTCGGGCTCCACGAACCTGGTGCGCGTGCACCGCATCGGCGAGGGCGGCGACTTGCGGTAGCGGTTCTGGCCCTGGTCCGGGCCGGAGTGCGGAGCGGTGCGGGGGGCTCAGTACTTCGGCCCGATGTGGGCGTCCATGAGGGCGACGGAGGCGCGCTTGGCGACGGATATGTTGAACGGATCGCTTCCTCGGGCGAGGGTGGACCACTCGACGCCCACCTTCGTGAGGGTGTCGGTGCACAGCTTGCGGATGTCGTCGGACTTGTTGGCGAAGAAGTACCGGGGATATTCGTAGCGCTTCGATTCCCCGGCGACCTTCCGCACAGTCCAGTTGATGATGCGGCAACCATCGGAGTGGAACAGCCCGCGTAGGAATTCCCATGGCTGCCTGTCCACGATGCGCTGCTGCCATGGTTCGAGGGTGATGCGTCGCTCGTGCTTCTTGCCCGCGCCGTGCTGAGGAAAGACGCACCAGAGGTGCTTGGAGTAGACCTTGACGTTATGGCAGCCGGGCCTGCGTACTCGGCAGACCGAGTTGTCCGGGAAGACCGCCTGCATCGCTTCATGGCACGCGTCCATGATCCCCGGCCAGGCATCGCCACAACTGATCATGAGGCTGGGGGCGCGGTGTGCGGAGTATTGGATGATGTGCCCGTCGCCCAGATACAAGCCGAGCAGATAGGCGTAGGCGGCTTCGTCGAGCCGGCGGCCGTCGCAGCGGGGACACGGCCGAGGGGATCTTCCTGGGAGCGCACCTTGCTTCGCGCGATCGAGATGGAGCCAGTAACCGACAGTCCCCGTTGGTACACCGAGACGCCGGGCGACGTCCGCGTTCTTGACCCCGGAGCGGAGCAAAGCGATTGCCTTCTGCCGCACCTCAGTGCTGTGCGTATGCATGCACTAACTCTTTGGCACAAGAGTTCGGTCTCGAGGTTGAACGGCTAAGGTTCACGAGAATGTGCACGTCCGCTTTGACTGCTCGGTGCCCGGTGTGGGATTCGAACCCACACGCCCCAAAGGGCACGGCGGTTTGAGCGCCGCGTGTCTCGCCTGTTCCACCAACCGGGCTGGTTGCGCTCGCTCAGCGTACCCTGTGCGGCTCACTGCTCGCCGCTAGGTAGGCTCAAGAGAGCAGGACCTGCCATGACCGAGGAGCCACGTGAGCACCACCGACGCCCCCGACGCGCAGTCGCACGTCCCCCCGCACACCACCCGCGTGGTCATCGCCGAGGACGAGGCGCTCATCCGCCTCGATCTCAAGGAGATGCTCGAGGAGGAGGGGTACTCCGTCGTCGGCGAGGCGGGCGATGGGGAGACGGCCGTCGCGCTCGCTCAGGAGCACCGCCCCGACCTGGTGATTCTCGATGTGAAGATGCCGGTCCTCGACGGCATCTCCGCCGCCGAGCGGATCGCGGCCGACCGTATCGCCCCGGTCCTGATGCTCACCGCCTTCTCGCAGCGCGAGCTCGTCGAGCGGGCGCGGGACGCGGGGGCGATGGCGTATCTCGTGAAGCCGTTCAGCAAGAGCGACGTGGTCCCGGCCATCGAGATGGCCGTCTCCCGGTTCACGGAGCTGAAGACGCTGGAGAAGGAGATCGCCGACCTCGCCCAGCGGCTGGAGACCCGCAAGCTCGTCGACCGCGCGAAGAGCATTCTGCAGACGCAGTACGGGCTGACCGAGCCCGCCGCGTTCCGCTGGATCCAGAAGACCTCGATGGATCGCCGGATGTCCATGCAGCAGGTGGCCGAGGCGGTCATCGAGGACGCCGAGGAGAAGAAGCAGCAGTAGTGCCCGAGTCGGAGATGGGGTGAGGGCCTGCCCGTACCGTCGCGGTGCGGGCAGGCCCTCGGTGCGCGGGTGCGCGGGGGCGGGGCGGGGGGGGTGTCAGTCCTCGCCGAGGTAGGCCTTTCGCACGGACTCGTCGTGCAGCAGTTCCGCGCCCGTGCCGGACAGCACGATGTTGCCGATCTCCATCACATGGCCCTGGTCGGCCAGGGAGAGGGCGGCCTGGGCGTTCTGTTCCACGAGCAGGATCGTGGTGCCCTGGGCCTTCAGTTCGGCGATCGTCTGCATGATCTTCTGCATCATGATCGGCGAGAGGCCCATGGAGGGCTCGTCGAGCATGAGCAGTTTGGGGCGGGACATCAGGGCGCGGCCCATGGCGAGCATCTGCTGTTCGCCGCCGGAGAGGGTGCCCGCGGCCTGGGCGCGGCGCTCGCCGAGGATGGGGAAGAGGTCGTAGGCCTTCTGGATGTCCTGGGCGATGCCGGCGGCGTCCTTGCGCAGGAAGGCGCCGAGTTGGAGGTTCTCGGCGATGGTCAGGCGCGGGAAGATGTGCCGGCCCTCGGGGGAGTGGGCGAGGCCGAGGGCGACGATCTTGTGGGCGGGGATGCCGTTCAGGGGCTTGCCGTCGAAGCGGATGGAGCCGCCGAGCGGTTGCAGCAGGCCGGAGAGGGTGCGCAGGGTGGTGGTCTTGCCCGCGCCGTTGGTGCCGATGAGGGTGACGACCTGGCCGGCCTCGACGGTGAAGGAGATGCCTTTGACGGCCTCGATCTTGCCGTAGGCGACGCGCAGGTCCTCGACCTCGAGCAGTGCGGTCACTGTCCGTCCTCCGTACGTGCTGTGGTGCTCTTGGGGGCCCCGCTCGGCCTGGTGCCCTGCTGTGCCTCGGCGGCCTCGACTTCGGCGGCCTCCTCCTGGCCGGGCGCGCCTTCGAAGGGGGTGCCGATGTAGGCGGCGATGACGCGCTCGTCGCTCTGGACGACGTCGGGGGTGCCCTCGATGAGTTTCTGGCCTTGGACGAGCACGGCGACGCGGTCGCAGAGGTTGAAGATGAAGCGCATGTCGTGCTCGATGACGAGGACGGCGGTGCCCTGGTCGCGGATGGCGAAGACGAGTTCTTCGGTGGCGCGGGTCTCCTGGGGGTTCATGCCGGCGGTGGGCTCGTCGAGGAGGAGCAGGCCGGGGTCGCTGGCGAGGGCGCGGGCGATTTCCAGCTTGCGCTGTTCGCCGTAGGGGAGGTTGCGGGAGAGGTGGTCGGCCTTGTGGGCGAGCCCGGTGAACTCGAGCAGTTCCATGGCGCGTTCCTTGGAGGCGGCTTCGGCGCGTTTGAAGCCGGGGCCGCGCAGGAGGGCGGACCACAGGCCCTCTTTGGTGCGGGTGTGGCGGCCGACGAGGACGTTTTCCAGGACGGTCATGTTGGCGAAGAGCCGGATGTTCTGGAAGGTGCGGGCGACGCCGGCCTGGGTGACGAGGTGGGGCTTGGGCGGCAGGACGGTGCCTTTGTAGGAGACGCTGCCCTCGGTGGGGACGTACAGCCCGGTGAGGCAGTTGAAGAAGGTGGTCTTGCCGGCGCCGTTGGGGCCGATGAGGCCGACGATCTCGCCGGAGTTGACGGTGAGGTCGACGGAGCGTACGGCGGTCAGTCCGCCGAAGCGCATGGTGACGCCGTTGGCGTTGAGCACGGGAGAGGTGGTGGTCGTCATCTCTGTTACGCCTCCGCCTTGGTCACGCCGACGGCGTTGCCGGAGAGCTGGGGCTGGTCGGGGACGTCGAGCTGGCCGGTCTCGTGGTACTCGAGCTGCTGACGCCGGTTGGGGATGATCCCTTCGGGGCGGAAGCGCATCAGGAGGATGAGCGCGATGCCGAAGGCGAGGAGCTGGTAGTCCTGGAGGAACTCCAGCTTCTTGGGGATCAGGAACAGGAGCGTGGCGCCGAGGAGCGGGCCGCCGATGGTCCCCATGCCGCCGAGGATGACGGCGGCGAGCAAGAAGGTGGAGTTGGGGGGTACGGGTCCGGCGAAGACGTACTGCTCGGGCACGACGGTGGACTGGACATGCGCCCAGACGGTGCCGGCCACGCCGGCGAGGGTGGCGCCGAGGGCGAAGGCGATGAGCTTGACGCGGAAGCCGTTGATGCCCATGGCGGTGGCGGCGGTCTCGTCCTCGCGGATGGCGACCCAGGCCCGGCCGATGCGGGAGTTGCCGGCGCGGCTGAAGACCAGCACGACGACGATCGTCACCAGCAGCATCAGCAGGAAGTAGTTGGCGTTGGTGTCGAGCGTGTGGCCGAGGACGGTGTGGTCTTCCCCGAAGTTGAAGCCGAAGATCTCCAGCGGCGGGATGTTGGGGATGCCGTTGGGGCCGTTGGTGACGGATGGGCCGGAGGTGCCGTCCAGGTTGAGGACGGCGATGCGGAAGATCTCTCCGAAGCCGAGGGTCACGATGGCGAGGTAGTCGCCGCGTAGCCGCAGGGTGGGTGCGCCGATGAGGACGCCGAAGATCAGGGAGACGACGGCGCCCGCGATGACCGCCGCCCAGAAGGGGAGGTGGATGTCGAGGGTGGAGGATCCGGCTCCGGAGACCAGGGCGGCGGTGTAGGCGCCGACGCCGAGGAAGGCGACGTAGCCGAGGTCGAGGAGGCCGGCCAGGCCGACGACGATGTTGAGGCCCAGGGCGACGGTGGCGAAGACGAGGATGTTGACGCCGAGTTCGGTGTAGCTGGCCTTGTTCTGGGTGAACGGGAAGGCCACGGCGGTCACCAGGGCCGCGATGAGGGTGACGGAACGATACTTCGCGGTGAGCGCGCTCAGGCGGGTGACCACCCCGGCCTTGAAGAGGGCGGCGGCGGCGAACCCGGTGGCGATCAGGTAGCCGAGGAACGGCTCGGGGTCGTCCGCGTCGGTCTGGATGCCGTAGTTGACGACGTAGAGCCCGATCGCGAAGACGGCGGCGATGATGAGGATCTCGGCCCAGGACGGCAGCTTTGCCGGGCGCTTGAGCGGGCGGGCGTCGTTCGGGAGCAGGAAGGCCGCGACGGCGGGGATCAGGCCGGCGATGGCGGCGACCCAGGCGCCGGGTTCCCAGTTGGCCAGGCCGCCGAGGTCGACGGCGATGGCGATGACGGTGAACCAGGTGGTGGCGAAGGTGCCCAGGGCCATGAGCCGCAGGGCCTGGGTGGAGCCGGCGGGGGTGAGCCAGCCGAGCCCGCGCACGTCCATGGCGGAGAGCGCGAAGAGGGTGGTGAGCAGGCCCAGCACCAGGGTGAGGAGCTGGAGGCCGCCGGGGTAGCCGTTGAAGGTGAGGTCGCCGGGGAACTCGGAGGTCCAGGTCCAGGCGAGGAAGGTGGAGGCGACGGAGGCGAGGCCGCCGGCGGCGGTGATCGCGCGCAGCATGGTGGGGCGCCCGCCGGTGGGGGCGTTCTCGCCCGTGGTCTTGCTGGTGTCGGTGGTCATGTGTGGTCCCTCCTCACGCCCGGTCCGCGACGCGTTCGCCGAGCAGGCCCTGTGGCCTGACCAGCAGGACGACGATGAGCAGGGTGAAGGCCCAGACGTCCTTCCAGGCGCCACCGCCGAGCTGTTCCATGCCCGGGATGTCCTGGATGTACTTGATGGCCAGGGCTTCGACGATGCCGAGGACGACTCCGCCGAGCATGGCGCCGTAGATGTTGCCGATGCCGCCGAGCACGGCGGCGGTGAAGGCCTTGAGGCCGGCGATGAAGCCCATCTCGAAGCTGATCTGTCCGTACTTCAGCCCGTGTGCGAGCGCGGCGACGGCGGCGAAGGCGCCGCCGATGGCGAAGGCCATCACGATGATGCGGTCGGTGTTGATGCCCATCAGCTTGGCGGTGTCCGGGTCCTGCGCGGTGGCCTGCATGGCGCGTCCGGCACGGCTCTTGGAGACGAACAGGCCCAGGGCGAGCATGCACAGGGGGGCGGCTATGAGGAGGAAGACATCGCCGCGCTGGATGTGCAGATTGCTGAGGATCTCCAGGGACTTGCCCTCGAACTGGGGGAAGCTGCGCGGCTGGTCGGCATCCGGGTAGAAGGCCCAGACGGCCTGCTGGAGCGCGATGGACAGGCCGATCGCGGTGATCAGGGGCGCGAGCCTGGGTCCTCCGCGCAGTGGCCGGTACGCGAAGCGCTCGGCGGCCGTGGCGATGCCCACCGAGGCGATGACGCCGCCGACGAGCATGAGGGGCAGGGCCAGGGAGAGCGCGGTGCCGCTGGGCAGCCAGAGGTAGATGGTGAGGGCGCCGAAGCCCCCGACCATGAAGATCTCGCCGTGGGCGAAGTTGATGAGCTGGACGATGCCGTAGACCATGGTGTACCCGATGGCGATCAGGCCGTAGAGGGCGCCAAGGGTCAGGCCGTTGACCAGCGTTTGCGGCAGTTCGTGCACCGCAGGGCCTCCGATGAGCGTGTCGGATATGACACCGCGCGGGGGCGCTGTTGCGCCTCCGCGCGGCTGGGGGTCGATGGGCGGGGCGGTCCCGCGGGGTCAGTCCTTGAAGGTCCTGCTGACCGCGTCCTTCCAGACCCCCTTGGTGACCTTGTAGACGGTGAGCTGCTTGTTGGTGGTGTCGCCGTACTCGTCGAAGGAGACCTTGCCGGTCACGCCGTCGAAGGAGACCTTGGCCAGGGCCTCGGTGATCTTGGCGCGGGCGTCGTCGGGCAGCTTGCCGTCGTTGTCCTGGACCACGGCCTTGACGGCCTGGACGATCGCCCAGCCGGCGTCGTAGGAGTAGCCGCCGTAGGCCGCGTAGGGGTCCTTGTAGCCCTGGGCCGAGTACTCCTTGACGAAGTTCTTGGCGGAGGGCAGCTTCTCGACGGGGTAGCCGACGGAGGTGGCCAGGTCACCGTCGTTGCTGGTGCCGGAGGCCTTGATGAAGGCGGGGTCGTAGATTCCGTCGCCGCCCATGATCGGGACGTCGGCCCCGGCCTGCTTGACCTGGTCGGACAGGAGGCCGCCCTCGGGGTACTGGCCGCCGAAGTAGACGGAGTCGGCGCCGGAGGACTTGACCTTGCCGGCGATGCCGGAGAAGTCGGTCTCCTTGACGGTCAGGTGGTCGGTGCCGACGACCTTGCCGCCCAGGCGCTCGAACTCCTGGGAGAAGATCTTGGCGAGGCCGGCGCCGTAGGTCTGCTTGTCGTCGACGACGAAGACCTTCCGCTTCTTGGCGTCCTTGTAGTAGTACTGCGCGGCGAAGCGGCCCTGGATGACGTCGGTGGTGGCGGTGCGGAAGTAGGTCTTGAAGGGGCGGACCTTCTTGCCCGAAGCCCAGTCGGGGCCCTGGCTGAGTTCCGGGTTGGTGTTGGCGGGGGATATCTGCGCCAGGTCGGCCTTGGCGAACACGCCCTGCATGGACTGGGAGACGCCGGAGTTCAGCGGGCCGACCATGGCGACGATCTCGTCGTCGTCGACCATCGAGGTGGCGTTCTGCTTCCCGGAGGACGGGACGGCCTGGTCGTCAAAGGCCTTGATCTTGAAGGTGACCCCGGGCACCTCGTTGTTCTTGTTGGCCACCTTGGTGGCGAGGTCGACCGAGTTCTTGATGCCCTGGCCGAGGGCGGACAGTGAGCCGGTCAGCGGGGCGTCGACACCGATGACGACGGTGGTCTTCTTGTTGTTGTCGCCGCCGCTGTCACTGTCGCTCTTGTCGCGCGATCCACAGGCGCTGAGGGTGAGTGCTCCCGCAGTGACCGCGGTCGTGATGATGAGCAAGGAACGGTGTCGCACGAGGAATCCTTTCCCTGGCCGGCCCCCTCTTCCGGGCGCCGAGTCCTCGCCGGAGGTCCTGGAACGGCCGTGTGGGTGTTCGGTGAACACCCGAAGGTGTGGTGACTGGCTGTGACTCTAAGCGCGGGGCGGAGCGTGGGGCAGAGGTCCAGGCCATGATGTGACTGTCTTGTTATGACACAGGTCACCCAGGCCCGTCCGTGTAGCGGAACCTAAGGGATTAATCGGGCGTATCGCTTTAATTCATAAGGTCCGGATACTGAGAATCTGCAGTTCCGCTAAGTAGTGCGGCGAGTTGGCGGCGCATGTGTGGACTGACGTGCGATCATGTACACAGAAAGATCACCAAGACGGGTCTTGAGAAAAGTCAAGACCCTGTTTCGCATTGCGTGAATGTTACAGACGGTTACGATCGCCGGTCCTGTCGCCGGTCATGCCGGGGTCATGCCGGGGGGCGCCAGTTCTCCGAGCTGCGGGTCGCGCCGTGCTCGGCCGTACAGCGCCGCCGGGTCTCCTGCCTGACCAGCTTCCGGGCGGCGCCGGCGCCGTGCCGCTTCCGCTCCGCGCGGGCGGCGCGCACGACGTCGTCGTAGATCTCGTACTGCTGGTTGGACAGCCCCTTCTGCTCCCAGTCGAGCCCGGCCCATCTGCTGTCCGCCAGGTCCTGCCCGGCCCAGTACGAGATGAGGTCGTAGCACAGCTCGACGGCCGAAGTCGTGGGCGGCGTGGGGGAGTTGGGTGCGGGGCGGGGGCCCGGGCCGCCGCACGCGCTCACCGCCGCGGCGAGTATCAGCGCGAGGACGCCGACGACGCCGGGGCGGATCAGGGCGCGGGTCCGCGCGCGGGTCGATGCCCCCATGGGGAAACGGTAGAGCCCGCCCGGGCGGGCGGGCAACGGCCGTGCGCGGGGGGCTCGTTCGGGTGGAGGGGGTGTTCTCGGTGGCGCCGTGGCGCCACGGGGGAGGCCGGGCGGCCCGGCGGCGGGGCCGGGCCGCCCGCCGGGCGTCAGCTCGCCGGGCCGTCCTCCGTGTCGCCCGCTCGGGTGACATGGGTCAGCGCCTGGTCGACGTCGACCTCGCGCAGCAGGCAGGTCAGCCGGGCCGTGCACACGCGCCGGTCCTGCTCGTCGGTGATGACGATCTCGTACGTGGCGGTGGAGCGGCCCCGGTGGACGGGCGTGGCGACGCCGGTGACCAGTCCGGACCGGACCCCGCGGTGGTGGGTGCAGTTGAGGTCGACGCCGACGGCGATCTTGGAGCTGCCGCCGTGCAGCATCGAGCCGACCGAGCCGAGGGTTTCGGCCAGGACCGCCGAGGCGCCGCCGTGCAGCAGCCCGTACGGCTGGGTGTTGCCCTCGACGGGCATCGTGCCCACCACGCGCTCGGCGGAGGCCTCGATGATCTGCACGCCCATGCGGGTGCCGAGGTGTCCGGCGGAGAACAGCGCGGGGAGGTCGACGCCGAGCGCCGCGTATTCGTCGATGACCTCTTGCGGAAACTTCACGCCGGTCTGCTCGCCCATGGGGTCCTGCTCCAATCGTCCGTGTGTCCTGCCGTCGTCCTGGTGGCGGCCGGCCCCTGCCGGCCGGCTGAGCAAACGCTCAGGCGGGGTCGCTCGGTTCCAGGCGGACCACCACCGACTTGCTGGCCGGGGTGTTGCTGGTGTCCGCGGTGGCGTCCAGCGGGACCAGGACGTTGGTCTCCGGGTAGTAGGAGGCCGCGCAGCCGCGCGCGGTGGGGTAGTGGACGACCCGGAACCCGGGGGCGCGGCGCTCGCTGCCGTCCGTCCATTCGCTGATCAGGTCGGCGTACGAGCCGTCGGCGAGGCCGAGTTCGCGCGCGTCCTCGGGGTGCACCAGCACCACGCGCCGGCCGTTCTTGATGCCGCGGTAGCGGTCGTCCAGGCCGTAGATGGTGGT
This sequence comes from Streptomyces sparsogenes, assembly GCF_001704635.1. Lineage (GTDB taxonomy): Bacteria > Actinomycetota > Actinomycetes > Streptomycetales > Streptomycetaceae > Streptomyces > Streptomyces sparsogenes. Next base: position 42,919 of record NZ_MAXF01000015.1, on the reverse strand, counting down.
GTTGTACTGGTCGTGGGAGCGGAGGGTCTGCAGCAGCAGACGGCCCTCGGGCGCCGTCGGGTACTCGACGGGCGCGGCCGTGAAGTTGGCCTTGCCGGTGGCGGTGGGGAAGCTGCGCGAGTCGCGCGGGGCGTGCGGCAGCGCGAAGCCGCCGGGCCTGCTCACCCTGGTGTTGAAGTCCTCGAAGCCGGGGATCACGGCCGCGATGCGGTCGCGGATCGTGCCGTAGTCCTTCTCGAACTCCTCCCAGGGGGTGCGGCTCTCCGGGCCCAGCACGCGCCGGGCCAGCCGGCAGACGATGGCGGGCTCGGAGAGCAGGCCGGGGCTCGCGGGCTCCAGGCGCCCGCGGGAGGCGTGCACCATGCCCATGGAGTCCTCGACGGTGACGAACTGCTCGCCGCCGCCCCGCACATCGCGCTCGGTGCGGCCGAGCGTGGGCAGGATGAGGGCCCGCGCGCCGGTGACCGCGTGGGACCGGTTCAGCTTGGTGGACACATGGACGGTGAGACGGGCGCGGCGCATCGCGGCCTCGGTCACCTCGGTGTCGGGGGAGGCGGCGACGAAGTTGCCGCCCATGGCGAAGAAGACCTTGGCCTGCCCGTCGCGCAGCGCCCGGATGGCGCGTACGACGTCGAGGCCGTGCTCGCGCGGCGGGGCGAAGCCGAACTCGCGCTCCAGGGCGTCCAGGAACTCCGGGGCGGGGCGCTCGAAGATGCCCATCGTGCGGTCGCCCTGCACATTGCTGTGCCCGCGCACCGGGCAGACACCGGCGCCGGGCCGGCCCACATTGCCGCGCAGCAGCAGGAAGTTGACGACTTCCCGGATGGTGGGCACGGAGTGCTTGTGCTGGGTCAGGCCCATGGCCCAGCAGACGATGGTGCGCCGGGAGGCGAGGACCATGCGCAGCGCCTGGTCGATCTCGGCCCGGGTGAGGCCGGTGGCGCGCAGGGTCTCGTCCCAGTCGGCGGCGCGGGCGGCGGCGGCGAACTCCTCGAAGCCGTGGGTGTGCTCGCGCACGAACTCCTCGTCGACCGCGCCGGGGGTGGTGTCGGCGGCTTCGAGGATCAGCCGGTTCAGGGCGCGGAAGAGGGCCTGGTCGCCGCCCAGCCGTATCTGGAGGAACAGGTCGGTGAGCGCGGTGCCGCCGCCCACCAGGCCGCGGGCGGTCTGGGGGTTCTTGAACCGCTCCAGGCCGGCTTCGGGCAGCGGGTTGATGCTGATGATCTTCGCGCCGCCGGCCTTGGCCCGCTCCAGGGCGGAGAGCATCCGCGGGTGGTTGGTGCCCGGGTTCTGGCCGGCCACGATGATCAGATCGGCCTTGTGGAGGTCGTCGAGCAGGACGCTGCCCTTGCCGACGCCGAGGGTCTCGGTGAGTGCCGAGCCGGAGGACTCGTGGCACATGTTCGAGCAGTCGGGCAGGTTGTTGGTGCCGAATTCGCGGGCGAAGAGCTGGTAGAGGAAGGCGGCCTCGTTGCTGGTGCGCCCGGAGGTGTAGAAGACGGCCTCGTCCGGGCCGGCGAGGGCGTGCAGTTCCTCGGCGATGATGTCGAAGGCGCGCTCCCAGGTCACCGGCTCGTAGGACGCGGCGCCCTCGGGCAGGTACATCGGGTGGGTGAGGCGTCCCTGCTGGCCGAGCCAGTAGCCGCTGCGGCCGGCGAGGTCGGCGACGGGGTGGGCGGCGAAGAACTCGGGGGCGACCCGGCGCAGCGTCGCCTCCTCGGCGACGGCCTTGGCGCCGTTCTCGCAGAACTCGGCCTTGTGGCGCTTGTCCGGCTCGGGCCAGGCGCAGCCCGGGCAGTCGAAGCCGTTCTTCTGGTTGACCTTGAGGAGGGTGAGCGCCGTGCGGCGCACGCCCATCTGGCGCTGGGCGATGCGCAGCGTGTGGCCGATGGCGGGCAGCCCGGCGGCGGCGTGCTGCGGGGCGGCGACCTCGGGTGCGTCCTGCACCGGGTCGCCTGCGGGCGGCTTGGCTGCCATGTCGCTCTCCCTCTCCCGTGGGCCGGGTCCTTTGTGCTCGGTGTGGCGTGTGCTCGAGTGTGGCGTGTGCTCGGGTGTGACGTGTACGGACCGATCCTTTCATGACGCACGCGGTTCGTGGGCGGGAGGCGGGAGGGCGTTGTCGGTGGGGCGTGGCAGGATCGGGGGCGTGGCAGAGAAAGCATCGAAGAAGACCGCAGCGCCCGCGTCCGCCGACCGTGCGGGAGACCGCCCCCGGCTCCTCCTGCTGGATGGGCATTCCCTGGCATACCGGGCATTCTTCGCGCTGCCGGCGGAGAACTTCAACACCACCACCGGCCAGACCACCAACGCGATCTACGGCTTCACGTCGATGCTGGCCAACACGCTCCGTGACGAGCGGCCCACGCATCTGGCGGTGGCGTTCGACGTCTCGCGCAAGACCTGGCGCTCCGAGGAGTTCACCGAGTACAAGGCGAACCGCTCCAAGGCGCCCGACGAGTTCAAGGGCCAGGTCGAGCTGATCGGCGAGCTGCTCGACGCGATGAACATCACCCGCTTCGCGATCGAGGGCTTCGAGGCCGACGACATCATCGCCACCCTCGCCACCCAGGCCGAGGCCGAGGGCTTCGAGGTGCTGATCGTCACCGGCGACCGGGACTCGTTCCAGCTGGTCAGCGACCATGTCACGGTCCTCTACCCGACCAAGGGCGTCTCCGAGCTGACGCGCTTCACCCCCGCCAAGGTCGAGGAGAAGTACGGCCTCACCCCCCGCCAGTACCCGGACTTCGCCGCGCTGCGCGGCGACCCGTCCGACAACCTCCCGGGCATCCCGGGGGTGGGGGAGAAGACCGCGGCGAAGTGGATCAACCAGTTCGGCTCCTTCGCCGAGCTGGTGGAGCGCGTCGACGAGGTCAAGGGCAAGGTCGGCGACAAGCTCCGCGACCACCTGGAGGCCGTCAAGCTCAACCGCCGGCTGACCGAGCTGGTGCGGGACGTCGAGCTGCCGGTCGGCCCCGACGGCCTCAAGCGCCTTCCGTACGACCGGCAGGCGCTCTCCGTGATCCTTGACGCGCTGGAGTTCCGCCACCAGAACTTCCGGGACCGCGTCCTGGCCGCCGACCCCGGCGCCGCCGAGGAGGAGCCCGCGGCCGCGAGCCCCGGCGTGGAGGTGGACGGCTCGGTGCTCGACTCGGGCGACCTCGGCCCGTGGCTGGAGCGGCACGGCGCGGAGCCGCTCGGCCTCGCCACCGTCGACACCCTGGCGCTGGGCAGTGGCAGCGTCAGCCAGATCGCCCTGGCCACCGCCTCGGGCCCGGCCGGCTGCTTCGACCCCTCGGCGCTGGACGAGGCCGACGAGCGGGCGTTCGCCGCCTGGATCGCCGATCCCGGCCGGCCGAAGGTGATGCACGACGCCAAGCGCGTCATGCGGGTCTTCGCCGAGCACGGCTGGACCGTGGCCGGGGTCACCATGGACACCGCGCTCGCCGCCTACCTGGTCAAGCCGGGCCGCCGCTCCTTCGCGCTGGACACCCTGTCCGTGGAGTACCTGGGCCGTGAGCTGTCCCCGGCCGCCGCCGCGGACAGCGGGCAGCTCGCCTTCGGCACCGACGAGCAGGCCGAGCAGGACGCGCTCATGGTCCAGGCCCGGACGATCCTGGACCTCGGCGCGGCCTTCGGCGAGCGGCTCGCCGAGGTCGGCGCGGTCGAGCTGCTCCGCGATGTCGAGCTGCCGACCTCCGCCCTCCTGGCCCGCATGGAGCAGGCGGGCATCGCGGCGGACCGGGCCTGGCTCGACCGCATGGAGCAGCAGTTCGCCGGGGCCGTGCAGCAGGCCGTCAAGGAGGCCCACGCCGCGGTGGGCCACGAGTTCAACCTCGGCTCGCCCAAGCAGCTGCAGGAGGTGTTCTTCGGCGAGCTCGGCCTGCCCAAGACCAAGAAGACCAAGACCGGCTACACGACGGACGCGGACGCGCTGGCCTGGCTGGCCACCCAGACCGACCACGAACTCCCGGTGATCATGCTGCGCCACCGCGAGCAGGCCCGGCTCCGCTCCACCGTCGAGGGCCTGATCAAGACCATCGCCCCCGGTGGCCGCATCCACACCACCTTCAACCAGACCGTGGCGGCGACCGGGCGGCTCTCGTCCACCGACCCCAACCTGCAGAACATCCCGGTGCGCACCGACGAGGGCCGGGCCATCCGGCGCGGCTTCGTCGTCGGCGAGGGCTTCGAGTCGCTGCTGACCGCCGACTACAGCCAGATCGAGCTGCGCGTCATGGCCCATCTGTCCGAGGACGAGGGCCTGATCGAGGCGTTCACCTCCGGCGAGGACCTGCACACCACGGTCGCCTCCCAGGTGTTCGGCGTGGACAAGTCCGCGGTGGACCCGGAGATGCGCCGCAAGATCAAGGCGATGTCCTACGGGCTGGCGTACGGCCTGTCGGCGTTCGGCCTCTCCCAGCAGCTGGGCATCACCCCGGACGAGGCCCGCAAGCTGATGGACACCTTCTTCGAGCGGTTCGGCGGGGTGCGCGACTACCTCCAGCGGGTCGTCGACGAGGCCCGCGCCACCGGCTACACCGAGACCATGCTCGGCCGCCGCCGCTACCTCCCCGACCTCAACAGCGACAACCGCCAGCGCCGCGAGATGGCCGAGCGCATGGCGCTCAACGCGCCGATCCAGGGCACCGCCGCCGACATTGTGAAGATCGCGATGCTGCGGGTGGACGAGGCGTTGACGCGAGAGGAACTGTCGTCGCGGATGCTGCTCCAGGTCCACGACGAAATCGTGCTGGAGGTCGCCCCCGGCGAGCGCGAGCGGGTGGAGGCCCTGGTGCGCCGGGAAATGGCCGGGGCCTTCCAACTCCGGGCCCCGCTGGACGTGTCCGTCGGCTCCGGCGCGGACTGGGAATCCGCGGCGCATTAGGACCCGGCCGACGGGGCACGAGGACTCGCGCAGGGCCGGTGGGGCCGCCTCGGGGGATGGCACGGGCGGTACGTACCGGTAGCTGCGGAGCGGCAAGTTGCCGTAATGTCACCAGGGTTGACGCTCCGGGGGGAGCGTGCAGTGCTCGACGGGAGGGGCAATCGCATGGCACCGCACATCGGCCGACGACTGCGCAAGGGGGCGGCCACGACGGCGGTGGCGGCGGTCGTGATGGCCGCCCTCACCGCCTCGCAGGCCCCCGGGTTCGCCGGTACGGCCCCGGACCGGCACCACGACAGCGCGGGCGAGACGCCGACCCCGCCCACCGAGGCCCCGATCGACGGCGGCTCCTCGTACCACACGGACCTGCCGCCGCTGCGGAAGCCCGGCAAGCCCGGCGCCTCCATCGACCTGCCGGGGCTGCCGGACGGCGTGGCCACCGCCGAGGCGGGCATACCCGCGACCGTGCTCGACGCGTACAAGAAGGCCGAGGCGGCCCTCAAGGAGTCCAAGCCCGGCTGCAACCTCCCCTGGCAGCTGCTCGCCGCGATCGGCAAGGTCGAGTCCGGCCAGGCGCGCGGCGGCCGGGTCGACGCCGAGGGCACCACCTACTCGCCCATCCTGGGCCCGGTGCTCAACGGCAACGGCTTCGCCAGGATCACGGACACCGACGGCGGCGCGTACGACGGGGACACCACCCACGACCGAGCCGTCGGCCCCATGCAGTTCATCCCCTCCACCTGGGCCACCTGGGGCAGGGACGGCAACGGCGACGGGGAGAGGAACCCCAACAACATCTACGACGCCGCGCTCGCCGCCGGCGCGTATCTGTGCGCCAACGGCCGCGATCTGTCGGTCAAGGCCCACCTGGACCAGGCGATCCTCGGCTACAACCACTCGCAGGAGTATCTGGCCACGGTCCTGTCCTGGTTCGAGTACTACAAGAAGGGCACCCACGCCGTGCCCGACGGCACCGGTGTGCTGCCCGACCCGGACAAGGCCGGCAGCGGGAAGGACGGCGGCAAGGGCGATAAGGGAGATAAGGGCGGCAAGGGCGGCAAGGGGGACAAGGGCAAGGACCACAGCGGCTCGGGGAGCCCCACCCCGCTCCCGGACCCGACCCCGGGCGGCGGCGACAACTCCACGTCCGAGCCCCCCACGCCCGGCTCCGACGACCCCGGGACGCCCACCCCCGGGACGCCCACGCCCGAGCCCCCGACGCCGGGGACCCCCGCCCCCACCCCGTCCGCGGTCGCCAAGCTCAAGACCGTCGGCACCACCGAGCTGACGGCCACGGCGGGCACCGAATTCGCCGTCAAGCCCCGGGTCCGCGCCGAGACCACCGACGGCAAGCCGGTCCCGGGCGTGCTCGTGCGGTACGAGATCCGCGGCGAGACCGACGCCCGCTTCCCGGGCGGCGCGACCCGCGTCACCGCCATCACCGGCAGCGACGGCACCGCCACCGCCCCGGCGCTGCGCGCGGGCGAGACCACCGGCTCCTTCACCGTCCGGGCCACGGTCGTGGGCCGCGGCGTGGACGCCGCCGAGTTCCCCGCCACCGTCAAGGCCCGCCCCGTGCCGCAGGCCGACGCGCTGGTCCGCACCGACGACAAGGTCCTCAAGGCCGAGGCCGGCGGCTCCTTCGCCGACACGGTCGCGGTCAAGGCGACGTACAAGGGCAAGGCCGCGGCCGGGGTGGCCGCGACCGCCACCATGATCACCTCAGACTCGGCGAAGGCGGACAAGCCCACTCAGAACGACAAGGGCCCCTACTTCAAGGACGCCAAGGGTCAGCCGATCCGCACCCTCACCGCCCTGAAGACGGACGCCAACGGGCAGCTGATCCTGCCCAAGATCTACACCGATGACCAGACGGGCACCTTCCTGCTCCGCCTCACCATCGCCGGCGGCGCGACCCTGACCATCGAGCTGACCGTCACCCAGCCCGCGGCCCAGGAGGCCGCCGGGTAATCACCGGCCGAGGCCACCACGCACCGCCCCTGTCGCCCCACCCGGCGCAGGGGCGGTGCGCGTGTGCGCCCAGGTGTTCTCATCTTCGCCGCCCGTTGCTACGGTGCCCCGACCCTGACGAACCGTCAGACATGCGACCGCAGCAACCGAAAGGCCGACACATGCGCGCCCTCGCCGCCGCCGCGATCGGACTGGCCGCCGCATTCGCCCTCGTCCTGACAGTGACGGCCCTCGGCGCCCCCGGCGGGAAGACCTCCCCGAAGCCCCTGCTCACCACCGTCCCCGAGCACCCCTGAGCCCCGCGGGAGGGACCGACCGCCATGCGCCGCAAAGCCAGCCTGGTGCTGCTCGCCTTCGCCGTCTTCTTCGCCGTCCTCGCCCCGCTGCTGCGCTGGTACGCCTTCCCGCGGCTGGCCAAGATCCCGCCCGACGAGTACCAGACCGCCGTCCTGGAGGCCAAGCCCGCCGTGCTCCTCGACTACGGCACCATGCGACCCAAGAAGGTCCCCCAGGTCAGCATCGTGCAGACGCTCCGCGGAAACGTGGCGGCGGCGAAGAAGGCCGGGAAGGCCGCCGGGCGCGACGTCGTCGTCTGGGACGCCCTGTCGTACATCGCCGGACCCGACGGCAAGATGGTCTCCAAGATCCCCGAGCGCTACGTCTTCGACGCCCACTCCCAGGACCCGGTCCACCAGGGCGGCGAACACGTCGACGGCGACCCGGTCCGCCGGGAGGGCATCGAATTCAAGTGGCCGTTCCTCACCGAGAAGCGCGACTACACCTACTTCGACGCCCAGACCAGGACCTCCGCGCCCATCCACTACAAGGGCACCCGCACCTTCCGCGGCCTGGAGGTCTACTACTTCGAGCAGACCATCCCCTGGACGAAGGTGCCCCTGCCCAAAACCATGCCGGTCGAGGGCATCACCCCCGAGACCGTCCGCAAGGCAGGCACCACCCGCTGGTACACCACCAAACGCATGTTCTGGGTCGAGCCCACCACCGGCGCGCCCGTCAACGGGGAGGAGATCCACCGGGAGGAGCTGCGCGGCGGCACGCTGCTCGGCGACCGCGACAAGGTGACCGTCTTCTCCGGCCATGTGAAGATGCGCGAGGACTACATCGCGCACACGGTGAAGCTCGTGAAGTCCCAGCGGCAGCTCGTCCTCCTCCTCACCACCTATCTGCCCTGGGGCTTCCTGGCCCTCGGCACCGGGCTGCTCGCGCTCTCCCTCGTGCTCGAGGCCCGGGGCCGCCGGCCCGGCAGTGACACCGGCACCCCCGACGAGGCTCCCGCCCCGCCGCCCGCACCGGCCCCGGCGCCCCCGGTGGCCCCCGCGTCCCCGGTCTGAAGCGAGCCGGCGGGGCTGTCGGTGGCGGCCCGTAGCGTACGCCCATGCCTACCACCACCTGCCTGCCCACCGCCGAACTCGTCGATCAGCTCGTCGAGCTGGCCCGCCTGGACTGGACGCCCGGCGCCACCGCGGCCGCCGCCGAGCGCTTCGGCTGGACGCCGGTGGACGACGGCTCCTGGACGGCCGCCTTCGCCACCAACACCGGCCACTACGTCGTCCCCGACTGGTTCGCCGCGCCGCCGGAGCGGCGGACGGAGGACGAGGAGTGCCACATCCCGTTCTGCTACTACTACGAGGCCGACGACTTCGACCAGGAGCTGGCCGCCGGCGGCCTGAGCGGAAACATCGACTGGCTGGAGAAGCAGCACGCCCAGGACCCCGAGTGGCGCTTCGACCGCGACGCCGACCGCGCCCACTTCGACGCCCAATGGCTGCTCGCCGTCACCCTCTTCACCCGGCGGCTCGGCGCCCCGGAGGTCACCGCGCGCGACGAGGAGCGCAAGACACCGTGGCACTACGCGGCATGGCGCTGCGGGGCGAACGCGCTGGTGGTCGGCCAGTGCACGGACAGCGGCTCCTACGACACCTTCGAGCAGGCGCTCGTATGGATCGCCCCCTACCCGGCGGACCGGCCGTTCCCGGACGCGGGCGCGTTCGACGGCCTCATCGAGTGCTGACCGGGGCGACCGGGGACCCGACGAAGGGACGGGGGGCTGAGGGGGCCGGTGCCCACGTGGCCTGCGGGCCCGATGCGTTGGGAGTGCGGGGCTTGGGCGGGCCGGGTCAGCGGCGGGCGTTGGTACGGCGCGTCGGCTCGGCGGTCGCCGGGTCCTCCGGCCACGGGTGCTTGGGGTAGCGGCCGCGCAGCTCAGCGCGCACGGACCGGTACCCCTCCCGCCAGAACGACGCCAGATCGGCCGTGACCGCGGCCGGGCGCCCGGCCGGTGACAGCAGGTGCACCAGCAGCGGCACCCGCCCGCCCGCGATCCGGGGCGTCTCCTGCCAGCCGAACAACTCCTGCAGCTTGACGGCCAGCACCGGCTGCTCCTGGCCGTAGTCCACCCGCACCCGCGAACCGCTGGGCACCCGCACCCGCTCCGGGGCCAGTTCGTCCAGGCGCGCCGCGTCCCCGGTCGCCCACGGCAGCAGCCGGGCGAGCGCCTGGCCCGCGTCCACCCGCTCCAGGTCGGCCCGCCGCCGCGCCCGGTCCAGCTCCGGGCCCAGCCAGGCGTCGAGATCCGCCAGCAGCGCCGGGTCGGACACATCCGGCCACGGGGCGCCCATCTCCCGGCGGAGGAACGCCAACCGCTGTCGCAAGGCGACCGCTTCCGGGGACCAGCGCAGCAGCTTGAGCCCCTCCTCGCGCAGCCCGTCCCGCAGCGCGGCCCGCACCAGAAGCGGGTCGGGCGCGCCCAGCGGCCGCGCCGCCAGCTCCACCGCCCCCAGCCGCTCCACCCGCCGCGCCACCACGTCCCCGCCGGACCAGCGCACCTCCTCGCCCCGCTGGTACAGCGCCGACGCCGCGGTACGCGCCGTCTCCTCGTCCACCACGGCCGCGAGCCGCACCCGCGCCGACGCCGCCGAGACGGGCCGGTCCGCGACCGCCACCGCCAGCCACGGCGCGTCCCGCAGCCGGGACCCCTCACCCAGCTCCGCGCCGGTGCCGGAAGCCATGAGATAAGACCTCTCCCCGCGCCGCCGCGCCACCCGCTCCGGAAACGCCAACGCGGCCACCAGCCCGACGACGGCGTCGTCGCCGAAGCCACCCCGCGCCCCGCGCCCGCCTCCTGATTCCGCCGGGCCCGGCTGGGAGGCGGGCGCCGGGTCGCCCGCCACGGCCGGCGCACCCCCGCTCGGCGTGGCGCCAGGCGGCGCGGTCGGGCCAGGGGCGTGCGCCGGGTGGGCGGAGGGGCGCGACTTGCTTATCGCGCTCTCCAGGCGTCGTGCCTCCTGGCGCCAGCGGGCGCTGTACGCGTCGGTGCCGCGCCGGGCGGTGCGCCAGGCGGCGGCCAGGTCGTCGCCGTACTCCCGGGGCGGTTCCTCGCTGAGCAGCGCCACCGCCTCGGCCGCCCGGCGTGCGCCGACGTCGCGCGCGCCGTCCAGCAGGGCGCGCGCGAGCCTCGGGTGGAGCCCCAGCCGGGCCATCCGGGTGCCCCGGTCCGTGGGCCGCCCGTATCCGTCCACGGCGCCGATCGCGGTCAGCACCTCGCGCGCGGCGGTCATCGCCCCGCCCGGCGGCGGGTCGAGCAGCGCCAGGCCGGAGGCGTCGGGGTCGCCCCAGCAGGCGGCCTGCAGCGCGAAGGCCGTCAGGTCCGCCACGCCGATCTCCGGGGACGGGAAGCGCGGCAGCCGGGCGTCCTCCGCCTCCGGCCAGCAGCGGTAGACGGTGCCCGGCGCCTCACGCCCGGCGCGGCCCGCCCGCTGCCGGGCCGCGGCCCGCGACGCGCGTACGGTCGTCAGCGCGCTCAGCCCCCGCGCGTGGTCCATCCGCGGCTCCCGCGCGAGACCGCAGTCCACGACGACCCGCACCCCCGGCACGGTCAGGCTGGACTCGGCGACCGAGGTCGCCAGCACCACCCGCCGCCGCGCCGCCGGCCCCGCCGCGCCCGCCAGCACCGCGTCCTGCGCGGCGGCCGGCGCGCGCCCGTGGACCTGGAGCACCTCCGCGCCGGCCGCGCCGAGCAGCCCCGCGACCCGCGCGATCTCCCCGACGCCCGGCAGGAAGCACAGCACGTCCCCCTCCCGCTCGCGCAGCGCCCGCCGCACCACCGCCGCGACGTGGTCGAGGAGGGCGGGGTCCACCCGGGTGCCGTGCGGCGGGCGGACGGGGCGCTCCGGCGGCGCCCACACCACCTCCACCGGATGCGACACCCCCTCGGCGGACACCACCGGCGCCGGCCCGCCGCCTTGCCCGCCGTGGCCCAGCAGCCGGGCCCAGCCCTCCGCGTCCGTGGTCGCGGACGCCGCGATCAGCCACAGGTCGGGCCGCAGGGTGGCCCGTACGTCCAGCAGGAAGGCGGCCGCCGTATCGGCGTCCAGGTGCCGTTCGTGGCACTCGTCGAGCACCACCGCGTCGATCCCGGCGAGCTCGGGGTCGCGCTGCAGCCGCTGCAGCAGCACCCCGGTGGTGACCACCTCCACGACGGTCTCGCGGCCCACCCGCCGCTCCCCGCGCACCGTGAAGCCGACCCGGCCGCCCACCGACTCCTCGCCCAGCAGCCACGCCATCCGCCGCGCGGCGGCCCGCGCCGCGATCCGCCGCGGCTCGGCGACCAGCACCCGCCGCGGGGGCCGGCCGGAGGGTCCCACCGCCCCGGCGAGCGCCAGGGGCACCAGCGTCGTCTTGCCGGTCCCGGGCGGGGCGCACAGCACCGCCACGCCCCGGTCCTCCAGCGCGCGCAGCAGGGCGGGGACGGCGTCGCGTACGGGAAGCGCGTCGAGCGCGTCGGCGCGGGGTGCGGGGCCGCTGGTCATCCGAACATCCTGTCAGCCGGCCGAGCCTGCGCCGCCGCCCGGACGCCCCCGTTCCGCCGCCCCGGCATCAGTCCCGCTCGCACACGAAGATCGCCGTCCCCGGGATCAGATTCCCGCGCAGCGGGGACCAGCCGCCCCACTCCTGGTCGTTCCAGGCGGGCCATTCCGGTTCCACGAGGTCGAGCAGCCGGAAGCCCCCGGCCACCACGTCCCGCACCCGGTCGCCCAGGGTGCGGTGGTGCTCCACATAGACGGCCCGGCCCGTTTCGTCCTGCTCGACGTAGGGCGTGCGGTCGAAGTAGGAGGCGGCGACGCTCAGCCCCTCGGGGCCGGGTTCGTCCGGGAAGGCCCACCGGATCGGATGCGTCACCGAGAACACCCAGCGCGCGCCCGGCCGCAGCACCCGGTGCACCTCGCGCATGACCCGCACCGGGTCGGCGACGAAGGGGATCGCCCCGTACGCGGAGCAGGCGAGGTCGAAGGAGCCGTCCCTGAAGGGGAGCGCCGTGGCGTCGGCCTGGACGAGCGCGACCGTCCCCGAGCCCCCCGTACCGGCCGCGCCTCCCGCACCGGCCGCGCCCCCCGTACCAGCCGAGCCGGCCGCGCCTCCCGAGACAGCCGCGCCTCCCGAGACAGCCGCACCCGCTTCGGAGTCCCTCCGCAGCGCGTGCCACAGCTGCCGGTGCGAGATGTCGAGCGCCACCGGCCGCGCCCCCCGCGCCGCCAGCCAGCGCGAGCACTGCGCCGCGCCCGCCCCGACCTCCAGGACGGCCAGCCCCCTGAGGGCGTCCGCCGGCCCGAGCAGACCGGCCTCGGCCTCGTCGAGCCCCTCGGGGCCCCAGACGAAGCGGTCGTCGCCCAGGAAGCCGCCGTGCTCCTCCTGGTACTCGTCCGCGTTGCGGTCCCACCAGCCGCGGTTGGCCCGGCTGCTCTCCGCGGCGTCGGCGGTGCGCCGGGTGGCCGCGGGTTCCTCGGGGTCGCCGGCCATGGGCTCGGCGGGGTCGTCGGTTGCACGAGGCATGTGTTCTTGGACCATCGGGCGCGTCGTCGTACTCTCTGTATCGACCTGTGGCTGTGGGGAACGGCTGGACTCCGCGTCGCAGCACGGACTGTGCGATGTGCCGGGTTTGGGGCTAAATGTCCCGCGTGCGCTCTTCGTGCATTGACCCTGCCCGGCTGCCCCCGTATGCTACAAGTTGCGCTGCGGGCCTGCGCGCCTCAGACGGAGCAGGCCGCGCTCGCACCTGTTGTAGTCCCCTCGGTCGCCGAGGCGCTTTTCGATCCCTCGGGAAGAGATCAACGCCTCCGAGGCTGTCCGGCTTCTTCAGTGCGATACGGGTCCCCGGCGTAGCAGTACCTACGACTTCATGTCCGTACCGGAGCCCTTTCCCACATGACGAGCAGCACCGAGGCAACCCGCACCACCCCGCAGGTGGCGGTAAACGACATCGGTTCCGAGGAAGCCTTCCTCGCCGCGATCGACGAGACGATCAAGTACTTCAACGACGGCGACATCGTCGACGGCGTCATCGTGAAGGTCGACCGGGACGAGGTCCTGCTCGACATCGGTTACAAGACCGAAGGCGTCATTCCTTCCCGTGAGCTTTCGATCAAGCACGACGTCGACCCGAACGAGGTCGTGGCCGTCGGCGACGAGATCGAGGCCCTTGTTCTCCAGAAGGAGGACAAGGAAGGCCGCCTGATCCTCTCGAAGAAGCGCGCCCAGTACGAGCGTGCCTGGGGCACCATCGAGAAGATCAAGGAAGAGGACGGCATCGTCACCGGTACCGTCATCGAGGTCGTCAAGGGTGGTCTCATCCTCGACATCGGCCTCCGTGGCTTCCTCCCCGCCTCCCTGGTGGAGATGCGCCGCGTCCGCGACCTTCAGCCCTACGTGGGCAAGGAGCTCGAGGCCAAGATCATCGAGCTGGACAAGAACCGCAACAACGTGGTCCTGTCCCGCCGTGCCTGGCTGGAGCAGACCCAGAGCGAGGTCCGCCAGACCTTCCTCACCACCCTCCAGAAGGGCCAGGTGCGCTCCGGCGTCGTCTCCTCCATCGTCAACTTCGGCGCCTTCGTGGACCTGGGCGGCGTGGACGGTCTGGTCCACGTCTCCGAGCTGTCCTGGAAGCACATCGACCACCCGTCCGAGGTCGTCGAGGTCGGCCAGGAGGTCACGGTCGAGGTCCTGGACGTCGACATGGACCGCGAGCGCGTGTCCCTGTCGCTCAAGGCGACCCAGGAAGACCCGTGGCAGCAGTTCGCCCGGACCCACCAGATCGGCCAGGTCGTCCCGGGTAAGGTCACCAAGCTGGTTCCGTTCGGTGCGTTCGTCCGCGTGGACGAGGGCATCGAGGGCCTGGTCCACATCTCCGAGCTGGCCGAGCGCCACGTGGAGATCCCGGAGCAGGTCGTCCAGGTCAACGACGAGATCTTCGTCAAGGTCATCGACATCGACCTCGAGCGCCGCCGCATCAGCCTCTCGCTGAAGCAGGCCAACGAGTCCTTCGGTGCCGACCCGTCCGCGGTCGAGTTCGACCCGACCCTGTACGGCATGGCCGCGTCCTACGACGACCAGGGCAACTACATCTACCCCGAGGGCTTCGACCCCGAGGCCAACGACTGGCTCGAGGGCTACGAGAAGCAGCGCGAGGAGTGGGAGCGCCAGTACGCCGAGGCGCAGCAGCGCTTCGAGCAGCACCAGGCGCAGGTCATCAAGTCCCGCGAGGCGGACGAGCAGGCCGCTGCCGAGACGGGCGGCGCCGCCCCGGCGCAGGGTGGCCAGGCGTCCGGCGGTTCGTACTCCTCGGAGTCGGCCGACAACTCCGGCGCCCTTGCCTCGGACGAGGCGCTGGCCGCGCTTCGCGAGAAGCTGGCCGGCGGCCAGAGCTGAGGATCGGCCGCGTCGGCTCCGGCTGACGGGCTGACCAGCGGCTGACAAGGCCCGACGTGAGGCTCGCTCTCCCTGGAGAGCGGGCCTCACGCATGCCCGGGGCGCCGTACCGTGACGGAGTCGACCGTGACGCTCTCGGCCCGGTCGATCACGACGCCCTCGCGGCCGCCGGCGATCGTGATGCCCCGCACCGTCCAGTACGAGGCGCCGTCCAGCCGCAGGCCGTACGCGGCGCCGTCGCGTGCCGTGAGCACCGCTCGTGGGGAGCCGGTGAGCGTGATCCGGGCGTCCGCGGTGCCGGAGGCGGTGATCACCAGGCCGCCGCGGTATCTGCCGTCGGCCAGCTCGATGGTGTCGCCGGGCCTGGCGGCCGCGAGGGCGCTCTCGAGCTGGGTGGTGTCGGAGACCTGGATCGGCCGTGCGGCGGTGCTCTCGTGGCCGTCCTCGGCGGCCGCCCCGGCGGCGACCAGCCCGCCGACGGCGAGGATTCCGGCGGCGGGCGCGGCGATGAGGCCGCGGGTGCGGGAGGGGGTGCGGGAGTGCATGGGGGTTCCGCCTTCCTGCCGTGGTCAGGGGTGGCACCTTCGTGACGCGTAGGAGTTCTGGTGACTGAACGTGAGACGACAGCGTGAACCTCTGACGGATCGCGAAGTTAAGCGTGCCGCATGGGCGCGTCAACCCCTCGGAGACCGCCCATGACATGCATCCGGCCTGCGTCCGGAAGGCCGTCAGCGGCCCCCCGCCGCCCGGCTGACGCCCAGTGAGCGGGGGGAGCGGCCCTCCGGCCCGCGCGGCCGGAGGCACGACGGCGCCAAGTGCCGTACGGAACGGGCATCCTGCACTCCCGCCACGGCGCCGCACCCCGCGGCGTACTGTCCTGAAGTGATCGATCGCGCGCATGTCGTGAAGACGAGGACGGGGCCCGGGAATGCCGCGCCCTCGCCCGACGTTCCCCGAGCGGAACACAAGGAGGAGCGGTCACAGTGCTAGATCCGCAGGATTTGTACGCGTGGGAGCCGAGCGGACTCGCGGAAGTCGACGCGATAACCTCCCGGGACTCGGCCGGGGTGGTGCTGCTCTACCACTTCGACGGCTACATCGACGCCGGTGAGACCGGCGACCAGATCGTGCGCCGGCTGCTCGGCGGGCTGCCGAACCAGGTCGTCGCCCGCTTCGACCACGACCGCCTCGTCGACTACCGGGCGCGCCGCCCCCTGCTGACCTTCAAGCGCGACCGCTGGACCGACTACGAGACCCCCACGATCGAGCTGCGCCTGCTGCGCGACGCGACCGCCGCCCCCTTCCTGCTGCTCTCCGGGCCCGAGCCGGACGTGGAATGGGAGCGCTTCGCGGCCGCCGTGCGCCAGATGATCGAGCGGCTCGGGGTGCGGCTGTCGGTGAACTTCCACGGGATCCCCATGGGCGTGCCGCACACCCGCCCCGTCGGCATCACCCCGCACGGCAACCGCACCGACCTGATGCCCGGCCACCGGGGCTACTTCGACGAGGCCCAGGTGCCCGGCAGCGCCGAGTCCCTCATCGAGTACCGGCTTGCCGAGGCCGGCCACGACGTGCTCGGCGTCGCCGCCCACGTCCCGCACTACCTCGCCCGCTCCGCCTACCCCGACGCGGCGCTCACCGCGCTGGAGGCGATCACCGCGGCCACCGGCCTGGTGCTGCCCGGAGCGGCCCACGCGCTGCGCAACGAGGCGCTCAAGACCCAGGAGGAGATCGAGCGGCAGATCTCGGAGGGGGACGAGGACCTCGTCGCCCTCGTCCGCGGCCTGGAGCACCAGTACGACGCGGTGGCCGGGGCGGAGAGCCGCGGCAGCCTGGTCGCCGAGCCGGTCGAGCTGCCCTCCGCGGACGAGCTGGGGGCCGAGTTCGAGCGCTTCCTCGCGGAGCGGGAGGGCGACGGCGGCGCGTAGGAAAGTCGCAGAGCGCGCGGGGAGGCCGGGGAGTGCTCGTCTAGGCTGACCCCATGCTGAGGCTGGGGCTCACGGGCGGAATCGGTGCGGGCAAGAGCGAGGTGTCGCGCTTGCTGTCCTCGTACGGAGCGGTGCTGATCGACTCCGACCGGATCGCCCGGGAGGTGGTCGAGCCCGGCACCCCCGGACTCGCGGCCGTCGTCGCCGAGTTCGGCCCCGGCGTCCTCGCTCCCGACGGCGCTCTGGACCGCCCCAAGCTCGGCGGCATCGTCTTCGCCGACCCGGAGCGGCTGCGCGCCCTGAACGCGATCGTGCACCCCCTGGTCCGCGCCCGCTCCGCCGAGCTGGAGGCGGCCGCCGGGCCGGACTCCATCGTGGTCCACGACGTGCCCCTGCTCACCGAGAACGGCCTGGCGCCCCTGTACGACCTGGTGCTGGTCGTCGACGCCGCGCCCGAGACCCAGCTCGACCGGCTGGTCAGGCTGCGCGGCATGACGGAGGACGAGACGCGGGCCCGGATGGCGGCCCAGGCGACGCGCGAGCAGCGGCTGGCCGTCGCCGATGTCGTGATCGACAACAACGGGCCGCTGGAGGAGCTGGAACCGCAGGTCAGAAAGGTCTGGGCGGAGCTGTCCGAGCGGATGGCGGACGGCACGGGCAGCGCGGCGGCCGACCCCGGGACCCGCGACGGCTGACCCCGGGACCGCGGGCAGTGACGGCTGGCCCCGGGACCGTGGGCGGCGACGGCTGACCCCGGGACCGCGGGCGGCGACGGCTGGCCCCGGGCTCCGGCTCTGACGGCCTCTGGCGGGAATGCGCCGTGCTGCGGCATTGTTGAAGACCCGTACCAGCGATCACCTCGTCCGACGATCATCTCGCAGCGATGGTGATCGTCAGCGCGTTCCGGGAAGGAAACGGTCGTGCCCGAGCCCACGCCCGAGACCCATGTCATCGACTACCGCGCGGCCGAGCAACTGCTGGCCGCCCGCGACCCGCGCGGCGCCGTGAAGCTGCTCGATTCGGTCATCACCGCCCACCCCGAGAACACCGCCGCCCGGCTGCTGCGGGCCCGCGCCTTCTTCGGCGCGGCGCAGCTCAGGGCCGCGGAGCTGGAGTTCCAGCTCGTCCTGGAGCGGGAACCGGACAACGCCTTCGCCCACTTCGCCCTCGGCCGCACCCTGGAGCGCGCCAACCGCCCCGCCGAGGCCACCCGCCACTTCCGCCTGGCGGCGGCCCTCGACCCGCGCCCCGACTTCGTCAAGGCCGCGCGCTTCGGCGAAAACGGCTGACCCGTCTCACCCGCCGCGGGCCCGCCGGATACGGGCCGCGCACCGGCGCGTACGGCGGCACGTCCCGCCCGGGCTGGTAGTGCGGCCCCTGCCGGATGTGCCGGAGGACCAGCACCAGATCGGTGAGGGTGACGGCGGCGAGCACCCCGCAGACGGCGGCCCAACCGGGACGGTGGGCCAGCCAGAACGCCACCGTGCCCGCGACGGTCCAGGCCAGCCCCCACAGGGCCAGCGCGCACCGCATGCGCAGCGGGCTGCGCGCGTGCAGCGGCTCGTCGCCCGTACGGATCATCCGGCTCGGCATGGCGCACCATCTCCCACTTCGAATCTACCGCCGCGCCCCCCGGCACCCCGGCACCCCCGCACCCCCCGCGCCGACCGGCCTGCCGCCATCGGGCCCGCCCGCCCTCCGGACCGCGGCCATCGGGCCTGCCGCCCCGCCCGCCCTCCGGCCTGCCGCCATCTGGGAGCATGGCCTGAGCACGTCAGCACTACCCCCTGAGGAGCCGCGCGATGATCCGCGAGTCATGGGACGAGACGGCCGCCCGGAGGGCCCGCATCCGCGGCTGCCTGCTCGGGGGAGCGATCGGCGACGCCCTGGGCAACCCGATCGAGTTCCTGTCCCTGAGCCGGATCCGCGAGACCTACGGGCCGGACGGGATCACCGCTCTCGTCCCGGACTCCGACGGCGTCACCGGCCGGATCACCGACGACACCCAGATGACCCTGTTCACCGCGGAGGGGCTGATACGGGCCTGCGCCAGGGCCTCCCTCAAGGGCATCGGCGGCGCCGAGATCGCCATCGTGCGCAACGCCTACCTGCGCTGGCTCGAGACCCAGACCCACCCCGCGCCGCCCCCCGCCCGCCAGGAGCACGACCTCGTCCGCTCCGGCTGGCTGCGCGAACAGCCGTGGCTGTACGCCCGCCGCGCCCCCGGCAACGCCTGCCTGTCCGGCCTCGAACACGACCACATCCCCACCCACTCCGACCCGCTCGACGGCACCCCCGGCCCGGTGAACACCGGCTCCAAGGGCTGCGGCACCGTGATTCGCTCCGCCCCCTTCGGCCTCACGGGCGCGAGCGCGCCCGACTGCTTCGAACTCGCCGCCCGCTGCGCCCGGATCACCCACGGCCACCCCACCGGCTCGTACGCGGCGGGCGCCCTGGCCGCCATGATCGCCCACCTCGTCGAGGGCGACTCCATGGAAGGCTCCGTCCTGCGCACCCTCGAACTGCTGGCCCGCTACCCGGGACACGAGGAGACCAGCGCCGCCCTGCGCAAGGCCGTCGCCCTGGCGGCGGAGGGGGAGCCCAGCGCCGAGAAGACCGAAACGCTCGGCGGCGGCTGGATCGCCGAGGAGGCCCTGGCCATCGCGGTCTACAGCGCCCTCGCCCACGCGACGCCGCGGCCCGGCCTCTACAACAAGGGCGGCGGCATCGGCTACGACCCGAAGTGGCGGCGCACCCCCCTCCAGAGGGCCCTGCTGCTGTCCGTGAACCACTCGGGCGACAGCGACTCGACGGGCTCCATCTGCGGCAATCTGCTGGGCGCCCACTACGGCGACCTCCGCCTGCCCCCGATGTGGCTGACGCGGATCGAGGGCCGGGGCACCATCGCCGAAGTCGCGGACGACTTCTCCTCCGTGTTCCACCAGTCGATCGAGATGTACGAATACGACGGCAGGATCTTCCCGGACTCGCGCTACCCGCTCTACTGACACCGACCAGGCCGCCGGACGACCCTCCAAGGCGCACGCGTTCCCTACTCGTACTCGGTGCCGCCCTTGCGCGTCAGATACGCGCCGCTGACCACCTTGGCGATGGCCCGGCCGCCGAGCACCGGGCTGTACCGGTCGCTCGTCGCCCGCACCACCACCCCCTCCCTGATGTGCAGGCCGGTGCCGGAGACGGTCTCGCGCCCGTCGGCCAGCTCCAGCACCCGCCGGGCGTCGTACGGCCCGGCGTACAGCGTCGGGACCACCGGCAGCCGGCCGTCCAGTGCCTTCGCCACCTCCTCCGGATCCAGCCAGCGCACCCGCCCGCCGACGTCCACCGCGACGTCGAACACGGCGTACCCGGGGACCCCGCGCCGGCTGTCGGTCCCGTACCCGAGGTCCTGCACCCCGTCCCCGTACACCTCGCCGAAGATCCCGACCCGCGCCGCACCCAGCTCGGCGGCCACCCGCGCCGCCACGGCGGCCACGCCGTGCCCGCGCATGGCACGCCAGTAGAGGTTCTTCTCGTCCTCCACCAGCGCCAGCCGCTGGGCCCCCAGGCCCTTCGACGTCACGCGCACCTCCCCGCCGTCCGCGCAGTACGTCAGGCAGCACGCCGTCCCGTGCAGCTTCTCGGTGACCGCGACGGGCTCCCCGTCCTCGAACACGTCCGGGTAGCGCTTGAGGTTCTCGATGTCGATCCACGGCAGCAGATCCGGCGAGGGCTCCACGTCCCCGCTCATCGAGATCGGCACCGGCGGCACCCACTTGACGATCCCGAGCCGCTCGGCGAAGTCCACGCCCTCGCGGGCCGCCCGCTCCAGGTCCACCTCCGCCAGCGCCCGCGGCCGGCACACCAGCCCCTGGGACAACTCCCCGCGCAGCCGGATCGCCTTGACCCGGTTGTGCCCGGCCCCCGCCAGCTTGCCGGTCAGCCCCAGTTCGTCGATCAGTTCCGCGGGCAGCACCGCCTGCTCCGGCACGTACACGGCGAACTCGCCCGACCGGAAGGCTCCCTTGGCCACCACGGCCCGGTACAGCCCCACCTGCGCCAGCTCCAGTGCGTCGGCGTTCGGGTGCTCATGGATGGTCAGCCGCTCGGCGGTGACGCGCAGCGTCGACATGCTCGGGTCCCCCGTCCCTCGTTGTGTGGTGTGCCACCACTGTGGGGCGTGGGCGAGCGGACCGGCCACCGATTTTGCGGCGGGGCGGGCCCGCGGCACGGCCGATCAGGCCGCGCCGGGCCGCTCCGCGCGGTCGCCGCGGAGCCAGCGCTGGATCTTGTGCAGGAAGGGGTAGCGCTCGCGCTGCTCGCGGGCGTTGCGGTCGAGTTCTTCCATCAGGCGCATCGAGCGCTGTTCCATGTCCAGCTCGTCGAGGATCCGGTCGATCTCGGCGAGCAGGGCGCCCTGGAGCTGCCACTGGCGCGGGTGCTGCTGGACCCGTTCGAGGAGGGTGTGGGCGACGACGTCGCGGCTCGCGTGGGCCTTGACGAGCTCGCTGGCCAGCCGGGTCTCGGCCTCCTCGGCGTTCGCGCTGACCTGGGTGGTGACCAGGACGGCGAAGCTCTCGACGGCCGCGGCGAGGTGGACGAAGAGGTCCTCCAGGGCGGTCGCCACGTCGGAGGGGAACAGGGGCTCGTCGGTCCGTTTCTTGGCGAGGTCGGTGAGGGTGCGGGCCAGGACGCGCAGGACGACCATGCAGATCTCCAGGGTGTCCAGGCCGGTGCGCAGCACGACGCGGTAGAGCAGCCCCTCCTTGACGCGGGGGTTGAGCCGCAGGCTGTCCTCCGCCTGCCGGAGGGCGGCGTCCACCTGGGCGATGTCCTGGTCGAGGCGGCGGGCCTCGTGGAGCCGGGCGGCGGCGCGCTCGACAGGGGTGTGGCCGCCGAGCTCCTCGCCGATGTGCAGCAGCAGCCGGCGCATGCGGCGGGCCAGGTCCTCGATGGACTTCCCGGCGGTCTCCACCCACACCGGCGGGGCGAACAGCAGGTTGAAGGCCAGCCCCACCCCGGCGCCGATCAGCGTCTCCAGCACCCGGTCCCAGGCCGTGTTCGCGACCCGGGTCACGCCGAGGACCAGCATCGCGCTGATCGCCACCTCGGCGACGAACTCGCTGACCCGTACGAAGTGGCCCACGGTCAGCGCGACCAGGATGATCAGCCCCAGGCTCCACCAGGTCAGCCCCACCAGCGCGCTGAACCCGATCGCGATCATCACGCCGACGACCACGGAGTTCACCCGGCGGATGCCGGTGGTGATGGTGGCGTAGAGGGTGACCTGCACCACCAGCAGGGCGGTGAGCGGCGCGGTGAGCGGGGCCGGCTCGCTGCTCAGCCGCAGGGCGACGACATACGCGATGGTCGCGGCGGCCGTGGAGCGCAGCGTCTGCACGACCACCGGGTCTTTCCGCCGTTTGACGAGGTCCGCCACTGGGTCGAGAACATCTGGCACGTTCTGCCCCTTCCCGCATCAGGAGTCACACAGGCATCACTACGTCGGCTTGCCACCTGAGCGGCCCCTCACACGCCACCCGGAACCACGGACGGACTAACGTGTGCGCCGTGATCACGCCATTCAACGAGCCCGGCGGCGCCGCCCCGCTGCCGGGCAGCACGGGCCCCGCCGCCACCGTGGAGGCGCGGCCGCGCCAGGTCGGCCGCGTCCGCACCCAGTACGCGCCGGACCCGGACGGCGACCCGGACCCGGGGGAGATCGTCTGGACCTGGGTGCCGTACGAGGAGATGGACGGCCGGGGCAAGGACCGGCCGGTGCTCGTCGTCGCCCGGGAGCGCGGCGGGACGCTGCTGGCCGTACAGCTGTCCAGCAAGCGGCACGACGGCGACCGCGAGTGGGTGGTCATCGGCGCGGGGCCCTGGGACCGGGCCGGGCGCGACTCGTGGGTGGACCTCGACCGGGTGCTGCGGGTGCACCCGGAGGGCATGCGCCGGGAGGCCTGCGCGCTGGACCGGCCGCGCTTCGACCGGGTCGTGGCCCGGCTGAGGCAGCGCTACGGCTGGAGCTGAGCGGCGCGGCGGGCTCCTGCCCGGGCCGAGGCGGACGCCGGGGGGTGGGGCCGGGGGCCGGGCCGGCGCGGCCGGTTGGCCGGGGGCCGGGGCCGGGGGGCCGGGGGCGGGTCAGGCGTCGGCCAGCGCCAGCAGCTTGGTGACCGTGTTCCAGTTGCGGGCCGTCGCCGTCACGCCGAGCCGCACCCGGGTGACCCTCTCCGCCAGCTTGGAGCGGCCGATGCCGCCTGGCGTGCGCAGATAGATCTCCCGCCCGGACAGTCGGAACTCGTCCGGGGCGTACGGGGCCGGGTCCACGGCGTCCAGCGCGGCCGGGTCGGCCGGCGCGGCCGACAGGAACACCACGTGCAGCGTCTTGGGCTCGGCCGCGGCCTCGGGGTACGGATTCGCCTCGACGGCGGCGGCCAGCTCGTCCCGGGTACGGACGATCACCGGCACCGTCAGCCCGAGGTCGGCCGAGATGCGGTCGGTGATCGTACGGGCGGTCTGCTCGGGCGGGGTGCCGGGGTCGGCGAAGACGATGTTGCCGGTCTGCAGATGGACGGTGACGTCCTCGAAGCCCAGGTCCCGCATCAGCTCGCGCTGGCGCGCCATCGGGAACTTGTTGTGGCCGCCGACATTGATGCCGCGCAACAGCGCTATCTGGGACGACATGGTGAGGACTCCTCCGGATGAGATGACCGGATCCTACGCTCGCGTCCAGTAGCGTGACTCCTCCGGATGCGCGGAGCGATCAGGGGGCGACGAGGTGTCAAGGGCCGCTGGCGGTGGGGCCGATGACCGGGACCGGGAGGGCTGCGACGCGCCGGGGGCGCCGGGGGCGGCCGTACGACCCGCCGCGGGGGCTGCTGCGGGGCCCGCGGTAGGAGCCACGGTGGGGAACGAGGTCTCCGGCACCGTCCACGGCCCCGTCGTCCAGGCCGGGCAGCTGCACGGCGACGTGCACTTCCACTATCAGGCGCCGCCCGCCAGGCCCCCGGCGCGGGTGCCGCGGCAGGTGCCCGCGGGCACGGCGTCGTTCGAGAACCGCACGGCCGAGCTGGCGGAGCTGGACGGCTGGCTGACCCCCGACGTACCGGGCGCACCGAACGGACTGGGCGCACCGAACGGACCGGACGCACCGGACGTACCGGACGTACCGGACGTACCGGACGGACCAGACGCATCGGATAGACCGGACGCACCGGACGGACTGGGCGGACCGGGCGGACGGAACGGGGCGGTAGCGCCGGGTGGGCCGGACGGGTCCGGCGGCCCCGCGGGCGCCGGGTCACCGCGGATCGCCCTGCTCAGCGGCCTGCCGGGCGTCGGCAAGCGGGCCACCGTACGGCGCTGGGTGGAACGCGCCCGCGACCGCTTCCCCGGCGGCCAGCTGTACGTGGACTTCGCCAGGCTGCGCCGCGAAGGCGCGGCCGGAGGCGATGTCTCCGAAGGGCTGCGCCACTGTCTGCGCTCCATCGGCGTCGCCGAGGAGTATCTGTCCGGCGACCTGGCCGAGCTGACCGCCCACTACCGCAGCCACAGCGCCGAGCGCCGGGTCGTGGTCGTCCTCGACGAGGTGAGCGAGCCCGCCCAGGTCCGGGCGCTGATCCCCAAAGCGCCCGGCAGCGTCGTCCTGGCCACCAGCCGGGACCGGCTCGGCGAGCTGGTGTGGGACGGCGCCCGGCTGCTGCCCGTGGAGCCGCTGAGCGCCGACAGCGGGAGGCGGCTGCTCGCCCGGCTGTGCGGCGAGGACCGCGTACGGGCCGAGCCAGAGGCCGCGGCGCGGCTGGTGGAGTGGTGCGGCGGGCTGCCCGTGGCGCTCTACGTGGTCGCCGCCCGACTGGCCGTCCACCGGCGGCTGACGCTGTCGGCGCTGGCGGCGGAGCTGGCCGACGAGAACCGCCGGCTGGCAGGCCTGAGCATGACAGGGGAGCGGGGCATGGGCGGACCGCGCATGGGCGGACCGCGCATGGGTGACTCGCGCCCCGGGGAGGAGCACACCGTGTCCGCCGTCTTCACCGTCGCCTACCGCGACCTGCCCCAGGACGTTGCCCGCCTGTACCGGCTGCTGGGAGCCTGCCCGGGCCGCAGCTTCGACACCGGCGGCGCCGCGGCCGTCGGCGGGCTGCCCGCCTCCGCCGTGACCCCGCTGCTGGACGCCCTGGAACGGGCGTCCCTGCTCGACGTCGGCGAGGACGGCCGCTACCGCCTCCACGACCTCGTACGGCTGCACGCCCGGGACCTGGCAGGCGCGGAGGAGCGGGAGGCCGCCCTGGCGCGCGCCATGGAATACCAGCTGACCGGGGCCGCCTTCGCCGACCGGGCGATCATGGGCTGGCGGCTGCGGATCGCCGACCACGAGGAGCGGATGCGGCGGGCGGGCCCCGACCCGTTCGACCGGAACCGGAGCGGGGGCGAGGGGGACGGCAGGGAGGCGGCGCTGGCCTGGCTCGAGGCCGAGCGCGCCGACGCCCTCGCCGTACTGCGCGCGGCGGCCGCCCACGGCGGCATGGACCGGCAGACCTGGCAGCTCGCCGAGGCCCTCACCGCGCTGTATCTCCACCACCGCCACCTCGCCGACTGGATCGAATCCGGCGAGCTGGGCGCCGAAGCCGCCGCGCGGGACGGCCAGCCGGCGGCCGAGGCACGCCTGCGCGCCGTCCTGTCGCGACCGCTGATGGACCTGGGCGAGTTCGAGCGGGCCAGGCAGCAGCTCGACACCGCGATCCTCCGCGCCGACGAGGCCGCGGCGGCCACCCCTGAGGACCGCCGCCTGACCCTGCTGCGCGGCTCGGTACAGGAGTTCAGCGGGCGGTACTGGGACCGTTTCGACCCGTCCCGCGCCGCCGAGGCGTACGCCGCCGCCCGCGCGCTGAGCGCCGAGGCGGGGGAGGAGCGCGGCGTCGCCATCGCGCTGTACTTCCTGGGCTGCTCGCAGAGCGCGACCGGACGCCACGAGGAGGGACTCGCCACCCTCCGCGACGCCGACGAGCGACTGCGCGGGCTCGGCGACGTACGCATGGCGGCGCGTGCCCAGGCCGCCATCGGGGTCGCGTACGAAGCCCTGGGCCGCACCGCGGAGGCGGTGGAGGCCCTGGAGGAAGCGGCCCGGGCGCTGCGTGATCGGAACGCCACCCACTACGAGGCCCAAGCCCTCGAGACGCTCGCGGACATCGCGGCCCGGACGGGCGACACGGCCTCGCTGCGACGCCATCTGCGCCGCGCGGTCGAGATCCACGAGTCAGGCGGCAGCCCCCGTGCCCCGGAGCTCCGCGCCCGTCTGGAAGCGGCGGAGACCAACACGAGCTGACGGCCCGCGCCGGGCGGAGCCACCGGCGGTCTCGCGCTCTTGGTTGCGGCGGGGCGTGTCTTCGGTACTTGTCGGCCCGGGGCGGGGCCTGGGCGGCGGTCCGCGCGCCCGTACCCGTGCGCGCCGAGGCCGTCGCGAGCAGGTCAGGCGTGCGGCGGGCCCGTCGGGCGGGCGCGCAGGGCCACGGCCTCCTCTCGCCCTCCCATCCGCAGGGTGGCGATGCCCTCCAGCGGCCGACCCGCGCGCAGCCACCCGTACACCACGGCGGCCAGCAGACCCGGGTCGCGGATCGGGCCGGTGGCCGACGCCTCCGCGATCCGGCCGTCCCGCAGGGTGGCCAGGCAGTCGCCGCCCGTCGTCACGGCGGCGGCCATCACGCTGCCCGGATAGCGGCCGAGCGTCTCGCGGGCCCACCGCAGGGCGGCGACCGGCGTGGCGGCCGGCTCGGGGCGGGTGAGCACCGAGGCGCTCTCGACCAGCCGCCGGTCCGGCTCCCGGTCCTGGCAGCACAAGTGGCGGTACACACCGTCCGCGTCCTCCCGATCGCCCGCCTCGCCCGCCGCGCCGCTCACGGACGCGGGAAAGCGGCGTACGGTCACGGTGTCGCCGTCCACGGCCGTCACGACCACCGCCGAGCGCACCTCTTGGCGCTCGGGGACCGGATCGTCGAAGGCGCGTACGGGCGGTGGCGGGGTGGCCGGCTCCGGCAGCCGCAGCAGCGCGTACAGGTCGGCGCGCAGCCGGGCCAGCGCCCGGCCCGGCTCGGCGAACGCCGCAGCGCCGATCTTGGCGAACCGTTCCGGGTCGTGTCCGGCGATCGCGCGCTCGATCTGCTCGTACAGCCCCAGGCCGCCGGGGCTCTCCGGGCCGCCGGGGCTCTCCGGACCGCCGGGGATGGCCGGGCCGCTGAGCCGGGGCGCGACGCGGCCCAGTTCGGCCATGGGGGTGCCGGGCATCGACTCGTCCCCGAAGGCCGCCAGGATGACGGGTTTCCCGAGCGCGGCGCCGTAGAAGGTGACCGAGCCGTGGTCGCCGATCAGCACGTCCGCGGCGACGAGGGTGGCCTGCCAGCCCGCGGTCGGCGGGATCAGCAGCAGGCCCGCCTCCCGGGCCGAGGCCTGGCCGGCGCGCAGCTGCCAGGAGCCGTGGGCCGACGCCACGTTGGGATGGGTGACCAGCGCGACCCGGTACTCGTCCAACGGCAGTTCGGCCAGCAGCCGCGCTGGGAGGTCCGGTTGGCGGCCGAGGAGCGACTGGCCGCGCCAGGTGGAGCTGACCATGACCAGGCGCTGGCCCTCGGCGACGCCAAGGGCCTCGCGGTAGCGGGCGCGAAGTCCGCGGGAGGACAGGAGCTCGTCGTAGCAGGGGTCGCCGACGAGGAGGGTGCGGCCGACCGTGCCGGGGTGGAGCGCGGCCAGCTGGTCGGCCTGGTCCGGGTGCGAGATCGTCAGCCACGCGCGCTCCAGCAGGGCTTCCGGCACCAGGCCGGAGACCCGCTCGTGGGGGCCGCGCGCGTCGGGGACCAGCTTGTGGAACCCCACGCCGTGGGGGAGGACGAGGACGGGGGCGTCGGTGCCGGAGAGGTCCGCGTTCTCGGTGGCCGTCACGATCAGGTCGCAGGGTACGCGGGTCAGTTGGTCCCACGGCATGACGCGCGCGCCGTGGGCGCGCAGCAGGTCGTGGACCCCGTCGCTGAACGCGGAGGTCGGGTCGTAGCCGAAGACCACGTGGACGCGCGGGTCGTCGCGGAGGACCGGGGTGAGGGCGTCGAGGACGCGGATGGTCGAGGTGACGGTGCGGGCCACCGCTATCAGGGTCCGCTCGCCGTCGAACGTCGTCCAGCGCGCGGCGTCCGGGCCGACGGGCGTACGGAGGGGAAGCGGCTGGCAGCCGTGCGCGGGCGGCTGCGGGGGAGTGGAGGGCTGCGGGGCCGCGGGCAGGTGCGGCTGCCGCGGGGGCGCGGTCGCGGTGGCGGTCGCGAGCGCGGGCCTGGCCTCGGGCGTGAGGGCGGGCGGGCCGGCGGCCGGGGTGGTGGCCGGGGCGCCAGGCGGAGGCGTGGTCAGCCGCTCAGCGGCGCTCGGCGCTCGGCGCTCGGCGCTCGGCGCTCGGCGCTCGGCGCTCTCGGCGCTCGGCGCTCGGCGCTCTTGGCCATGCTCTCCATACCCTCTCGCAAGCCGCCCGACAACCCCTTCCATCGCCCTCACCTCATCCATCCGCCGCAGCCCCCACCGTAAGGCAAGGCCCGCCGAGGACGGTCGGCCCGCCGGAGCGGACCGGGCACGCATGCCTGCATGATGGGGGCTGTGCGGCTCGAAGCGATCTCCTGGGAACGGCTGACCGGCGCGCTCGCCGACCGCGTCGCGGGTCTGGCGGCGGCG
Source organism: Streptomyces sparsogenes (assembly GCF_001704635.1). Taxonomy (GTDB): domain Bacteria; phylum Actinomycetota; class Actinomycetes; order Streptomycetales; family Streptomycetaceae; genus Streptomyces; species Streptomyces sparsogenes. Next base: position 14,713 of record NZ_MAXF01000015.1, on the reverse strand, counting down.
GACGGCGGACCCTGGCTGAGGGTGGCGGTCGACGGGGCCCCGGCGGCGCGCACCGGGGAGCTGGCGGACCGGCTGGCGGAGGAACTGCGGCTGCGGGGGCGGCCGGTGCTGGTGGTCGCGGCGGGCGGCTTTCTGCGGGCGGCGTCGCTGCGCTACGAGTACGGGCGGCGGGACGCCGACGCGTACTACGACATGTGGCTCGACACGGGCGCCCTGTGGCGCGAGGTCTTCGACCCGCTGGAACCCGCGCCGCGCGGCACGGGGCGGGTGCTCCCCGATCTGTGGGACCCGGTGACCGACCGGGCCACCCGCTCCCCGTACGTGGAACTGCCGCCGGGCGGGGTGCTGCTGCTCCATGGCGCGCTGCTGCTGGGGCGCTGGTTCCCGTTCGACCTGTCCGTGCATCTGCGGCTGTCCCCGGCCGCGCTGGCCCGCCGTACGGAGGAGGACGCACAGTGGACCCTGCCCGCCTTCGCGCGGTACGAGGAGGAGGTGCGGCCCGCGGAGACCGCGGATGTGGTGGTCCGCGCGGACGACCCGCGCCACCCGGCCTGGAGCGGGCCGGGTGGCTGAGGCGCCCTCAGGCGGGGCTTCGGCCCGTCTCAGAAGAGCGGCTGCGGAAGGATCCCTTCCAGGGCCAGCAGCGTGCGTTTCGTCTCCAGACCGCCGCCGAAGCCGCCTATGCCGCCGCCGCTCTCGACGACGCGGTGACAGGGCACGACGACCGGGAGCGGATTGCTGCCCATGGCCACGCCGACGGCCCGGGCGGCGCCCGGATCGCCGACCCGGTCGGCGAGGTCCCCATAGCCGACGACCGTGCCGTACGGGACGTGCTCGGCCAGCTCGCGCAGCACGCGGCGGTTGAAGCCGGTGATGAGGGACCAGTCCAGGGGGACGGTGAACTCGGTCAGCGCACCGGTGAAATAGCGCTCCAGCTGGCGCACGGCCGAGCCGAGGTGCGTCAGACAGGGCGGCGTGCCTCCCGAGCCGACCGGTGAGCCGGCCGGCGAGTCTGCGGGTGAGCCGACAGGTGCGTCGGCCGGTGTGCCGGCCGGGGAGGCCAGGGAAGCCGGGGCGGGCTCCGGGGCCGTGCCGAGCCGGGCGGTGAGCCGCGCGACGGCCTCGGCCGCCCTCGCCTCGTCGGCGTGGAAGACGACCTGGGCCAGGCCCTGGTCCGTGGCCGCGAGCAGCAAGGGGCCGATGGGGGAGTCCACCACGCTCCAGCACCAGGCGCGCGCCTCACGGCGCGCCTCCGGCGCCTCCGGCCTGTCCGCCGCCGGTGCCTCGGCGTTCGCCGGTCCTGCCGCCTTCGCCGGACCTTCGGAGATCGTCGGCCCTTCAGAGATCGTCACCGTTTCAGCGTAGGCCCCGGGACCGACAGCGCTCCCCCGGGCCGGGCGGGGCCGGGGTGCCGCGGCAGCCGGGGCCAGGGCTGCCGCTTGCGGTCCCGGGGCGAGCGGAGCGGGGCGGCGGCCGTGGACCGGGCCCCGCCCCGGGGCCGTCGCGGCGGCGCTACGACGCCGTCGCGGGGGCGGCCGGCACCTCGTAGCCCGCGTCCTCCAGGGCGTCCCTTACGACGTCCGGGTTGTTGGTGATGATCCCGTTCACCCCCATCCGCGCGACGTTGACCGCCGCCGACGCGTCGTTCACCGTCCAGGCGTAGACCTCGAACGGACGGCCGTGCGCGCCGTCCACCTCGTGGACCGCGGCGACATACTCGGCGTCGATGGTCTTGTAACTCGGGTTGATCTGGTCGGCGAACTCCGCGTACGTCTCCAGGTCGCCGATCGCGGGCGTGCCCAGAAACCCGGTCTTGACGTCCGGCCGAAGGTCGTGTACCTGCTTCACGGCGCTCGCGTTGAAGCTCTGGACGATCAGCTTGTGCTTGACGTGGCGGCGGTCCAGCCAGCCCGCTCGGCGCAGCTCGCGCAGGGTCTGGCGCTCGATGTCCGGATACAGCTCGGGAGCCTTGAGCTCGACGAGGAGTTTCTGGTGGTTGTGTTCCACCCGATCGAGGTAGTCCTCGAGGGTCGGCACGCCCTCCCCCGCGAACTCGGGGCCGAACCAGCTGCCCGCGTCCAGCTGCTCGATCTCGTCGAGGGTGAAGTCGGAGATCTTCCAGGGGGCGCGGTCCGGGAAGACCTCCTCGACGTCCGTGGTCCGGCTCAGCGTGGTGTCGTGCATGACGATCAGCTCGCCGTCCTTGGTGCGCTGGACGTCGTTCTCCACCCAGGTGATGCCGAGGTCGTCGGCCGCGTCGACGGCGGCGAGGGTGTTCTCGGGGGCGTAGGCGGAGGCGCCCCGGTGGGCGATGGTGACGGTGTGGTGCGACTGCTCGCCGGTGTGGTCGGTCTGGCCGGCCTGGGCGGCCGCCGGTGAGAGGAAGAGCGCGGACATGCCGATGAGCGCGCCGGTGAGGGCGGCGGCGGGGCGGATGCGCATACGGACTCCTCGCGTCGTCTGACTCGCGTGACTCGCGGACGGGCAGAGGGTCCCAGTCGTGCCGTCCCGGAGGATAGGTCGCGGATGGACAGAGTGAAGCACGGGCCCGCCGGTCGGGCGGGCGGGGCGCGGGCGGGGTCACCCGGGCACGGCCCCGGGTTCGGCCGGTCGGCCGTTGTCGGTGGTGGGTCGTACCGTGGGGGACATGCGGCCCGTATCCCAGATCGAACGCAAGGTGGCGCCTTTCGAGGTCGTCAGCCCGTACCAGCCCAGTGGCGACCAGCCGACGGCGATCGCCGACCTGGAGCGGCGCATCCGCGCCGGTGAGCAGGATGTCGTCCTGCTCGGCGCGACCGGCACCGGAAAGTCCGCGACCACCGCGTGGATGATCGAGAAGCTCCAGCGGCCGACGCTCGTCATGGCGCCCAACAAGACCCTCGCCGCCCAGCTCGCCAATGAGTTCCGAGAGCTCCTGCCGAACAACGCGGTCGAGTACTTCGTGTCCTACTACGACTACTACCAGCCAGAGGCTTACGTACCGCAGTCGGACACCTACATCGAGAAGGACTCCTCGATCAACGAGGAGGTCGAGCGGCTGCGCCACTCCGCGACGAACTCCCTGCTCACCCGGCGTGACGTGATCGTCGTGGCGTCCGTCTCCTGCATCTACGGCCTCGGCACCCCGCAGGAGTACGTGGACCGCATGGTGCCGCTGAAGGTCGGCCAGGAGATCGACCGCGACCAGCTGCTGCGCCGCTTCGTCGACATCCAGTACGCGCGCAATGACCTGGCGTTCACCCGCGGCACCTTCCGGGTCCGCGGCGACACCATCGAGATCTTCCCGGTCTACGAGGAGCTCGCCGTCCGGATCGAGATGTTCGGCGACGAGATCGAGGCGCTCTCCACCCTCCATCCGCTCACCGGCGAGGTCATCAGCGACGACCAGGAGCTGTATGTCTTCCCCGCCTCCCACTACGTGGCGGGCCCCGAGCGTATGGAGAAGGCCATCGCCGGGATCGAGGCCGAGCTGGAGCAGACCCTGGCCAGGCTGGAGAAGCAGGGCAAGCTGCTGGAGGCCCAGCGGCTGCGGATGCGGACGACCTACGACATCGAGATGATGCGCCAGATCGGCACCTGCTCCGGCATCGAGAACTACTCCCTGCACATCGACGGCCGCGAGCCCGGCTCCCCGCCGCACACCCTGCTGGACTACTTCCCGGAGGACTTCCTCCTGGTCATCGACGAGTCCCATGTCACCGTCCCGCAGATCGGCGCGATGTACGAGGGCGACGCCTCCCGCAAGCGGACGCTGATCGAGCACGGCTTCCGGCTGCCCTCCGCCCTCGACAACCGCCCGCTGAAGTGGGAGGAGTTCCTGAAGCGCACCGGCCAGACCGTCTACCTCTCCGCCACCCCCGGGCCCTACGAGCTCTCGCGCGGCGACGGCTTCGTGGAGCAGATCATCCGCCCCACCGGTCTCGTCGACCCCGAGGTCGTGGTCAAGCCCACCGAGGGGCAGATCGACGACCTGATCCACGAGATCCGCACGCGCACGGAGAAGGACGAGCGCGTCCTGGTCACCACCCTCACCAAGAAGATGGCCGAGGACCTCACGGACTACATGCTCGAGCTGGGCATCCAGGTCCGCTATCTGCACAGCGACGTGGACACCCTGCGCCGCGTGGAGCTGCTGCGCGAGCTGCGCGCGGGCGAGTTCGACGTCCTGGTCGGCATCAACCTGCTGCGCGAGGGCCTGGACCTGCCGGAGGTCTCGCTGGTGGCGATCCTCGACGCCGACAAGGAGGGCTTCCTGCGCTCCGGCACCTCGCTGATCCAGACCATCGGCCGCGCCGCGCGTAACGTGTCCGGTCAGGTCCATATGTACGCCGACAAGATCACCCCGGCGATGGAGAAGGCCATCGAGGAGACCAACCGGCGCCGCGAGAAGCAGATCGCCTACAACAAGGCCAACGGGATCGACCCGCAGCCGCTCCGCAAGAAGATCGGCGACATCGTGGCGACCCTCGCCCGCGAGGAGATCGACACCAAGGAGCTGCTGGGCACCGGCTACCGCAAGACCGACGGGAAGGGCGCGGCCAAGGGGCAGAAGGCCCCGGTGCCTGCCCTGGCCGGGCACAAGGCGGGCAAGGGCGCCAAGGCCGGCAAGGCGGGCAAGGACGGGGCGCTGACGGACCGTCCGGCCGCCGAACTCGCCGAGTTGATCGAGGAGATGACCGACCGGATGCGGGCCGCCGCCGCCGAGCTGCAGTTCGAGGTCGCGGCCCGGCTGCGCGACGAGGTGGGGGAGTTGAAGAAGGAGCTGCGCCAGATGAAGGAGGCCGGGCTGTCCTGACCCCCGATCCGGCCGCCGCCCCCGGGTCCGTACGAGCGGGTTCCTCCTCCCTCGATCCGTACGGACCGGCCGCCGCCCCCCGGGTCCGTACGGACGCGACACCGCCCGTGTCGGCGCGATGTGTTGCAAGACCGACACAAAAGCCGGTGCGGGCGGCTGGCGGGCCCTTCCCAGTGCATAGGGTTCGAACAGGCCGTGCGGACCGGGCGGCCGCGGGGATCGAGACACGAGAGTAGGGACAGCGCGTGACGGTCAACATGTCCAAGGGACAGGCCATCAGTCTGCAGAAGGCCGACGGGGGCACCCTGACCGCGGTGCGGATGGGACTTGGCTGGCAGGCGGCTCCCCGGCGCGGGTTGTTCGGTTCCCGTACGCGGGAGATCGACCTCGACGCCTCGGCCGTCCTGTTCGCCGACAAGCAGCCGGTGGACGTGGTCTTCTTCCGCCACCTCGTCAGCGACGACGGCTCGGTGCGCCACACCGGCGACAACCTGGTGGGCGGCGCCGGCCAGGGCGGCGACGACGAGGCCATCCTGGTCGACCTGCAGCGGGTGCCGGTGCACATCGACCAGATCATCTTCACCGTCAACTCCTTCACCGGCCAGACCTTCGCCGAGGTGCAGAACGCGTTCTGCCGGCTGGTGGACGAGACCAACGGCCAGGAGCTGGCCCGCTACACCCTCACCGGCGGCGGGCAGTACACCGCGCAGATCATGGCCAAGGTGCAGCGCGACGGCGCCGGCTGGCAGATGAAGGCCGTCGGCGAGCCGGCCAACGGCCGCACCTTCCAGGACCTGATGCCGCACATCCTGCCGCACCTGTGAGCGGCTGAACCCATCGGCCCGGTAGGCGCACCGCCCACCGGGCCGATGTGCTCCCGGCGAGCCGAAACGCACCGACACACCACCGAACGCAACGAGGGGACGCAGCCATGACGGCCGAGCTGGTCCGAGGGCAGAACCACCCCCTGCCCCAGACCCGTTTGGAGATCCGGGTCTCGGCGGGCCATCCGATCGTGGCCGGGGCCACGCTCGGCGACGAGCAGGGCACGGTACGGGGCACCGAGTGGGTCGCGCACCCGGCCGCGCCCCAGCTGCCGGGCATCGACGTGTCCCGGCAGGCCGCGGCGGACCACCGCCTCGCCGTGGACCTCGGCGCGGTGCCCGAGGCCGTCCACCGGGTCAATGTGCTGCTGGCCCTGCCGACGGGCGTCGGCGGCCCCACCCGCTTCGGCGCCATGCCCGCGCCGTTCGTCGCCGTCACCGGCCTCGACGGCACCGAGGTCGCCAGCTACACCATCACCGACCTGGACTCGGAGTCCGCGGTGGTCGCCCTGGAGCTGTACCGCAGGCAGGGCGCCTGGAAGGTGCGCGCCGTGGGCCAGGGCTACGCGGGCGGGCTGGCCGCGATGCTGCACGACCAGGGGCTGCCGGAGGCCGCCGCGCTCGCCGCGCGGATCAACGAGGCGGTCGCCCAGGGCATGGCCCGCTCGGTCGCCCCGCCGCCGCCCCGCCCGGACGGCGAGGGGCGGGTGCGCACGGCCACGGCCGGCGGCGGTGCCGCGACGGCCGAGCCGGCCGCCGTCCCCCAGCAGGCGCCCCCGCCCGCGCCCCCCGGCACCGCCCCGGGCGGGCCGGGCTCCGGCGGTCCGGGCTCGGGTGGTCCGGGCTCGGGTGGTCCGGTCAACTACCAGCACCCCGGCCGCCGTACGTCCGCGCCGCCGACGCCCCCTCCGCCCGCCCCGCCCGCCGAGCCCGGGCGCCCCGCCCAGCCCGTCGCGGGCGACGCCTCCGGCTGGACCATGGACGAGCGGCTCTACAACCAGGTCTGGGGCATGTTCGAGGACCTGGCCCGCACGGCAGCCGCCTACCGCAGCGCCGTCGACTTCGCCGACTCCCGCATGGAGAAGGAGCTGGACGGGGTGCTCTCCGACCCCCGCACCCGCTTCGGCCCCGAGGCGGACGCGGCCCGCGAGCAGGCCCGCGCCAAGCACACCGCCCTGGTCGAGCAGGCCCGCGCGGTCCTCGACCGGGACCTGGCCCAGCTCGCCGCCGAGGCCGAGGTGGTCGAGCCCGCGCTGCCCCCGGCGTTCGCGCGCTGGGACAGCCCCGTCTGGCAGGCCTACCAGGTGCCGATGGAGATCCCGATGGCGCTGCGCCTGGGCGAGCTGCACCTCCCGGAGCGCCGGGACCTGCGCATCCCCATGCTGGTGCGGCTGCCGCTGGAACGCGGGCTGTGGATCGACAGCGGGCGGGACGGCCTGTCCGAGGCGGTCGCGGTGGACTCCGGGGAGCTGCGCCGGCTGGCCGCGGACACGGCGGTCGCGCATGCCGCCCGGCTGCTCGCGGTCTACCCGGCGGGCGAGTTCACGGTCCATGTGATCGACCCGGCGGGCTCGGCCGCGGCGTCCTTCGCCCCGCTGCTGCGCTCCGGCGTGCTGCGCGAGCCGCCCGCGACCGGGGCCCAGGGGGTGAGCGCGATGCTCGCCGCGCTGACCCGCCGGGTGGACCTGGTGCAGATGGCGGTCCGCAGCGGCGCCGCGGACGCGCTGCCGCCCGACCTGGACATCGCCGAACAGCTGCTGATCGTCCATGACTTCCCGCACGGCTTCGACGACCGGGCCGTCACCCAGCTGCGCTATCTCGCGGACGAGGGGCCCTCGGTGGGCGTCCATCTGATGATGGTCGCCGACCGGCGGGACGCACAGGCCTACGGCCCGGTGCTGGACCCGCTGTGGCGCTCGCTGCTGAGGGTCACCCCGGTCCCCGACGAGCATCTGGCCGACCCGTGGGTGGGCCACGCCTGGACGTACGAGCCGTCGCTGGTGCCGGCGGGCAGCCAGGTGGTGGAGCAGGTGCTGGCCCGGGTGGTCCAGGCCCGGCAGGCGTACGGACGCTGACCCATGACCTCCCGCCATTACCCGAGAAAGCGCTACTGACCAGCGGATTTACCCATCTCTTTACTCTTCCTTGGTGATTCCTGTACTCTTCTTGGTGCGGAGGGGAGTACACCTGTCGCGGCGTTCCCGTCAGTACGGATCGCGTCCGGCGCCTGGCCGGGCCGGATGCGATCCCGGGGCGTCGGCCCGTGGCCCCGGCCCGGGCGGAAGAGACCTCCGGCAGCGACGACGCTGAACATTGCCGTACGAATGCCGGAGGAACCGTGGACGTTTCCTGGACCCTGTGGGTCCTGACCATCGTGGGCCTGTGCGCCCTCATAGCCGTCGACTTCTTCGTCGGCGGCCGCAAGCCGCATGAGGTCTCGCTCAAGGAGGCGGGGATCTGGACCGCCGTCTGGATCGCCCTCGCCGGGCTGTTCGGGCTCGGGCTGCTGCTCTTCGCGGGCGGTCAGCCCTCGGGCGAGTTCTTCGCCGGGTTCATCACCGAGAAGTCCCTGAGCGTCGACAATCTCTTCGTCTTCGTGCTGATCATGGCGAAGTTCGCGGTGCCGACGATCTACCAGCAGCGGGTGCTGATGGTGGGCGTGCTCATCGCCCTGGTGCTGCGGGCGGGCTTCATCGGCGCCGGCGCCGCGATCATCTCGACCTTCTCCTGGGTCTTCTACCTCTTCGGCGCCTTCCTCATCTGGACCGCGTGGAAGCTGATCCAGGAGGCGCGCGCGGACGAGGAGGACGAGGAGTTCGAGGAGAACCGCCTGCTCAAGGCGGTCGAGAAGCGCTTCCCCTCCACCGACAAGTACCACGGCACCAAGCTGTTCGTCGTCGAGCAGGGCAAGCGTCTGATGACCCCGATGCTCGTCGTCATGCTGGCGATCGGCACCACGGACGTCCTGTTCGCGCTGGACTCGATACCCGCGATCTTCGGCCTCACCCAGGACCCGTACATCGTCTTCACGGCCAACGCCTTCGCGCTGATGGGCCTGCGCCAGCTGTACTTCCTCATCGGCGGGCTGCTGAAGAAGCTGGTCCACCTGTCGTACGGGCTGTCGGTGATCCTCGGCTTCATCGGCGTGAAGCTGGTGCTCCACGCGCTCCACGAGTCCGGGGTCCACGTCCCCGAGATCAGCATCCCCGTCTCGCTCGGGGTCATCTGCTCGGTGCTCGCCGTCACCACCATCACCAGCCTCTACGCCTCCAGGAAGCAGGCCGAGCGGGAGGCGGCGGCCGGGGAGCGGGGAGAGGGGACCACGGCCGAGGAGCGCGACAGCGTCGACGCCCGGCCCTGACCCCCGGCCCCGCTCCCTGATCCGGCCTGATCCAAACGAAAGACCCTAGACCGCCGCCTCCCCGGCCCCCATCGGCCGTGGGAGGGGGCGGTCCGTGCCGTCCGCCGGCTGGGGCGGGCGGGTCTCCGGGAGCAGCGCGAAGCAGCCCAGGCTGAGCAGCGCCACGCCCGTCAGATACGCGGCGACGCCCCACGGCGGACCGCCGCCGCGCGACAGGGCGGTCGCCACCAGCGGGGTCAGTCCGCCGCCGAGCACGCCGCCCAGGTTGTAGCCGAGCGACGCGCCCGTGCAGCGCACCCTCGGCTCGTACAGCTCGGGCAGATAGGCCGCCGTGACGGCGAGCATCGCGACGAAGGCCAGCAGCGCGCCCAGGAAGCCGAGGAACATCAGCGGCGCCCGCCCCGTGCGCAACAGCGCCACCATCGGGAACATCCAGATCACCGTGCCCGTGCAGCCCGCCAGGCACATGCTCCGCCGGCCGAGGCGGTCGCCGAGGTGCGCGGCCAGGGGCGTGAGCGCGCCCTTGACCGCCACGGCCGCCATGACGCAGCCGAGCATCACCGTGCGGTCCACCCCCAGCCGCCCCGTCCCGTAGGCGAGGGACCAGGTCGTCACGGCGTAGAAGACCGCGTAGCCCACCGCGAGGCCCCCCGCGGTCAGCAGCACCAGCCGCCAGTGGCCGCGCACCACCTCGGCGAGCGGCGCGGCGGCGCGCTCGTCACGCTCGGCCAGCTCCCGGAACCGGGGGGACTCGGGGAGCTGGGCGCGCAGCAGCAGCCCGGCCGCCACCAGCACCCCCGCCGCCCAGAACGGCACCCGCCACCCCCAGGAGCGGAACTGGGCCTCGCTGAGCGTCGCGGACAGGGTCAGCATCACGCCGTTGGCGAGGAGGAAGCCGACGGCCGGGCCGACCTGAGGGATGCCCGCCCACAGCCCGCGCCGCCGCTCCGGGGCGTGCTCGGCGGTCAGCAGCACCGCGCCGCCCCACTCGCCGCCGAGCCCGAGACCTTGCAGGAAGCGCAGCACGAGCAGCAGCACGGGGGCCGCCGTGCCGATCGAGGCGTAGGGCGGCACGAAGCCGACCGCGACCGTCGCGACCCCGGTGAGCAGCAGCGACAGCAGCAGCACCGGCCGTCTGCCGTAGCGGTCGCCGAGGGGGCCGAAGACGGCCGAGCCGAGGGGCCGGGAGAGGAAGCCGACGGCGAAGGTGCCGAAGGCCGCGAGGGTCCCGGTGAGCGGGGAGACGGTGGGGAAGAAGAGCGGGCCGAGGACGAGGGCGGCCGCGGTGCCGTAGACGAAGAAGTCGTAGAACTCGATGGCGGTGCCGGCCAGGGACGCGGCGGCGAGCCGGACCATGGACGGGGAGCGGGCGTCGTGCATGAGGCGGGCGTCGTGCATGAAGCGCCAACCGCCGCCGCGCGCCCGCGGTTACGGGATCTCGGGCGCGGGGGAGGGCGCGCGGCGTACGGGCGCGGCGCGCGCTCCCCTCACGCGTCGCTCACCAGCCGCGCTCGCGCCACTCGCCGAGGTGCGGGCGCTCGGCGCCGAGGGTGGTGTCGTCGCCGTGGCCGGGGTACACCCAGGTCTCGTCCGGCAGGCGGTCGAAGAGCTTGGCCTCGACGTCGCCGATGAGGCTTTCGAAGGCCTTGGGGTCCTTGTGGGTGTTGCCGACCCCGCCGGGGAAGAGGCAGTCGCCGGTGAAGACGTGCGGGTGGCCGTGCGGGTCGTCGTAGATCAGGGCGATGCTGCCCGGCGTGTGGCCGACCAGCCGGCGGGCGGTGAGCTCGACCCGGCCGACGCGCAGCGTGTCGCCGTCCTCGACCGGTACGTCGGTGGGGACCGGGATGCCCTCGGCGTCGTAGCGGCCCGCGTAGGTGCGGGCGCCGGTGGCCTCCACCACCTCGCGCAGCGCGCCCCAGTGGTCGGGGTGGCGGTGGGTGGTGACCACGGAGGCGATGCCGCCGGCGCCGATGAGCGACAGCAGGGTGTGCGGCTCGGCCGCGGCGTCGATGAGCAGCTGCTCGTCGGTGGCGCGGCAGCGCAGCAGGTAGGCGTTGTTGCTCATGCGGCCGACCGCGACCTTGGAGATCATCAGGTCGGTCAGTTCGTGCACGTCCGCCGGTCCGCCGACCTTCACCGCTCCGCTGTACGTCATGGGCTCAGCCTAGCGGCGGGAGGGCCGGCAGGGGCGCGTCGGGGCAGGACAGGCCGGACCCGTCCGTGCGCCCGGTGAGCCACCCCAACAGGGCGGCGGGGGAGCCCTCGACGGTGACGGCGGGACCGGCGCCCTCGCCCGCGCGGCCGGTCCACCGGACCCGGCCGCCCCAGCCCGAGGCCAGCCGCAGCGGGGGCACCTCGGGATGGCCGGCGAACTTCACCTCGGTGAGGAAGTCGAGCTCCCGCTCGACGAACTCGGCGGGCAGGTCCGCCAGGGTGTAGCCGATCCCGAGGTCCACATGGTGCAGCTCGACCTCGACCAGCCTGCGAAACGGCAGCCGGCCGGCGGGTTCGGTGACCCCGCGCCGCATGGTGACCTCGTACGACCAGCGGGCCGCGGGCAGCGCCGCGGCCGCCGAGTAGAAGCGGAAGGCGCTGGTGCGCAGGTCGTCGAGGTGGACCGGCAGCGGGCGGCCCGCCGCCTCCTCGATGGCGCGGTCCCGCGCGTCCTCGCTGGGGTACATGGGGGTCGGCACCCCGGTGCGGGCCCATGTGAGGAGATTCACCAGGGCGTCCGCGTTGCGCGCCAGATGGGCCAGCACGTGGCCGCGGGTCCAGCCGGGGAGCAGCGAGGGCTCCCGGACGGCCGTCTCGTCCAGCCGGGACACTCCGCTCAGCAGCCGGTCGGTCGCGCCCCGTACAGCGGCGGCGTCACGTGCGTAGTCAGTCATGTTCCGACGGTAGTCCGCGCCACACGTTCGGGTGAAGCCGTCGTCCTCGGCCCGCAAATCGAATGTGCGTGCTATAGGCTCGTGTGCTGCATCCTTAAGACATCGCCGCAGCGCCCCCATACCCTGGGTCGGGGGGCTTTCGCCTCGCTCCGGCTCTGCGCCCCGGCAGAGCCCCTCATGGGAGCGGGGCCCGCGGACCCCCACCTCTCTCAAGAAAGGTGCCGACCGGCGTGGCCGACCGTCTCATCGTCCGTGGCGCTCGCGAGCACAATCTCAAGAACGTCTCGCTCGACCTCCCTCGCGACTCCCTCATCGTCTTCACCGGGCTCTCCGGGTCGGGCAAGTCGTCCCTCGCGTTCGACACGATCTTCGCGGAGGGACAGCGCCGCTACGTCGAGTCCCTCTCGTCGTACGCCCGCCAGTTCCTGGGGCAGATGGACAAGCCCGACGTGGACTTCATCGAGGGCCTGTCCCCGGCGGTGTCCATCGACCAGAAGTCCACCTCGCGCAACCCCCGCTCGACGGTCGGCACCATCACGGAGGTCTACGACTACCTCCGGCTGCTGTTCGCCCGGATCGGCAAGCCGCACTGCCCCGAGTGCGGCCGCCCGATCGCCCGCCAGTCGCCGCAGGCGATCGTCGACAAGGTGCTGGAGCTGCCCGAGGGCAGCCGCTTCCAGGTGCTGTCCCCGCTGGTGCGCGAGCGCAAGGGCGAGTTCGTCGATCTCTTCGCCGACCTCCAGACCAAGGGTTACAGCCGGGCGCGGGTGGACGGCACGACCATCCAGCTCTCCGAACCGCCGAAGCTCAAGAAGCAGGAGAAGCACACCATCGAGGTGGTCGTCGACCGCCTGACCGTCAAGGACAGCGCCAAGCGGCGGCTGACCGACTCGGTGGAGACGGCGCTAGGCCTCTCCGGCGGCATGGTGATCCTCGACTTCGTGGATCTCGAGCAGGACGACCCGCAGCGCGAGCGGATGTTCTCCGAGCACCTCTACTGCCCGTACGACGACCTGTCCTTCGAGGAGCTGGAGCCGCGCTCCTTCTCCTTCAACTCGCCCTTCGGTGCCTGCCCCGACTGCACCGGCATCGGCACCCGCATGGAGGTCGACCCCGAGCTGATCGTCCCGGACGAGGAGAAGTCGCTCGACGAGGGCGCCATCCACCCCTGGTCCCACGGCCACACCAAGGACTACTTCGCCCGGCTGTACGGGGCGCTCGCCGACGCCCTCGGCTTCCGTACGGACATCCCCTGGGCCGGGCTGCCGCAGCGCGCCAAGAAGGCGCTGCTCAACGGGCACCGCACGCAGATCGAGGTCCGCTACCGCAACCGCTACGGGCGGGAGCGCGCCTACACCACGGCCTTCGAGGGGGCGGTGCCCTTCGTCAGGCGGCGGTACTCGGAGGCGGAGAGCGACTCCAGCCGCGAGCGCTTCGAGGGCTATATGCGCGAGGTGCCCTGCCCCACCTGCCAGGGCACCCGGCTCAAGCCCCTCATCCTGGCCGTCACGGTGGAGGGCCGCTCCATCGCGGAGGTCTCCGCGATGTCGATCAGCGAGTGCGCCGAGTTCCTGCGGGCGCTCAAGCTGAGCGCCCGCGACAAGGCCATCGCCCAGCGCGTGCTGAAGGAGGTCAACGAGCGGCTGCGGTTCCTGGTCGACGTCGGCCTGGACTACCTCTCGCTCAACCGCGCGGCGGGGACCCTCTCCGGCGGCGAGGCCCAGCGCATCCGGCTGGCCACCCAGATCGGCTCCGGCCTGGTGGGCGTGTTGTACGTGCTGGACGAGCCGTCCATCGGCCTGCACCAGCGCGACAACCACCGGCTCATCGAGACGCTGGTGCGCCTGCGCGACCTGGGCAACACGCTGATCGTCGTCGAGCACGACGAGGACACCATCAAGACCTCGGACTGGGTGGTGGACATCGGCCCGGGCGCGGGTGAGCACGGCGGCAAGGTGGTGCACAGCGGGCCGCTCGCCGAGCTGCTGGCCAACGAGGACTCGATGACCGGGCAGTACCTGGCCGGGAAGAAGGCCATCGAGCTGCCGGCGATGCGCCGGCCCACCGACCCCACCCGGCGGCTGACCGTGCACGGCGCCCGGGAGAACAACCTGAAGGACATCGACGTGTCCTTCCCGCTCGGCGTGCTCACCGCCGTCACCGGCGTCTCGGGCTCGGGCAAGTCCACCCTGGTCAACGACATCCTCTACACCCATCTGGCCCGCGAGCTGAACGGGGCGCGGGCCGTCCCCGGCCGGCACACCCGGGTCGCCGGCGACGACCTGGTCGACAAGGTGGTCCATGTCGACCAGTCGCCGATCGGCCGCACGCCGCGCTCCAACCCGGCGACGTACACCGGCGTGTTCGACCATGTGCGCAAGCTGTTCGCGGAGACGATGGAGGCCAAGGTCCGCGGATACCAGCCCGGGCGCTTCTCCTTCAACGTCAAGGGCGGCCGCTGCGAGAACTGCTCCGGCGACGGCACGATCAAGATCGAGATGAACTTCCTGCCGGATGTGTACGTGCCGTGCGAGGTCTGCCACGGCGCGCGCTACAACCGGGAGACCCTGGAGGTGCACTACAAGGGCAAGTCCATCGCCGAGGTGCTGGACATGCCCATCGAGGAGGCGCTCGACTTCTTCGAGGCCGTGCCGACCATCGCCCGCCACCTGCGCACGCTGACCGAGGTCGGGCTGGGGTACGTCCGGCTCGGGCAGCCCGCGCCGACCCTCTCCGGCGGCGAGGCGCAGCGCGTCAAGCTGGCGAGCGAGCTGCAGAAGCGCTCGACCGGGCGCACGGTCTACGTCCTGGACGAGCCCACCACCGGGCTGCACTGACATCAGCA
>NZ_MAXF01000149.1 GCF_001704635.1 Streptomyces sparsogenes | reverse complement strand
GGGATCCGCCCTGACCGGAGCCCACCCTGACCGGAACCGCCCCTGACCCGGAACCGCCCTTGACCGGAACCGCACCTGACCGGAGCCCACCCTGACCGGAACCGCCCCTGACCGGATCCCACCCTGACCGCAACCGCCCCTGACCGGAACCGCCCCTGACCCGGTGGCAAGGGTCAGGGGCGGCGGGCGATGGCAGGGACGGGCGCGCGCCGGGAGCCGCGGCTGAGGAGTCGCCGGCGCCGCACTGCGGCCGTGCCCCGCCTCGCCGCGCGCGGCGAGGCGCCGGGTGGCGCGGCGACGGCCGGTCAGCCGTCCTCGCGCGCCTGGCGGGTGCGCGTGCGGTTCTCCTTACGGATGGCCTCGAGCAGGTCCGACTTGCTCATCTGCGACCGGCCGCCGATGTCCAACCGCTTGGCCACGTCGTACAGATGCTGCTTGGAGGACTGCTCGTCGACGCCTTCGCCGCTGCGGCCGCCGGCTCCGCGCGGCCGCGCGGACCGCGGATCGGACGGCCCCTTGCGCCCCTTCTCCTTGCGCTCCCAGTGGTCCCCGACCTTCTCGAAACGGTGCTTGAGGGCTCCGTACGCCACCCGGTGGGCCCGCTCACCCTCACCGTACTGCTCGACGGCCGAGTCATGGGCCTTGATCCAGGTGCGCTGGGCCTCCTCGGCGGAGCGCTCCAGCGTCGAGGGAAGCTCCTCGCGTCCAGGCATGGTCGATCACCTCCACTGCTGAACACCGCGCGGGTACCCGGCCGCGGCGGGGGAAAACCGCGGCCGGGAATCCGGCGGGGGGAAACCGGCGGGGCGGGAAACCGGCGGGCGGGGAAACGGCAGGGCGGGAAACCGGCGGTGCGACGGTCAGCGGCGGTCAGCCGTGGGCCCCCGCGGTGGTGGCCGCGCCGGTCCCGGCCGCCGCGCCCCGGCCCGGGGCCACGCTGCCGGGACCGCCGATGCCCAGGGCCACCTTGGTCCAGCCCTGCTCGCGGCGGTCGAACGCGCGATACGCCTCGATGGCGTCCTGGGTGCCCGACCAGTGGGTGATCAGCGGGGAGGGGTCGAGTTCGCCGGAGGCGACCATCGAGACCAGGTGGGGCAGGTAGTGGCGGTGGTGGCAGTTGCCCATCTTCACGGTGAGGTTCTTCTGGAACGCCTCGCCGATCGGGAAGTGCTGGGCCTGCGGCGGGTAGACGCCCACGATGCCCAGCGTGCCGGCCTTGGCGGCCATCTGGATGCCCCAGCGGGTGGCCAGCGACGGGGCGTCTCCGGGCCGCCAGGTGCCCTGGTCGTCGGGGTTCTGCTCGGGGGCGGTCTCCCGGACCTCGTGGGCGAACTCGTCCCGCTGCCCGGCCAGGCTGTCGGCCGCGGGGCCGTGGTCCGGGCACGCGGCGTCGATGCCGACGGCGTCGATGACCCGGTCGGCGCCGATGCCGGCGGTCAGCTCGCGGATGGCGGACACCGGCTCCTCGGCGTTGAAGTCGACGGTCTCGGCGTGCTGCCGCTGGGCCAGCTCCAGCCGGTCCGCGACCCCGTCCACGACGATGACCCGGCCCGCCCCGCACAGCCGGGCACAGGCGATGGCGGCCTGGCCGACGGGGCCCGCGCCCAGCACCACGACCGTGTCGCCCGTGCCCACCTCGGCCAGCTTGGCGCAGAACCACGAGGTGGGATAGATGTCCGAGAGCAGGATGGCCTGGGCGTCGTCCACCGAGTCGGGCAGCGGCACGAGCCCGGTGTTCGCGTACGGGACCCGGGCGTACTCCGCCTGGAGCCCGTCGAGTCCGCCGGCCGCCTCGGGGCCGCCGAAGAAGGTGGTGCCCGCGAGCCGCCCCTGCGGGTTGGCCTGGTCGCACTGGGCGTGGTAGCCCGCCCGGCAGTAGCTGCAGACCCCGCAGGCGACGGTGGAGGGCACCACCACCCGGTCCCCGGGGCGGAAGTTACGCACGCCCCCGCCCACCTCTTCGACGATGCCCACCGCCTCGTGGCCGAGGATCCGGCCCTCCCGCATGCCCGTCATGGTGCCCCGGACGAAGTGCAGATCGGTGCCGCAGATCGCCGAGGTGGTGATCCGGACGATCGCGTCGTTCGCGTCCTGGATCTTGGGTTCGTGCACGTCCTCGAGACGGATGTCGCCTACGGAGTGCCATACGACAGCTTTCATGGTTGCTCTCTTCCTGGGCGACAGGATGACCTTGCCGGGTACCGGGGTGCCCAGGCCGAGGCGGAGGAAACAGGCCCACCGCGCCCGCGCGGAACGATCCCTTGACAAAACCGCTTGCCGCACCGGCAAATAGCAGGATGTCGGACGACGACTTCACCCACGTACTGACCGGTGTCGGGCCGCGGCTGCGCGCGCTGCGCCAGGCGCGCGGCTCCACGCTGTCCCAGCTGAGCGAGAACACCGGGATCTCGGTGAGCACCCTCTCGCGGCTGGAGTCGGGGCTGCGCAAGCCGACCCTGGAGCTGCTGCTGCCCCTGGCCCGGGCCCATCAGGTGCCGCTGGACGAGCTGGTCGGCGCGCCCCCCACCGGGGACCCCCGGATCCACCCGCGGCCCTTCACCCGGAGCGGGAGGGTCTTCGTGCCGCTGACCCGCCACCTCGGCGGGCTGCACGCCTACAAGATGATCCTTCCCGGCCGGACCGCGCCCGAGGGGGGTCGGCTGGAGCAGAAGGTGCACGAGGGATACGACTGGGTGTACGTGCTCTCCGGCCGGCTGCGCCTCGCGCTGGGCGAGCACGACCTGATCCTGACCGCCGGTGAGGCCGCCGAGTTCGACACCCGGGTCCCCCATGGCTTCGCCAGCGCGGGCGATCAGCCCGTCGAGGTCCTGAGCATCTTCGGGGCCCAGGGCGAGCGGATGCACGTACGGGCCCGCACCGGCGGCTCGTCCCAGGAGGACGCCTGAAGCTTCTCGTCAAGGGACGCCCCGCCCGGGGCCGAAGACTGCCGCTCCCCGGCGCACAACGGGGAGAGTCACCGCGGAGCGGCAGCCGATCCGGATCACGGGGCGACCCGGAGAGCCCCCGGGGGCGTGGGCTCCCGGTGGCTCGACGGGGAGTACGGACCGCGGCCCCGCGTTGTTCACCCGTCTTCACCCGTCTTCACCCGTCGGTCCCGTCGGGCCGCAGGGGGCGCGCCGTCCCGTTCGCCGTGCCGGCCCGGCGTTTCCCCTGCCGGCCCGGCGTTTGCCGAGGCGGCCCGGCCCTTGTCAGTCTGTCCCCATGCCGACCACCCCGCTGCCCGACCTCGTCGACGAACTCCTCGCCGGGCCCCGCCCGCTGCCGATCCTCTCCGCGGGCGTCCCGGTCCTGCGCCGCCCCGCCCTCCCGTACGACGGGCAGCTGCCCGCCGAGCTGCTGGACCGGCTGCTGCGGGCGATGCGGGAGACCATGCACGCCGCCCCGGGAGTGGGGCTGGCCGCCCCGCAGATCGGCGTTCCGCTGCGGATCGCGGTCATCGAGGACCCGGCCGAGGTGGCCGAGGAGGTGCGCGAGGCGCGCGGGCGGGTGCCGCAGCCGTACCGGGTGCTGGTCAACCCCGCGTACGAGCCGGTGGGCGACCCCGGGCGCGAGGTGGCGTTCTTCGAGGGCTGTCTGAGCGTGCCCGGCTGGCAGGCCGTGGTGGCCCGCCCGGAGCGGGTCCGGCTGCGGGGGCAGGACGAGCGGGGGCGCGAGCTGGACGAGGAGTTCACGGGGTGGCCCGCGCGCATCGTCCAGCACGAGACCGACCACCTCGACGGCACGCTCTACCTGGACCGGGCCGAGACCCGCTCGCTCGCCTCGGCGCGGTCCGTCGTGGACCTGTGGTCCCAGCCCACCCCCGCCGACGCGGCCCGCGCCCTCGGCTTCCCGCTGCCGGACACCGGGGAGCGGTAGCCACCGGGCGCGGCACACGTTCGTCATCGACCCGCAGCCGCCGAATCACCGTCCGGACACTGCCGCGTTCTCGTCCCGGGGCGACACTGGCGAAGCCATTCCACGAACTTCGCCGGTGCTCGATCCCCCTGAACGGAGAACAGGAATGACCGTGCTCTCGACACCCCCGGCCCCGGCGGCCGCCGGCTCCTACGTCACCTCGATCGCGGACACCGAGGAGCGGATCCACGCCGCGCAGCGGCTGCGCTACCAGGTCTTCGGGCAGGAGAGGGGGGCCCGGCTGCACACGCCCGTGCCCGGCCGGGACATGGACGAGTTCGACGAGGTGACGGACCATCTGATCGTCACGGACACGGCGACGGACACCGTGGTCGGCACCTACCGGCTGCTGCCGCCCGGGCGCGGCGAGCGGCTGTACTCGGAGACCGAGTTCGATCTGCGCGGGATACCGGGCCACGTCCGCGCGTCGATGGTCGAGGCGGGCCGGGCGTGTGTGCACCCCGACCACCGCTCGGGCGCGGTGATCAATCTGATGTGGGCCGGGCTCGCCCGGTATGTGCTGTTGTCCGGACACCGCTATCTGGCGGGCTGCGCCTCCGTGCCGCTGGCCGACGGCGGGCAGGCCGCGGCGAACGCCTGGCTGCTGGCCACCACCCGGCACGCCGCGCCGCCCGAGCTGCGGGTGCGCCCGCACGACCCGTGGATGCCCGCTCGGGCACTGGTCGCCGAGCCGGGCTACGCCGCGCTGCCGCCCCTGCTGCGCGGTTATCTGCGGCTCGGTGCCTGGCTGTGCGGGGCGCCGCAGCACGAACGGGACTTCGACGACGCCGACTTCTTCGTGCTGCTGGACACGGAGCGGATGAACGACCGCTACCGGCGCTATTTCCTGGGCGAGTCGCGATGACCGTCCCGGTGGCCGTTCCGGTGCGGGCTCCCGCGCGGGACGCGCCGGCCGGGAGGGGGGAACCGGCCGCGGGGGGCGCGCCGTCCGCGTGGGCGCCGTGGTCGCCCTGCTCCCCCCGCTGTGTGGCGCACTCCGCCGCACGGGTGTCCGCCGGGCGCGTGGCCGGCCGTACCGCGGCCTTCACCCGGTCCCTGCTGGGCGCGTTGCTGCGGGCCGGACGGATGTCCGAGCCCGGGGAGCTGCGGGCGCGGGCCGCGGCCGTGCTGGACGCCCTGGAGGTCCGGCTCGAGGTGCGCGGCGGGCCGCTGAGCGTGCCCGGCCGCACGGGCACCCTGGTGGTCGCGAACCACGTCTCCTGGCTGGACATCCTCGCCCTGCTCGCGGTGGAACCGGTGACCATGCTGGCCAAGCGGGAGGTGGGGGGCTGGCCGGTGGTCGGCGCGCTGGCGCGGCGGGCGGGGACGCTGTTCATCGACCGCGGCAGTCTGCGCGGGTTGCCGGACACCGTCTCGACGGTGTCGGGGCGGTTGCGCGCCGGCCGCTCCGTCATGGCCTTTCCGCAGGGCGTCACCTGGTGCGCCGGTACGGGAGGCCGGTTCCGGCGGGCCACCTTCCAGGCGGCGATCGACGCGGGGGCGCCGGTGCGGCCGGTGACCCTGGAGTACGTCCAGCACGGTGTGCCGACCACGGTGACGGCGTTCGTCGGCGACGACGACTTCGGCAGCTCCCTGCGGCGGGTGCTGGGCGCCGGGGGGCTCGGGGTGCGGGTGCTGATCCACGAGCCGCTGCCGACTCTGCCGGGTGCGGACGACCGGAGGTCGCTTGCCATACGGGCTCAGGACGCCGTGGGTGGCGCGGAAAAGTCCCCACATATCTGAATTCTATTCGGGCAGAAACAGGCACAAGTCTTTCGCATACGGGCACCCCGAAGGGGGCGTGGCATTGGTATACACCTGGAAGCGGACCTAACACCCGTCACTGGATTCCCCCAGTCGCCCCCGAAACGACAGAAAGTGGTGACTCCTCTTGGCTGCCCGCCCCCACACCGCTCAGGTCGCCCATGTGCCACCCCATGTGCCCGACGGGCGGACCCGGTACGCCACCGGCATGGCCACCCTCACCTCCGATCTGCGGGTCCTCGCGGGTGACGACGACTTCTTCCACCACATCGGCGGTTCGTCGGCGGAGCTGTGCGGCCGCGACCTGTTCGACCTGCTGCGGCCGAGCGCGCCGGCCGTGCTGCGGGAACACTTCTCGCGCCTGCACGACGGGCGGCGCACCCGGTTCACCGAGCGCGTGGCGGGCTGCCGCTTCGACGGCCGGGTGTTCTCCGGCGAGTTGACCGGTACGGCCATCGAGGGCCCCACCGACCAGCTGTCCGCGATCGTCGTGCTGCTCAGGCCGGACGACGAGCCGGCCACCGACGAAGTGACCAGGCTGCGGCGGATTTTGCTGTCCCCTCTGGAGGCCCGGATCCTCGAAGGGGTGGCCACCGGCGCCTCGACCGTGCAGCTGGCCTCCAAGCTCTATCTGAGCAGGCAGGGCGTCGAGTACCACGTGGGCTCGATGCTGCGGAAGCTGGAGGCGCCCAACCGCGCCGCGCTGGTGTCCCGGGCCTACGCGGCAGGCATGCTCACCGTGGGCACCTGGCCCGCCCGGGTGCTCCCGGACTTCGTCAAGTAGCGGGGCTCACGCGCCGGGAGGGCGGGAGGGCGGCGGCCCTCCCGCCCTCCGCGGTGTTTCCGCGCTACCCGGCGGCGAGCACGGCGGCCGCCATGACGGCCACGGCGACCGCGCCGAGCAGCGCGGCCACCAGCAGCCGCCACCGCAGCCTGCGGTAGACCTGCCGGTACTCGGCGCGCAGCTCCTCGCTGCGCCGCGCCACCGTGCGCAGGGTCTGCTCGGTGAGGGCCAACTGGTCCTGGGCGTAGAGGCGTTCCACTTCCTCGCGCTGGGCGACGGTCAGCCAGTCCAGCCGGCCCGCGAACCGGCGCGCGCGGTCGGTCGCCCGGTCGCGTTCCGCCTGGAGCAGCAGATAGCCCTCGAGCCGGTTGATGCCCGTGGCGATGTCGCCGGGGCGCGGGGCGTCGGTCCGGTTCACGCCACCGGCTCCCGCTCAATCCCGGCGCTCTCCTGCTCGGCGACCTCCGGGTGGTGCAGGTCGAAGGCCGGGGACTCGGAGCGGATCCGCGGCAGCGAGGTGAAGTTGTGCCGCGGCGGCGGGCAGGAGGTCGCCCACTCCAGCGAGCGGCCGTAGCCCCACGGGTCGTCGACCTCGATCTTCTTGCCGTACTTGGCGGTCTTCCAGACGTTGTAGAAGAACGGCAGGATCGACAGGCCGAGCACGAAGGAGAAGATCGTCGAGACGGTGTTCAGCGTGGTGAAGCCGTCCGCGGCGAGATAGTCCGGGATCCTGCGGACCATCCCTTCCGTCCCCAGCCAGTGCTGGACGAGGAAGGTGCCGTGGAAGCCGATGAACAGCGTCCAGAAGGTGATCTTGCCGAGACGCTCGTCCAGCATCTTGCCGGTGAACTTCGGCCACCAGAAGTGGAATCCGGCGAACATCGCGAACACCACCGTGCCGAAGATCACGTAGTGGAAGTGGGCCACCACGAAGTAGGTGTCGGAGACGTGGAAGTCCATCGGCGGGGAGGCCAGGATGACACCGGTCAGACCGCCGAAGACGAAGGTGATCAGGAAGCCGACCGTCCACAGCATCGGGGTCTCGAAGCTCAGCGACCCCTTCCACATCGTGCCGATCCAGTTGAAGAACTTGATCCCCGTCGGCACCGCGATGAGGAACGTCATGAAGGAGAAGAACGGCAACAGCACGCCGCCCGTGACGTACATGTGGTGCGCCCACACCGTCACCGACAGACCCGCGATCGAGATCGTCGCGCCGATCAGCGAGACGTAACCGAACATCGGCTTGCGCGAGAACACCGGAATCACTTCCGAGATGATCCCGAAGAACGGCAGCGCGATGATGTACACCTCGGGATGGCCGAAGAACCAGAACAGGTGCTGCCACAGCAGCGCCCCGCCGTTGGCCGCGTCGAAGACGTGCGCCCCGAACTGACGGTCCGCCTCCAGCGCGAACAGGGCGGCGGCCAGCACCGGGAAGGCCAGCAGCACCAGCACACCGGTGAGCAGCACGTTCCAGGTGAAGATCGGCATACGGAACATCGTCATGCCCGGAGCGCGCATGCAGATGATCGTGGTGATGAAGTTGACCGAGCCGAGGATGGTGCCGAAGCCGGAGAAGGCCAGACCCATGATCCACATGTCGGCGCCCACGCCCGGCGAGCGGACCGCGTCCGACAGCGGGGAGTACGCGAACCAGCCGAAGTCGGCCGCGCCCTGCGGGGTGAGGAACCCGGCCACCGCGATGATCGAGCCGAACAGATAGAGCCAGTAGGCGAACATGTTCAGCCGCGGGAACGCCACATCGGGCGCACCGATCTGCAGCGGCATGATCCAGTTCGCGAAGCCGGCGAACAGCGGCGTGGCGAACATCAGCAGCATGATCGTGCCATGCATCGTGAACGCCTGGTTGAACTGCTCGTTCGTCATCATCTGCAGGCCCGGGCGGGCCAGCTCGGCGCGCATGAACAGCGCCAGGAGCCCGCCGATGCAGAAGAACGCGAACGACGTGACGAGGTAGAGCGTCCCGATCGTCTTGTGGTCGGTGGTCGTCAGCCACCGCACGGCCGCGGAACCGGGACGGGCGCGGCGCGCCAGCGGGGCCGCCGGTGCCGCCGGTGCCGCGACAACAATGTTGTTACTCATGCCCGGTAGGTGTCCGGCACCGCCCCGGTCGTTCACAGGGAAGGGCGAAAAGACGGCGAAAAAGAAAAGTTTCCCGGGCGTGTGATGATCGGGGGCGTGCCGGACACCTACCGGGCATGAGCCCCGACGAAGCCTTCGACACCGCCTACCGTGAGCATTACTGGGCGGTGAGCCGCTTCGTGGCGCGACGGCTGGACGACCGGCCGAGCGAGGTCGAGGAAGTGGTCGCGGAGGTGTTCGCCGTCGCCTGGCGGCGCCGCCGCGAGCTGCCCGAGTCGCCCTTGCCCTGGCTGTACGGGGTGGCGCGGAACTGCCTGGCCAACGCGGTGCGCGGGCGCGGGCGTTACCGCAGGCTGCTCGCCAGGCTCGGCCATCACGAGGTGACGCGCGGTCAGCGGGTCGTGGCCGGCCCGGACGCGGAGCGGCCAGGCTCCTGGGTGCTGGAGGCGATGGACCGGCTCACCGAGGCCGACCGGGAGGTGCTGCGGCTGACGGCGTGGGAGGAGCTGACGGTCGACGAGCTGGCCACCGTCCTGGGGTGCGGCCGGTCGGCCGCGGCCATGCGGCTGCACCGGGCCCGGCAGCGGCTGCGGGCGCAGATCGACACGGTGCGCGGGACCGTCCCGGTACCGGCGCGGACGAGCACGGAGGATGAACGGAAATGACCGACGAACTCGACCTGCTCCGCGGCGCCAATCCCGTCCCCGCCGACAGCGGCCGCTGGCGGGACCGGCCGCTGGACGCCGAGGGCGAGCGCCGGCTGCGGCAGCTGGTGGCCGGGGCCCGGCGGCGCCGTACCGTCCGGCGGGTCGCGGTGGGCGTGGCCATGGCGACGGCGGGCGCGGTCGTCGCCCTCGCCCTGACCGTCTCGGGCCCGGCCTCGTCCCCGGCCGTGGCCGCCCCGGTGGCGCTGCGGCCGCACGCCTCCAGCGCCGATGTGTCGCTCGCGGAGATCGCCCGCCGGGCCCGGGCCGCGGCGGCCGACGAGCCGGGGCGGACGGTGCGCGGCAGCCACGTCCAGGACTGGTCGCTGGGTCTGGAGTCGGGGAAGGACGCGGTGACGGTCCCGCAGGAGACGCTGACCCGCTGGAACGCGGACGGCAGCGGCTCGCTGCTCGTGGTCGCCACCGACCCCCGCCACCCGGGCCGCCCGGTGATCGACGACGGGGTGCCGCCCCGTACCGTCCACGACGGCAAGGTGGTGCGCCGGGAGAGCTATCCGCCGGGGATCGACGGGGCGAACGAGTCCTTCTTCGAGCCTCCGCCGGCCCGCGCCGCCGAGCTGCGCGACTACCTCGCCGTCTGGCGCCCGGGAGCCGAGCGCGACCCGGACGAGCTGCTGGCCGCGGTGCGGGAATTTCTGCGGGTGTGGACTCCCGGCCCGCGCGAGATCGCGAACCTCACCACCCTGCTCTCCCGCGACGCCGGGCTGCGCCCGGCGGGCCGGGTCACCGACCGGATGGGCCGCGAGGGACAGGCGTTCGTGCGCACCGGCGACGGGGCGCGGGTCATGGTCGTGCTGGATCCGGACGACGGGAGGGTGCTCGACATGGAGGAGACCGGCGTCCGGGACGACCCCGAGTACCGGGTCAAGGCGGGCGATGTGCTCTCGTACACGGCCTGGCTCTCCTGACCCCGGCTCGCCCGCGCGCTCCCCTGGGCGCTACGTCCCGGAGTCCGGCTGGCAGCCGGGGCACCAGGTGGTGGTGCGCCCGGCCATGCGGCGGCGGCGCAGCGGGCCGCCGCACCGCGGGCAGTGCGGATCGGGGTCGTCGCGCCGGCCGGTGAGCCAGGAGGGGCTGGTGGGCACGTGCCCGGCCCGTACCGAGGTGCGCAGCACGCCGCGCATCGCGCGCTCCAGCCGGGCGCGGTCCTCGGGGGTCAGGTCGGCGGTGCGCCGGGCCGGGTGGATGCCCGCGCGCCACAGGATCTCGTCGCCGAGCAGATTGCCGAGCCCGGCCAGGACCGACTGGTCGGTCAGCGTGGCCTTGACCCGGCCGCGCCGGCCCGCGAGCCGCTCGTCGAGTTCGGCGCGGCTCACGGACAGGGCGTCCGGGCCCTGGTCGCCCATGATCCGGTCGAGGTCGGCGTCGGTGGCGGCCAGCCACAGGCCGCGGAGTTTGCGCTGGTCCCGGTAGCGGAGGGCGTGGCCGTCGTCGAGGACGAAGGTGACGCGGTCGTGCGGGTGGGGCGGGTCGTCGTGCGCGGCGCACAGCAGGTCTCCGGTCATGCCGAAGTGCAGGAGTACGGTGGGACCGTCGGTGCGGGCGATGAGCCACTTGCCGTGGCGCTCGGGCGGGCCGAAGCGGCGGCCGGTCACCTCCCGCCGCAGCCGCTGAGGGGTCACCCCGCGCAGCACTCCGGCGTCGCCCACCTCGACGCGCTCCACCCGGCGGCCCTGCGCGCAGAAGGCCAGCACCCGTCGGAAACCCTCCACATCCGGCAGTTCAGGCATACCGCCACCCTCGTCCGGTCGCTCCATGCCCCCGCCCCGCGATGCGCGGGCTTTACAGTCCGTTAACACCCTTATTGTGCACTATCCGATTAAAGTAGCCGGTTATGCGAGTCCTCCGCTCTTCGGCGGACCGGGGAGCCGACGGCCCCAGCCGTGGGCTCTTCGCGGTCGCGCGAAGCCTGCCCTTCGTGACGCTGGCGGCCGTGATCGCGATCGAGTTCTCTCCGGCGCACGTGGTGTACACCGGCCCCCTGCTGTCCCCGGCCCCGGCGCTGGCCGCGGTGACCATGGGGCCGCGCGGCACGAGCGCGGTGGCCGGGCTCGCCTTCCTGGTCAGCGCGGGCACCGCGACCGCCAACCACGCCTGGGGCACCCAGCAGGTGTACGCCAACCTGGCCGCGCTGCTGGTGGTGGCGGTGGCGAGCGTGGTGGGCAGCGCCGTACGGGTCCGCAGGACGCGTGAGCTCACCCAGGTGCGGCGGATCGCCGAGGTCTCGCAGAACGTGGTGCTGCGGCCGCTGCCCACCCGGATGGGCCCGGTGACGGCCGCCAGCGTGTACCTGGCGGCCGAGCGGGGCGCGCAGATCGGCGGCGATCTGTACGAGGCGATGATCACCCGGTTCGGGGTGCGCCTGATCGTCGGGGACGTACGGGGCAAGGGGCTGGCCGCGGTGCGGTCGGCCGCCGCGGTGCTGGGCGCCTTCCGCGAGGCGGTGCACTACGAGAGCGACCTGGCCGAGGTCATGCACCGCTGCGCGGCCGCGCTGCAGCGGGAGTACGCGCTGCTGGACCGCACCGACCCGCGGAACTGGGAGGAGCAGGCCGAGCAGTTCGTCACCGTGCTGCTGGCCCAGGTGCCGGACCACGAGACGATCCAGCTGATCAACCGCGGCCATCCGCCGCCGCTGGCCGTCCAGGACGGGAAGGTCAGGACCCTCGCCCCGGCCCGCCCGCTGCCGCCGCTCGGCCTGGAGGAGTTCCTCACCGGCCCGCCGGTCGTCACCGAGGCCTTCCCGTTCGCCACGGGCGAGCGGCTGCTGCTGCACACCGACGGGGTGCTGGAGGCCCGCAACCGCTCCCACGAGTTCTTCCCGCTGCCGGAGACCCTGGAGACCCTGGACGGCGCCACCCCGGCGGAGTACCTGGACCGGCTGCGCCGGGAGCTGATCCGGCACGCGGAGGGGCGCCTGGCCGACGACGCGGCGATGATCCTGATCGAACGGGCGGTGACACCACGCCCGGCGGACACCACCGCCCGCCCGTAGGGCGTACGAGCCGCCCACCGAGGCTCGCGGCGTGCGCCCGCCGCTCCGGCCGACGCGGCCTGGCCTTGTCTCCGGGCAGCAGTTCCGGGCCGCGTGCGCCCGGCGGGCGGGAATCGGGCACGAAGCGGGCACGGAACCGCGCCGAACGGGCACGGGACGGGCACGGGCGCCGCGTGGGCCGGGGAGGGATCGGGCGGCGGGGGTCAGGCGCAGTCCAGACGGGCCACGAAGGCGCATGTCGCCCGTCACCAACGTCCCGGAACAGCACACCTAGGGGGTGTCGAACTCGCCCAGCGCCCGCTGGACGATCGCCTCGAGGCGCGCGTGGTGCGCGCCGCGCCAGTACACGCGCTCGCAGGCCGTGCACTGCGCGAAGACGTCGTAGGTGCGGCGGGTGCCGTGTTCGAGGCGCTCCCGGACCGCGTCCTTGTCGGCGTCCTCCAGTGGCCCGTTGCACGCGGTGCACCGGGTCCAGGGGGCGAGCACCGGGGTGAACCGGCCGAGTACGTCGCGCAGTTGGTCGTCGGGCCGGTCGCTGTAGACGTACGCCCCGGCCCACAGCTCGCGCCGCCGCAGCAGCCCCCGGTCCCGGGAGAGCAGCACCCGCCGCTGGGCGGCGGAGAGCGCGGCGAGGGCGGGGTCGCCGATGTCCTCGCTCTCGTAGGCCGCGTCCACGCCCAGCAGCCGCAGCCGCCGCGCGAGCGTCCCCAGGTGCACATCGAGCAGGAAGCGCAGCGGCGCCCCGGGCACCCGCTGCGGCCGTGCGACCGCGCGCACCTCCACCCACTCCCCCGCGCGCGGCACATGGGACACCGGGGTGTCCCGGCCGTCCACGAACACCCCGCCGACCTCGGTGAGCGGGACGCCGAGCGACTCGATGACGTGTCCGAGCGTGGACGCCCCGTCGGTGACGACGGCCGTCCGTTCCCGGCGCCGCTCGGGGACGGCGAACATCCGCAGTTCGGGGGCCAGGCTGACGTCGATCTCCGGTCCGTTCACACGGCCAGCATGCCAGGCCACGGGCGCGGGCGGGGCACGGGGGCGAGGGGTGCGGGGGCCTCCCCGGGACGGGCCCGCGCATCCCGGAAAGCGCGGGCCCGACGAAAATCCGGCCACTCCCGTCACTCTGATGATTCCCCGCCACTCGCCACCGAATGCGGAAATGATCGGGACGCACAGCGCAAGGGTCTTTCGGGGTGCCATGGAATCGGCGCGGGAAAATGGCGTGAACAGGGTGCGGGCCGGGGCGCCGATCGCCGGTCCCGGATCACCGGACATCCGGATTTCCCTGTTCCCGTTGACACCACAACCGGCTGCCCCAATGCTGTGAGGGCTCGGCAGATCCGCCGCGGAACCACACCCCGCCCTTGCGATGGGAATACGTCATGCGCCCATCGTCGATCGCGCCTGAGTACAAGGGGCCGGCCCGCGCGAAAAGCGGTGATCTCGAGCACCCGTCCCGAGCACCCCGTCCCGAGAAAGGATGAACCATGGAAAAGCCTGCCTGGGTGAAGCCGGAAATGCTCCCCGTCGAGTTCGGCGTGGAACTCCCGTGCTCCTGTGACTGCAGCGGCGGCGCCGGCGCCGGCTCCGGTAACGCCGAGTCCGAGCAGAGACTCGAGATCTGACCCACGGCCCTCGGCATTCCCCGTCGGCCGGCAGGCGGGGCCCGGCGCACGGCCGGCGCCCCGCCTGCTCTTTGGAGGTACAGGATGAAGCTGCTGGAGCAGTGGTACGACCTGATCGTTCCGGAAGATCTCGTCTATTTCCGGCACTCGGGAAGGCGGCTGGTCACCAATCCCGAGCTGGCCGCCTGGTGTGTGCTGACCGAGCCGGAATCCACCGTCCTGGAGGCACTGGGCCGCGGCCAGGCGCCCCCGTCGCCCGGCGACGGGTCCGTCGACGTGGAGCGCGTGCTGGCCACCCTGGTCCTCAAGTGGATCGTCTATCTGCCCGGGCACCGCCCGGCGGTGCGCCACCCCGAGCCGGATCTCACGACCGTCTACTACGCGATCACCGACGGTTGCAATCTGCGCTGTCCGTACTGTTACGCCTCTTCGGAGAAGTGCCTGCCCGGCGAGCTGACCACCGAGGAGTCGCTCGACCTCGTCGACCAGGCGGCCGACATGGGCGTGCGGCAGTTCATCTTCACCGGCGGGGAGCCGATGCTGCGCAAGGACCTCTTCGAGGTCGCCGCGCACGCCCGCGCGCGGGGCCTGACCACCAACATGATCACCAACGGCACGATGATCCGCACGCCCGGGACCGCGCGGCGGATCGCGGAGATCTTCGGCACGGTGACCGTGAGCATCGACGGCGGCACGGCCGAGATCCACGAGCGCACCCGCGGCAAGGGCACCTTCGCGCGGACCGGCAAGGGCCTCGGCCTGCTCAACGAGGCGGGTGTCGTGCCCGTCATCAATCACGTGGTGACCCCGGAGAACGTGGACGCGCTGGAGAAGGTCTGCGCATTCGTGGACGATCTCAAGGTGCGCCGGGTGCGCCTCATGTACCACTCGGATCTCGGCCGCGCCGCGACCGACGGATACGACTTCGGATGGCTGGACTTCCAGAAGATCCAGGAATTCTTCTGGGTCAATCCGATGGCCGACAAACTGCTGCCCGACGGTCCCCGGGCCGCCAAGCCCTGTTCCATCAGAGGTAATTGCGGCATGGGCGGAAACGAAATATATGTGAATTCGCTGGGCGATGTCTATCCGTGCAAGCTCGTCACCGAGCCCGTGCACAAGGCCGGTAACGTACGGCAGCGCCCGCTGGCCGAACTCTTCGCGGCCCCGGTGCTGGCCGATATGCGCACCAACAGCGTATTCAGCGGCGAGAATCTCAAGGACTGCCGGCGCTGCTACATCCGGGCGGCCTGCGGCGGTGGCTGCCGGGCTTATCACATGGCGGAGACCGGCGATGTGCACCGCAACGGCCGGCATCTGTGCCGGATGCTGCGCCACTCCATGATCTCCAACTGGTGGCGGGCCACCGGGGTGGACGGGCGGCAACTGGTCGAGCACCAGGAGGAGATGCTCCGCCCCCATCTGGTCCGGGACGACACGGTCCATCCGGTGTACGAGGACTGGAAGACCGCCGGCCGCCGCCTGCTGCCCCTCGTCGACTGAAGGGAGACGCCCATGCGCTACCGGATCGCCACCGATGTCGTCTGGATGGCCGACGACGGCGAAGTGCGGCTCTACGACGCCGGGTCGGGTGAGTTCCAGACGCTCAACAGCACGGCGGCCGAGCTGTGGCTCCTGGTGTCCGAGGGGCGGACCGTCGATGCCGTCGTGACGGAGACGGTGCGGCGCTACGCCCTCGAGGACACCGCGCAGGCGGCCGTGGTCGCGCGGGACGTGCGCGACTTCCTGGACTCGCTGGCCGGGCAGGGGCTCCTGCTGGCCGCGGACGCCCCGGCCCCGGCCCCGGCCCCGGGCCCCTCGGCATGACGGCCGCGGTCCACGCGGACGGCCTGGTCAAGCGGTACAGCGGGATGACACAGGACGCGGTGAGCGACCTGTCCTTCGACATCGAGCCGGGTGCGGTCATCGGCCTGCTGGGCCCGAACGGGGCGGGGAAGACGACGCTCACCAAAATGATCTGCGGTGCCACCGTGCCCACCCGGGGCACCCTGGAGGTGTTCGGGGTCGATCCCGCGGAGCCCACGGGGGCCGCGAAGCGCCGCATCGGCGCGGTCCACCAGAACGGGCCGTTCGACATGATGCTGCCCGCGCTGGACAATCTGCGGATCACCGCCGCGTTCAAGGGGCTGCGCTGGCGCGACATCCGGCGGCAGGTGGACGATCTGCTCGCCGCCTTCGGCCTGGCCGGCAAGACCGGCCAGCTGGCCTTCACCCTCTCCGGTGGCGAGCGAAGGCGGTTCCAGGTCATCCGCGCGTTGCTCGGCGATCCGCCGCTGCTCCTGCTCGACGAGCCCTCCGCCGGGCTGGATGTGAGCGGCCGCCACCAGGTGTGGAGCCTGCTGCACGACCTGCGCCGCCGGCAGGGCACGACCATCCTGTGGACCAGTCACTACGTGGAGGAGCTGGAGCGCAACTGCCGCCGGGTGCTGGTGATCAACCACGGCAGGCTGGTGGAGTTCGCCGCCCCGCGCGAACTCGCCGAACGGTTCGGCGGCCAGGTGGCGCTGGTCCGCCCGGACCGCCCGCGGGACACCGGCGAACTGCTGGCCGTGCTCGGACGGGGCGGGCCGCAGCTGCGGGTGAGCGTCGGCGAGGGCCATGTCGAGGTGAAGGGCCAGGGCACCCGGGCCTGCCTGCCGGCGCTGCTCACCCGCG
Source organism: Streptomyces sparsogenes (assembly GCF_001704635.1). Classification (GTDB taxonomy): domain Bacteria; phylum Actinomycetota; class Actinomycetes; order Streptomycetales; family Streptomycetaceae; genus Streptomyces; species Streptomyces sparsogenes. Next base: position 22,970 of record NZ_MAXF01000149.1, on the reverse strand, counting down.
CGGAGGCCCTGGGGATCGGCATCGGCGCGGTCGAGTACCGCACACCGTCGCTCGAGGACGCCTTCCTGACGCTCGTGGGGGCCGGACATGACGGCTGACCTCGCTCCGCCACCGCCCGGGGCCACGGCGCCCGCACCGGCCCGGCCGTCCCCGCTGCGCGGCGATGTCGCGGCGACGATGTACCGCGAGTACCTCCTCCTCACCCGCAACCGCACCAATCTGCTGCTGGCCATCACTCCGAGCGCCGTCTATCTGCTGCTGTTCGCCACCTCTCTGTCCCGCCTGGTCGGGGAGGTGCGGTACGAGGGCCGGCCCATCGGCTACCCGGAGTTCGCCGTCCCCGCCCTGCTGCTCTCGTCGATGCTCGCGGCGGCCACCACCGCGGGGACGTCCCTCTTCCAGGAGCGCCTGGGCCGGATGGACGTCGAACTCTGGTCCTACCCGCTGCGGCGCGGCAGCTATGTGGCGGGCAAGCTCCTCGTCAGCACGCTGCTGGTCCTCCTGCAGAGCCTGGCCGCGCTCGGTGTCTCGCTGCTGGTGTTCACCTTCCGCTGGCCACCGAGCCATTGGGTGGCGGTCCTGTGCGGGATCGCGGTCGCCTCCATGGCCTTCAACGGCCTGTATCTGCTGCTCGCCACGTTCTTCCAGGACTTCCAGCGCTTCTCGGTGACCATCAACGTGCTCGCGCCGACGCTGCTGTTCGCCAGCCCGTCGTTCTATCCGGCGCCGCAGATGGCCCCCGTGCTGCGATGGCTGTCCTGGGGCAATCCCGTGACGTACGGGATCCGCTGCATCCGCGACGGGGCCCTCTTCGGGTTCGGCGCCGCCTGGCCCTGGATGCTGGTGCTGCTCGGCGTCGCGGTCGTCACCTGTGTTCTCATCGGGCGCTCCCTGATGGCCCGCGCCCGGGAGATCTGACCCGCCTCCTCGGTGGTCACTCGCCGGAGCTCTCCGCGGGCAGCGGCTTGCCCAGCATGCGGCAGGTTGCCGCTTCGACGAGGGCCTTGTTCGCGGTCGCGGCCGCCTTCTCCTTGATGCCGAAGTTCGTGCTGGTCAGGACCGCGACGCTGCGGTGTCCGCCGGCGTCGGTGTAGATCTCGCTGGAGTAGCCGGGCAGGCCGCCGGTGTGCCCCCAGACGGTGCCACAGGAGGTGTTGACCTTCATCAGGCCGAGTCCGTAACCGCCGCCTTCCTCGGGGGCGGCGACGGTGGTGCGCATCTGCTTCATCTGGGCCTTGGGCAGCAGCTCGCCGGACATCAGCGCGGTCAGGAAGCGCTGCCAGTCCTGTGCTGTGGAGACCATGGCTCCCGCCGCCCAGGCCCAGCTCGGGTCGATGGCGGTGGTGTCGATGTTGTCCCCGGGGCGTTCGGGGCCCTTGAATCCGACGCCTTCGGGCAGCTCCACGGCCGGGGAGAGGATGTCCCTCAGGCGCTCGGCGTCCGGCTCGTAGCCGGTCACGTGCTGCTTCCCGGTGGGCCAGTCGGCGTTCACGGCCAGGAACGAGTCCTTCATCCCCAAGGGCTTGGTGATCTTCTGCTCGATCAGCTCGGCCAGGCTGCTCCCGGTCGCCTTCTCCAGGATCAGCCCGAGGGCCGCGTAGTTGGCGTTGCTGTAGGAGTACTTCTCACCGGGCTCGGCCGGCGGATCCTGCTCGGGAGTGATGGCCAGGAGGTCCTCCGGCCGCCAGGTGCGCTGCTGCCGGCCGGTGAGGGAGGGCAGGAACTCCGGCGTCAACAGGAAGTCGTCCAGACCGCTGGTGTGGTTGAGCAGCATCCGGACGGTGATGTTCTCACCGCCCTTGACCAGTCCGGGCAGCCACTTCTCCACCGAGTCGGCCAGGTTGATCCTGCCCTTGGCGACCTGTTGCAGCACGAGGGTCGCGGTGACCGTCTTGGTGTTGGACCCGACTCTGAACTGGTCGGTGGCGGCGATGCGGTGATCCGCCTTCGTCCAGGCGGCCTGCCGCGCGATCTCCACGGGCGCCCCCTTGCCGCGGTCGACCCGGACGATCACCCCCAGGGAACCCCCGTCCGCCGCCTTCCGCGCGAGGCCGGCCAGCCGCTCGTCGGCCGAGGCGGCCTGCTCGACCGAGGTCTTCGCCGCGCTCGACCCCGCCTTTGGCTCCGCGTCGGAGCAGCCCATGAGGACCCCGCTCATAGCGGTCGCCAACGCCACGGTGAGCGCCCCGCGCAGGAGCTGGTGGCGAGACGGTGTGTGTGCGGACATGGCGGTTCCCTTCGGCGCATGACGGTTGCTTCGCGCGGCGGGACCCGGGTGTTCTTCCCGCTGCCCGGCCTGGCGGCGGCCCCGCCCGCACAGCAACCATTCAGCCAGCGGCAGCCACCCGGCACATCGCTCGATGGCGGGCTTCCCGTGGGCGCCGGGTCACTCCAAGGAATGACAGGGAATGACAAGGAGTGACGTGGACGGCAGGAGCGTCGGGACATGTGGGCCCGTCAGGAATGCCAGGACGCCTCGGAATCCGTCGGAACGCGTCAGGACAGCGTGTTCCTGGCCAGCACCGCCGCCTGCGCCCGGCTCTGGCAGCCGGTCTTCGCGAGCATGCGGCTGACGTGCGTCTTCACCGTGTGCAGGCTCACCACGAGCCGGCCGGCGATCTCGGCGTTGCTCAGCCCGTCCCCGACCAGCCGCAGCACGTCGCGCTCCCGCTCGGTGAGGTCCCTCAGCCGGGCCAGGTCCTGGTCACTGGGCCACTGCCGGCCGCTCAGATGCCCCTCGATGATCCGGCGGGTCACCGCCGGGCTCAGCGCGCTGTGCCCGGCCGCCGCCGCCCGCACCGCCCCGGTCAGCTCCTCGTACGGACTGTTCTTCAGCAGGAATCCGGACGCCCCGGCCGCCAGCGCCTCGTCGACGTATTCATCCAGGTCGAACGTCGTCAGCATGAGCACCTGGCTCCGCCCCGGTCCGAGGAGCCCCCGGCGGCCCAGCTCGGCCAGCGCCCACAGCCCGTTCCGGCGCGGCATGCGGATGTCCACCAGCAGGACGTCCGGCCTCAGCCGCGCGCACGCCTCGACGGCCTCCTCGCCGTCCCCGGCGGTGCCGGCCACGGAGAGGTCGGCCTGACTGTCCAGGATCGCGCTCAGGCCGGCGCGGATGATCGGCTCGTCGTCCACCACGAGCACGCTGATCCGCTCAGGCACCGGCATCCTCCAACGGTATCGTGGCCACGACGCGGAAGCCGCCGTCGCCGGTCGGTCCAGCGGCCAGTTCGCCGCCCAGCGCGTCCACCCGTTCACGCATACTGACCAGCCCGAGCCCGACCCCCGCACCGGCCGTGCCGCGCCGCGCCCCGCGGCTGTTCTCCACCTCGCACCGCAGCCGGCCGGCTGTGCCGTCGACGGTGAGCCGGACCGGCGCGCCGGGCGCGTGACGGCGGGCGTTGGCCAGCGCTTCCTGCACGATGCGGTACCCCGCCGACTGCACCGGAGCCGGCAACGACTCCAGCGCGGTCTCCGCCGTCCCCCACCGCACCTCGACCGTTCCGCCCGCGGCGCGGTGGCTGTCCAGCAGGGCACCCAGCTCACCGAGTCCGGGCACCGGTTGCAACGGGGCCGCCTCCGCGGGATCGCGCAGCATCCGCAGCAGGTCACGCAGCTCGCCACTGCTCTGCCGGCCCGCCGCCGCCACACCGTCGACCTGGGCCCGGGCCCAGTCGGGCAGCTCGTCGCCGCGGGCCCGCAGGGTCTCGGCGTGCACGACGAGCAGGGTGAGCGAGTGGGCGACCACATCGTGCATCTCGCGGGCGATCCGCGCCCGCTCCCGCTGTGTTGCCTGCGCCGCCTCCAGGCGCTGGGCGCGCCTGGCCTCGACCGCCCGCTGCTCGGCCGCGACGAGCAGCGCCCGCCGGGAACGTGCGGCGAAACCCATCGCCCACGCCAGTGGCATCGGAGCCAGGGCGGCGAAGACGTCCAGGCCGCCCCGGAACTCACTGGCGCCGGCCGTCATCCGGTTCAGCCACAGGCCGACCAGCACCATCACACCACCGCCGAGCAGCGCCGACCCGGCGCGCGGCCATCTGGTGCAGCGGCTGCCCAGGTTGTAGAGCAGCACGGCGAGCGGCACGAAGACCAGCGGGGTCAGCTTGCCCCCCTCGCCGGCACTCGTCACCAACGCCGCCACGAGCGCACCGAGTCCGGCGACGAAGGCCGTCGCCGGCATCCGCCGTCGCAGCACCAGAACCACCACGGCCACCGCCTCGTAGCCGATGACGGACGCCCACGCCGGCCCCGACGGGTCGGCGTACGGCTGGGAGAGCAGCGGTGGCAGCAACGCCAGGGCGACCAGTCCCGCATCAGCGCCCCACCTGGGCCACTTGCCGTCAACCACGTTCATCCGCCCGACACTATGCGCCCGCGCGTCGCTCTTCATCGCTCCTTACTGATCGTTTCAGAGCAGCCATCCGTGTGATCGGGCGCGGGTCCGACGGGTGGTGCGTAGACCACCGACCACGGCCTCGGCCGTTCCTCGTCCCCCTCCGGGGAGGGCGCGGGCCACCGCCGGGCCGTCGTCGCGTCCCGGGCCACGACCTCCGCGGCGATCGTCGCGAACCGCCGGGCCCCAGGGTGCCCGCGCTCGACCGGCCAGACGGCGGACATCCGCTGGACGAGGGGGCGCCCCGCGAGGGGCCGCCAGACCACCCGTGGCTCCCGGCCGGCCACCCGGCCGTCGTCGAAGGCCACCCCGCACCCCGCGGACACCAGGCCGACCAGGAACCCGGGGTTGCGCGCGTGGCGGACGGCGGGCGGGGCGAAGCCGCCGGCCCGGCAGAGCTCGAGGGTCCGGTCGTACCAGCCGGGGGCGCCGGCCCGGGGGAAGAGCACCAGGTCGTGGCCGGCCAGATCGGCGAGCGAGACCTCGGACAGGCGGGCGAGCGGGGACGTGCGGGCCAGCACCACCCCCAGCTCGACCCCGACCACGGGGCCGAGCGCCAGATCGGTGGCGTCCACGGGGTGGTCCACCCAGCCCACGTCGAGCCGGCCGCAGGACAGCAGCCGCAACTGCTCGGCGGTGTCCACCTCCTGGAGGTCGATCCGCAGGCCCGGGCACTGCTCGGCGCACGCCGACAGCAGCGCGTGCAGGGTGCGGGCGGGGGTCTGGGGCGGCACTCCGGCCCGCAGGGTGGCCAGCGCCCCGGTGCGGGCCCGGTGCATCACCGTACGCAGCCGCTCCTCGCGGGCCAGCAGCTCACGCGCCTCCTGGAGCAGCAGCGCTCCGGCGGCGGTCAGCTCCACCTGGCGGCGGGACCGGTCGAACAGCTCCACCCCCATCTCGCTCTCGAGCCTGCGGACGGCCTGGCTCAGCGGGGGCTGCGCCATGCCGAGCGCCTCGGCGGCGCGGCTGAAGTGCAGCTCCTCGGCGACGACAATGAACAGCCGCAGGTGGCGTATGAGATCCACCGGCCGACCATACGCGACGTGCGGGAGGGACCGTGGCATTGGCCTCGATCGAGGAGAAGGTGGCGGGGGTCTTCGAGGGAGCGGGGGCCCGGGGATGGCTGCACGCGATTCCCGTGGGCGGTGGGCGGGAGGTCGGCGTGGGCGCCGACGAGCCGGTGGTGATCGCGTCCCTGTTCAAGATCCTGCTGGTGCTGGAGTTCGCGCGGCAGTCGGCGGCCGGACAACTCGACCCGCGGGAGCGGGTGCTGCTGACGGCGGCCGACCGCCTCGGCGGGTGGGGCACCGCCGGATGTGCCGACGATGTCGAGATGTCCCTGCGCGACCTGGCGTTCTTCGCCCTGTCGGTGAGCGACAACACGGCGGCCGACGTGCTGATGCGCCGGGTGGGCCTGGACACCGTGCGGCTGCTGGCCGCCGAACTCGGCCTGGACCGCACGGTGGTCGTGGGTGGCCCGCGCGAGCTGCTGGAGTCGATGCTGGAGGACGTGGGCGCCCGCGACGAGGCCGAGTTCGCGGCCGTCTTCCCCACCCTGGACGCGGAGCGGCTGCGGCGGCTGCGGGTGCTCGACCCGCGGCGGACCACCCGCAGCACGGCCCGCGACGTCACCCGGCTGCTGGCGCTGATCTGGCGGGACGAGGCGGGGCCGCCCCGGGCGTGCGCGCTGGTGCGCGAGCTGATGGCCCGACAGGTCTTCCGCCACCGGCTGGCCTCCGGGTTCCCCGGCGACGTGGGGGTGGCCGCGAAGACGGGCACGCTGCCGGGGCTGCACATCGAGGCGGGCGTGGTGCACCGCCCGGACGGCGGGTGCTACGCGGTCGCGGTCTTCGCCGAGACCCGCGACCCGGGCACCGCGAACCCGGCCGTGGACGCGGCGATCGGCCGGGCGGCCCGGCTCGCGGTGGATCATCTCAGTGGCGCTGACCTGGGGTGATATCCGCTCGCATATCGATGGCGGAAGATTCGATCTTGGACGTGGGCGATCGGCGCCTGCTGTGCTGTGGCCATGAGCGACGAGAGGACACCACGCTTCAACCGCCGTCTGCTGTTCCGGGGGGCCGCCGCGGGGGCGGCCGTCCCGGTGCTGTCCACGGCCGCGCGGGCCGCCGGGGCACCGCGCCGGACCAGAAAGGTCTCGGAGGCGGAGTTCCGCTGGCTGGGGACCGCCGGGTGGCGGATCGACTTCGACGGGCGGACCGTGCTGTCCGACCCCTTTCTGACCCGCTTCGAGACCGGCCTGTTCACCGGCTCCTTCGACGAGGACACCGAACTCGAGATCAACGAGGGCCTGGTCGCCGAGCACATCGGCCGCCCGGAGCTGGTCCTGGTCAGCCACAGCCACTGGGACCACATCAACGACGTGCCGTTCATCGCCCGCTCCACCGACGCGCGGATCGTGGGCACCGAGACCACGTACCACCTGCTGCGCGCCTTCGGGGTGGACGCGAGCCGGATCATCGTGGTCAAGGGCGGGGAGGTGCTGGACTTCCACGGCTTCGTGGTGGAGGTGGTCGCCAGCCGCCACAGCCGCAACAAGGCCCACGGCTACTTCGCCCCGGGCACGCTGAACGCCCCGCCCGCCGCGAAGCCCGAGACCATCGCCGACCTGCCGGAGGGGGACACGCTGGCGTTCCAGGTGACGGTCGGCGACGGCCCCTCGGCGTTCCTGATGGGGGCGAGCGACTTCAGCGAGCGGGACGCGGCGGGCCTGCGGCCCGATGTGGCGATGGTCGCGGTGCCGAGCAGCACCTCGACACACCGCTATGTGCCCCGGCTGCTGACGGCCCTCGGCCACCCCGGCACGGTCGTCCCGGTGCACTGGGACGTCTTCGAGGAGCCGCTGGCGGACGGCCCCCGGCAGGACCCCACGATCGACCTGAACGGCTTCCTGGACCGGGTGCGGGCGACCGCGCCCGGGACGCGGATCCTGATGCCGGGCTATCTGACCCCGTATCGCTTCTGAGCCCCACCGCGGGGTGGCGCTGCTGGGCCCCGCCACCGGGTGGCGGGGCTGGATGTCGCCGCCGGTCCGACCCGTCTGGCGAGGGCCGCCGGGCGGGTCGGCGTCAGCTCTTCCCGCGCCGGCGCCGCTGCGCCAGCACCACCCACTCCTCGTGCAGCAGCCTGCCGAGGAGCGCCCCGCCGAAGACCACGAACCCGACGCCGACCAGCCAGGACTGGACGACCAGGACCGTGCCCACCGGGCCGTACGAGACGGCGCTGGAGGCGATCAGCGGGGAGAAGACCAGCCGGGAGAACCACCGCAGGCCCACCAGGCCCACCCCGGTGGCCAGCGCCCCGGGCAGCAGGGCGCCCCAGCCGATCCGCCCGCCGAGCAGCACATGCTGGGACCACCAGAAGAACAGCACCGTGCCCACGATCCCGACCCACAGCCGCCACCCCGGCCACAGGTGCGAGGACAGCATCAGGTAGCCGATGAGCACCGCGAGCCACACCAGATGCCGCCAGACGGTGTGCCAGCGGCCCGGCGAGAGCTCCCACACCTTCTCGTAGCCGATCTGCACCGCCGCGCCGAACCGGAGGCCGAAGACGCACAGCGTGGCCAGACCGAACGCGGTCGTGGTCTCCAACGCCTGCCGCGGCGGGGCGAACAGCCGCAGCACCTCGTCGCGCGAGCCCCTGGACACCCCGAGGCCCTCGGCCAGCCACTGGGCGAAGCCGTGCCGGTTGACCGGGTCGGCCGCGGCGACGACGATCAGCAGCGGTACGAGGGTGAGGAACCCGAGCGCGGCGAACCCCATGGCCCGGTGCGACAGTTCGAACTCGCTGCCGCGCCGCCACCCCCGCCCGATCGGGGACCCGTGGAACGCCTCGCGGCACCGCTCGGGGAGTGACGCGTGGCGCTCCGGCGGCGATTCGCCGCCCTGCGGCGTGGGCCCGGACACTCAGTCCCTGTTCCCCATCTCGAACCTCCGCTCGGCCGCTGCCGGGTTTCGCGCGGGACATCGTATCATTTGCCGCTTAAGTCGCTTTCTGTGCCACACTGTGACTGAGGAGAGCCGACTCCATGAACGGGCCCGCGAGGCAGCACTCAGAGGTGGCGGAGCTGTTCGCCGAGAGCGGTTCGCCGGGCCGTTCGATGCGCGACATCGACTGGGCGGCGACCCCTCTGGGGCGGACGGACACCTGGCCTGTGCGGCTGACCGAGGCGCTCCGTATCGTCCTCTTCTCCGAGCAGCCGATGGTGCTGTTCTGGGGCCCCGAATTCCGGATGCTGTACAACGAGGGCTACGCCTCCCTCCTGGGCAGCAAGCACCCGGGCGCCCTGGGCGCCCCGTGCGCCCAGGTCTTCCCGGAGACCTGGGAGGAGAGCGCCGGCCCGCTGCTGCGCTCCGTGGTGGACAGCCGGAAGCCGATCCTGGTCAACGACATAGGTTTCGTGTACACCCGGCGCGGCTTTCCCGAGCAGTCCTACTACGACGTGTCCTTCCAGCCGGTGCCGCTGCCCGACGGCACGGTGGGCGGCCTGCTGGGCGTCGTCACCGAGACCACGGCCCGGGTGCTCGGCGAGCGGCGGCTGCGGCTGCTGGCCGCCCTCGGCTCCCGGACGGCCGGGCTGCTCACCCCCGAGGACGTCGCCCGGACGGTCGCGGAGGTGCTGGACGCCCACCGCGAGGACGTGCCGTTCACCGCCGTCTACCTGGCATCCGAGCCCGGCACGCTCCGGCTGGCGGCCGCCACGTCCCTCCCGGGGGACGCCACCGGGCCGCCCGCGGAGCTGCGGCTCGACCGGGCCGCCGAGCCGGAGGGGCTCGCCGCGCGCCTGGCCGCGGTGGTCGGGGACGCCGCCCCGGCCCGGCTCCCGGGCTCGGCGCTCGGGCGGCCGGAACAGGACGCGCTGGCCCATCCGCTGATCCGCTCGGGCGAGGTGGCGGGCGTGCTCGTCATGGGCGTCAATCCCCGGCTGCCCCTCAACGGGCCCTACCGGGACTTCTTCGATGTGCTCTCCTCCGGCGTCAGCGCGGCCCTGGCCGCGGCGTGCACCCAGCAGGAGCACCGCCTGCGGGCGGAGGCGCTGGCCGAGCTGGACCGTGCCAAGACGGCGTTCTTCTCCAACGTCAGCCATGAGTTCCGCACCCCCCTGACCCTGCTGCTCGGCCCGGTGCAGCAGGCCCTCGCGGAGGAGGACAGACCCGGGCGGCGCCGGCAGCTCGAGCTCGCGGAGCGCAGCGCGCTGCGCCTGTTGAAGCTGGTCAACACGCTCCTCGATGTCTCCAGGGCGGAGGCCGGGCGGCTGAAGGGCAGCTTCGAGCCGGTGGACCTGGCCCGGCTCACGACGGAGCTGGCGGGGGTGTTCCGCTCCGCCTTCGACCTGGCGGGGCTGAGCCTGCGGGTGGACTGCCCTCCGCTGCCGGAGCCGGTGCACGTGGACCGGGAGATGTGGGAGAAGATCGTCTTCAATCTGCTCAGCAACGCCCTGAAGTTCACCTTCGCCGGCGGGGTCACGGTGCGTGTGGCCCCCGTCGGCGACCGGGCCCGGCTGACCGTGGCGGACACCGGCACCGGAGTGCCCCCCGAGGAGCTGCCGTATCTGTTCGACCGCTTCCACCGGGTGCGCGGGGCGCTCTCGCGGTCCCACGAGGGCAGCGGCATCGGCCTCGCGCTGGTGAAGGACCTGGTCGAGCTGCACGGGGGCACGGTGTCGGTGCGCAGCAGGCCGGGCGAGGGCAGCACGTTCACCGTGGAGGTGCCGTTCGGCGCCGCCCACCTGGCGGCGGACGAGGTGGCCACCGGGCGCCGCCTGCCCGAGGCCGTCCATCGCGAGCGCACCGCCTCCTGTGCCGGGGAGGCGCTGCGCCGGCTGCGGAGCGGACCGGTGGCCGAGGGGGATCCGGCCACGGACACCGGCGCCGCCCCGGCCCCCGCCTCCGTGGCCGGCGACCGGCCCTCGACGGCCGCGCGGGACGGCGAGACGGCCCGCCGCCCGCTGCTGCTGGTCGCGGACGACAACCCCGATGTGCGCGGCTATCTGAAGGAGCTGCTCGTCCCGGAGCACGACGTGCTGCTGGTCGGGGACGGCCGGACGGCGCTGGAGACCGCCGTGTCGCACCCGGTCGACCTGGTGCTGACCGATGTGATGATGCCCCGGCTGGACGGATTCGCCCTCGTACGGGCCCTGCGCTCGGATCCGCGGACCATCCGGCTGCCGATCATCATGCTGACCGCCAGGGCCGGGGAGGAGGCGACGGTGCAGGGGCTGCGGGCGGGGGCGGACGACTACCTCGCCAAGCCGTTCTCCGCCCGCCAGCTGCTCGCCCGGGTGCGCGCCAACCTGGAGCTGTCCCGGCTGCGCGAGGAGGTGCTCACCGAGAGCCGCCGCCACGCCGCCATGCTGACCTCGCTGGCCCAGGCGAGCATGGTGCTCTCCGACAGCCTGGACCCGCCTCAGGTGCTGGGGGCCACGAAGGGGGTGCTGATCCCGGAGTTCGCCGACGAGATCCGGGTCCGGGTCACCGATCCGCGGGCGGAGCGGCCGGTGTTCGCGGCGGGCGAGCGGACGGCCGCCCCGGAGGACCTCGAGCGCGCGCTGAGCCGGAGCCTGGGCACGGGCGGCGACGGGACGGCCCCGCCCCCCACCGTCCTGGCGGTGCCGCTGGTCTCCCACGGGCGGACGCTGGGGGCGCTGGCCGTCGCCAGGCGCGGGCCGGGGTACCGCGAGGACGAGCGTCAGTACCTCGACGCGATCGCGGGGAGGCTGGCCCTCGCCTATGACAACGCCGCGCGCTTCCGCAACGAGCGCCGGCTGGCCCTGACCCTGCAGCGGGCGCTGCTCCCCCAGCACCTGCCGCAGGTGGCCGGGTTGCGCACCGCGTCGTACTACCGGGCCAGCACCCTCGGGGCGGAGGTCGGCGGCGACTGGTACGACGTGATCGTGCTGCCCGACGGCGCCATGGGGCTGGCGATCGGCGACGTCATGGGCCATGACGTCAACGCGGCGGCCGTGATGGGCCGGCTGCGGCCCGCCCTGCGCGGCTTCGCGCTCGACCGTGCCTCCCCGGGCCGCCTCCTGGCCAAGCTGGACGCGTATCTGCGGTCGCTGGACGTCGAGCACTTCGCGACCTGCCTGTACGCGGTGTACGAGCCGCGCACCCACCGGCTGCGGTACGCCTCGGCCGGACACCTTCCGCCGCTGCTGGTGGCGGGGGAGGCCACCCGCTTCCTGGAGACCCGGCCGGGCGTTCCGCTGGGGCTCGCGCCGGGCCCGGCCGAGGACCACGAGGCGCGGCTGCCGGGCGGCGCCGGGCTGCTGCTGTTCACCGACGGCCTGGTGGAGCACAGCGGCGTCTCCCTCGACGAGGGGCTGGCGTCCCTGCGGGCGGACTGCGCGGGGCTGTCGGCGGCGGCGCGGAGCGACCCGCAGCGGATCATCGACCGCTCCCTGGGGCTGCTCGGCGCGCCGGGGCACGTGGCCGACGACACGGCGCTGCTCGCCGCGTCGACCGGGGGCTGACGGCCGGTCCCGGACCCGGCGGTCGGCCGGGTGCCGGGGTGCTGGCGGGCGCCGGGGTGGCGCCGGGCCCCGGGGTGGCGCCGGGTGCCGGAGGCGGCGGGGCCGGTCCCGGGGCGGCCGGCAGTGGGAACGGCAGCGGCTCTCCGGTGTCCGCGTCGACGACCCCGACGAGGACCGCCGGCTCGGTCACGGTGTCCACGCAGGCCATGGCGTCCAGGGCGAAGACCACGAACACCGGCCTGGCGGCCGCGCCCCCGCCGCCGTGCACCCCGGAGAACTGCAGCACGCGCCAGCCGCCGTCGTCCCAGTGGTCCAGCAGCGCGGACCGCACCACCGGGGCGGCCGCCCGCCAGGCCAGCGAACGCTCCAGCAGTTGCACCGTGGCGGCCACCGGAACCCCGGCCGCGTCCCTGAGCCCGGCGGGCGGGAGCCCGGCGCCGCCCCGCCGGAGTCCGCGCCGCCGGGCGAGCCACCACCGCACCGCGTCGGCATCGGCGGAGAGCGCCACGAGCCCCGCCACGGCGGCCCCGGCCACGCCCAGCGCGGCGGCCGGCCGCCGCGCCACCGCGGCCCACCAGGGCTCCCCCGCCGTGGCCGCCAGGGCCGCCGCGGCACCGCCCGCCGCCAGGGCGGCGGCGCGGGCGAAGACGCGCCAGGTGACGGGGCCCGCGCCGCCGCCCGTACAGCCACAAGAGGAGCCCGGCGCGGCCCGGCGGGCGTACGCCAGATAGCCGGTGAACGCCACGCCGAGGACGGCGGCCGCCACCCCGGGGGCGGCGGACCGGGGCAGCGCCAGCAGCCCGGCGGCGAGCAGCAGTTCGCAGGCGCCGAGGAGCCGCAGGGCGGCCGCGGCCCGGCCGGCGCCGCGCACCAGCCGGGCCAGCGCGGCGGGCGGCGCCGGTCGGGTCGCGCGGCGGGGCAGCAGCTTGGCGGCGCCGGTCCAGCCGAGCAGCCCGGCGGTCAGCGGCGGGGCCACCCCGGCCAGCGCCGCGGCCCCGGCCGCCGGGCCGGTCACCGTAGACCCCGAGGCGGGGGGCCGACCGAGACCCGGACGATGTCCACGGCCCCGTCGGCGGGCCGCCAGGCGCCGAGGACCTGGGCCGCGTCGCCCACGCGCAGCCGGGACAGGTCGGAGGTGGGGGCGGTGCCCGGGTACGAGGCGCTGGTGGTGGCCGGCAGCAGACGGCCGACGATCCGGTGGGTCCCGTGCGCCAGGTGGAGCCGGTCCTTGTCGATCCCGCGCACGGTGGCGTAGAGGTTCACGATGTTCACCCACACCGCGTCGGCGGCCACGGTGCCGTCGGGCATGGGGACGCCGCGCGCGTAGAGCCCGTCGCCCGCCTCGATCTCCGCGGCGGTGGCGACCCCCGCCTTCCACACGCTGGTGGCGCCCGTCAGCCGCACCCGCGCCCGCTCGCCGTGGGACCCGGCGACGTCCAGCACCCCGCCGTCGGTCCGCAGGATCCTCCCCTCGACGAAGGCGCCGCGCGGCACGGCCGGGTCCAGCGGCACCAGGGGCGCGGCGAAGGCGGCGTCGGCGTCGACGGCCCCCAGGGAGGTGGCGCCGACGATGGTGGCGCCGCCCAGGGCGACGGTGGTCAGGAACCGGCGTCTGCCGAGGTCGTCGGCGTCCGTTCGGGACGGGGTCATGGCCGGGCCCTCCTCATTCGTGGACCAGCACCGGCAGGGTGCCGGAGCTGAGGCTGCCGAGGGCGGCGAACGCCGCGGGCGTGAGGTCGATGACGCGGTTGCTCCGGCAGACCCCGTCACAGCAGGTCGCCTCCCCGCAGAAGCTCCTGGTGCGCGGCCCGCAGTCGGTGACCGTCACGCACACCGACGCCCCCGAGCACTGGTGGCGGACGGTCAGGACGCTGCCGCAGCCGCGCCGCGGTATGTCCTCCCCGCACAGGTCCGGCCGGGTGATCTCCCAGCACGCCTGGGAGGCGTTGGGCCAGGCGGCCTGCGGCTCGCCGGACCGGCAGGTGCCGCAGGCGCCGCCGCCCGCGCTCGCGCACGGGCCCCAGGAGTTGCCGCAGCAGAACCAGCTGGCCTCCCCGGCCCACAGCGGGGTCGATCCACAGGCCATGGTCTTACTCCCTTCTCCCTCCCCCTCGTCTCACCCGCTCCCCGCTCCCGTGCCTCCCCAGGGGTCCTTCCAGCCTGCCGGGAACGCCTCCGGGCGGCGATCGTTCGTCCGCCGACCGCGCTGGGGCCGCAGGTGGCGGCCCCGGGGACCCTGGCGCACGGACGTACAGTTGGGGGAAGGCGTGGTGGGCCGCGGTGCGCCGCCACCACGCGGCCAGTCCGGACGTGTGGATGAGGGATGCCGCCATGGCCGACCCCAAGGGCTTTCTCAACACTCCTCGACGGCTTCCGCCGCGCCGCCCGGTGGCCGAGCGGGTGCGGGACTGGCGGGAGGTCGAGGAGCCCGGCGGCCTGCTGCCGATCGTGGGCGCCCAGGCCGGGCGCTGCATGGACTGCGGCATTCCGTTCTGCCACCGGGGCTGCCCGCTGGGCAACCTCGTCCCCGAGTGGAACGACCTGGTCGCGCGCGGCGACTGGCGGCGGGCGAGCGAGCGGCTGCACGCGACCGACAACTTCCCCGAGTTCACCGGCCGGCTGTGCCCGGCGCCGTGTGAGAGCGCGTGTGTGCTGGCCATCAACCAGCCCGCGGTGACCATCGAGAACGTGGAGCGGGCCATCGCGGACCGGGCGTGGGAGAGCGGCTGGGTGACCCCGAAGCCGCCGGAGCGGCTGTCCGGCAGGACCGTCGCGGTCATCGGTTCCGGGCCGGCGGGCCTGGCCGCGGCCCAGCAGCTGACCCGCGCCGGCCACACGGTGGCGGTGTACGAGCGGGCCGACCGGCCGGGTGGTCTGCTGCGCTACGGCATCCCCGAGTTCAAGATGGAGAAGCGCCACCTCGACCGCCGGCTCGCGCAGATGCGCGCGGAGGGCACCAGGTTCCGTACCGGCGTGGGCGTGGGCACCGACGTGGACGCCGCCGAGCTGCGGACCCGTTACGACGCGCTGGTCGTGGCGGTGGGGGCGACGGCCTGGCGGGAGCTCGCGGTGCCGGGGCGGGAGTTGGCCGGGATCCACCAGGCGATGGAGTATCTGCCGCTGGCCAACCGGGTCCGGGAAGGCGACTTCGACCGGCCGCCGATCACCGCGGAGGGCAGGCATGTGGTGATCGTCGGCGGCGGGGACACCGGCGCGGACTGCCTGGGCACCGTGCTGCGCCAGGGGGCGGCCTCGGTCACCCAGCTGGACATCCACGCCCGGCCGGGGACCGAGCGGCCGGGCGACCAGCCCTGGCCGGTCCACGCCAAGGTCTACCGGATGTCCGCCGCCCACGAGGAGGCCCGGGAGCTGGGCGTGTCCCCGGCCGCCGAGGTGGACGCGCGGCTCTTCTCGGCCGCCACGCTCCGCTTCGAGGGGCCGGGCCCGGGCGCGGAGGGCCCGCCGGGGGCGGTCCGGGCGCTGCGCCTGGTCGGGGTGGACGCGGACGGGCGGCCGGAGCCGGGCTCGGAGCGGGTGCTGCGGGCCGATCTGGTCCTGCTCGCGCTGGGCTTCTCGGGCCCGGAGCGGGACACCGGCCTGGTCGACCAGCTCGGCCTGGAGGTCGACGCCCGGGGCGCCCTGGCCCGCGACGAGGGGTTCGCCACCGGCCGCGAGGGGGTGTTCGTGGCGGGCGACGCGGGCCGCGGACAGTCGCTGGTCGTGTGGGCGATCGCCGAGGGCCGCTCCGCCGCGGCGGCCGTGGACCGCCATCTCGCGGGCTCCACCGCCCTCCCGGCGCCCGTCACCCCCGCGGACCGCCCGCTCGTGGTCTGAGCGTTCCCGGGTGCCCCGCTGATCGGCCCCGGGGCCGCGCTGTCGGACCCGGTGGATAACGTTCTTGGTGGCGGGCCGGGGACGGCGCACCGGAATGCGGCATGCGCGACGAGGGGGAGACGGTGGCACGGGTGACGGGGGAGGTCCGGCATGCCGCGGCGCGGCGGGTGCTCGACCTGGGGGACCGCCGGGCGCTGCTGGAGTGTCAGGTGGCCGATCCTGAGGTGGCCGAGGAGGGCCGTCGGCTCAAGGAGGCGGCGCTGCTGGACTTCGGGGTCAAGGACAGCGTGGTGAGTTCGTGGCTGTACGCCAAGTGCCACCACCAGATCGCCACCGCGGCGGTGGACACGGCGGCGGTGGTGGCCGTGGGCGACGGCAGTTGCCTGCTGTTGTACAACCCGGAGTTTTTCGTCCGGATCGGGCCGAGCGGGGTGCGCTTCGTGCTGTTCCACGAGGCCCGCCATCTGATCCACCGCCATCTGTACGTGGAGGAGGAGCTGCGCGCCGACCCGGTCTTCGAGCTGGCCGCCGAGGTGGCGATCAATCATGTGGTGATGGTCCGGCTGGGGCGTACGGAGCTGCCCGCCCAGGAGGTGCCGGACGGGCTCGGCGGCACCCGGCGCGAGCCGGTGGGCATCGACCCGCGCGAGGTGCACCGGCGGTATGTGGCCGACCTGACCGAGCAGGGGCTGACGCCGCTGTCGTACAAGGACTTCGTGGACACCGACCTGGGGGTGTACGGGGAGCTGAAGCGGATGCGCCGGCCCCCCGTGGCGCCCGCGGTGTGCGTCCATATGCGGATGGCCGGGGCCGGGCAGGGCGACGGGGCGGCGCCGGAGCTGCCGATGGACCAGGAGACGGTCTCCTCGGTGGTGGAGGCGACGCTGGCCGAGGCGATGCGGGCGGCGCTGCGCGGGGAGGGCATCGCCCGGGACGAGATGCTGGCCCTGGCGGACCGCAGCGCCGGGAGCGGTAAGCGGGTGGAGCGCATGTGGGGCCGGATGGGCCTGGCCGCGCTGCGCGGGCAGACCCCGCGGACCAGGCGGGTGGAGTGGTGGCGACGCTGGCTGTCCGATGTGCTGGCCTCGAAGCTGCGCGAGGGCGAGCGGCTGGTCTATCCGAAGAAGCACGGGGCGGTGCTGCTGGCGCTGGGCCACGACCCCATGCTGTCCCGGCGGGGCGCGGAGCGCACCAAGGTGGTGGTGGTCGCGCTGGACACCTCCGCGTCGATGCCGCAGTCCGTGGTCGACTGGATCACCTCGCTGGTCGGCCGCACCGACGGGGTGGAGAGCCACTGGCTGAGCTTCGACGGCTCCGTGATGCCCTTCGTCCCCGGAGAGCGGGTCCTCGGCGGTGGCGGGACGAACTTCCAGCAGGTCGTCGACTATGTCGAGGGCCGACTCGCGGTGAACGGGCGGCGGTTCGAGGAGCGCCCCGACGCGGTGATCATGGTCACCGACGGTTACGCGCCCAAGGTCGCCCCCGCCCAGCCCGACCGGTGGATCTGGCTGATCACGGAGGGCGGCGACGACTGGCCCGAGCGGCACGACCCGCCGATGGCCTGCCACCGGGTGATTACGGGCGACAGCTGACGCGACCGACGGCCCGACGGCCCGGCAGCGGCCGCGCCCGACCGCTTCGCACGACCGACAGACACGGAACGAGGGAACAGGCCACTGTGAGCAGCGTGGAGACGATGGCACCGACCGCGGGGGACGCGCCCGCCGGGCGGGCGGAGCGAAGGACGCGGAAGGCGCGGCAGCCGCGGAAGACCTCCGAGCGGCCCGGGCAGGACACCGGCACCCGCCTGGAGCGGTTCATCAGCGCGATGATCGCCATGGGCCAGACCGGGCAGGTCTTCGGGGAGCACGGCATCGGCAAGACCTCGACGTTCCTCTCCTACATCCCCGAGGCGCACCCCGGCACCGAGGTGATCCTGGTCCCGGCGGCGAATCTGACCCCGGACGACCTGCTGGTCAACGCCCCGGTGCGGGACGAGCGCAGCGGGGAGCTGGTCCTCACCCAGCTGATCATGCGCCAGCTCAGCCCCGGCAGGCCCTTCGTGCTGCTGATCGACGACTCGCTGCAGGCCGGCGAGACCATCCAGTCCCAGCTGATGCAGATCGCCTGCAACTGGACGCTCGGCGAGCACGATCTGCGCGCGCTCGGCTGTGTCGGCGTCTTCCTCGCGGACAACGAGTCCCTGGCCGAGACCGGCGCCCGGCGCAGCGATCTGGCGGTGCTGGACCGCATGGTCACCCTGCGGGTGACCGCCAACGACACCGCCTGGCGGCGCCATCTGGCCGAGCGCTTCGAGGGCTGGGACCTGGCCGAGGTGTTCCGGCTGTGGGCCGGGCTGTCCCCGCGGCTGCGTTCGCTGCTGTCCCCGCGCACCCTCCAGCATGTGCTGGACTGCGGCCGGGCCGGTTTCCCGCTGGTCTGGGGGCTGCCGCTGGTCGGCGGGCAGCGGCTGCGGCTGCGGGATGTGAAGTCGGACGGCAAGCCGGGCCCGGACCGCACGGCCGAGATCCTGGACGGCATCGCGGCCGCCGTCGGCTGCCCGAACCCGGCGACCATCGCGGACCCGGTGCGCACCATCGTGCGCACCGCGGTCCGGGAGAACTGGGCCGTGCTGCTCCAGGGCCCGCCCGGCTGCGGGAAGACGGAGGTCACCAAGGCGGTGGTGCGGGAGGAGACGGGCGCCGACCCGGTGTACTTCTCCCTGCCGGTGACCAACGTGGAGGACCTGTGCGTGCCGGTGCCCACCCCCGATGGCACCCTGGACACGCTGCTCAGCCGCTCGCTGACGGGGCCCGAGCCCAAGGTGATCGTCTGGGACGAGTACAACCGGCCCAAGGACAAGGCCACGTTCGCCAAGCTGATGGAGATCACCCAGGAGTGGTCGCTGGCAGGCCGGCCGCTTCCGGGGCTGACCGCCCAGATAGCGCTGCAGAACCCGCCGTACCACCTCGGCCGCAAGCTGCTGGTCAGCAGCAACAACGTGGCCCAGGCCAGCCGCTTCACGGTCGGCTACGAGGTGGGTCCGGAGGACATCCCGGCCAACCAGTGGCTGATCGACACCTACGGCGAGGTGGCCGAGACGGTGCTGGAGTGGTGGAAGAGCGACATCGACGACGAGGGCCGGGAGTGGATCACCAAGCGGACCCTGGAGCGGCTGATCAAGCTGCATCTGGCCGGGCAGCCGCTGGAGACCGGGCTGATCTACCTCGGTGACGGCGAGTACGCCCCGGTGCCGCTGTCCCAGCTCGAGGCGCGGCTGTCGGAGAGTTCCGGGCGGAAGGTGCTCGGGCTGCGGGAGCTGGCGCGCGACGTGGCCGAGTGGGAGGCCAGGCTGGCCGCGGCCTCCGAGAGCTCCGATGAGGGCACCAACGACACCGACCTGGTGCACCAGGTGTTCGCCAACGCGGAGGTCTCCCAGCTGGAGCGCCACGCCGAGGTGGTCGCGCGGCTGCTGCGCCGTATGCCGCCGAAGCTGCGCGCCGCCCATCTGGTGGGGCAGACCCCGGAGCGGCAGCGGTTCTGGATCGGCGCGCTGTCCAGGATGGCCGAGCTGCCCGCCAACCCCTGAGCCGCCTCTGCCCCGCCCTGAGCCGTCCTCTCGGCCGCTCCTCCCTGAATTCTTCGCCCTTTCGCTCTTTCGCCCTTTCGCTCTTGTGCTCGTCTCTACGATCGGAGAACACGCGCCGTGGCGCCCTTCGACGAATCCCTGCTCTCGGCCACCTTCCGGCTGGCCGGCCCCGCCCTCGCCCCGGGCCTGATGGCCCGGCTGCGCGAGGAGGCCATGGCGCTGATGGCCGGGCGGGAGCCCCTGCCCGACTATCTGGTGGACACGGCGTTCGCCACCGGCGACGCCGAGCTGATCTGGGCCCTGGCCGGATGCCCGCCGACCGCCGAGCGCCTGCCCGCGCTGCTGCGCCTCGCCGCGCTGGGCTACACGGCCCTGGGCCCACGGCTCTACCGGGGGTACGGCGACCGCCAGGAGCTGCGGGCCGCGGTGCTGGAGGGGGCGAAGCGGAATCTGGACGACCCCGACTGGCACGAGCCGGACGGCCTGGTGGAGTTCCTGCTGAACACCAGCGGCGTCGAGGAGCTGCTGCCGGCCCTGCGCGCGCCCTTCCCCGCGGTCGTGCGCCACGCCCTGGAGACCGTCGGCCACAAGGTGGACGCGAGCGAGCAGCTGGCGGCCTGCCGGGCCGTGCTCACCCACGGGGGCGTGGCCGAGCTGGCCGGCCTGGCCGGGCTGTACACGCTGCGCCCGGCGGTGGCGGAGCTGGTGCGCCGGGCGGCGGCCGCGCCGGACCCGGCGGCCGTGCTGGAGAGCGCCTCGGTGACGGAGGACGACGGGACGGCCGCCCCGGACGGACCCGCGCCGGGCGCACCGGCCCCGTCCGGCACGGAGCTGGTGCGCCAGCTGCGCGAGATGACGTGGACGCGCGAGGGCTTCCCCCTGGACGGGGTGGACTGGGACCTCGTCCTGGCCGAGCACCGCCGCGAGCCCCTGCCGGACGGGGCGCTGCTCACGCTGGCGGCCCACCGGGACTGCCCGGACGAGATCGTGCTGGCGGCCTACCGGAAGTCGCCCCGCCACCTGCCCGCCACCTCCCCGCTTCCGTGGCAGTTGCTCGCGGAGTCGGACTGGAGCGACTCCTACTCCCGCTTCGACCTGTCCAGGCTGCTGCGCCGGGGCATCCGCGAGGGGGCCTTTCCGGTCGAGCGGGTGCTGAGGGAGATCCGCCCCGCCCGCGCGGTGCTGGGCTCGCTTCCGTACGAGGAGGCCCCGGTCCGTGAGGAGCTGTCCGGCCTGGTGGCCGGGCTGGGCGCGGACTTCGCCCCCTGGCGCGCCCTGTACTCGCTGCTGCCCCGCTTCGCGGGGACCGGTACGGAGCTGTTCGCCGCGGCCCGCGAGCAGACGGCCAAGCACCGGGGCAAGACCTGGCCCCGGCCGCTGGCGCCCGAGTACCCGGTGAGCGAGCCGGACGGCTCCCGGGCGGTGTTCCTGCGGCTGTACGACCTGGCCGCCGAGGATGTGCGGCTGGCGCTCGCGGAGCACCTGGACCGCCGCTCCGTCCAGCACCTGCTCGTCCACTACAGGCCCTCGGCCGCCCTGCGGGACCGCTTCGTCGCGCTGCACGGGGTCTCCGTGCTGGCCGGCATCGCCTCCAGCTGGGAGCTGCCGGAGCAGACCGTCGCGGAGCTGCTGCTCCACGACGACCCCGAGATCAACGCCAAGCTGTACATCCACACCCCGCTGAGCCCCGAGCAGCGCCGGCAGGTCCTGGCCGGCCGGCGCAGCCGCCCGGACAGCGGTGAGGGGCCGCTGCCGCTCACCGAGGAGCTGTTCGTCGAGCTGCGCAACAGCGGGCGCCGCCATTGGCTCGTTCCGGCCCTCGAGGCCGGCGATCCGCGCCTTGCCCGCATCCTCCTCGGCAAGATCAAGCTGCATACGCTCGCCGGGCAGCTGCTCCTGCTGGTGCGGGTGTGGGAGCGGCACGGCGCACAGGAGGTGCGCGCGCTGCTCGACGAGACCGAATTTCCCGAGCGCCGCAGCAAGAAGCACCCGCTGCCCGCTGCCACCCACAAGATCGTCCGGTCCGCGCTGGAGGCGGCGGACGGCCTGGCCGAGCTGCGCGAGCGGCTGACGCGTGCGCGGTCGCCCGAGAGCCAGGCGGAGTATCTGCGCACCGCCGCCGCGGGGCGGCGCGATCAGGTCACCGCGGCGCTGGAGCGGCTGGCCGAGGAGACCGGCCCGGACCTCCCGTGGAAGGAGCTGACGGCCGAGCACCACCGCGAGCCGCTGCCGGACGCCCTGCTGGTGGAGCTGGCGAAGCGGGACGACCTGCCGGAGGAGCTGCGCCCCGACTGCCAGGCCGCGGAGGTGCGGCTGGAGCACCGGGAACATCCGCACCGGCTCACCGGCCCCCGCCCCACCGCGCTGGACCTGCTGCGCCAGTACCAGCTGCCCGCGTTTGTGTACGGCCACCAGGAGTGGCTGAACCTGGCCATGTCCTACGGGCATCTGACCTTGTCGGACATTCTGCGCGAGGCGCGGCCCGCCCGGGTGGCCGCGGCCTATCTGGCGCACCGCGACCAGGAGGCCCGGGAGGAGGAGGCGGAGCAATTGCGCGGGGTCCGCCGGGAGATCGTGGATCTGGTCGCCACCCATCTGGGCGAGGACCCGGAGGCGTGGACGGTGGCCATGCGGCTGATGCCCGAGTTCACCGGCACCCTCCCGGAGCTGCTGGCCACCACCGCCGCCGTGATCAGCTGATGGCCAGCGCGGGCGGCGCGTACGGGGCGCCCGTCCCGGACGGGAGCGTCTGCTCGGTCCAGATGACCTTGCCGCTCCTGGTGTAGCGGGTGCCCCAGCGCTGGACCATCTGGGCCACCAGGAACAGCCCGCGTCCGCCCTCGTCGGTGGTGGCGGCCCGGCGCAGATGGGGGGCGGTGGTGCTGCCGTCGGCGACCTCGCAGATGAGGGTGCGGTCGCGGATCAGGCGCAGCCGGATGGGGCCGGAGGCGTGGCGGATGGCGTTGCCGAGCAGCTCGCTGACCACCAGTTCGGTGGTGAAGGCGGCCTCGTCCAGCTCCCATGCGTCGAGGGTGCGGGCCACGGCGGCCCGCATGCGGGAGACGACCGCGGGGTCCGAGGGGAGGTCCCAGGAGGCGACGTGGCCGGGGCTCAGGCCGGTGGCGGCGGCGACGAGCAGCGCCATGTCGTCGACGGGGTGCTCGGGGGGCAGGGCCTCCATCACCGCCCGGCAGGTGCGCTCGGGGTCCGGGTCGGCGCGGGCCAGCGCGCCGAGCAGCCGCTCGAGGCCGGTCTCGACGTCCACGCCGCCGGCCTCGATGAGCCCGTTGGTGTACAGCACCAGGCGGCTGCCTTCGGGCAGGTCGACCTCGGCGGCCTCGAAGGGCAGCCCGCCCAGGCCCAGCGGGGGCCCGGCGGGCAGGTCCAGGAGGGTCGCCGTGCCGTCCGGGCGCACCAGGGCGGGCGGCGGGTGGCCGGCCCGCGCCAGGCAGCAGCGCCGGGCGACCGGGTCGTAGACCGCGTACAGGCAGGTGGCTCCGGCGACCCCGGGGCCCCGGGCGCCGTTGGCGGCGGTCTCCTCCCGGTCCAGGTGGTCCACCACCTCGTCGAGGTGGGTCAGGAGTTCGTCGGGGGGCAGGTCGAGGGAGGAGAAGTTGTGCACGGCGGTGCGCAGCCGGCCCATGGTGGCCGTGCAGGCC